>NZ_CP062804.1:2642420-3303026 GCF_008801925.2 Cupriavidus basilensis | reverse complement strand
ATCTGGGAGGGCTCACTGTCCATATCTGCTGGACCGCGAGACCCAAGGATGGTCTGGCTGCGTTTGATGGGCATATTTGCGTGCTTCGGAATACACGACTTTTTACGCGAAGCAATCCGCCTTGTCACGCAGAAACGGGTTCGGTAGACGAATTTCCTGCAATGCCGCGTGTTTTGGGTGTGGTGCGTCTCATGGCTGATTGCATGGTGGACTGCGGTGGGCAATCCCGAAGGGTTGTCCACGGAAGGCCAGCCATCAGCTACCGGTAAACGTTAAGAGTATGGGTTAACTACTTGTAAACCGTATACGGGAGACCCAGTACCTTGATTCTTATGAGGAAAAACACCCTCAGCGAACCCGATTCTGCGTGAAACCGTACTCGATTCTGCGAAGTGCTGTACCAGATTCTGCGGTATACCGAACCCGTTTCAGCGCAAAGCCCGAACCGGTTTCTGCGTGGATAACTCCCTGTTCCCACAGGCTTTTCCACAGCCGGAGGCACCAACAGCGTACCTGTTTCTGCGTAAGCCGAGCGTTTTTTGCCACGTATACCGCGTAAACCGGTTTTCCGGAGCAGTTATCCCCGCAGAATTTGGTACGCACCCAGGTTTACCAAGGCCGGCCCCGTCGCCTTGCGTACCCAATTCTGCGTAGCGAGTGCCCCCGCTGTTCCATTTGCGTACCCAATTCTGCGCTACGGCATTTGAAAACCCGCTTTTCAGGGTTCGCTATCCTGAAACGTACCCGTTTCTGCGGCGTACCCAATTCTGCGAACCCGCGTTCCGAATCACCTCGCGCCCAAAGCGTACCCGTTTCTGCGAACTCCCTGCGACCTCGTTTTCCAGCGCGCGTACCCGTTTCTGCGTCCTCGGAGCCGGTTCCGGCAAGTGCAGAATTTCCTGCTTTCCATTATACACAACATTCATATTGAAAGCGAGTGCTTGCACTCACGAATAGCGAATCAGCAAAAGGATTTTTGTGGGCGTACCTGTTTCTGCGCGTGTTCCCGGTGAGGCTTGTGCTGATGCGGTCGTACGCCGCGGGCACCCGTCAGTTGTGCGTACCCGTTTCTGCGGCCACGACCAGGCTGGAAAGGGGGCTACGCGTACCCATTTCTGCGAGAGAAGAGCCAAGTCGCCCTTGGACAAGGACTTTGGGAGGGGAGGAGGTTGTGGAATACGGTCGAGGGGCCGCATGAGGGCGCCTGCTGAGTGCCAGAAAACCCGATCCGGGGTCTTAGGCGTACCCGTTTCTGCGCAATTTCAGGCGTTTGAGCTGTCTGGGCAGCGGGAAGAAAAAAAACGGGGCGTACCCGTTTCTGCGTTGTGATATTGCGTCAGTCAACCCCTTGCGCGATGCCAGTGGAGATGCTCCCTGCGCTCGGATTCCAGCGCACGGTGGACTTTTACGCCTTGCGTACCCATTTCTGCGTGCCTTGATCGCCGCCTGGCTTTAGGAGAGGCGGTTGCGGACTAGGAAATGGCGACGCCGGAGATGCGGCGTACCCATTTCTGCGTGGGGATCCGGAGGCATTCCGGAATCGGACTGGCCGCTGAGATCGGTGCGTACCCGTTTCTGCGTGCTCTACGGGCGCCTTGACCGACGGCATTGCCAGGTGAGAACAGTGGCGCCGTTCCTGTGGCGATCCCGCCGCGCAGCGGGATCCGGGCGAGGCCGGGAGGGATTGCTGGACAAAAAAAAACCCCGCCTCGAGAGGCGGGGTTTTCCTGACTGGGCGCACCCCTAGTGGGGTGGCAGTCTACTGCTTACAGCGGCGTGATGTTCGCAGCTTGCAGGCCCTTCGGGCCGTTCTTGACTTCGAACGACACGCGTTGGTTTTCCTGCAGCGACTTGAAACCGTCGGAGCGGATTTCAGAGAAGTGCGCGAAGAGATCGTCACCGCCAGCGTCCGGCTTGATGAAACCGAAGCCCTTGGCGTCGTTGAACCATTTAACGATACCGGTTTGCATGGTATTGCTTTTCCTGGGAAAAATTTAAAAGAAACGGATAGCTCACGCATATCCGAGCAAAGCAACTCAAGGAAAGGACACCATGGACAACGGAAGTACCATGACGGTGGCTAACGAATGTGCTGTTGCCTCGTCGCTTGAATCTAGCGGGGTTTATACGGCGGATTAGCGCCAGCGTCAAGGTAGGGTCATTCTGGATGTCTGCCTGGATCCACTGCGAGCCACGGTCGGATCATCACGTTCTTCAGATGAATCCTATACGCCGCTGGTGTCGTCTCAACCGTGCCGGCCCTGCTTTACGTGTCCAGTCGCATGCCGTGCGCACTGGTGGAACTGGGCCGGGTGACGAGAAAAGCGTACCTGTTTCTGCGTGGCCGGGCGTGGGCCTCCCGCCTGCCCTTCGAATCGGCGGCGTACCCGTTTCTGCGTAGCCGGCGCGTACCCCCGGGACAAAATTCGCGTACCCATTTCTGCGCGGAATGTAAGTGACCAATTACCTCGCGTGGCAGATTGTGTGCGCCAAGGCGCTCATACTAAAGGATGATATTCGGCTGAGTACCCATACTGAGGGCTGGACAAACTGGCCCAAATGCACTGAACTAGAGGCGTGGCAGATTGCGGGGCGCTTCAAGGCGCCCCTTCTTGACTCCGGCATTCCGGGGCTGCGCCAGTTGACTCAGCGTCTTCAGGCCTGCAGTAGCGATACAACAAGTCCATCTCAAGCAAGAGGGCAAGGACTGAATGAGCAGACCATCGCCAAGATGGCTTCGCCACCACGAAAGGAGCGAGCGGAGACACGCCCGCCCGACAAAAGCAAACAATAAGACTAAACAAAAGTGGTAATCGCGAACGTGTAGTGCCGGGGGTGTTGTTCAACGGGGATCAATCATGACTGCAGGAGAAATCCGGCGACCCGCCATGGGGCCCATCAGCGAGTCTGCTAGTCTTTCCATTCACCGTGCCTGGGCGGCTTTGGGAGAAGCCGCAGCCGAGGCACCGCACCGAAGCCGCGCCAGCGAGCGCGGCGAACCTGCCGCCAGTATCGTCGAAGCGTTCCTGAGCCAGGAACAGACGTTGCCGGCCTACGCGCGTGCAGCGATTGAACAGCTACTGCAGCGACAACAATCGATGGATGGCGAGTTGTCCCGCCAGCGCGCGCTGCTGCAGGAATGGATTCTCAGCCAGCTGACCTACAAGGCACTCTATTACCGGTATTCCGGCCAATCGCCTGAAGCACCGCGCGCTGAGTTGATGCGCGAAAAAGACCAGGTGCGCCGACGTATTCGCGACCAGCTCCATGCCGGTAGCGACCACAGCGCCATTCTTGGCGAGCAGTCCCGCAGTTTGTCCAGGCCGTAATGCCGACGTTGCGCGTGGGGGATCTCCCCCAACCGACTCAGCTTGACCGCACACGGAGCCCGCACGAGAGCGGGACCGCGGTGCAAGCCGGAGTAGTCAAGATGCTCAACGTCAGGGAGAACGTTATGGACCGACTGTGCAAGGCGGCGACACGCACCGCACAGGTGTTGGTCGTATCTCGCCACGAACCCTATGGATTTGATCCGGCCCAGTTCGGCTCCGGCTGGGAGATTCGCCACATCCAGCAGATCCGGGACCTTAGCCGGGTGGTACGAGGCAGCGCGCCAATGGCTGGCGTGCTCGATCTCGAGACGGAATACAGCGATGCCGAGTTGATGCAGCTCGAGCAGAGCCTGCAATACCTGCACGTGATGTGGGTGGCGATCACGTCGTCGCGCATGCTGGAGGACGAACGCGTGAGGCGGCTGATACGCGACTACTGCGTGGACTACGTGCGCACGCCGTTTTCGTTCAGCGAACTGCTCTACACGCTGAAACATGCCCACGGCATGGCCTGCCTGCATGGCGCGCGCAGCCACGAACTGATCGGCCACGGCCCCATGATTGGCGAGTGCGCGGCGATGCGCAGCATGTTCCGCTCGCTCGCCAAGGTCGCCCACAACGAGGCGCCCGTCTTTATCTCCGGCGAGTCCGGCACCGGCAAGGAGTTGGCGGCGCAAGCCATCCATGAAGCCTCGAGCCGGCGCAAAGGTCCGTTCGTGGCGATCAACTGTGGCGCCATTCCCCCGCACCTGGTGCAATCCGAGTTGTTCGGCTATGAAAAGGGGGCGTTCACCGGGGCCAACCAGCGCAAGATCGGCTGGATCGAACAGGCGCAGGGCGGCACGCTGTTTCTCGATGAAATCGGCGACCTGCCGCTGGAAAGCCAGGTAGCCCTGTTGCGCTTCTTGCAGCAAGGCACCATCACCCGGCTTGGCGGGCACCAGTCGATCCCGCTGGATCTGCGCATCATCTCGGCGACGCACGTGGACCTGGTGGCGGCGCAGTCTGACGGACGCTTCCGTGCCGACCTGTTCCACCGGCTATGTGTTCTGACCTTGTCGATCCCGCCACTACGCGAGCGCGGGGAGGACATCCTGCTGCTGGCCAACTCGGTGCTTGCCGAGCATGGCCACGAGGCGCATCGGCGCATTCGCGGATTCTCGCCATGCGCCACCCAGGCCATGATGCAATACGAATGGCCGGGCAACGTGCGCGAACTGATCAACCGGGTACGGCGCGCGATCGTGATGACCGATAACCGCAAGATCACCGCGGAGGACCTGCAATTGCACGGCGGCAGCGATTCGCCACGCAAGACCCTGGACGCGATCCGCGAGGAGGCGGAACGCGAGGCGATCCGTACCGTGATGGCGAGCCACGGCTTCCACGTAGTACCCGCCGCGCGCGAGCTCAACGTCTCGCGTGTCACCTTGTACCGGCTGATGCACAAGCACAATATCCGGATCGAAGCGCATCCCGGCGCCGGCGAATAGCCGGCCGGCACCGCACAACACAGCGGGCTACGGCCCGCTTTTCTTGTGCGGCCCGGGGGGGCGCTCAGAACGTATAGGGAAAACGCAGCGTCACCGTGTAGTTCGGCGCATCCGGGGTGAGACCGATGCCGATTGCGGTGCTCACCGACAAGCCTTTGGTGATCACGTGATTGAAGCCGAATGTCATGGTGGCCACGTTGGCCCGGCTGCCGATCACGGTCTGCGTGACGCCCGCGCTGGTGACCTGCGTGCTCGATGAGATGGCGGCATTGAAGGCCATCGACATCGACGTGCGGTCGTTGAGCGCGAGCGCCAGGCCGCCGCCGAAGCCGATGGTGTCGCCCAGTTTCACGTCGGCCGGCGTGACTTGTCCCTGCACCGAGGAGATATCGCTCACCGAGCGCTTGATGTTGTAGGTGTAGCTGGCATTGACAAACAACACCACGGGGTCATAGGTCTTGAGCAGCGACAACCCGGCCGTCACGGCCCATACGCCGTTGCCCGTGGGCAACTGGTCGGCGATGTTCAGGTTGTTGTTATTGGGATCCGCCGAGACCAGCTTGATGCCGAACGGCGAGCGCCCGGTGGGCGCGCGCACGCGGATGCTGCCGACCACATCGGGCGCGGCGCCGCTCTCGCGCAGGAACTGGTAGTACAGGCCCATGCTGATATCGCCCAGCGCCGTCGTGCTCAGCGTGGCATCGGACAGGCTCGAGGCGGAGCCGCCCGCGCCGCCGGAGATGAAGTTGGTGTTGCGGTACATCACCGGCAGATCGAAGTCCATCGACAGGCGGTCGGACAGGCCGTAGCGTGCGATCGTGTCGTACGTGAGCGTGTGCGACTTGGTCTGGTTGAGGTTGATGGTGCCGAGGAAGATGGCGTCCAGCGCCAGGAAGCCGGACAGCGACAGCGCGCGCCGGTCGTAGTAGCTGTAGATGAAGCCGCTGTCGATGGTCAGGCGCCGCTCGAACAGTGGCGCATGCTCGCTCTGGTAGACCAGGTCCTTGCTTTGCACGCGCGCCTGTTGCTGTGTCTCGCGCGCATCCGAACCCACCACCGGCGTGTCGCCGGCGGGCGTTGCGGTGGCCGTGCCGCCCGCGGCAGGGCTTGCGCTTTGTGCCAAGGAGGGAACACCGGCGGCGGTCATCCCGCCACCGGCGTTCCCGTTGGCACTGCTCCCCGTTCCTGCTACTACCCCCCGCCCGCGCGCCCCGACCATTTCCAGATCGTTCAGGCGCTGTTCGAGAGCCTTGATGGTCTTGTCTTGCTGCTCGACCAGTTTTGTCAGCCGTTCGATCCGCTCGTCGGCGCTGGGCTGGGCGCTGACCTGCGCCCACGCGCCAGCCGAGATCAGCGTACCCGCCAGGGTACCCATCAGAGCGAGTTCGGTCTTCATCTTTCCCCCCGGAAATCTGAATGGGCGCGAAGCGGGTGCGCCAGCCCTGCGCATGCTGGATTATCGTCGCATCGTTGCGATCGCCGCTAGTGCGTCCCGCATGCTGGTTTGCGTCAGTTGCCGGATCGTCAGTTGCTGCACCTGCAGCGTAATGTTGGTGAGGTTGAGTACTTGCTGCGCGTCGCCCGTGATGCGTGCTGTCTGCATCAGGCTGCCGCCTTGCGCATTTTGCGTGGCGCTGCCCGCGGCCGACTGGATGGCCAGCGACACGCCGCCGCCTGGCGCGACCGTGGCGCTAGCGGTGATGCCGTTGCCGTGTGCCACTTGTGCTGCCGGGTTGTTGCCTGCCACATTCGTCGTGGGCGCCGCCGCGATGGGTGTGGTCTGGGTCGTGATGGTGCTGACGTTGCTGGCCGAATTGCCATCGCCGGCGATCTGCGCGACCTGGCCTACACCCGCCACCTGCACCGCGGAGCTGGCCGTGCCGCCATTGCCTTGCACATTGCCCGGGGCAAGGCTCTGGACGTGGGCCGACAAGCTCGCCGTGGCCTGCGCCACCGCGTTGCTGGTGGCGAGGTTGGCGGCGGCGACGCGGGCAGTTGCCGTGGCAATCGCCGTATCGTTCTGCCAGCGCGAAACCATTTCCACCACAAAGCCGCTGACCAGGCTCGCGCCCAGGTACTTGCCGCGCACGCCGGCCATCTCCGCATCGGAGACGAGTTCCGCCATTGCTGGCGATGCCATCACGTCGCTGGCATCGTCAGCCGCCGTGGATGCCAGCGCAAGCGTTGGCGTGACCAGCGCCATGCCGGCGGAGCAGCTCAGGCAGAGGAGGCGCTGTGCGGTGCCCATGTCAGAAGTAGTCCATCCGTATCAGGCCAAAGTCGAGCGCCGCGGGCACCATGCCCCCGGCCAGCGCGGCGTTGGTCCGGTCGCGCAAGGCGGGGGCGGCGAAATCGAGCAGCGGCGAGTTCGGATCGAACGGCCGACCGACGATGGCGAACACCAGCCCGTTCCAGTTCGCCGCGAAATCCTCCTCCTTGATGATGCGGTTGCCCAGTGCCGGATCGGCTACGAACACGCGTCCGTCGATGGCCTTGCGCACCACCACGAAATGCAGGTAGCCGTTGACGTCGAGCAAGGTGATGACCGGGATCTTGAGTTGCCGCAGGGCGCTGTAGTCGACGCGGAACCCCCGCCCGCGCAAGCCCAGCGTTTCGACGTAATTGCGCATGTCGAGCATGGAAAAGCCGTTCTTGACCACGGTGTCGGCGTCGGAGATGCGCAGCATGTCCTCGACGATCCTGGGCTCCGCCAGGTCAAAGCCGTAGCCGTAGCGCAACAGCGTGCCTACCGCGGCCGCGCCGCAACTGAAGTCAAGCTGCTGGCGCATCATGTTCTGGTAGCGCATCTCGAGCATGCTCTTGACGGGCTTCCTGAGCATCGGCTGTCCGTCGATGTCGATCGTCATCGTGCTCTGGCCATTGGCACCGAATGCCGCCGCTAGCAGCATGCATGCCCCGGCCACGCGGAATAGCGCGCGCATGACACTCCCCCTTGGGCGGGTTGAGCCGGTGACCCCCGGGGTCCCGGCTCTCCTGCCGCGTTCGTGCTGTTGCCGCAGTGCTCAGTGGGTCGCCGTGGAAATGGCGAGCCCGTTGCTCTGCGCGTTGCCGGCCCCGGCGGCGATATTCACGCCGATGTTGCCCACTGCGTTGGCCAGGGCGCCGCCGTTGAGCGTGGCGGCGTTGTTCGGCCTGCAGCCACACATCGACAGGTCATTGCCGTAGGTGGTCTGGTCATTGGACGCGGTGGCCTTGGCCAGCGCGCCGACGGGGTCTCCCCCGTTGCGGCCGGTGCCGCCGCTGCCCATATTGACCGAGGCCGCCAGCGCGTTGCTCTGCAGGTTGCCGGCGCCCGCGGCGATGTTCACGCCGACGTTGCCCTTGGCCCCGGCCAGCATGTTATCGCCCATGCTGGCGCTGTTTGCGGCGCCGACCGTATGCATGCCGTTATCCGCGGTCTTCTGACTCGAGAACACCTGCGCCGAGGCGAAGACATCCGACGCGTCGATGCTGGCCAGAGCGGCCTGGTTGGACTGGCCGTTGCCCGCGCCAGCGGATATGTTCACGCCGATGTTGCCTTGCGCATTGACTAGCGCGTTGCCGCCGCCGAATGCGCTGTTGGTGGACGGGCCGATACGCACGCTATTGTCGCGCGCGCTTTGCTGGCTGTTGACCACCGCGCCCGATTCGGACCTGAAGTGGATATCTCCCCAGGCAAAGCCGAAGCCACGGACATAGATGTCGTTGCTGATCGCTGTCTGGCTGTAGATATCGGCGTCGTCCGGCCGGTCGAAATAACTGAAGCCGCCCGCGAATGCGCTGGTTGATAGCGCAATGCCCGCTGCGATGGCGAGGATTTTCGTTCTCATGATTTTCTCCTTCCCTGCTTAGAAAAAAGTGCCCGCCGGGGGACGGAGCACAAAAACGTTGGACGAGACATTCCCCGATCCTGCCGTCTGGTTCAGCTGCACCAGGCCAGTAGCGTTGCGGTAGGCATCTGGCTGGATGACTGCCTCGCGCGGACCCGTTGCGTGGCCCGCTGAACCCGGGCGACTTCCTCCGGCCGATTCCGCGGCTAGCAAGCCGTCGGAGATGGCTTCGATCTTTACGCTGGCGGCCGGCGCCAGCACTGCCGCATTGATTTGCACGTTGCCGTTGCCGCTGGCCACGTTTGCCGAAAGCAGTCCGCTGCCATTGGCGAAGGCACCGCCACCGATCTGGCTGACGGCGCTTGTCGCGCTCGCGGTTGCACCGGCATGCTGCTGCGATTGCACGTCCGCGCTGCCATTCGCGATGGCGGCCTGGTTGCTTTGCGCGTTGCCGCTACCCGCGGCCAGGTTCACGGCAGCGCGACCGGCAACGCCGGTGAGCGCGCCGGCATCGATGCGGGTGTTGTCGGTGGCTGCGCCCTGGACCTGCGCGTGGAGCGGCAGGCAGGCAAGCATCAGGCCGGCAAGCCAGGCCGCGTGGTTGCCGTGCGCGGTGTGGGCGCCGGTCATGGCCGGCCTCCCACCGCAAGCGGCGCCAATCCGTGCATCAAGGCGCCAGTCATGTTGCCGGTAGCCTGCGCGACCTGGCCGGCGATGCCGCCCGAGACGCTCCCGGCACCGCTGCCATTAGCCAGTCCCTCGATCTGGCTGGGCGCCAGGGCCAGCCGCCCGGTGGCAGACTGGCTGGCGCCGGACACGGCTGCACTGCGGCCTACCGCGGCAGCGAGATCGCTGTCGGTCAGGTCGCTGGCGACGGCGGCGGTGGATTGCTGGAAGCGTGCGGACGGAAACGGCTCGACAGCGGCGGCTATCGGCATGTCCCCCTGCGGTATGCCGCGATAGGCAATACGCGGCTCGACGCTGCGCAGAATGACGATATCGCCTGGGTCTGCAATCGCGGAGAAGGAAGCAAGGGCGGCGACAAAAGCTGCAAGACCGATGGCGCAGGCCGCGCCAGTCGATACGAACGCCTCCGTGCCGTCATTCGCGCTGGCGGCTGACGCATGGCTGAACTCACTCCCGCGTTGTAGGACTCGTCGCGTCATTTTTTTATGTCTCCCTGTGGCGAACAGAGCGACAAGCGTGCCAATACCCTGCAATCGTGCGCTGTCAACGGTTTGCGGGTGGTGCGCATGAGCGCGCGGAAGTTCCCTGATAGAGGAAGAACATTTTGGTTGCAGCGCTGTAACACGGCATTGCCGATGGCGCCGGATGAAAGTGGTTGCCAATCGGGCGTGCGGCCATGCTGAGTCGGGCAAGACGACGCACTATGCGCGCCTGCTAGGGCAGGCCGGTGCTGGTTGCATTGCTGAAACAGGGCGGGGGCCGGCAAGTGTGGCACCCGCCGGCGGCAAGACGGGTGGCCCGGGTCGCTTGCGCCCCGTCTGCGCCGCTTTACGCGCGTTTGCCGGCGCGCGGCTCTGTACGCAGAAACGGGTACGCTCCGGCCTTGCAGGAGCGTGATGCCCGTGTCGGCGGCATTGGCCTGGGCGCGTCGTTGCGAAGCTGTTGGCGCTCAGGCCGACAGCACGGGCGAGGCTGGTGGCGCGAGGGGTGTCGGCGCGGTGCCGGCGGCTTGCTCGTCCAGTGCACCGGAGATCGGCTTGGGCCCCGGCTGGCTGCGTTCGCAGCCCGTAGCAGCGAGCAGGCCGAGCGCCAGGAAGACGGCCGTGCCAAGGCGGCGGAGGGTTTTCCGGTTCATGGTGCCTCCTTCTGGTTGTCGAAAGGGGATGTGCGGAAGGACGGTGTCGGGACGGCTAGTGCTTGCGGCCAGCCGCTCCGGTGGCGCCGATTAGCCGCTGCGAGACGGCGCACAGCCCGTCTTCCAGTCTAGCCGTTCACCGGCCGGACGGGCCGGAACCGGGGCGCGCGCCGCGTCCGGGCGGCTTGGGCAAAGCGCGGGATGGGCTGTATCATGAACCTTGGAACGGATAACAAAACGGGAGAAGGCTTCATTGGAGTCCCATCATGTTGCGCTACGCCGTGGTTTTCTTCGTCATCGCCATGATCGCGGCCGTGTTTGGCTTTGGCGGCATCTCCGCCGCGGCGGCCGAGTTCGCCAAGATCCTCTTCATCATCTTCCTCGTGCTGTGCGCGGTGTCGTTGATATGGGGCCTGAGCAAAGACCGGGGCTAGGGCAGGTCGCCGGACCCTTTAGCCCCCCGACCAACAGCGGGATCCACGCTTGAATCCAGCCGATTCCCCCGACCAGTCCATGGACCGCACGCCGCCCAGGCAACGCGCTCGCGACATCGGCCATTGGCTGCCCGATCGCCATACCGCCACGCGCACGGCCAGGGTGGTGCTGGCCGCGGTCAGTGCATGGCTGGCGCACCGAGCCGCCAGCAAAGGCGCGGCGCTGTCCTTCTATATGCTCTTCTCGCTGGCGCCCGTGCTGGTGCTGGTGATCTCGATTGCCGGCATCTTCTTTGGCGCGGAAGCGGCACGGGGCGAGATCTTCGCCCAGATCGACGGCCTCGTTGGTGCCCAGGGCGCGGCTGCCATCCAGGAAATCCTTGCCGCCACGCACCGCTCAGGAGGTGGCAGGCTGGCCGCGGCCATTGCCACCGGCATCTTGTTTGTCGGCGCCACCAGCGCCTTCGCGGAACTCAAAGGCAGCCTCGACGAGATCTGGGAGACACCGGCGCCACAGGGTGCAGGCTGGCAGCAATTGCTGCGCGCCCGCTTGCTCTCGTTCAGCCTGGTGCTGGTGCTGGCCTTCATGCTGCTGGTGTCGTTGATCGTCAATGCCGCGTTGGCGGTAGTCGACCGGTTTTGGGGTCAGATGTGGACGCAATCATGGTTTGCGCCGGTGGCGGACGTGCTTTCGACGGCATTTTCGTTTGGCGTGGTGACCCTGCTGTTCGCCGTGATCTTCAAGATGCTGCCCAATGCCCGCATCGCCTGGCGTGACGTGGTCATGGGCGCCATCATCACCGCACTGCTGTTCTCGGTGGGCAAGCGGCTGATCGGCCTTTACCTAGGCAATAGCGCCGTGGCTTCATCCTATGGGGCTGCAGGTTCCGTGGTCGCACTGATGTTGTGGGTGTACTATTCAGCACAGATTTTCTTCTTCGGTGCCGAGCTGACCCGCCAATACGCGCTGCAATTCGGCAGTTTGCGGGGGCAAAGCATCAGCCCGCCGCCCGATCCGCGCGCGGCCGGTCCCGCGAACCGGTAAAATACCGCCCGATTCCCTTCGTGCATGCCCGCAGTGCCCGGCCTCCGACCGCAAGCTGATGGTCGCGCCGGCCCCTGGCGCCGGTCCGCTGCGCCCCGGGCCCCTTTTCATCTTCTGTTTGCCGAATCCACTGCCGTGAGCTCGCTCGTATCCGAAATTGCGCGTCGTCGCACCTTTGCCATCATTTCGCACCCTGACGCGGGTAAGACGACCCTGACCGAAAAACTGCTGTGGTTCGGTGGCGCCATCCAGGTCGCGGGCGAAGTGCGCGCGCGCAAGGCCGATCGCCACGCCACCTCCGACTGGATGGAGCTGGAAAAGCAGCGTGGCATCTCGGTGACCTCGTCGGTGATGCAGTTCCCGTACCGCGAGAACATCGTCAACCTGCTCGACACCCCGGGCCACGAGGACTTCTCCGAAGACACCTACCGCACGCTGACCGCGGTGGATTCCGCGGTGATGGTGATCGACTCGGTCAACGGCGTGGAAGCGCAGACCATCAAGCTGCTCAACGTCTGCCGCCTGCGCGACACACCCATCATCACCTTCATCAACAAGCTCGACCGCGAAGGCCGCTCGCCCATCGAGCTGCTCGACGAAATCGAGGACGTGCTGAAGATGCAGTGCGCGCCGATGACCTGGCCGATCGGCATGGGCAAGGCCTTCCGCGGTGTGTACCACCTGATCGACGACCGCGTGCAGCTGTTCGACCCGCACGGCGAGAAGGGCACCTCGGCCATGGTCCAGGGCCTGGACAACCCGGAGCTGGACCGCGTGCTGGGCACCCAGGCGGAAGAGCTGCGCATCGAGATCGAACTCGTGCGCGGTGCCTCGCATGCCTTCGACAAGGACGCGTTCCTCAGCGGCAAGCAGACGCCGGTGTACTTCGGCTCTGCCGTCAACAACTTCGGCGTGCAATCGCTGCTCGACGCCTTGTGCGAGCTGGCGCCGCCGCCGCAGGGCCGCAATGCAGAGTCGCGTGCGGTAGAGCCGCAGGAGCCCAAGTTCTCCGGCTTCGTGTTCAAGATCCAGGCCAACATGGACCCGCGCCACCGCGACCGCATCGCGTTCGTGCGTGTCTGTTCGGGCCGCTTCGAGCGCGGCATGAAAGTGCTGCATGTGTCCACCGGCAAGACCATGGCCATCAATAACGCCATCACCTTCATGTCGCAGGACCGCAATACGACCGAAGAGGCTTACGCCGGCGACATCATTGGCGTGCCCAACCACGGCACCATCCGGCTGGGCGATGCGTTCAGCGAGGGCGAGGCGCTCAAGTTCACCGGCATCCCGTCGTTCGCGCCTGAGTTCTTCCGTCGCGCCCGGCTGAACAACCCGCTCAAGGTCAAGCAGCTGCAAAAGGGCCTGCAGCAGCTGGCGGAGGAAGGCGCGACGCAGATGTTCCGCCCGATCGCCTCCAACGACCTGGTGCTGGGCGCCGTCGGTATCCTCCAGTTCGATGTGGTGGCGCACCGCCTGGAGCACGAGTACGGTGTCGACGCGATCTTCGAGTCGCACGACTGCGCCACCGCGCGCTGGCTCAAGGGCGACCCCGCGGAGATCGAGAAGTTGATCGAGAAGGCGGGCCACAATGTGGCGCTCGACGGCGCCGGCGACCACGTCTACCTGGCGCCCAGCATGGTCAACCTGCGCCTGACGCAGGAGCGCTTCCCCAAGCTGCAGTTCATGGAGACACGCGAAATCGTTTGATTTTCGCGCCGCCAGGGCGATCTGGCGCAAGCGCCGCCCGTTCGGGCGGCGCGTTTAATCCAGGCGCAGCAGGTAGTGCAGGACCAGCGCGCCGCCGGAGCACAGCACCACCGCATTGACCATGCGCAGGAACTGCTCGCGCGACAAGCGCAGCGTGATCCTGCGCCCGGCCCACAGGCCCAGCGCCATCGCTGGCGCCAGCAGCAGGGCCAGCTTGATGATGGCCGCACCCGCATAGACTCCCGCCAGGGCAAATAGCACCAGCCGCGTCAGCGTACTCACGCCGATCAGCGTGGACTGCGTCATGCGCATGGCGTCCTTGCCTAGTCGGCCCGACAGGTAGATCGCATAGAGAAAGCCGCCGCTGCCGAACATGGCAGAGCACATGCCGCCGCCCAGGCCAAAGGGCAGCGCCGCGCGTGGCGTGAAGCCGTTGGGTCGCTTGCCGGCAAGCGACCAGATCGCATACCCCATGGCGAACACGCCAAGCAGCAGCGGCAGCAGGTCCGACTGCAGCTTGAGCAGCAGTGCGGCGCCCACCAGGCTGCCGGCCAGCATGCAGGGCAGCAGCCGCCCAAGCTCGGCGCGGTCGGCGGCGCGGCCATCGCGCAGCAGGGCAAAGGCTGCGGCTGTGCAGTCCATCAGCGCCAGCAGCGCAACGATCTGGCTCACTGGCATCAGGTAGGCCAGCAGCGGCCCGGCCACCAGCGCGGTGCCGAAGCCCGCCATGCCGAAGATCACATAGGCGCCGGCGATCGCCACGCACATGGCGAGGTAGGCGGACAGGGAAACATCGGGCAGAAGGGCGGTCAGTGCGGTCAGGTCCACGGGCATTGGCGTCAGGGTTGCGTGCCCCACAGCATAGGGACGCCCGCGTGCGCGGACCAATATCAAAGCGCCCCGCGATCCATCGCAAAGCGGCATGGCAGCGCGCTGGGCGCGGCGCGCGCGCCATGGCACACTTGCGCGCACAATCTCAGGCCGATGTCAGCCCGTGCGTCCCATGAGCCCGCCCATTCAATGAGTCCGTCCCTCAAGCAGTTGCGCTACTTCGTTGAAATCGTCGATGCCGGCAGCTTCAGCCTGGCCGCGGAGCGCCTCTTTATCGCGCAGTCGGCGCTGAGCCGGCAGATCAAGGAGATGGAGGGCATGCTGCAGGTGGTGCTGCTGGTGCGCAAGCCGCGCCATGTAGAGACCACGCCGGCCGGCCGCGCTTTCCTTGAGGCGGCACGCCGCATCCTGGCCGAGCTGACCGAGGCCTCGGCGCAGGCGCGTCAGGTCGAGCGCGGCGAGCAAGGCACGGTGCGCCTGCTGCATTCCAGCTCGGTGCCGCTGACGCCGGCCTGCACGGCGGTCTTGCGCGAGTACCAGGCCAAGCACCCCGGGATACGTTTCGAGATCTCGCAGGCATCCAGTGAGCAGCAGGCGATGGAGATCGAGGAGGGCCGCGCCGACCTGGGCCTGGCGCGCGAGCCGCTGCTGCGCCGGCTTCCCGGCGTCGAGGTGGACCCGCTCTATGAAGAGCGCCTTGTGCTGGCGGTAAGCAGCGCGCATCCGCTCGCGCGCGAGGAGACCGTGGCGCTGGATAGGTTGCGGGAAGAGCCCTTCGTGTCGCTGCCGCATCCGGACCGGGGCGGCCTGAGCCATCGCGTGGCGCAGTGCTGCCTGGAGCGCGGCTTCTATCCGCGCGCGGCGGCGGCGATCTCGCGCAAGCTGTCGCAGCTGGCGCTGGTGGAGGCAGGGTTTGGCGTGGCCTTGGTGCCGGCTTCGCTCAGTCGCCTGGCACCGCCGGGCGTGCGGTGCGTACCGCTGGCCGATGCCGGCGGTGATATGCGTTGTGATACGCGCGTGCTGCTGCTGTCGCGCCGCGACGCCGCGCCAGCCGCCGCGGCGCTGGCGCAGAGCTTGCGCGCGTCGCTGTCGCATCGGTAGTCGCCTTAGTCGCTTTTCGGGCCTCCAGCCAGATGCTGACCACCGTGACGGCGTTAAGGGTGCTTTCGGCGCTGAAAGCACCTTGGCCTGCCGGGGCAGCGGCCGGCTGCGGGTCGGCAACGTGTGCGATTGGAAATACATGGGTGAGGTGGGACGTGATGCATACGCCTGCATGCATCACGGGCCTCGGATAGAATGCGTCCCAGCTTTGCCCTCCCGCCGCCCCGTCATCACCGCCATCCATGTCGACCCCTGCTTCCGTTCCGGCCCCCGAGCCGGACTCAGTCTTTCGCGACCCTTCATTTCGGCTGTTCTGGTTTGCCCGCCTGTGCACCACCATCGGCTACCAGATCTTTACGGTAGCGGTAGGCTGGCAGATCTACGACCTCACCCGCGACCCGTTCATGCTTGGCATGGTGGGGCTGGTGCAGTTCCTGCCTTCGGTGATGCTGTTGCTGATGTCCGGCCACGTGGCCGATCGCTTTGACCGGCGCCTGATCGTGCGCACCTGCCAGACGCTGGAAGCGCTGATCGCGGTGTCGATGGCGGTGGCGAGCCTGTCGGGCTGGATCACGCGCGATCACATCTTCGTGTTCGTGGCCCTGATCGGTGCCACCCGCGCCTTTGAGACGCCGACGCTGCAGGCGCTGCTGCCCAGCGTGGTCACGCCACGCATGTTTCCGCGCGCGGTGGCGCTGTCCAGCTCCGCCACACAGACGGCCATCATCATCGGTCCCGCACTGGGTGGCTTCGCCTACGTGGCCGGCCCGGGCGTGGTCTACGCCATCAGTGCCACGCTGTTCGCCGTGGCCGCCTGCCTGGTCACCGCGCTCAAGCTGCGCCAGGCCGCGCAGCGGCTGACCACGCCGGTCAGCATCGCGACGCTGTTTGCGGGGTTTTCGTATATCCGCGGCCGGCCGGTGCTGCTTGGCGCGATTTCGCTGGATCTCTTTGCCGTGCTGCTGGGCGGCGCCACCGCGCTGCTGCCCATCTACGCGCGCGACATCCTGCATACCGGCCCCTGGGGCCTGGGCCTGCTGCGCTCGTCGCCCGCCATCGGCGCGCTGGCGACCGCGCTATGGCTCGCCCACCATCCGATGAACCGCCGCGTGGGTCGCGTGATGTTCGGCGCGGTGGCTGTCTTTGGTATGGCGACGATGGTGTTCGGCATCTCGCACTGGCTGCCGCTGTCGATGGCGGCGCTGGTCGTGCTTGGCGCCTCCGACATGATCAGCGTGGTGGTGCGCTCCACGCTGGTACAGCTCGATACGCCCGACGATATGCGCGGGCGCGTGGGCGCCGTCAACTCGGTCTTTATCGGCGCGTCCAACCAGCTTGGCGAGTTCGAGTCCGGCGTGACGGCCGCGCTGTTCGGGCCGGTTGGCGCGGTGCTGCTTGGCGGCATCGGCACGCTGGTGGTGGTGGTGGTGTGGATGCGTCTGTTTCCCTCGCTAGCCTCGCGCGACCGCTTGCACGATCACCCCGTCACGGCTTGAAATAAGGTCCGAACCGGCCGGTCCGAGCACCGGCCGGGTGCAGCGTCTGTTTTTCCTGCGCAATACCTCCTCCGCACCAAAGCGTACCCAATTCTGCGTGCTCCCGCGCAGGGGGCCGCACGAATCTCCCCACCTAAAAACTAAGTCCAAGCCCGCTCCGGCGAATTTTTTTCATTCGGGCCCAGCCCTTGCCCACACAGGGCTGGCGGCGATTCGCCCAGCTGTCGCCGCGCGTCGGGGTGAAACCAAATCCCCTGTCATTTGTCCTGAAAGTATTGCCAATTTCAATCAAATGCAGGCAATCGTCTGACATCAGGTCGGGGCATCGCCGCACTGTGGCGGAGGTGCCGACGAGCGTGCTGCGGTCGGGCTGCATGGAAGCCAGCCTGATCACCGGCTTGCTCGCAGAAACGGGTACGCCCGACCTGCGCACCTACGCCTTCGGCTTCGAAACTGACCTGCTGTTCCCGTTCACGGGTTGATGCCACGCTCGTGCGTACCAACCTCTTCACGCTCCATAGCAAACAAACCTCTTTCTGAAATCTCTGGAACCGAACCATGAACCCGCCCGCATGCAGACCCTGAAGATCGACCCGCTTTACCTCAAGACCACGCTTGGCTACGCGCGCACACGCTGGTCCGTGCCGGTGCACCTTGCGTGCACCGAAACGCCGCTGCCGCACGCCGGAGGACCAGCGTACCGCCGCCGCGATGACGATGCATCCTGAGCCGCGCATGTCCAGCTTTTCCACACTGATCGCCGGAGCCGAATCCATGAACCTGAACTTCATCGAGCCCCACAAGCTGGAAGCAGCGTGGGCTTACCTGCTGCAACTGGTGGTGCAGCAAGGCCTGAACTGCATCGCCGCCGTGCTGATCCTGATCCTGGGCTGGTGGCTCTCCGGGCGCGCCCGCGCTGCGGTGCTGCGCGCGTTTGACCGCCCGCGCGTGGACGCCACCTTGCGCCCGATGCTGGCCAGCGTCACGCAGTGGATCGTGCGCGTGATCACGGTGGTGCTGGTGCTGTCGCAATTTGGCGTGCAGACCGCCAGCATCATCGCCATGCTCGGCGCCGCCGGCCTGGCCATCGGACTGGCGTTGCAGGGCACGTTGCAGAACATTGCCGCGGGCATCATGCTGGTGCTGCTGCGGCCGTTTCGCGTAGGCCAGTACATCGATGCGCAGGGCGTGGCCGGCACGGTGCGCGAGACGGGTTTGTTCATGACGGAGCTGACCACCTTCGACGGGGTTTGCCTGCGCGTGCCCAACGGCAAGATCTGGGGCAGCGCCATCACCAACTACAGCGAGAATCCCACCCGCCGGCTCGACATCGAAGTCACCGTTACCTTTGGCGCCGACATCCAGGCCGCGCTCGATGCGCTGCGCGCCATGCTTGCGGCCGAGGAGCGCATCCTGGCGGACCCGGCCTCCGAGGCCATGGTGATCAACTACGCTGCGCAGGGCGTGACGCTCAACGTGCGCTGCTGGGTTGCCGCCGGGGATTACTGGAACGTGCGCTTCGCTTTCTACCACCGCATCAAGCAGGTGCTCGAAGCCGCCGGCTGCGCCATCGCCGTGCCGGTGCAGGAGTGGCGCGTGTCCGAGGACGCGCAAGCGGCCGCGCCCGTCGCGCCGGGTCCCATGCATCGCCTGAGCTGACGAACCCACCTCTTCGGATCCCGCCGCAGCGGTGCGCAAGCACCCCGGCGGCGATCCTGTCTGGTGGCGAGCGCTTGCGCCGCCATTGGCCACGCCATTTCTCTCGCCCCTTCGGGTTCTTCACCGGTATCCGCGTTTCGTTGCGCCACGCGGCGGAACACGGCTTGCCTTCAATCTCTGGAATTGGATTTGCAGTCTGCACACAAGCTCGAACTGAACCCCATCGCGCGCAAGCCACTCCGCTTGCGCAAAGTCTCTCCCGCCAATATGGGCGTCTTCCCTTGTGCGCCGCGCGCAAGGCTCGCGCGGTGTCTGCCTGCGCTGGCCTGCGCCGCCGTGCTCGCCCCCGCCGCACCGACTGCGCACGCGCAGGGCAGCCTCACGCTGTACGGGTTTGCCGACGTCGGCATCTTCCGTCCCGCGCCCGGCCAGCCCACTCAGCTCGGCACCATGCAGCGCAGCTTCATCGGCCTGCGCGGCAGCGAGACCCTGGCCCCCGGCTGGGCCGCCACCCTGAACCTGCAAACACGCTTCGACATGGGCGATGGCCGGCTCGAAGCCAGCGGCGCCACGCCGTATTTCCAGGGCGAATCCACTATCGGCATCCAGTCGCCCTACGGCGATCTGCGCGTTGGCCGTGCGCTGACGCCGATGTGGCAATACGACTGGCAGTACGACAGCTGGAGCAATTTCAACCGCGTGAGTTCGGTGGCGTGGTACGTGTACCACCCGTCCTATCGCACCGATCCGTACCACAATGGCCCCGCGGGCGAATACTCGCGCCTGAACAACGGCGTGTTCTACGACTCGCCGAAATGGGGTGGGATACACGTACACGCATCTGCCGGCGTGGAGAAGAACGAAACGCCGGACGCCGCTGGCAACCGCGACCGTACGCGGCCGCTGGCGGCCTCGCTCAACTACGATGCCGGGCCCTGGTCGGCCATGCTGACGGCGGAGCGCAATTCGGCGTATGACAACACATGGTTCGCGGGGCTGGCCTATGCGTTCACCAAGGTGCGGCTGATGGCCTCGTACAGCCAGACCCGTCTAAGCACCGCGAGCCATGCCTTCCTCGGCGACGCCAGCGCCAGGCGCAGCGCCGCCACGCTTGGCGTCAACTGGCGCGTGGGCGCCTATACGCTGAAGCTCTCTGGCGCGCGCGATTTCCAGGGCTATGGCACGGCGGGCGTGACCGACTACGTCACCAGCGGCGTGGACTATGCGCTATCGAAGCGCACCACGCTGTATGGCGCCGTGTCGTATCGCCACAGTCGCTACGCAGGTGGCGGCACCGGATGGGGTGCCGGCATCAGCCACAGCTTCTAAGCCGCGCACAAGCTATCTCGCGTCAGCCTTCCTCGGCAAACAGCGAGCAGGCCCCTGCCTCCGCTGTACTCACATGACGGCGGAAATTGGCAAACAGGTCGCGCCCCACGCCGTGCCGGTTGGCGGAGAGGTCGGGCGGCGTCACTGAGCGCGCGGCCCATTCCTCTTCGGGCACCAGCACCGTGAGCACGCCCGCATGCGCGTCCACGCGCATCGGGTCGCCATCGCGCACGCGGGCGATGCCACCACCACTCAATGCCTCAGGGCACACATGGATGGCGGCCGGCACCTTGCCCGATGCGCCGGACATGCGTCCGTCCGTCACCAGCGCCACGTGGAAGCCGCGGTCCTGCAGCACGGTCAGCGTGGGTGTGAGCTTGTGCAGCTCCGGCATGCCGCAGGCGGCCGGCCCTTGCCATGGCAGCACCGCGATAAAGTCACGCTCCAGCTCGCCGCGCTTGAACGCTTCGATCAGCGCGTCTTGTGTGTGGAACACCATCGCCGGGGCTTGCACGATGTGGTGCTCGGGCTTGACCGCCGAGATCTTCAGCACGGCGCGGCCGATATTGCCGTCAAGCAGCTTGATGCCGCCTTCTGGCGCGAAAGGCTGGCCGGCGGCGCGCACCATGGTGTCATCCAGCGGCGCTTCGGGCCCGTCGATCCAGGTGAGCTGGCCATCGCGCAGCACCGGCTCGCGCGTGTAGTCGGCCAGGCCCTTGCCGACCACGGTGGTTACGTCGTCGTGCAGCAGGCCAAGCTGCAGCAAGCCGCGAATCACCAGCCCGAGTCCGCCGGCGGCCTGGAACTGGTTCACATCCGCGCTGCCGTTCGGATACACGCGCGCCAGCAGCGGTACCACTTCCGATAGCTCGGCAAAATCGTCCCAGCCCAGCACGATGCCCGCGGTGCGCGCCATCGCCACCAGGTGCAACGTATGGTTGGTGGAGCCGCCGGTGGCCAGCAGGCCGACGATGCCATTGACGAAGGCGCGCTCGTCGAGCACGTCCGCCACCGGCGTATAGCGATCGCCGCCATGTACAAGGCGTAGCGCCTGCCGCGCGGATTCGCGCGTGAGGGCTTCGCGCAGCGGCGTGTTGGGATTGACGAATGCAGTGCCGGGCAGGTGCAGGCCCATGATCTCCATGAGCATCTGGTTGGAGTTGGCGGTGCCGTAGAAGGTGCAGGTGCCCGGGCCGTGATACGACTGGCTCTCCGCCTCCAGCAACTCCGCGCGGCTGAGCTTGCCCTCGGCATAGCGCTGGCGCACGCGGGCTTTTTCCTCGTTGCCGATGCCGGTGGTCATGGGGCCGCCTGGCACGAAGATGGCGGGCAGGTGGCCGAACGACAGCGCGCCCATCACCAGCCCCGGCACGATCTTGTCGCACACGCCGAGGTACAGCGCGCCGTCGAACATCTGATGCGAGAGCGCCACCGCGGTGGATAGCGCGATCACGTCGCGCGAGAACAGCGAGAGATCCATGCCGTCCTGGCCCTGCGTCACACCATCGCACATGGCGGGTGTGCCGCCGGCGAATTGCGCGGTGCCGCCCGCCTCCAGCGCGGCTTCCTTGAGCCATTGCGGATACGCCGCCAGGGGCTGGTGCGCCGACAGCATGTCGTTGTAGGACGAGACGATGGCGAGGTTGGGGCGCTCCTGCGCTTTCAGGCGGATCTTGGCCTGCTCCGGCATGGCCGCCACGGCGTGCGCCAGGTTGGTACACGAGAGCTGCGCACGCTCCACCTTCTGTCCCGCCATGGCGCGGGTGCGGTCCATGTAGGTCTGGCGGGTGGCGGCGCTGCGTGCCACGATGCGGGCGGTGACCCGTTCCAGGACTGGGTGACTTGGCATGGGGATCTCCTGCGTGGGTGCTTTTTCAGCCTAGTGCACATTGGGGGGCGGCGCACGGTTGGTGAGCAGTTGGTGCGCGGTAGGTGCACGCTTGGCGCCAGTATGAGCCGCTGCACGTTTTCTCCACAAGTGCTAGACTCCGCCGCATTCTCTGGAGTTCAAACGACATGAAGCAAGCAGCGCAACGCACCGCCATCGCAGTGTTTGCCGCGGCACCTTACGGTGAACGCGTGCTGCTGGCTATTCACGTCTAGTCTTCCGAGCGTCCCGCCCGGAAGGCTGCAAGGCCAGTTCCGGGAACGACGAAACCGATCATCGCCAACCCCGGACGGCCCGCAGGCCCGCCGGGGTTTTGTTTTTTTCTTTCGCCACTATCTGACACGCCATGCGTACCTACGACAAGTTGATTGCCACGATTCAAACCGGCCAAGGGAACGGGGGCTTGCGCTCGTCCCTTGGTGCGGTAACGGCGTCGTCTGGCGTAGTCACCGAGACCATTGCGTGCCGCATGCGGCATGCCGGCGCCGCCTCGCAAGCGATCCCATAGCCTCCTGGCTGCACATGCAGTCCGGGAGGCCTCGCAGATCGCCTCCCAGGGACCACAAACACCCTGGCAGGCACGCACCCGCCAGGGTGTTTGCATTCAGGCAGCCCATCATGGAAAGCAGAAACGAAAGCAGGAAGGAAAGCAGGAAACTCAGGAACATCGGCATCATTGCCCACGTGGACGCGGGCAAGACCACCACGTCGGAACGCATCCTGTTCTACACCGGTGCCAGCCACCGGCTGGGCGAGGTGCATGACGGCGCCGCCACCATGGATTTCGATCCACAGGAGCAGGCGCGCGGCATCACCATCAACAGCGCGGCCACCACCGTGTACTGGCGCGGGCACCAGATCAACCTGATCGATACCCCGGGTCACATCGATTTCAACATCGAGGTGAACCGCTCGCTGCGCGTGCTCGACGGCGCGGTGGTGGTGTTCGACGGCGTGGCCGGCGTGGAGCCGCAGACGGAGACCAACTGGCGCCTGGCGGACCACTACCACGTGCCGCGCCTCGCGTTCATCAACAAGCTGGATCGCACCGGCGCGGACTTCCTGCGCGTGGCCGGCATGATCGAAGAACGCCTCGGCGTGGTGCCGCTCGTGCTGCAGTTGCCGATCGGCCGCGAAGGCGATTTCCACGGCGTGGTCGATCTCGTCACCATGCAAGCCCTGCTATGGCAAGGCGGCGCGGGCGGCACTGGCTACGTGACCGATGCCGTGCCGCAGGCGCTGGCGGCGCAGGCCGCGGCATTGCGCCAGCGTTTGCTGGAAACGCTGGCCGAACAGGACGATGCCTTGCTGGAAGACTACCTGGCGGGCCGCGAGCCGACCGGTGACGCCCTGCGCGCAGCCATCCGGCGCGCGACCATCAGCGGCGCCGTGGTGCCCGTGCTGGCGGGTTCCGCCTTCAAGAACAAGGGCGTGGAGCCTCTGCTCGATGCGGTGACGGCGTACCTGCCAGAACCTGGCGAGGCGGGCCGTCATGCAGTGAGCGCGGACGCTGACCAGCCGCTGGTGGCGCTCGCCTTCAAGGTCGTGCACGACGCGCACGGCACGCTGACGTTCGTGCGCGTGTATCGCGGGCGGCTTGCTGCCGGCGACACCGTGCTCAACGCGGGCAGCGGCAAGCGCGAGCGGGTGGCAAGGCTGTACGAGATGCACGCGGACCGCAAGCAGGAGCTGGCGGTTGCCGTAGCCGGCGACATCGTGGCGATAGCGGGCCTCAAGGCCACCATCACCGGCGACACGCTGACGGATCCCGCGCACCCCATGGTGCTGGAGGCGATTGACACGCCCGAGCCGGTGATCGACGTGGCCATCGAGCCGAAGAGCCAGTCCGACCAGGCCGGCTTGTCGCGCGGGCTGCAAGTGTTGGTGCAGGAAGATCCGAGCCTGCGCCTGCGCCAGGATCCGGAGAGCGGGCAGACGTTGCTGTCCGGCATGGGCGAGCTGCAGCTGGAGGTCACGCTGGAGAAGCTGCGCACGCGCTTTCATGTGGAGGTCACGGTAGGCCGCCCGCAGGTGGCGTATCGCGAAACGCTGACCCGTGCCGCCGATGCGCGCTACCTGCATCGCAAGCAAAGCGGTGGCCCGGGCCAGTACGCGGAAGTGGTGCTGCGCTTCGAGCCGCTGGCGCGCGGCGAGGGTGTCCGGTTCGAGAGCCGCATCAGCGGTGGCGCGGTGCCGCGCGAGTTCGTGCCGGCGGTGGAGGCCGGCATCCGGCGCGCGGCCGCGCAGGGCGTGCTCGCGGGCTATCCGGTGGTGGATTTCCAGGCCATCTTGCTGGACGGCAGTTATCACGAGCGCGACTCCTCGGCCCAGGCCTTTGAGACCGCGGCCGCGTCCGCCTTCCGCGAAGCCGCGCGGCAGGCTGCGCCCGTGGTGCTGGAACCGGTGATGAGTGTGGAAGTGGTGACGCCCGCCGACCATGTGGGCGACGTCATCGGCGATATCCACCGGCGCCGTGGCATGGTGCGCGGGCAATCGCAACGCGGTGGCGGCAATACCACGGTGGTGCAGGCGCATGTGCCGCTGGCCAGCCTGTTCGGCTATATCGGCAGCCTGCGCGCGCTGAGTTCGGGCCGAGCCAGCTTTGCCATGCAGTTCGATCACTATGCCGCGGCACCAGCCGCGGCGGTAGTGGAGATGGCTGGCTGAGCCTGACGGCAGCTGCAATCGGGCGGGCGCCGCGTGGGCGTCCGCCCCTTGCTCAGACGTCGACGATCACCAGCGTGCCGTGGCTGCCGGGCAGCACGGCATGTGGGATGCCGGCAAGGGCGAGGTACATCTGCCCGGGCTCGACGACAACCGTGCCGGCTTCGCCTTGCACTTGCAACATAAGCTGTCCGCTCACCACGAGCAGGCCTTCGTTGTAGTCATGCGTCTCGGCTTCATACGCTTGTTCATCCATGCGCAGCACCTTGATGCGGGCGGGGCCGACCTGGCCCAAGACCGTGGACTTCCATGCGCTGGGCAGCGCGGCGGCAAGGTCGTCAAGCTGAATCAGCGGCACTGGTGTGGCTCCGGGTTGGTCTAGACGCGCTTCGGGATATCCAGGCCCTTTGCCACCGCGGGACGCGCCAGGAAGGCCTCGAGCGCGCGCGTGACGTGGGGGAAGTCCTGGATGCCGACCAGCTCGCCAGCCTCGTAGAACCCGATCAGGTTGCGCACCCAGGGGAAGGTCGCAATGTCGGCAATGGTGTAAGTGTCACCCATGATCCAGGCACGGTCCGCGAGGCGTCCGTTGAGCACGGCCAGCAGCCGCTTGGCTTCCGCGACGTAGCGGTCGCGCGGGCGCTTGTCCTCGTATTCCTTGCCGGCGAACTTGTTGAAGAATCCCAGTTGCCCGAACATCGGCCCAATCCCCCCCATCTGGAACATCAGCCACTGGATGGTCTCGTAGCGGCCGGCGGGATCTTGCGGGATGAACTTGCCGCTCTTGTCGGCAAGGTAGAGCAGGATCGCGCCGGACTCGAACAGGGCCAGCGGCTGGTCGCCAGGGCCGTTCGGGTCGAGGATGGCGGGAATCTTGTTGTTGGGGCTGATCGACAGGAATTCCGGTGTGTACTGGTCATTGGTGTCGAAGCGCACCAGGTGCGGCTCGTAGGGCAGGCCGGTTTCCTCGAGCATGATCGAGACCTTGACGCCATTGGGCGTGGGCAGCGAGTAGAGCTGGATCCGCTCCGGGCGCAAGGCGGGCCATTTATTGGTAACGAGGAAGGCGGAAAGATTGGTCATGGAAATCCGTAGGAATGGATGGGCTGGGGCAATGGTTGGCCTTGGCGGCCGGTGAGGATGGCCGTGCCGGGGTTCGCCGCGGCGCCTGGCCGGGCAAGCGCCGTGTCACTTCGGCTTGTCGTCGCCGTCGGGAGGGGTGACGCCGGCGGCGACCAGGCAATCGCGCAGGTGCTTGATCTCCTGCTTGGCGCAGACATTGCCGTGATGTGGGTGATGAAGGTAGAACTCGTACTCGTTGAGCACCACCCTGAAGCGGGCGCCCTGGATCGGCTCCACCTTCGCGCCGAGTTGCTGCAGCAGCGACTCCACCTCGCGCCAGTGGATGTTGTTGCTGAGCGGGTGACTGAAGATCGACTGCAGGAGGCTGCGGGATTTGTGGCTCATGGCGCGGTCAGGCTTGTTCGGCGGCAATAGCCGTAGCATACAAGAGCGGGTGGGTTGGCGCTTGCTGCACCCGCGAGAGGCCTCCCGTGCGTGTCCTATCCCAGTCCTTGGCCAGTGCAGCGCCAGGCAGGCACGCGGCGCGGGCTTGATACCCTGAGCGTCTTGCGGATTGCGTTCTACGATTCCACTGCCATTGCATCCCGCCCTGGCTACGCAGAAACGGGTACGCTTTGCCGAGCCGGGGCGTGTTTGCCCCGTCGCCGCCCCTGTTCCCGATGCCCGCCTAGCCGGAGAAATTGCCGTGCCGGCCGGCACCCCCGACAAAGCGGGCGGCCCCCTGGATGCCCTCCTCGAACACGATCGGCGTGCCGTTGGTCCCTTCGGCCCGCAGTGCGTCGGCCAGCGGCAGGTCCCATTGCCCGTAGGCGGAGGCCCGGTCCGCCAGCATGCAGCGTTGCGGGAAGGCGGCCAGCTCGTGCGCCAGCGCCTCGGCCGCGGCGCGGGCCTGGCCGGGCTCGACCACGCGGTTGGCCAGCCCCATGGCGAGCGCTTCCTCCCCGGGCACCGGGCGGCCGCTCAGGATCATGTCGAGCGCGCGGCCCATGCCAACGATGCGCGGCAAGCGCACCGTGCCGCCGTCGATCAGCGGTACGCCCCAGCGCCGGCAGAACACGCCAAAGACGGCATCGCGCTCCGCCACGCGCAGGTCCGCCAACAGCGCCAGCTCCAGCCCGCCGGCTACCGCATAGCCGCTGACCGCGGCTACCAGCGGCTTGGAAAGCGCCATCCGGCTCGGGCCCATCGGGCCCGCGCCACCGCCTTGCGGATCCAGCTCGTGACGGCGCGCCGGGTCGCTTACCGCCGACAGGTCGGCGCCGCCGCAGAAATGCCCGCCCGCGCCCCATAGCACGGCCACGCGCAGCGCCGGGTCGGATTCGAACCCGGCAAATGCCTCGCGCAGCGCCAGCGCCATCGGGCCATCCACGGCGTTGCGCTTGTCGGCGCGGTCCAGAATGATGGTGAGGACCGGGCCGGACGTTTCGGTCCTGACATAATGGTTGGGCTGACTAGGCTTACTATCCATGCTCGTATCCTCGGTGCCTGCGCCTGGCAGGGGTGAATTGCACGAATCGGGTACTTGATCGGGTACTTTCTAGGTGTTTTTCCACATGCATAAATATTTCATCGAATGATATATTTATGTCAATGGAAGAAATATTTCAGGTTTACCCTTCGCAGCATCCTTTGCCGCCCACGTTGCTCCCGCTTTCGACCCATGCATGAAATAGAGATCCGCGAGCCCTCGGCGACCGACCTGGTCCTGGACCTGCTCTACGGTCATCCGGAGCGTACCCTGCCGGTGCAGGCGCTGGCGCGCGGCGCCGAGGTGATGGGCATCGGCACGCCCAGCGTGCGGGTGGCGCTGACGCGCCTGCAGCGCCAGGGGCGCATCGTCAAGACGGAGCGTGGCTGCTACGCGGTGCTGCCGGAAGGCAACCCGGTCTACGACGAGGTCGAGCACTGGTTCGAAAAAGAGAGCCGGCTGGGGCACTGGGCCGGCGACTGGCTGGTGGTGCATGACGCCGCCGTGGCGCGCAGCGAGAAGACCGCCTGGCGCCACCACGCACGCGCGCTGTCGTTGTCCGGCTTTCGGGTGCTGGCCGCTGGCATCAACGTGCGCCCGGACAATCTCGCGGGCGGCGCCCCGGCCATGCGTGCCGCGCTGTCCCGGCTCGGGATGGCCAGCGCCAGCCTGCTCTTTGTGGGCCGCGAGTTCGATGCCGATGCCGCCGCGCGCATGGTCCAGTTGTGGGATGTGCCGGCGCTGCAATCCGCGTACCGCCGCGCACTGGCGCAACTTGAGCGCAGCCAGGCCAACCTGGCGCGCATGGCGCCGGATGCCGGCGCGCGCGAGGCCATGCTGGTGGGCCGCGCCATCATCCGCGCCATCGTGCGCGATCCGCTGCTGCCCGAGGCCATCATGGACCCGGCGCCCCGCCGCGCCCTGATCGACGCCACGCGCGCCTACCAGCTCCAGGCTCGCGGCCTGTGGGTGGAGCTGCTGCTCGGCTAGCGCGCGCAGGCGGCAAACCTCCGGTGCCGCGCCGAGCGTTGCACGCCTCGCCAAGCGGCAGCGACTCAACTAAACTGGCCGGAACTTATGCGGCGCACCGCGGCACTCAGTAAAGTGACGCGCACTGGTGTTCCTGGAACCCCGCAGGCCCCGCCGGGCTCTTGCGCCGCACTCACGTTGGCCAAGACAAGGAGTACAGGGTGAGCATGCCCGATTTCGACATGGTGCTGTTCGGCGGCACCGGGGACCTGGCGCGGCGCAAGCTGCTGCCGGCGCTGTTCGATGCACACCGCGCGGGTTTGCTTCATCCCAACGCCCGCATTCTTGCCACCGGCAGCCATCCCCTTTCCACCGAAGACTATATCGGTTCGCTGGAGCAGAGCGTGCGGCCGGGTCTTGAGCACGCACCGCCCGAAGCCTGGGCCACCTTCCTTGCGCGCATCAGCTACGTGCAGGCCGACGCCCGCGTGCCCGAGCACTTCGACGCGCTGGCGGCCAAGGTGCTGCAGCGCTCGCCAGAGGTGGTGGTGTGCTATCTCGCCACCGGGCCGCATATCTTTGTCCCCATCTGCGAGCAGCTTGCGCGCACCGGGCTCAATCATCCCAATGTCCGCATCGTCCTGGAGAAGCCGCTCGGGCACGACCTGCATTCCTCCGACGCGATCAACTCGGCCGTGGCGCAGTACTTCGCCGAAGACCAGATCTACCGGATCGACCATTACCTGGGCAAGGAGTCGGTGCAGAACCTGATGGCGATCCGCTTCGGCAACGCGCTGTTCGAGCCGCTGTGGCGCCGCGAATGGGTGCAGGACGTGCAGATCACGATCGCCGAGGAGCTTGGCGTGGAAACGCGCGGCGAGTTCTACGACAACACCGGCGCGCTGCGCGACATGGTGCAGAACCACCTGCTGCAACTGCTGTGCATGGTGGCGATGGAGCCGCCCACCAGCCTGTCCGAGGATGCGATCCGCGACGAAAAGATCAAGATCCTCAAGGCGCTCAAGCCCATCACGCCGCAGGACGTGGCCGAGAAAACCGTGCGCGGGCAGTACCGTGCCGGCGCCGTGGGCGGCAAGCCGGTGGTGGGCTACCTCGACGAGAAGGGCATCGCGCCCGACAGCCATACCGAGACCTTTGTCGCCATCAAGGCCGAGATCGCCAACTGGCGCTGGTCCGGCGTGCCGTTCTACCTGCGCACCGGCAAGCGCATGCAGTCGCGCGTGGCGGAGATCGTCATCCACTTCCGCGATGTGCCGCACGCCATCTTCCCGCGCCCGCTGACCTTGTCGCCGCAGAACCGGCTGGTGATCCGGCTGCAACCGGAGGAAAGCATCCGCCTGTATTTCCTGGTCAAGCAGCCCGGCGATACGGTGGCGCTCACGGGCACCTCGCTCGACCTGGACTTCGCCAACTCCTTCAAGGTGCGCCGCGCAGGCGCCTACGAGCGCTTGCTGCTCGATGTCATTCGCGGCCGCCTCGGGCTGTTCGTGCGGCGCGACGAGCAGGCGCAGGCGTGGCGCTGGGTCGAGCCCATCATCGATACGTGGGCCGGCAGCACCATGCCGCCCAAGGCGTATACCGCCGGCACATGGGGTCCGGCCTCGTCGTCCGCGCTGATGTCGCGCGACGGCTCGCTCTGGCACGAAGAGGTGTGAGCCGCGCCCGCTGATCATTGATAGACCCTCATTCGAACAGGAGACACTGCCCATGCGACGCTACGAACACACCTCCGAGGCGGACCTCGCCGAAGCGATGGCGATCTCGGTAGCCCACGCGCTGGAGATCGCCATCGGCGTGAACGGCTGGGCGGTGCTGGCGGTGTCCGGCGGCCGCTCGCCAGTGGCGATGTTCGAGCGCCTGCGCCATCGCACCATCCGCTGGGACGCGGTCACCATCACGCTCGTCGACGAGCGCGTGGTGCCGCCCGACCATGACGACAGCAACGGCGCGCTGGTGCGCCGCCACCTGCTGCGCGAGGCGGCTGGCAAGGCGGCCTTCGTGCCGCTGGTGGCCGACGCCGCCGAAGTGGCCGACCCCGCCAGCGCGGTGGCACGGCTGAACGCGGCCTGGCGCCAGCCCGACGTGATCGTGCTGGGCATGGGCGAGGATGGCCACACCGCTTCGCTGTTTCCCGAGGCGCCCGAGTTGGAGCAGGCCCTTGCCGAGCCGCAGCCGGGCTATATGGTCACGCATCCGCGCGAGGCGCCGCACGCGCGCATCACGCTGAACCTGGCGGCGCTGCTGGCTGCCGAGCGCGTCTTCCTGTCGTTCGCGGGGCCCGTCAAGACGGCCGTGTTCGCGCGCGCCAGCAAGGGACCTACCCCGGCGTTGCCCATCAGCCTGGTGCTGAGCCGGCACCGGCATGGCACCGATGTCTTCTCGGCCTGACGCCATGCAGAGCTTTCCACGCCTGCTGGGCGATGTCGGCGGTACCAATGTGCGCTTTGCGCTGGAGACCGCGCCGCAGCGCATCGGCCCGGTGACCGCGCTTAAAGTGGCCGATTTCCCCTCGCTCGAGGCTGCCATGCAGCACTACCTCGGCGGCTTGCCGGCTGGCATTGCCAGGCCGCGCCACGCGGCCGTTGGCCTCGCCAACCCGGTGACCGGCGATCGCGTCAAGCTGACCAATCACGCCTGGGCGTTTTCCATCTCGCAGATGCAGCGCTCGCTGGGCCTGGACCTGCTGCTGGCCATCAACGATTTCACCGCGTTGGCGCTGGGCTTGCCACACCTTGGCGCGCAGGACCTGACGCCGCTGCGCCAGGGCGTGGCCGTGGCCGGCGCGCCGCTCGCGCTGGTGGGGCCGGGCACCGGGCTGGGCGTGTCCGGGCTGGTGCCCGCGCGCGCCGGGCCGGCTGTGGCGCTGGCCGGCGAGGGCGGCCATATCGAGCTGATGCCGGAGACCGAAGACGAATGGACCGCGTGGCGCGCGGCCCGCCAGGCCTTTGGCCGTGTCTCCGCCGAGCGTCTTTTGTCGGGCATGGGGCTGTCGCTGACGCATGCCGCGTTGCACGCAGAAACGGGTACGCCCCTGGCGCGCCAGCTCGAGCCGGCAGAGGTAACCGAAGGCGCGATTCACCGGCACGACCCGCTCTGCGAGCGCGCGCTTGCCGTGTTTTGCGGTTTGCTGGGTTCCGTGGCAGCTGATATTGCGCTGGTACTGGGTGCGCGTGGCGGCGTTTACCTGGGTGGCGGCATCGTGCCGCGCTTCGTGCCCGCGCTGCGCAACTCCGCGTTCAACGCGCGCTTTACCGCCAAGGGGCGGATGAGCGCGTACCTGGAAAGCCTGCCGGTTTACGTGATCAACGCGCAGTACCCGGCGCTGCCCGGACTAGCGCAGGCGCTGGACGAAGCGATCACGCACGGCGCCGATGGCGATGGCGATGGCGCCAGCCGAGCCAACCCGGCCAACCAACCTAACCCTGCCTGATCCGGACCTGACCATGCGAGTGTTGCTGGTGGAAGACGACGCCATGATCGGCGATAGCGTGAAGCTGGCATTGCGCCAGGAAGGCTTCGCGGTGGACTGGGTGCAGGACGGCGAGGCCGGCCTGGCCGCGGCCACCCAGTCGGGTGGCCCCGATGGCGAGGCCTGCTATGCGCTGATCCTGCTCGACCTGGGCCTGCCGCGCCGCTCCGGGCTGGAGGTGCTCGCCGCGCTGCGCGCGCGCGGCGTGAATACGCCGGTGCTGATCCTGACCGCGCGCGACGCCGTGGCCGATCGCGTGGCGGGACTGAACGCCGGCGCTGACGACTACCTCGTCAAGCCCTTCGACCTGCAGGAACTGGCCGCGCGCATGCACGCGCTGGTGCGCCGCGCCGAAGGCCGGGCGGAGCCGCTGCTGCGCTATGGCGGCATCGTAATCAATCCCGTGACCCGCGAGGCCACTCTTGACGGCGAGGCGGTGCGCCTGTCCGCGCGCGAGTTCGGCCTGCTCTCGGCGCTGCTGGCGCGGCCCGGCAAGGTGTGGTCGGTGGCACAGCTGGAGGAGCGCTTGTACGGCTGGGGCGATGAAGTCGGCAGCAACACGGTGGAGGTCTACATCCACGCGCTGCGCAAGAAATTCGGCGCGGGGCTGATCCGCAATATCCGCGGCGTGGGCTATGTGGTGCCCAAGCTCGAAGCCGGGAGCGCGGGCTGATGCGTTCCATCCAGAGAACCCTGCTGTGGTGGCTTGCCCTGGGCCTGCTGGCCGGCATCGCCATTGCCACCGCGCTGATCTACGGGCAGGCCCGGCAGGAAGCCAACGCACTGTTCGACTACCAGATGAAGCAGGTGGCCGCCGCGCTGCCCAGCCAGTTCGCCGATCCGGTGATGCCGCCGTTCGTTGCGCAGCAGTCGCCCGGCGCGCCGGGCTCGCCTAGCGACAGCCTGTTCCATGCCGATGAAGACGTCGTGATCCATATCTGGGATGGCTCCGGCCGCAGCCTGTATCTGTCGCACGCGCATCCGGCGTTGCCGCCGCGTGCCGAGCTGGGATTTTCCAACGTCAAGACCGCGCAGGGCGAATGGCGGATCTACAGCGTGCAGCTCGGGCTCGGCGTGGTGCAGATTGCCCAGCCGATGTCGGCGCGCAGCGAGGTTGCCGCGCGTATGGCGCTGCGCACGGTGGCGCCCCTGCTGTTGCTGCTGCCGCTGATCGGCTGGCTGGTGTGGGTGGCCGTGGGACGCGGCCTGCGGCCCTTGCGCGAGATCGCCGCCGGGGTGCGCCAGCGTGACGCCAACGCCCTGGCCCCGCTGGCGGTCAGCAGTATGCCGGACGAGATCGCGCCGTTGACCGAGGCGCTCAACCAGCTGCTGGCGCGGCTGTCCCACGCCATCGATACCCAGCGCGCCTTCGTGGCTGACGCCGCGCACGCGCTGCGCACGCCGCTGGCCGCGCTGCAGTTGCAGGCCCAGCTGGTGGAGCGTGCCGATACGGCCGAGGAGCGGCAGGAGGCCGTGGCCAAGCTGCGCCAGGGGCTGGAGCGGCTCACGCACATGGTGGCCCAGCTGCTCACGCTGGCGCGCCAGGAGCCCGGCGCGGCGGCAGCGCCTCCGCATGAGCCGGTGGACCTGCGCGCGCTGGCGCAAAGCGTGGTGGCGGAGATGACCCAGGCCGCGCTCGACCGCCACATCGACCTGGGGCTCGACGCTGCCGCCGGCCCGGTCATGGTGCGCGGCGACCTCGATGCGCTGCGCATCCTGTTGACCAACCTGGTTGACAATGCGCTGCGCTATGTGCCGGCCGGCGGCAGGGTCGATGTGCTGGTTGGCCGGGGGCGGGCCATGCCGGGCGGAGGAGAATCGGGTACGCAGAGCGCGGAACTGATCGTGCAGGATGACGGCCCGGGAATTCCCGCCGCCGAGCGCGCGCGTGTGTTTGACCGCTTCTACCGGGTGCCGGAAGCGCCCACCGGGGGCAGCGGGCTGGGGCTGGCCATCGTGGCGGAGATCGCGCAATCGCACGGCGCGCAGGTCTCGCTGGAAGACGCCGCGCCCGGGCTGCGCGTGCGGGTGGTGTTTCCCGCCGCGTGAGCGCGCGGCGGGGCCTTTTGTCAGCCTACCGGTGTGAGTACAGGCTCGCCGGCAAAATGCAGCCGGCTGTTTTCCTGGAACTGCCGCACCGAAGCATCGATGGCTTCTGGCGACCTGCCTGCCACGTGCGGGGTCAGCACCACATTGGGACAGTCGAACAGCTCGGCGGGCGGCTCGGGCTCGGTCTCGTATACGTCAAGCCCCGCGCCACCGAGCTTGCCGGCGCGCAGGGCGTCCGCCAGCGCCGCGGTGTCGAGCACGCTGCCGCGCGCGATATTGACCACGAAGCCGCCCGGGCCCAACTGGGCCAGCACCTTGGCGTCGACCAGGTGGCGGGTGTCGGCGCCGCCGGGCGTGGCGATGATCAGGTAGTCGGCCCATTCGGCCAGCGCGCCGAGGCTGTCGAAATAGCGATACGGCGCGTCGTCGCGCCGGGTCCGGTTGTGATAGCCCACCTCCAGGTCGAAGCCCAGGCCGCGCTGGGCAATGCGCCGGCCGATGGTGCCGAGGCCGAGAATTCCCATGCGCTTGCCCGACACATTGGGCTGCATCGGCAGCGCGGTGCGCCATTTGCCGGCGCGCGTGGCCTGGTCCAGCACCGGGATGGCGCGCACGGTGGCTAGCAGCAAAGCCATGGCGTGGTCCGCCACGCAGCTGTCGTTGGTGCCGGCACCGTTGGCCACGACGATGCCGCGCGCGCGGGCATGGGCCACGGCAATGTTCTCGTACCCCGCGCCCAGCGCGCACACCAGCTCCAGGGCGGGCATAGCGTCGATCTCCGCAGCGGTGAGGCCGACCGTGCCGATCGTCAGCACCGCGCGCACGCGGGCGCCGGCCTCTTGGACCTGCGCGGCACGGGCCGCGCTGTCGGGCGCGTAGCGCACCTCGTATTGTTCGGCAATCCAGGACAGATGCTGTGCGCTGACGTGGCTGAGGACGAGCAGGAGCGGCTTCATGATGGGCAGGAGATTGTTTCGGGGCCGTTGGCGACGGCTGGGAGGAAGGTGAGCAGTCCCGGGACGGGGCCTAAGCTGCACCGCAGCATTGTAGCGGCGGCGCGCCGGGCTTGCTGGCGTGCTCCGGCGCGCCCTCGATTATCAAATGCCTGCCAAGAGTGCTTCCAATCCTGGGTGGATGATCTGCCGGCGCGCCGTGACCATAATGGCTGGCAAGCATGCGGCCTTCCTTCCTGCCGCATGGATTGGCCATTGAAGGAAATTCAAGGAGTCTTGCCATGTTTCCCGATTTCAAGAACGCCAGGGTGCTGGTGGTTGGCGGCAGTTCCGGCATCGGCCTGGCCACCGCGGCTGCCTTTGCCGAGCGCGGCGCTAGCGTCACGATTGCCTCGCGCTCGCAGGAAAAAGTCGATGCCGCTGTGCGCACGCTGGCCAGCGCCGGCACGGTCAGCGGCGCCACGATCGATATCACCGACGATGCCAGCGTGGCGCAGTTCATGGACGGCGCCACCCCGTGGGACCACGTTGTGATCTCCGCCGCGCAGACGCCCACCGGCCCGGTGCGCCAGTTGCCGTTGGCCGATGCTTACGCCGCGATGAACAGCAAGTTCTGGGGCGCCTATCGCGTGGCGCGCCTGGTGCCAATCAGCGCGCATGGCTCGCTGACACTGGTTTCGGGCTTCCTGGGCGTGCGGCCGAGCAAGGCATCCGTGCTGCAGGGCGCCATCAATGCCGCGCTGGACGCGCTCGGCCGCGGCCTGGCGCTGGAACTGTCGCCGGTGCGCGTCAATACCGTGTCCCCGGGCCTGATCGCCACGCCACTGTGGGACAAGCTCGACGGCGCCGCGCGTGCGGCCATGTTCGAAAACGTGGCCGCGCGGCTCCCCGCGCAGCGCATTGGCCAGCCCGAAGACGTGGCGCAAGCCATCCTTTACCTGGCCGGGACGGGCTTTGCCACGGGTTCGACGGTGTTGCTCGATGGCGGTGGCGCGATCGGCTGACGCACCGGATTGCTACGCAGAAACGGGTACGCTTTGCCGCGCGGACGGTTGGTTCCGCCCGCGCGGCGGGCGCTCTGGCCGCTCCTCAGGCCTTGAACTGGAGCGGGAATGCCGCTCTAATGCAGCGGATGCGACTTATCGACTCCGTGAAAATGAAGCCTGCCTTCCTGTCCGCCCTGCTGCTAGCCACTGCGCTGGCGGTCCCCATGGCCCCCGCCGCCGCAGCGCCACCGCCCGCTGCCACGCAGGCCGAGGTCACCCATCTCTTTGCCTACCTGGCAGGCTCGAATTGCCAGTTCAACCGCAATGGCAGCTGGTATCCGGCGCCAGATGCGGCTGCCCACCTCAAGAAGAAGTACGACTACCTGGCCGACAAGGGGGCCATCAGCACCAGCGAGAGCTTTATCGAACTGGGCGCGAGCAAGAGCAGCGTCAGCGGCAAGCCTTACCTGGTCAGGTGCGGCCAGGCCCAGCCGGTGGAGAGCGCACCGTGGCTAGGCGCCGAACTGGCGCGCTATCGGCAGAAGGCTGCGGGCAAGTAGGCGCGAGTCCTTTTCTTGCCGTTGCAGGTGGGTCTTAATGTACGCAGAAACGGGTACGCTTTTGCTTTTTGGCAACAAAGGCCGGCCCATGCGCCCTGTCAGACGGCCACCGATAGCCAACCGGCGTTCGCCGAACCATACTTCAGTCCGGGCGGCATTCGGGCGGCACGCAAGCTGATCGTCGAATGCGGCCCAATGCGTCCTCATAGCCCCGTGCGCGCCTCGCCGCGCGGGGCTCTTCTCAGGCGCATACGATGCGGGCCCAGGCATTTTCTGCCAAGGCCGCAAGGCTTGGCTAAGGAGAATCCGGATGCAGACTGTCATATCCGATAACGAAAGCGCTGCCGCTCCTGCAGCCTCCTGGCGCCGGCTGACGCACCGTGCCTGTGCAACCCTGGCAGTCTGCAGTGCCATCGCGGCGCTGGGATGGATCGCCTGGATCTGCTGGCGGCTGGTCAGCGCGATCGCACCGGGCAGCATGAGCTTTGTCGACGCCTTGATGGTGCTGGTCATGCTGGTCTTCACCTGTGGTGCGGCCGTGACCGTCTGCGCCGTGTGCGAGATGGGCCAGCGCTAAGCGGCGCCTCAAATTTCCCTGGTCATTCCCTTCAGGTCGATCCATGCATCGAACTGGGCCGCCGTGACATGTCCCGAGGCGAGCGCCGCCTCGCGCAGCGGCAGCCCTCGCGCGACCGCCAGCTTGGCTATTTCGGCGGCGCGGTCGTAGCCGATGTGCGGGTTGAGCGCGGTCACGGATATCAGCGAGCGCCCGAGCAATTCGGCGATGCGCTCGCGATCCGCCTGTACCCCTTCCACCATGCGTTCGGCAAAGCTCGCGGCGGCATCGGCAAGCAACGTGACCGATTGCAGCAGGCTATAGATAATCACGGGTTTGTACGCGTTGAGCTCAAGCGTGCCGAGGCTATTGGCCAGCGTGACGGTGGTGTGGTTGCCGATCACCCGGCAGCACACCATGGCCAGCGCCTCGGCCTGGGTGGGATTGACCTTGCCCGGCATGATCGAAGAGCCGGGCTCGTTGGCCGGCAGGATCAGTTCGGCAAGGCCCGCGCGCGGGCCGGAGCCGAGCAGCATGAAATCGCGCGCTATTTTCAGGAAGGACGATGCCGTGGTATTGAGCGCGCCCGACAGGTCGGCCAGCGCATCATGCGAGGCTTGCAGCGCATAGCGGTTCGGCGCGGGCTCGAACGGCAGGCCCGTGTAGTCCGACAGCGCGCGCGCGAAGGCCGCGGCAAAACCATGCGGCGCATTCAGCCCGGTGCCCACCGCGGTGCCGCCCTGCGGCACCGGCATGGCGCGCAGCATCGCCTGGCGCAGGCGCGACTGGGCATCGCCGACCTGGGCTTCGTAACCAGAGAACTCCTGGCCGAGCGTCAGCGGCACGGCGTCCTGCAAGTGCGTGCGGCCCACCTTGACGATATCGCTGAACGCGTCCACCTTACGCCCGAGCGCCTGCTGCAAGGTCTCCAGCGCGGGCAGCAGTTGCAGCTGGATCGCCCGGGTGGCGGCGATGTGCATCGCCGTGGGAAAACTGTCGTTTGAAGACTGGCTGGCGTTGACGTGATCGTTGGGATGCACCGGCTGCTTCGCGCCCGGCTCGCCGCCCAGCAACTGGATCGCGCGGTTGGCAATCACCTCGTTCAGGTTCATATTGGTCTGCGTGCCCGAGCCGGTCTGCCAGACCGAGAGCGGAAACTCCCCGGGCCACTTGCCGGCGATGATCTCCTGCGCTGCCGCCTCGATCGCGTGGGCCAGTTCCGGCTTGAGCACGTGCAGTTCCCGGTTGGCACGCGCTGCGCAGAGCTTGAGGATGGCGAACGCTTCGATCAGTGCGGGCGGCATCGTCTCACAGCCGATGCGGAAGTTCTGGCGCGAACGCTCGGTCTGCGCGCCCCACAGGTGCCGGGCTGGCACCGGTATGTCGCCCAGGCTGTCGGTCTCGATCCGGGTGGCGTCCTGCTTGCGCTCGGGCATGGCGTTCTCCTGTTCGGTCGAAAGCGGCGTGGCAACAGATCCCCGGGCCTTAGAATACGCTCCCGGCTGCAACGGCGTCATCCCTGGCGCCGGGCGCGTCCACCGAGGGCAAACACCCGATTCACCTGCGCTATCACCACGCGTCTCCAGCATGCTCATTGCCCAGCTCAAGTCCTTCTTCATGGTCGCCCGTATCGGCAGCGTGACCCAGGCCGCCAAGCGGCTCGGCCTGTCGCAGCCGACCATCACCGCCCAGATCCGCGCGCTGGAGGAAGCCTACGGCGTCGAGCTGTTCCATCGGGGCGGGCGCCGGCTGGCCCTGTCGGATGCCGGGCTGGCGTTGCTGCCCAAGGTCGAAGCGCTGGTCCAGCAGGAAACGGAAATCGACTTTTTCCTGCGTCACTCGGGAGACCTGCGCACGGGCAGCCTGCGCATTGGCGCCACCGCGCCGTATTACGTGCTCGACATCATCGGCCGCTTCAGCGCGCGCTACCCGGCTATTGATGTGGCGGTCGAGACCGGCAACTCGCAGGAAGTGCTCGATGCCCTACTGGAATATCGCGTGGACGTGGCCTCGTCCTCCCAGAAGGTGGACGACCCCCGCCTCGAGCGCATGCTGCTGGGCGAGGACCCGCTCGTGCTGGTGGTGCATCGCAGCCATGCGCTGGCGGCGCAGGCTCGGGTGCCGGTCGCCGCGCTGGCCAGTTGCCGGCTGCTGATGCGCGAGGCGGGGTCGACCACGCGCATCGTCACCGAGCAGATGCTGGCGCGGGCGGGCGTGGTCCCTGCCACGCCGATGGAAATCGGCAGCCGGGAATCGATCCGGGAGGCGGTTATTCGCGGGCTCGGCGTATCCGTCATTGCCCGTCACGAGGTGCCGAGCCATCCACACCTGAAAATGCTGGATTTTGAGGATAGTAGCGAGGAAATGAGCGAGTATCTCTATTTTTTGCGCGAACGGCGCGGGGCGCGCCTGATTGATGCATTCGTCGCTGCGGCCCGCCCTGGCGCGCAGGGCATGCCGGACTGATCCCCAGCCACGCGCTTTAGCGCAGCGGGGCCTGTCCTATCGTTTCCCGCCCTAAGCCGCGCTCTATTCCCGTCGGGACAAAAATGCATGCGCTGGTCTGCAATTTATCGCGCAAGAATGGCACTGTGAGCGGTCTTCGCTAACCGGCAACGGCAGGTTACGGGGTAATGTAGAGACATTTGGATGGCAATGTAAAGTGTTCCCCGCTTCAGAAGGGGGTGGGTTCCCGTGTGACGTGGAAACTGTCAGGCTTGGGCTGCCCGCGAAAGGCCGTGGCGCCTACCCGCGCGGGAAATTGTGCGAATCGGAGCATGGTGGCGTCGTTGTGGATGTTGCGAGGATGGAACATAGCCATTGTTGCGCGCAAAGCATTTGCTCAGATCGCCGGGTTGGTAAGAAAATGGCGCTCCAACAATAAGAAGAATATTGACTGTAAGCCATTAAAACAGGATCTCGGGGTGAATCAAGCAATTCTGCAATATCTCACTGAGCGGCATTGCTCGTCGCAATGGCGTGATGTACTGTCGGCGCTCGCCGAAGAACTATCCGAATCCATGGACGTGGCCGGCCTGCGCGCTGTGATGTGGCGCGTTGGCACGCGTTTTGCCAAGCGTTTCGATCCTGGTGCCTGCGCGACGCTTGCCGAGCTGGAGCGCGCCGTCGCGCAGATCTGGCTCGATGTGGACTGGGGCTGGACCAGCATCGAGGATGTGGGCGGCGCACTGGTGGTCCGGCATTACTGCGCGCCGCTGAATGCGGCGCTTGGAGACGGAGCCGACACCTGGTCGCCGGCATTCCTGGAGGGGGCGTACCAGCACTGGTTCCGCATGCTCGGCTCGTCCGAGACCCTGCGGGTCAGCCAAAGTACACCGATCGATGCCACCGGATGCGTGGAGTTCCGGTTCGGGCGTTGAAGTGCCGTCCGCCGTTTGCGGCAGTTTTCGCGCCGGCGTACTGCCTTGCGTGAGTGAGATCCCATGAGTCAATCCGACGATTTGTCCAAGCTGTTCCAGCGTTTCGGCGGCAAGGTGGAGTCATACAAAGAGATCGTGCGCGAAGACGCGGCGACGCAGGCGCGCGAGCGCTGGCCGCTGCTGACTTCCGTGCGGGTCGACCGCGCTGCCGTAGTGCCACCCGTGCAGCCCGCCGCGCCGCATGCGCATGACGTAGCCGGCACGGCAGAGGTGCCGTCCGCGCCGCCCGCGCCATTGTGGCGCGCGGCCCTGCCGGCGGGCGAGCTTCCGCCTGCCGCCCAGGCTGCCCCCCCGGGCGCACCGGGCGCGGCCGCCTCGGCGATGATGCCGCGTTTCCGCACGCCGGAAGGCATGGCGCCGGTGGCGTCGGCCTCGATGCCGCGATCCACGCCGGAAGTTGCCGCAGCGCCGCCCCAACCGGCAGCCGTAGCGAACCCGGTCGTCGCTCCCGAGCCTGAGCCGGCCCGCATCTGGTCCCCGGCGGCGCCTGCGGCGGCTGAGCCAGCCCGCGCCGCCGGCACCGAATTATCCAAGGTGTTCGCCCGCCTCGAAGGCCGCCAGGAACCGGCCACCACCAGCGAGCGCGCACCCGCGCGCCGCTCCTTTCTAGATCGGCTGAATCGCTCGTGAAGATCATTGCTGTTGTCTCGGCCAAAGGCGGCGTGGGCAAGACCACGCTGTCGGCCAACCTGGCTGAAGCGCTGGCGGTTGCCGGCGAGAACGTACTCGCCGTGGACCTGGATCCGCAGAATGCGCTGCGCCTGCATTTCGGCATGCCGCCGCAGGAAGTCGCCGGGCACGCGCGCGCCACGCTGGCCGGGGAAGCGTGGCAGCAGAGCATGTACAAGGGCCGCTCCCGCGTGCTGGTCATGCCGTTCGGCTCGCTCAACGAGACGGACCGCTCAGCGTTTGAAGCGCACCTCTCCACCCATCCCGGATGGCTGCGCACCCAGCTTGCCGAACTTGGCCTGGGCCGCGACGATGTCGTTGTGATTGATACGCCGCCGGGCCCGTCGCCCTACATGCGCCAGGCACTGTCATGTGCGCAGCTGTGCCTGATGGTGTCGCTGCCGGACGCCGCGTCCTACGCCACCATGCCCCTGATGGAAGACCTGATCCGCACCTATTGCGAGGGCCGGCCCGATTACCTGGGCCATATGCTGGTGATCAACCAGGTCGACGTGAGCCGTCAGCTTGGCAAGGATGTGGTGCAGGTGCTGCGCGCCCAGCTGGGCGAGCGTGTGCTGGGCGTGATCCACCAGGACCAGGCGGTGGCAGAGGCGCTGGCCTACGACCGCAGCGTGCTCGAATACAACCCTCACAGCCAGGCCACGCACGACCTGCAGCGTTGCGCTGCATGGGTGCGCCAGGCCCTGGCCGCTCACGGAGAAGCCGCGTGAAGCCAGCCAAGGCAAAAGCCGCCGCGGCGCCCAAGGGCGCACGGGCCAAAGGCAAGGACAAAGTCAAAAGCACAGGCAACGACAAGCCCAACGCGCTGTCGGCCGCGTTGCAGGGTTTCGGCAGTCACTTCGTCGCGCTTGCCTTTTGGGATAGCGCGGTGGCGCGGGTGCTGGCGTTGCTGGCCGGGTTGTTCATGTTTGCGCTGGTCATCACGGTGCCGCTGGATTTCTGGCAGCAGGTCGGGTTTGCCGCGGTGTGCTTCGGGCTGGCGGTCTGGCTGAACCGGGTCAAGGGCCACCTCGCCACACTGATGATGGTGATCCTGTCGATCGCGGCCTCCAGCCGCTATATGTACTGGCGCCTGACGGAAACGGTGGGGCTGGGCGGCTGGTTCGACTCCGCTTTTGGCATCGGCCTGGTGCTGGCAGAGATCTACGCGTTCGTGGTGCTGATGCTGGGCTACTTCCAGACCGCGTGGCCGCTCAAGCGCCGTCCGGTGGCCATGCCCGCGGACATGGCCAGCTGGCCGACCGTGGATATCTTCATCCCGACCTACAACGAGCCGCTGTCGGTGGTCAAGCCGACGGTATTCGCGGCGATGTCGCTGGACTGGCCGCGCGACAAGATCAATGTCTACGTGCTGGATGACGGCCGGCGCGAGGAATTCCGCGAGTTCTGCGAGAAGGTCGGCGTTACCCATGTGACGCGTAACCATAATCGCCACGCCAAGGCGGGCAACATCAACGAAGCGCTCAAGGGCACCCACGGCGAGTACGTGGCGATTTTCGATTGCGACCACATTCCCACGCGCTCCTTCCTGCAGATCAGCATGGGCTGGTTCCTCAAGGACCCCAAGCTGGCCATGCTGCAGACGCCGCACTATTTCTTCTCGCCCGATCCGTTCGAGAAGAACCTGCGCACCTTCCAGGAAGTCCCCAACGAGGGCGAGTTGTTCTACGGCCTGGTGCAGGACGGCAACGACCTGTGGGACGCTACCTTCTTCTGCGGCTCGTGCGCCGTGATCCGCCGCGCGCCGCTGCTGGAAGTGGGCGGCATCGCGGTGGAAACCGTGACCGAGGATGCGCACACCGCGCTCAAGCTGCACCGCAAGGGCTACGGCACTGCCTACCTGGCGATCCCCCAGGCGGCGGGGCTGGCCACGGAAAGCCTCTCCGGCCACGTCGGGCAGCGCATTCGCTGGGCTCGGGGCATGGCGCAGATCTGCCGGGTGGACAACCCGCTGTTCGGGCCGGGCCTGTCGATCCCGCAGCGCCTGTGCTACCTGAACGCCATGCTGCACTTTTTCTACGGCTTGCCGCGGCTGGTGTTCCTGACGGCGCCGCTGGCCTACCTGCTGTTCGGTGCCCACGTGATCCAGGCCTCGGCGCTGACCATCGCCACCTTCGCGCTGCCGCACCTGTTGCACGCGAACATGACCAACTCGCGCATCCAGGGCAAGTTTCGCCATTCGTTCTGGAACGAGGTCTACGAATCCGTGCTGGCGTGGTACATCATGCGGCCCGTGCTGGTGGCGTTCGTCAACCCCGCGGCCGGCAAGTTCAACGTGACGCCCAAGGGCGGCGTGATCGAGGAAGCCTACTTCGACTGGGTGATTTCGCGTCCGTACCTCGTGCTGCTGCTGTTCAACGTGCTGGGCGTGGTGGTGGGCTTCCTGCGGCTGTTCCTGTGGAACCAGTTCGAGGCCACCACGGTGGTGCTCAACCTGATCTGGACGTTCTACAACCTGATCATCCTCGGCGCCTCGATTGCGGTCGCCAGCGAGACGCGCCAGATCCGCGTGGCGCACCGCGTGGCGATGAAGCTGCCCGCCACGCTGCACTTTCCCGATGGCCGCACGCTGGTGTGCGAGACCATCGACTTCGCCGAGGGCGGCATCGGCATGCGGCTGCCGCCGGGCATGAAGGCTGCCGTGGGCGAGCAGGTGCAGATCTCGCTCTACCTGCAGAACGACGAGCACATGTTCCCCGCCAAGGTGGTGTTCCAGGGCGACACGCACACCGGCCTGGAGCTGGCGGAAATGAGCCCGCGCGAGGAGATGGCTTTCGTGCAGTGCACCTTTGCGCGAGCCGACGCGTGGATCGATTCGTGGGGCCGCAAGCGGCCGGATGCCCCGGGGCTGGCCGCCGGCCAGATCCTGCGCATCGGCCTGCTTGGCTTCCATAACGTGATGTTCCACCTTGGGCGCGAGATGCGCCACTTGTTGCGCCGTCCAGAACCTGGCGCTTCCACCCGTTGATCGGCCCCGTTGGCCCAGCGCCGCGTCCCGGAACGGTTCGGGTCGCGGCTTGAACACGCACCGGACCACTGGCAAAAAGACAGAGAATGCGTTTGACCAAGACACCACGCCTGACCGATCGCTCGCCCGCGCACTCAACCGCGCACCGCACCGCGCGCCTGCCCGCCGCTACCCGCCTTAGCGCATTGCTCGCGCTCGCCATGCTGACGGTGACCCCGGCCGGCGCCCAGCGCGCCGGCGTGCCAGACACCACCCGCGAGGCGGTCGCGGCGCAGTCACCCGCCGGGGTGGCGGCGCAGGCCGCCGCCGCAGCGCCCCGCAGCGGCGCGCGCACCGTGCAGCTCACGCTCAAGCAACTGGGCGCCACCGCACCATTCCAGTTGCGCGGCGTGGAAGCCATCAACGGCGTGCCGTTCTCGATCCGCGCCGACGAGGTCGTGACCGGCGCGCGTCTGAAATTGCGCTACACGTATTCGCCCGCGCTGATACCGGCGCTGTCGCATATCAACGTGATGGTCAACGGCGAGGTTGCCGGCACCGTGCCGGTGCCCAAGGACACCGCGGGCACCAGCCTGGAGCGCGATGTGCCGATCGAGCCGCGGCTGATCACCGAGTTCAACCGCCTCAACCTGCAGCTGATCGGCCACTACACCACCGATTGCGAAGATCCCTTCCACTCCAGCCTGTGGGCCACCGTTGGCAACAGCAGCGTGCTGGAGCTCACGCTCACGCCGGTGGCGCTGGCCAACGACCTGGCGCTGCTGCCGCTGCCGTTCTTCGATCGCCGTGACGTTAGCCGCCTCAGGCTGCCCTTCGTGTTCGCCGGTGCGCCGTCGACGGCTACGCTGGAGGCCGCCGGCGCGGTCTCGTCGTGGTTCGGCGCGCTGGCCGGCTATCGTGGCGCGTCGTTTGCCGCCACGCTCAACCAGGTACCGGCCACCGGCAATGCGGTGGTGTTCGTCACCAATGAGGAAAAGCCTGCCGGCGTGCAGGTGCCCGCCATCGGCGGGCCGTCGATCGCGGTGGTGCCAAATCCGGGCGATGCGAACGGCAAGCTGCTGCTGGTGATGGGCCGCGACAGCGCCGAGCTCAAGACCGCGGCGCAGGCGCTCACGCTCGGCGCGCGCGCGCTGTCCGGGCAGAGCGCCACCATCAACAAGCTCGACGACGTGGCACCGCGCGTGCCCTACGACGCACCCAACTGGATCCGCAGCGACCGCCCGGTGCGCTTCGGCGAGCTTGCCGAAGTGCGCGACCTTAATGTCTCGGGCTACAACCCGGACCTGGTGCGGGTGAATTTCCGGCTGCCGCCCGACCTGTTCGGCTGGCGCAGCAAGGGCATCCCGATCGACCTGAAGTACCGCTATACGCCGCGCCCGGTGGTGGACAAGTCCACCCTCAACATCAGTGTGAGCAACCAGTTCCTGCGCGCCTACGCGCTGCGCTCGGTCAAGAACCAGGATGGCCGTGCCAGCCAGTTGCTGGCCAAGGTGCTGCCGGATGGCTCGGTGCCGGTCGACGAGCGCATCGAGGTGCCGCTGTTCATGCTGCCCGCGCAGTCGCAGCTGCAGTTCCATTTCTACTACGACTACCTCAAGCAGGGCGCGTGCAAGGACGTGATGCTGGACAACGTCAAGGGCGCGATCGACCCGGACTCGACCATCAACATCACCGGCCTGCCGCACTTTATCGCGCTGCCTGACCTGGCGGTGTTCGGCAACAGCGGCTTCCCCTTCACGCGCATGGCCGACCTCTCCGAGACCGCGGTCATCCTGCCGGACAAGCCCGCTGCCGAGGACTACTCGACCTACCTTACGCTGATGGGGCGCATGGGCGAATCCACCGGCTATCCCGCCACCGGAGTGGCCGTGAGCGGCGCCGCGCAGGTCGACAAGCAGGCCGCGCGCGACCTGCTGGTGATCGGCACCACGCAGAGCCAGCCGCTCTTCACGCAATGGGCCGAGCGCATGCCGGTCACGCTGGCCGGCAATGAAAAGCGCTTTGCGCTGACCGATCTGGTGTCCGCCGTGACGGGCTGGTGGAACGGCGCGGATGGCACGCGCAACCGCCCGGTCGAGACGCGCATGTCGATCAGCAGCGCCAGCACCGATGCCGCGCTAAGCGCCTTCGAGTCGCCACTGGCGTCCGGGCGCAGTGTGGTGGCCGTCGCCAGCAACGCGCCGCAAGGCCTGCAGACCGTGACCGAGGTGCTGCTCGATCCCGACCGGGTCACAAAGGTGCAAGGCAGCCTGGCACTGGTGCGCGGCAAGGAGATCGACAGCCTGGCGGCACAGCAGAACTACCACGTGGGCAAGCTGCCGCCCTGGACCTATGTGCAGTGGTGGCTATCGCAGCGCCCCCTTGTCATGGTGCTGATGATCGGCGGCGCTGCGCTGCTGCTGGCGGTGTTGATGTATCTGTCGCTGCGGGCGCGCGCCGCGCGCCGCAAGCTGGGGGAACACAAGTGAGCTTGAACCGCACACGCCGCCGATGGCTCGCGGGCTTGCCCGGCCTGGGCGCGCTCGGGGCGCTGGGTGGCTGGCCCGCGCTGGCCCGCGCTGCGGCGCCGAAGGCATCGCAGCAGGTTGCCTGTGCGTGGCCGCTATACCAGCAGTTCCTGTCCCGCTTCGTGCAGGCCGATGGCCGTGTGCTCGACCCGTCCACCAAGGAGCAGCAAAGCACCTCCGAAGGCCAGTCCTACGGCATGGTGTTCGCCCTGATGGCCAACGACCGCGCTACCTTCGACCGCCTGTGGCAATGGAGCGTTGCCAACCTCGGTGCGGGCAACCTGCAGGACAAGCTGCCCGCCTGGCAGTGGGGCCGCCGGGCCGACGGCTCGTGGGGCGTGATCGATGCGAACCCCGCATCGGATGCCGACCTGTGGTTCGCCTTCGCGCTGCTCGAAGCCGCGCGGTTGTGGAAGCAGCCGCGTTATGGCGAGCAGGCGCGCGCGCTGCTCAAGCTGGTGGCCAAGCAAGAGGTGGTGTCGCTGCCCGGCTTTGGCACCATGCTGTTGCCGGCGCCGCAGGGCTTTGTCCAGGGCAATGCTGACGGCCCGCGCCAGTGGCGCCTCAATGCCAGCTACCTGCCGGTGCCGTTGCTGCGCCGCCTGGCCGCAGCCGAGCCCTCCGGCCCGTGGGGCACGCTCGCCACGCAGGCCGGCAAGCTGGTCGACGCAGTGGCCAAACAGGGCATCGTGCCCGACTGGTCGGCCTACCGCAGCGACGCGGCCGGCACCGGTTTTCTCACCGACCCGGACAAGGGCGATGTCAGCAGCTATGACGCCATCCGTGTCTACCTGTGGGCCGGCGTGACGCCGCGCGGCGACGCCGCTGGCCGCATGCTGATGAAGGCCCTGGCGCCGCAGGCGCAGCGCATGGCGGGACGCGCCGCGCCGCCCGAACGCATGCACGCCGACAGCGGCGCCGTGGACGGAGACGGCCCGGCGGGCTTCTCCGCCGCACTGGTGCCGTTCCTGCAGGCAGCCGGATCGCCGGCAGCCGCGGTGCAGCGCACCCGGGCGGAGACGATGATCGACTCGGCCACGGGCAAATCCGCCGCCACGTACTACGACACCGTATTGGGATTATTCGGCCTCGGCTTTGCCGAAGGCCGCTACCGGTTCGCGCCTTCGGGGCAACTGGAGCTGGAGTGGGAGAAGACATGTCGAACCGCAAGCGCCCGGCCATGAACGGACGCGCGAACACCCCCCGCTCGGCGAGCGGGAAGCATACTGTTGCGGACACCGCGCGCGGCAAGGGCCTGCGTGCCAAGACGCTGGTGCTGAGCCTGCTGACGGCGTTCGCCGCGGCCGCCACGGCGCAGGAAGACCCGGTCAAGCTGCTGGTGGACCAGGGCAAGTACTGGCAGGAACGCGGCCGCAGCGACCGCGCTGCCGAAGCGTGGCAGAAGATCCTGCGCCTGAATCCGGCCCAGCCGGAAGCGCTGTATGGCATGGGCGTGGCCGAAGCCGAGGCGGGCCGCCCCGATGGCGCGCGCACCTACCTGGAGCGCCTGAAGAAGGCCCAGCCCAACTCCCCGCTGGTGGCGCGCCTCACGCAGGTGATCAGCAGCGGCGGCGCGACCCAGCAGGTCGAGCAGGCGCGCCAGCTGGCGCGCAGCGGCCAGAGCGAGGAAGCGGTCAAGCGCTATCAGCAAGCCGCGGGCGGCGCGGTGCCGCAAGGCAACCTGGCGCTGGAGTACTACCAGACGCTGGGCGGCACGGCGCAGGGCTGGGACGAAGCGCGCAAGGGCCTGGAGCAGCTGGCCCGCGCCAATCCATCGGACAACCGCGCGCAGCTCGCGCTGGCGCAGCACCTGACCTATCGCGAGTCCACGCGCCGCGATGGCATTCGCCAGCTGGAGGCGCTATCCAAAAGCAGTGACGTAGGCGCTCAGGCCAGCGAGAGCTGGCGGCGGGCGCTGACCTGGCTGGGCGGCCGCCCGGCGGATGCACCGCTGTACCAGGCCTGGCTGGCAAGCCATCCCGACGACGCCACCATCCGCGCCAAGCTCGATGCGGTCAAGGCCCAGCAGCAACAGCAGCAAGCCACGCAAGCGGCAGGCGCCGCTGGCAACCCCGTGCGCCAGATCGTGCAGCAAGGCTTCGATGCCATGGATGCCGGCGACCTCGAACGCGCCGGCGACCGGTTCCAGACCGCGCTGCAGGAGCGCCCCGGTGACGCCGACGCGCTCGGCGGCATGGGTGTGCTGCGCCTCAAGCAGGAGAAGTTTGCCGAGGCCCTGGATTTCCTCGACCAGGCCGCCAAGCGTGGTGCCGGCGGCCGCTACCGCAGCGCGCAGAACAGCGCCACGTACTGGCTGCTGTCCGAGCAGGCCAGCGCCGCGCGCGGCGCGGGCAACCGCGCCGAGGCGCGCAGCCTGCTGGAGCGTGCGGTCAAGCTCGACCCGCGCGAGCCTTCCGCCCAGGTGGCGCTGGCCGACGTGATGGCCGAGGAAGGCCAGTACGCCCCGGCCGAAGCCGCGTATCGCCGCGTGCTCAAGCAGCAGCCCGACAACCCCGACGCCACGCGCGGCCTGGTCGGCGTGCTGGCGGCGCAGAACAAGAGCGCGGAGGCGCTCGCCATCGTGCAGAACCTGACGCCCGCCCAGCAGGACAAGGTGGGCTCGCTGGGCAAGCTGCGCGCCGAGGAGGCCCGTGGCCAGGCTCGCGCCGCCTTGCAGCGCGGCGATACCGCCGGCGCGCGCCGCGCGCTGGAAGACGCGATGGCGGCCGACCCGACCAATCCGTGGGTGCGCCTGGATGTGGCGCGCGCCTATGCGTCGATGGGCTTGAAGGAGCAGGCGCGCAGCGTCATGGACGGCCTGCTGCTGTCCAACCCCAATATGCCGGACGCGCTGTACGCCAGCGCGCTGCTGTCCGCCGAAACCGGCGACTGGCAAAGCGGGCTTGAAGCGCTGGAGCGCATTCCCCCGCAGAACCGCACCCGCGACATGGGCACCCTGCAGCGCCGCCTGTGGGTGCACGCCGAAGCCGAGCGAGCCAGTGGGCTCGCCGCCGCCGGCCAGCAGGCCGCCGCGCTGGGCGTGCTGCAGCAAGCGGAGCGCTACGCCCAGCAGGACCCCGACCAGCTCGGCGCGCTGGCGCTGGCTTACGCCGATGCGGGCGACGAGGCGCGTGCGCTCTCGCTGATGCGCAACGTCATGGGCCGCACGGTGCGCCCGGACGTCGGCATGCAACTGCAGTACGCTGCCATTCTGCTCAAGACCAAGCAGGATGTGGAGCTGGCCGGTGTGCTGCGCCAGCTTGCCAACGCCAACCTGAGTACTTCGCAGCGCCGCGACTATGACGACCTGCGGGTCGCCTACATCGTGCGCCAGGCCGATGCGCTGACCGAGAGCGGCGACCTCGTGGCTGCCTACGACATGCTGGCCCCGGCGCTCTCCGAGCGCCCCGGCAACAGTGCCGTGCGCGCCAGCCTGGCGCGCATGTACGCGCAGGCGGGCGAGAACAAGAAGGCCCTGATGCTATACGAGAGCGTGCTGGAGAAGGATCCGCGCAACCTCGACCTGATGCTGGCGGCGATCGGCACCGCCACCGCCGCCAAGGAATACAGCTGGGCCGAAGGCACGTTGCAGATGGCGCTGGCGCAGGCACCCGGATCGCCCAAGGTGCTGACCGCCGCCGGGCGGCTCTACCGCGCCCAAGGCAAGACCTCGCGTGCCGCCGAGTACTTCCGCGCAGCGGTGGCGGCAGAGAACGCCGCGGGCATATCCTCGGCCGGCGCGCGCCCGGATGGCGCGGGCTTCGACCGCGTGCCGTCCAACCCGTTTGTCGGCCTGCCCGGCCAGCGCGGCAGTTCGCAGTTGCCGCCGCCCGGGTCGCAGGCGCCGTACCTGATCGTGCCCGGTCCCACGCGCGCCGCAGCCGCACCCCAGCCGGCAATGGCGCCCGCGCCGGTGATGATGAACGCCAGCGCGCAGGCCTCGCAACCCTACATCCCGGCGCCGGTGTCCGCCGCCGGGCAGGGCATGGCACCGGAGATCCAGCAGCCGCAGGCCTACTATCCGCAGCAGGTGCAAGCGCCCATGCCGATGCAGGCGCCCGCCAGCACGCGCGGCAAGAACACGCGCGCGGCCAAGGCGCCGGCGCAGGCGTATCCGGCCAATCAGGCTTACCCCGCCTATCCAGCCAACGCGCAGGCCGCCCAGCAACCGGGCGTGCCCTATCCCGTGCCGCAGCAGGCCGTGGCACCGCAGTATCCCGCTGCGCAGTACGCTGCGCCGGCGGTCGGCGGCTACGCGGCGGCGCCCGTGCTGGCCGCGACCGCGCGCCAGCCGATTGGCGCGCAGTCGCGCGCGCCTTGGCTGGCCGAAGCCGATTCGCAGGCTAACCCCACCGGTCCCAAGACCGCGCAGCAGGAACTCAACGAGATCGAGTCGCAGCGCACCAGCACGCTTGCCGGTGGCCCCGTGCTACGCGGGCGCAATGGCGACTCCGGCATGAGCCAGCTCACCGAGATGCAAGTGGTGGCCGAAGCCAAGATGGCCGTTGGCAACGGCAAGCTGGTGGCACGCGTGACACCGGTTGCGCTGGATGCTGGCTCCGTCGGCAGCGACTTCAACACCGCCTCGCGCTTCGGCGGCGGCCCGCTGGCGGTCCCGGTGGGCGGCGCGCCCGTCAACTCGGCCGGCACGCCGCTGCAATCCACGTCCGCCGGGCAGCAGAACGCCTTTGGTGTGGCGCTGGGCGTGGCCTATGAATCGGACCGCATCAAGGCTGACATTGGCAGCACGCCGCTGGGCTTCCGTTACACCGACGTCAATACCGGTGTGCGCTTCAACCTGCCGCTGACACAACGCACCACGCTGTCGCTTGGCGCATCGCGCCGCCCCGTCACCGACAGCTTGCTGTCGTATGCGGGCGCACGCGATGACCGCACCGGCCTGCAGTGGGGCGGCGTGATGAATAGCAGCGGGCGTGTCGACCTGGGTTGGGACGATGGCTTCTTCGGCATCTACGGCTACGGCGGCTACGGCTTGCTGACCGGGCACGATGTGAAGCGCAACACGCGTTGGGAAGGCGGTGGCGGGTTCTACCTGCGCCTGATCGACAGCACCGAGCAGCGCCTGATGAGCGGCGTAAACTTCACCTCGATGGGGTACGCGGATAACCTGCGCTACTTCACCTTCGGGCAGGGCGGTTACTTCAGCCCGCAAACCTACTTCGCCGTGACCGTGCCGCTCTCGCTGGCAGGGCGCAGCGGCCGGCTGGCCTACAATGTGCGCGGCGCGCTAGGCATGCAGGCGTTCCGCGAGGATGCGACGGACTATTTCCCGACCGATCGGGCGGCCCAGTCGGCGGCCGGCAATCTCGTCTATCCAGGCCAGTCCAAGACCGGCCTGGCCTACAATCTGGTTGGCTCGATGGAGTACCAGGCGGCCCAGCAGCTGTTTGTCGGCGGCATGCTTGGCATCGACAACGCGCGCGACTATCGCCAGTGGTATGCCGGCGTCTATGTGCGCTATGCGTTGCAACGCCAGACCGGGCTGATCGCGTTCCCGCCGGTGGCGCCACAGTCGGCTGTGGGCCCCGCGCCGTTCTGAGGGGCGCGCAACGGATGAATCAATCAAGTGAAGCGCAGCCAGGCGGCTGCGCAAAGGAAGTCCATCATGGGTGAAGCAAAACAACGGGGCAGCCAGGCAGAGCGTGCCGACCAGGCCCGCGCGCGGCTCGAAGGCATGCGGCCCGCGCAACTGGTGTGCGGCGCGTGCAAGACGGCGTTCAGTACCTTCGATGCCATCGACGCTCCCAACCTGCGCGGCATCGATGCCGTGTTTGGCGGGCAGTGCCCGAGCTGCGGCAACGACGTGCTGGTGTTCAAGGGCGAGCCCCAGGCCGTGGCGGATGCCATGGTGGCATGGGAGCGGATGATGGGCGCGGACACCAAGCTGGGTTATCAGTCGCGCGATGGCAAGCACGTGCCGTTCGAAGAAGGCAAGTAAGTCAGCCAGGCGAGCTTAGTCAGCTATCCAGCAGTTCCGGCGGCCCCATCTCGAAGCGGCCCCGGCCCGCCGCCTTGGCGCGGTAGAGCAGGGCATCGGCCTGGCGCATCAGCTCCTGGTCCGGCATGGGCGTGCCCTTGTAGAGCGCCACGCCGATGCTCACATCCACATCGGCAAACACCCCGTCGATGAAAAAGCGCCGGCTCACCGAGTGCACGATGGCCTGCGCGATGCGCTGCGCATTGGCCGCGCTGCCGATATCCTCCAGCACTACCGCGAACTCGTCGCCGCCCAGGCGGGCCACCGTGTCGCGCTCGCGCACGCAGCGTTGCAGGCGACGCCCGAAGGCCTGCAGCAGCAGATCGCCGGTGATGTGGCCGTGGAAGTCGTTGACCGCCTTGAAGCGATCCATGTCCAGGTAGAGCAGCGCCATGAGCCGGCCGTCTTCGCGGCTGCGCGCCATGGCGGCCTGCAGCAGCGCCTCGAAGGCGTTGCGGTTGAGCAACTGGGTCAGATGGTCGAGCCGGGAGATGCGCGATAGCCGCAGGGTCTCCAGCTTGCGCTGGGTCACATCCTGCACATGCACATGCACCCCCACCACGTGGCTGCCATCCGCGCTCCATTCGGGGCGCAGGCTGGTCTCCATGCAGTGGTAATCCGGATCGCTCTCTTCGGTCTCGAACGTCGCCGCGCTGCCCGCCAGCGCTTTTTGCAGGAACGGCCGGGCGCGCGCATAGCGCGTTTCGCCGATCACCTCGCGCACGGTCATGCCGCGCAGCGCCTGCACCGTGATGCCGAAAGTCCGCTCGTAGGCGAGATTGTTGAAGATATAGCGCTCATCGGGACCGATAAAGGCCAGCAGCGCGGGCAGCGTATCGGTGACCGCGCGCAACTGGCGCTCGCTCAGGTCGAGCTGCTCGCGCCGCTCGCGCACGTCACGCATCAACTGCCCGAAGGCGCGCGCCAGATCGCCGATCTCGTCACGCTGCTGCGCCGGCAGTTTCTCGTAGGCCGCGAGGTCATGCGCGCTGTCGCTTACCACCTGGTGCAGGCGCGTGAGCGGCGTCAGCAGATGCCGTACCGTCAGCCAGATCAGCAGGGCCACCACCGCCAGCGACAACAGCGCCAGCGCGAGAAAGCGCACCTGCATGGCGTGCAGCGGCGCAAACGCCTCCTGCGCGGGCAGCACCGCTACCAGTTCCCATCCCGTGCTCTCCATCAGGTAGCGCGAGATCAGCGGCCTGGCGGGCGTGAGAAATTCGGCGCGCCCACTGTGGTCGTCGACGCCACACGTGTCTCCCAGCGCGCGGGCCGGCTGCGCGGCCTTGGCCGGATCGGGGTGCCGCACATAGACCGGCATCCGCCCTCCCGAGACCAGGCAATAGAAGCCAGTGGTGCCGAGCCGGTTGTGGGTGATCTCCACCAGGAAGTTGGCGCTCGACAGGTCGAGCCAGCCCCCCAGCAGACCAAGGAATTCGCCTTGCTTCGAGACGATGGGCACTGCCACCAGCACGCCGATCGCGCCATTGATACGGGCGCGGATAGGCGGAGTGATCACGGGCTCGAGGGTGCGCGCGGCTTCGCGGAAGTAGTCGCGGTCGGCAATGCTGACCTGCACGCCATCCCTGGCCAGCACGCGGCCCTGGGCATCGGCCAGCATGAACGCATTGAAGGAGCCGGGCACGGGAATCCGCTGCTCCAGCATCAGGCGCAGTTCCGCGCCCGGGCGGCCGAGCTCGCCGGCCAGCTGCGGCGCCACGTGGGACAGCAGGGTGATGCGGTCGTCCATGGCGGTGTCGAGCTGGTCCGCGGCGAGCTTGACGATGGAATCCTGCTGGTCTTGCAGCGCGGCGCGCAGGTCGTCGTGGGCGTAATAGAGCGATGCCAGCACGATGCCGGTACCAAGCACGGCGGCAAGCGCCGTGGTAATCAGCGCGAGACGCGCCTTCAGGGAAAGCGAAACTTGGGGCATGCGAGCCGGCGGTGTCGGGGGACGGCGCGCGCCTTCTGGACGGCCGGCCCGCATGGTTGCCGGGAGTCGGGCTTCGGCAGGCTTGCAGGCCCGCCAACCCTACCACAAGCGCTAGCCCCGCGCGAGTCTGGCATGGGCGTGCGCGGGCCGCGCACGCCAGCGTGTGGCGCCGCACGTTACAGTGGCGCGCCGGGGGTGGGCGAGCCATTGCCGCCACGGTATAGTGGACCGTCGCCCTGCGGCGGCAGGGCGAGGCCACCGAGGGCTCCCATGCGCACCCCCAATTCATGAAACTGCCCTCAATTTCGCCAGTCCTGCTGTCCCTGCTGGTCGCTGCGGCCGGCGCCCTGGCGACTGGCGGCGCCTGGCGTGGCATGCATACGCTCGAGCGCGAGGTGGCGCGGGACGATTTCGAGGCGGTGTTCTCGCCGGTCTTCTCGGCCTTGCAACGGCGCTTGCAGGACAACGAGCAGCTGCTGCGCGGCACCACCGGGCTATTCGCCGCCGATCCCGCCCTCACCCGCGAGCAGTGGCGCACCTACCTGTACACCACCCAGCTGGATGACCTGCCGCCCGGCACGCATTCGATCGGCTATGCGCGCCTGACGCCGCCACGGGAGCTCGACTGGCTGGTTGAGACGATACGCCGCGAGGGCCAGCCTGGCTTCGAGGTCTACCCGCTGGGCCCGCGCGATGTGTACGCGCCGGTGGTGTATGTCGAGCCCTTCGCCGGGCGCATCACGCGCGCGCTTGGCTTTGACATCATGTCCGATCCCGTGCGCCGCGCTGCCGCCGAGGCTGCCCGCGATAGCGGCGAGGCGCGCCTGAGCGCCGGCGTGGAACTCACGCGGGAGAGCGAAACACAGGCGCCGCAGCGCGGCGCGGTGCTGTACCTGCCGGTGTACGGCAGTGGCCTGCCGCTGAACACCCCCACCCAGCGGCAGCTGGCCGTGACCGGCTACGTCTACACCTCGCTGCGCCTGGAAGACCTGTTGCGCGGGGTCAGCCTGCCCGCGGCCGGCACCTTGTCGCTGCTGCTTTATGAAGGCCGCGACACCAAGCCCGGGGCGCTCCTGGCCGGTGACGCCGAGCCCTTGCCGGCTGGCGCGCCGGTCCCGGCGCCGTTGCTGCAGGCCGACCGCGAGCTGACCTATGGCGGCAGGGTCTGGACCTTGCGCGCCACCACCACGCCAGCCTTCGAATCGGCGCATCGCCCGCGGCGCTCCATGCTGGTACTGGCGGGCGGCACGGCAGGCACGCTGCTGCTCGCCTGGATTGTGTTTGGCCTGGCACGCCAGCGGCGCAGGGCGTGGCAGCTTGCGGCGCGGGCGCGCCAGGGCCGGCAGGCGGATGGCGCCCTGCAGCGCGCGGGCCTGGCCAGCGCCAGCGATGCCTTCCTGGTATGCGATGCCGGCGGCCGTGTCCAGATCGCCAGCGCGGCGGCCACAGGGCTGTTCGGCAAGGCGCCGGACCAGTTCCCCGGCACCCTCATCGCTACCTTGCTGCCCGATGCCGCCACGCTGGCCGCGACGGCGCTGGAGGGGCGGCTGGAGAGCCACGCCCGCAGGTCCGACGGCACCATCATTCCCGTGCGCGTGGCGGTGGCGCCGGTGCCCGCGGCCGGGCCCGGGCGGGTGCTGTGGGTAGTGACCGACCTGAGCGCCATCCGCCGTGCCGAACTGGCGGCTGCCGATGCGGCAGAACGCAGCGCGCGCGTGCTGGATCACACCGCGCTGTGCGTCATCACCTTCGACCGCAACGGCACGGTGACCGGCATCAACCGCGCCGGCCAGCGCATGCTGTGGTACCAGGCCAGCGAGGTGGCCGCAGGCATGCGCTATCTGGACTTCCTCGATCCCAAGGAGGTAGCGGCGCGCGCTGCCGTGCTCACCAGCGAGCTGGGCGAGCCGGTGGCGCCGGGCCTGGCTGCCGTGGTCGGCAAGGCCCGGCTCGGGCTGACCGACGAACAGGAGTGGACCTATGTCCGCAAGGGTGGATCGCGCCTGCCGGTGCAACTGACGCTGACCGCGCTGCCCGAGGCGCACGTGCCCGGCGGCATGGGAGATGCGCTGGCCCCGGCCATTGCTGGCGAGGCCGGCATCGGTGGCCTGGATACCGGCGGCTATCTCGCCATCGCGCATGACCTGACGGAGCGCAAGCGTGCCGACGAATACATCCGGCACCTGGCGCATCACGACGCGCTTACGGGCCTGCCCAACCGCGCCCAGTTGCATGCGCGCACGGAACTGTTGCTGCAGCGCGCGCTGCGCAAGGGCGAGCGCATCGCGCTGCTGCTGCTCGATCTCGACCAGTTCAAGCGCATCAACGAATCGCTTGGCCACCACATCGGCGATGAGGTGCTGCGTATCGTGGCCGATCGCCTCAAGGCCGCGGTGCGCCACGCCGACCTGGTCGCCCGCATGGGCGGCGACGAGTTCGTGGTGGTGCTCGACCCGTTGAGCCAGGACAGCGAGGCCGAGCTGGTCGCCGCCAAGATCCTGGCCCGCCTGTCGGAAGACCTGCAGCTAGGCAACCAGCGCCTGCGCGTGACGCCCTCGATCGGCATGGTGCTGTGCCCCGACGACGGCGACAACCTGGCCGACCTGCTCAGGAACGCCGATGCCGCCATGTACGCGGCCAAGCGCCGCGGCGGTGCGCAGCTCAGCCGCTTCTCCAGCGAGATGGCCGAGGCATCCATGGCGCGTTTCACCATCGAGGGGCTGCTGCGGCGCGCGTTGGCCACCCAGGCGTTCAAGCTGCGCTACCAGCCCATCGTCGACACGGCCACGCTGCGCATTGCCGGCGTGGAAGCGCTCATTCAATGGGAAACGCCCGAGCGCGGCGTGATCCCGCCAACGGAGTTCATCCCGATTGCCGAGCAGAGCGGGCTGATCATGCCGCTGGGCGAGTGGATCCTGTCCACGGCCTGCCGCGAGATCCAGCACCTGCGCAGCGAGCTTGGCGTGGAGCTGGATGTGGCGGTGAATATCTCGCCGCTGCAACTGCGCCAGGAGGGGTTTCCCGCCATGGTCAAGCAATGCCTGGCGGCGGCCGGGCTGCCGGCTTCGAGCCTTACCATCGAGGTGACGGAGGGCATCCTGATCGAGGGCGGCAGCAAGACCATCGACACTTTCGAGCGTGTGCGCGCGCTCGGCGTGGGATTGTCGATCGACGATTTCGGCACGGGCTATTCGGGCTTGAGCTACCTGACGCGGCTACCGATCGACAAGCTGAAGATCGACAAATCCTTCGTCGACGATGTGGCGCACGATGAGCATCACCAGGCCGTGGCGGCCGCCATCATCACCCTTGGCCACCAGCTCCACCTGCAGGTGGTGGCCGAAGGCGTGGAGTCGCCCGCGCAGTTCGCCTTCCTGCGCGAACACGGCTGCGATGCCGTGCAAGGCTACCTGTTCTGGCAGGCGGTGCCGCTGGCCGGCCTGATGGAGATCTGCGCGACAGGCGGTGAAGCAACCCTGCAGGCCTGGGCGCAACGGGTGCCGGCCGCCGATTGAGGCGCACCCCCAAAATCCGCCGATACCTGCATCGGGATTCTTTGCCCAACTGCCACACGGCTGGCATGCGCCGCTCCTATGCTGCCCGCTGTTATCAAAGCGCAGAGGGTTGTCCATGCAAGCAGGTGAGTCCGCGCCGGGCCGCGCGTTCCTGGCGGTCGAGCAGGTAGGCAAGCGTTTCGGCGGGGCCGGAGGGTTCCAGGCGCTGGACGGCGTTTCGCTGTCGGTGGCGCAGGGGGAACTGCTGTGCCTGCTGGGTCCCTCGGGTTGCGGCAAGACCACCTTGCTGCGCATCATCGCGGGGCTGGAACGCGAGGACACGGGCCGTATCCACGCCGGCGGGCGCGAGCTGACAGGCTTGCCGCCGCAGGCGCGCGACTACGGCATCCTGTTCCAGTCCTATGCGCTGTTTCCCAATCTGTCGGTGGCCCAGAATGTGGCCTACGGCTTGCAGGGCCGGGGCATGGGACGTGCGCATCGCGAGGCCCGCGTCGCCGAAATGCTCTCGCTGGTAGGCCTGGCGGGCAGCGAGCGCAAGTTCCCCGGGCAGCTCTCGGGCGGCCAGCAGCAGCGCGTGGCATTGGCGCGCGCGCTGGCGCCGGCACCGTCGCTGCTACTGCTCGATGAGCCGATGTCGGCACTCGATGCACGGGTGCGCGAGCATCTGAGGCTGGAGTTGCGCCAGTTGCAGCGGCGCCTGAACGTCACCACCGTCATGGTCACGCACGACCAGGACGAAGCCATGGCGATGGCGGACCGCATCGCCGTGATGGAAGGCGGGCGCATTGCCCAGGTCGGCACGCCCGGCGAAATCTACGAGCGTCCGGCCTCGGCCTTCGTGGCCGAATTCATCGGCCAGGCCAACTGGCTGGATGGCCGGCTCAGCGGGCGCGATACCTTCAGCGTGGGCGAGCTCGACCTGGCCGTGTCCCCGGCCCGTGCCAGCGAAGTGGCCGATGGCGCCGCCCGGCTGTGCTGCCGCCCGGAGGCCATCCGGCTGCACCCCGTGGAAGGCGAGCCCAACCGCCTGCTGGCGCGCATTGTCGACCAGACCTATCTGGGCAGCCGCTACCGCCTGATGCTGGAGGCCGACCGCCTGCCGGGCCACACGCTGTTTGCCGACGTGCTGCGCGAGGAGCGCCACCTGCTGCCTGCGCCGGGCAGCCACAAGTTCTGGGTGTCGCTGCCCAGCCAGGCGCTGCAGGTGTTCGCATGACGCGCGCATTGCCCGTGGCCGGGGCGAAGGCCGATAGCGATGCCACTGTCGGTCGCGCGCGTGGCGCCGGCGGCGCGGCGGACCGCATCGCGCATGCCGCGCCCGCTGTGATGAAGTGGCTCTGGCTTGCCGGGCTGGCTGTGGCGCTGGTGCTGCCGCTGCTGGCGCTGTTTGGCCAGGCGTGGTTCGATGACGCCGGGCGCTGGGCCTTGCCCGCGCGCGTGGCCGAGCTGGTCGCGAACCCGAATTTCCTGCCGCTGCTGGGCCGCAGCGTGGCCGTCTCGCTGACCGTGGCCGCGCTGGTGGTGCCGCTGGCCTTTGGCTTTGCCTACGCGCTGCAACGCTCCCGTATCGCGTTCAAGCCGCTCTGGCGCGGCATTGCGCTGCTGCCGCTGTTTGCCCCTTCGTTGCTGCCGGGCATCGCGCTGGTTTACCTGTTCGGCAACCAGGGCGCCTTCAAGGGGGCATTCGGCGCGGGTGGCATCTATGGTTTCTGGGGCATCGTGCTGGGCGAGGCCTTCTATACGTTTCCCCATGCGCTGATGGTGCTGATGGCCGCGCTCTCGCTGGCCGACGCGCGCCTGTACGAAGCCGCGCGCGCCATGGGGGCCTCCGCCTGGCGCACCTTCCTCACGGTGACGCTGCCGGGCGCGCGGCACGGCCTGTTTGGTGCGGCGTGCCTGGTGTTTACGCTGGTGGTGACGGATTTCGGCGTGCCCAAGGTGGTGGGCGGCGGCTATCCGGTGCTGGCGCTGGAAGCCTACAAGGCCGTGGTGGGGCAACAGCAGTTCGCGCGCGGCGCGCTGATCGGCATGCTGCTGCTGCTGCCGGCGCTGCTGACGTTCGGCGTGGACATCGCCATGCAGCGCCGGCAACGCGCGCAGATGTCGAGCCGTGCCCAGGTCTATGTGCCGGGCCGCGACGGGCTGCGCGACACATGCTGCACGCTGGTGGTAATGGTGATCGGCGCCGCCTTGCTGACCATGCTGGCGGCGGCGGTGGGCGCGTCGCTGGTCAAGCTGTGGCCGTACAACCTGCAGCTCACGCTGGCGCATTACGACTTCGACAATATGGATGGCGGCGGCTGGCTGGCTTACCGCAACAGCTTGCGCCTGGCCGCGCTGAGCGCACTGGCCGGCACGCTGGCGATCTTCTTCGGCGCGTGGCTGACCGAGCGCACGCGCGGGCCGGCGTGGTTGCATGGCGTGCTGCGCGCCGGCTTTGTGTTGCCGATGGCAGTGCCGGGCCTGGTGCTCGGGCTGGGCTATGTGTTTTTCTTCAACGCGCCGTCCAATCCGCTGCACGCGCTCTACGGCACCATGACGCTGCTGGTGATCTGTAACGTGGCCCACTTCTACACCACCGGCCACCTTACCGCCGCCGCCGCGCTGCGCCAGCTCGATGCCGAGTTCGAGGCCGCCGCGCTGTCGCTGGGCGTGGCGCCGCTGATCACCTGCTGGCGGGTGACGGTGCCGATCTGCCTGCCCGCGCTGATCGATATCTTCCGCTACCTGTTCGTCTCGGCCATGACCACGGTATCCGCGGTGATCTTCCTCTACAGCCCCGATACCGTGCTGGCGGCGATCTCGGTGTTGAACATGGATGACGCCGGCGACACCGCGCCGGCCGCGGCCATGTCCACGCTGATCCTGCTGACCTCGGCGCTGGCCTGCCTGCTGCTGATGGGCGCCGCGCGCGGCTGGCTGCGCCGCACGCAAGCCTGGCGCGCGCCGGCGCCTTGATTCGCCGTTGCTGACCAGCGCCGGCGACACGACACGCCTTTCACCTCCCGAATTTCACGACACGCCTTCCACCAAGGAGAAACCATGACTCACCTGTTCCGCACCGCCACCGCCGTGGCTGCTTTCGCGCTGCTGGCCGGCGCAGCCCATGCCAATACCGTGCTGACGGTTTACACCGCGCTGGAGGCCGACCAGATCGCCGCCTACAAGGCCGCGTTCGAGAAGGCCAACCCGGACATCGAGATCAAGTGGGTGCGCGATTCCACCGGCATCGTGACCGCCAAGCTGCTGGCCGAGAAGGCCGCGCCGCGCGCCGACGCGGTGTGGGGCCTGGCCGGCTCCAGCCTCGCCATTCTCGACAAGGAAGGCATGCTGCAGCCGTACGCGCCGAAGAACCTGGCGGCCGTGGACGCGCAATACCGCAGCGCCGCCAATCCGCCGGCGTGGGTTGGCATGGATGTGTGGGGCGCGGCAATCTGCTTCAACACCATCGAAGCGCAAAAGCAGGGCTTGCCCAAGCCCACGTCGTGGGCTGACCTGACCAAGCCGGTATACGCCGGCAAGATTGTCATGCCGCATCCGGCGTCGTCGGGCACCGGCTACCTGGACGTGAGCGCCTGGCTGCAGATGATGGGCGAGCAAAAGGGCTGGTCCTACATGGACGCCCTGCACAAGAATATCGGCCTGTATACGCACTCCGGCTCCAAGCCTTGCAAGATGGCGGCGCAAGGCGAGTTCCCGATCGGCATCGCGTTTGAATACCGTGCGATGAAGTCCAAGAAGGAAGGCGCGCCCATCGACATCGTGCTGCCGTCCGAAGGGCTGGGCTGGGACATCGAGGCCACCGCGATCATCAAGGGCACCAAGAACCTGGAGGCAGCGCGCAAGCTGGCCGACTTCTCCGCCTCGTCCGACGCCATGGCGCTGTACGAGAAGAACTTCGCGGTGCTGGCCATCCCTGGCATCGCCAAGCCGGATCCGCTGCTGCCGGCTGACTACGAGAAGCGCCTGATCAAGAACGACTTCACCTGGGCCAGCGCCAACCGCGACCGCATTCTTGCCGAGTGGAGCAAGCGCTACGAAGGCAAGGCCGAGAAGAAGTAAATCGGTCAGAAATCAAAGCAGTAAAACCTGGCGGTCAACGTCGGCCGGCAAGCCCGGGCAAGCGGTGCGCAATCCAGCGCGTACGGCTTGCCCGGGCGCTTTCATTGATGCAAAGCATGGTGGTCCACGCAGAAACGGGTACGTTATTCGTCGCATGACGAGTTGCGGCAAAACGACCCCGTTTGGGCGTTTTTGGTGGACAGGGTGCGGGGGAATGCGAGGAGAGGCGAGGGCGTGAGTGTGGACTCACGCTGCGCCGATGCGAGCGCCGCCGGGGGCGCTGCGTAAAAGCGGCCAGGCCTGGCCGCCGTGCAGGCAATCAGCCGTGGGATGCTTCCGAGGGATCGTTGCGCGAGTGCAGCCGGCGATACAGGTCGTCCACATGGCTGCGGCTGCTGCGCAGTTCTTCCCGGCCACGTTCCGTGATCAGGTAGACGCGCCCGATGCCGTCACGCAGGACGCTTTCCATGTAGCCTTCCATCTGCAAGGCGCGCAGCAAGGGACGGACGGTGCCAATGTCCACCTGGAAGCCGTACTCCATCAGCATCTCGGCGAGCATGGCCACGGTGGCCGGCACCTCGACGGCAAATTGGAGGACGTAAATGCGGGCTAGCAAGCCAAGGAACTGTCGTTTCATGACGCTGCAAACGCGTCATCTCCCATTGCGGTTGACGTTGATTTATAGTTGTGAACCGTGCGCCGCAAAAAAAGAAGCCGCCACGTGAGTGGCGGCTTGTCGGGAATGCGTCGGAGGGGTCAATTAACTCTGGCGCAGATCAGATTTTAAAATAATTAACTACGGTTTGTCACGAAACACGTGTAGCTGTCCCCTCTTCAGTAGGGTGTCTCCGTGGCGATTCTGCTCAAAAGTGAGTAATAGTCAACTTACTTTGCGGTGATATCAAGCAGGGAGATGTCCGAAACCAGCTTGCGGCCACACTGGCACCGGGGTTTAATCCGGGCACGCCATCCTTGTCTCTCTCCCCCCGCCATGAAACCCACCGACCTGATTCGCCTGCTCAGCCTTGCCGCCATCTGGGGCGCCAGTTTCCTGTTCCTGCGGATCGGCGCGCCGGTGCTTGGTCCCCTGACCGCCGCCTTTCTGCGGGTACTGATCGGGGCGCTGACGCTCCTGGCCTGCCTGGCGATGATGCGCGTGCGCTGGGATATGCGCGGCAAGTGGCGTCAGGTCATGGTGCTGGGCGTGATCAACTCGGGTATCCCTTTCGCCATGTACTCCTTCGCGGCGCTGTGGCTGCCGGCAGGCTACTCCGCGGTGTTCAACGCCATGACGCCGCTGATGGGCGTGCTGATCGGCGCGTTGTGCTTTAGCGAGCGCCTGACGCTGGCCAAGGCCGGCGGCGTCGTCCTCGGCGTTGCCGGCGTAGCGGTGCTGACCCGCACCGGACCGGTGGCGTTCTCGCCCCAGGTGCTGCTCGGCGCCGCCGCCTGCCTGGTGGCGACCGCATGCTACGGTCTGGCGGGTTTCCTCGCGCGGCGCTGGATCACCGCGCAGGGCGGTCTGGACGCTCGCCTGGTGGCAACGGGCAGCATGATTGGCGCCACCCTGTTCCTGCTGCCGTTCAGTGCGGCTGCACTGATGCGCGAAAACACGCTGCCGGCAGCCGGCCCGGGCGTATGGATGGCGATGCTGGGGGTGGGGATGCTCTGCACGGCGATTGCGTACATCCTGTACTACCGGCTGATTGCCGACCTGGGCCCGGTTCGCTCGCTGACCGTGACCTTCCTGATCCCGCCGTTCGGCATCGTCTGGGGCGCCATTTTCCTTGGCGAGCAGTTGTCGTGGGCACACGCCGCTGGCGGGGCGCTGATCGGGATGGCCGTCTGGCTGGTGCTGCGGCCCGCCGCCCCGGCCGCGAGCGCGAATGCGGTAGCGCCAGGGCCGGGCCGGCGCTGACGGCGGAAGGCACGGCCATCCTGCGCATCTGGCCCATCTCGCGCTATCCGTGCTACCCGCGCTTAGCGGAAACGATAGGTCACGGCGCCCATGGTGGTCCATTGCTGGCGCCGCTCTGTGATCGGGCTGCTGGCCGCATCGCCCTGCAGCTGGGCAAAGGTCACGGAGGCCAGAGCGGACCAGTTGCGCGAAATCTCGTAGGTGACGATGCCATTCGCATGCCACTCGCGCAGGCCGGCACCCACGGCATGCGTCTGCAGGCCGGACCGCGCGCTCTGCTCGGCCGTGACGCCAAAGAACGTCTGCATGTACTTGCTGTTGGTCCAGGTCACCCCTGGCCCCAATGTGAATAGCCACTTACCGGCCGGCAGGCTGAACAGCACATCACCATTCGCAATCAGGCCCTGGCCCTGGCCAGCGATATCCTGCGCGACATCCGCCGAGAACGTTACGAACGACACCTGCGCCTGCGCGAATGCGCGCGCCCGCATGGTCATATTGACGTCGCCCAGGCCCCTGAGCCGGCTGTCATTCTTGCTTTTGCGCCAGGTCGGGTCGAACTGGAAGTCGGCGCCGATCTGCCAGATATCGTTGTTGAGCGCGTAGACCCCGAGCAGGTCGAAGCCGCGCGAGAAGAAGCGGCCGCCGTAGTCGATGTCCTGATAGATGATCGGATAAACAAGCGTGCTGCGGGAGCCGGGGAAATCCGGCGCGGCGTACACGCCGGGGCCGGCCGAGATCTTCCAGTTACTGGCGGGCGCGGTGGTGGCCGGCACGTCAGGCGCTGCCCAGGCGGCCGTGGCGCCCAGGGTAAGGGCTAGAGCCAGAAGTGCGCGGCGGGGCGCGAAGGGGTTGGGCATTTGGACGCTGAGCGGGTTTGAGTGGAGCCGCGCTGCGCGCGCGGGCTAGCGGGGGATTTTAACTGGAGGGGGGGGGGTGGGGGATTTGGCAGGGTGGAAAATGCGCACCCAAGTACCTGCACGCAAGTGCCAACTGCCTGCGTGAACCGTGCCGGGGGCTCAAGCCGGGATCAAGCCGGGATCAAGCCAGGATCAAGTCCGGTTCGCCCATGTTCATCCGCTCAACATTGAAGCGCTCCCTGACCATCACGACGACCCGGCGTGCCAGCGGCAAGCTCCGTATCGCGTCTTCCTCGCTCGTCCCGGGGAAATCCACCTCCGCGCTCCAGTTGCATCCGGTGTGGTCGGGCCGGTGCACGCATACGGCGTGCAACTGGCAGCCCTGGCAGCCGGGTTGCGCATGCAGGCAATCGTTCAGCAGGCGCTTGAGTTCGGTCAGGGGCTTGGTCTGGCGATCCATGATGGACTCCGGTTGCGCACCGGCGCCCGCGGCGGGCGGGGACGGGCGAGGCCGTGGTTCCGACAATGGGGGCGGTGGAACGAGGGCCGTATCAGTTGATGGATTTGTCGGCCCGGCATTCAGGGCAAAGGCCGTATAGCACCAGCATGTGCTCGCGCAGCACGAAGGCATTGGCGCTTGCCACTTCGCGCTGGCGGATTTCGATGGCTTCGTCGCGGAATTCTTCCACGCGGCCGCAGGCCACGCAGATCAAGTGGTCGTGGTGGCCGCCTTCGTTGAGCTCGAACACCGCGTGATCGGCTTCGAAGCTGTGGCGCAGCAGGATGTTGGCCTGCACCAGCTGGTTGAGCACGCGGTAGATCGTGGACAAGCCGGCGTCGACTTCCTGCGCCAGCAGGATGCGGTAGACGTCTTCAGCGCTGAGGTGGCGCCGCGGGCTGGCACGGAAGACTTCCAGCACGCGAACGCGCGGTGACGTTGCCTTGAGTCCGGCACGCTTGAGGTCAATGGGTTCGGTACTGTCGGGAGGCATCAGCATGCTGCGGCTTGGCACCCGCATAGGGGCGCATCAATCGGAAATGAAGGTGTCTGGGCCGGCTGCGCCGTCACGCGCATTGGGCGGACGTTCGCGATACCAACCGTAGGCGTGCGGCGGGCGGCGTCCCGCAAGGAAGGCCGCCCGCTGCTGCGAGCCGTGGCGCTCGGCTCGCGGAATAAAAAAATGGCTTGGCTTGTCGGCCGAAGAAGCGATCGGGAAAGCGGGGTCTGGTTGCTTTCCCGATCCTCCGGTGACTGGCTACTGCCAAACGCTCCGCGGTACGGAGCGGTCCCCACAAAAGACGATGATGGATGCCGCGTTGCGACCTCTCAAAATTCTGGTTGCCGCGGGCTTGCCGCTGGCCTTGCTGTGTTCTGGTGCCTGATGCCGGGCTCGTCTTGCTTTCTTGCTTGCCTGCGTCAGTCAGTGAAGCCATGGTAAATGGGAATTAATCTCATTACAAGGAAAATTTTCAACTTATTTCGAAAAGGTTCCGCGGGTGGCGGGGCCGCCAGTTGCAAGCAAGCGCGGGAGGAAACACAGGGGGGACGCGGAAGAAGAAAACGTGCGCCGGGCAAGCGGGGAAAGTCCCCGGCGCACGCGAAGCGCGCAGTCAAGCGCGCGATCGCGGCGCCCCAACATGCCAAGCCCGGGGCGCCACTGCTTACTGCCCTACGTGGAGCTCAGGCGCCCGCCAGCCGGAACGTGCCAACGGCGCGGTGCAGCGCATCGGCCTGGTCTTCGAGGGAGGCGGCCGCGGCGGCTGCCTGCTCCACCAGCGCGGCGTTCTGCTGCGCCATCTGGTCCATCTGCGTCACGGCCTGGTTGACCTGCTCGATGCCGCCGGTCTGCTCTTCGGTGGCGGCGCGCATCTCGCCCATCAGGTCGGTCACGCGCTTGACCGCTTCCACGATCTCGTCCATCGCTTGCCCGGCGGTTTCCACCAGCGCCGAGCCATCATCCACCCGCTGCGCGGAGTTGCCGATCAAGGCCTTGATCTCCTTGGCGGCGGTGGCGCTGCGCTGCGCCAGGCTGCGTACCTCGCCGGCTACCACCGCGAAGCCGCGGCCCTGGTCGCCCGCGCGGGCGGCTTCCACCGCGGCGTTGAGCGCCAGGATATTGGTCTGGAAGGCGATGCCTTCGATCACGCCGATAATGTCGACCACCTTGCCGGAGGCAGCCTTGATCTCGCCCATGGTGTTGACCACCTTGCCCACGATGACGCCGCCGCGCACCGCGATCTCCGATGCGCCCTCGGCCAGGCGGCTGGCCTGGCGCGCGTTGTCGGCGCTCTGGCGCACGGTGCCGGTGAGCTGCTCCATGCTGGCCGCGGTTTGCTCCAGCGACGCCGCTTGCTCTTCGCTGCGGCGCGACAGGTCGGCGTTGCCGGTGGCGATCTCCCTGGCCGCTCCGGCGATCGAATCCGCCGAGCCGCGGATGCTGCCGATGGCGCCGGTCAGGCGGGTTTGCATCTGCTGCATGGCGAACAGCACACTGTGGTTGTCGCCGGGTGCGGTGTGTACTTCGCTGGCCAGGTCGCCTTCCGCGATGCGCGCGGCAATGCGCGAAGTCAGCGCCGGCTCTCCGCCCAGCTGTTTTTGCAGGCCGTTGGCGATGCGCACCACCACGACAGTCATCACCGTGCCGATGCCCAGCAGCAAGGCCAGCGACTTGAGCAGTGCCTGGCGGAACGCCGCGTCGATATCGTCCAGGTAGACCCCGGCGATGAAGTTCCAGTCCCACGGCTTGAAGTTCGCCACGTAGCTCAGCTTGGGCTGCGGCGCCTCGGCGCCCGGCTTGGCCCAAAGGTATTGCACGTAGCCCTGTCCCGCGCCCTTGCCGATCGCGGCAATATCGCGGAACAGATAAGTGCCCTTCGGGTCCTTGGTGTCTTCCATGTTCTTGCCATTCATCTCCGGCTTGAACGGGTGCATCACCACGACCGCGTTGGAGTGCATCAGGGTGAAGTAGCCGTCCTCGCCAAAGCGGATGGCGCGCACGCGCTCCAGGGCCTGCTGCTTGGCCTCTTCCATCGGCATCTTGCCGGTGCGTCCCAGTGCCTCGTACGACTGCACCATGGACAGCGCGGTTTCGGTGACGTGTGCCAGGTCGAGCTTTCTCTCCGCCAGGCGCAGCTCGCGCATCTGCCAGGCGTCCCATAGCGTCAGCCCGAGCAGGCAGACCCAGCTCAGCAGCAATGGCAACAGCAGTTTTTTCCTCAGGCTCAGGCGCTCCAGCATTCTCTCTCCCCCTTTTTTCTAGCTATGGATTTACGGCACTCCAGACGCGATAACGGCGGTCCGGAGGACAAACTTGACGACCGCTCGCTAGGGGATTTCCTCAGGTGCAGCAAGGCTTGCAGGGGAATTTGGCAGTGGCGTGCGTGTAACCGCACAAATGATCTTCGGGCAGCGGATCACGCCGCACTTGGCGGCGCGCGCCGAGTCTGTATTGGAACGTAATGCCTGCTCACCAGCGCAAGCATTGCGATTTAAAATGAGAACCATTATCCTTTCGCCTTATTTGCCTGGACCGTCACCTGGCATGGGGCGCGGCACCTTCGCGCGGACGCGGCAAGCTGACCAGTGAGGCACCGGAGATGCAGGTTGCCGGGCGCAGGAAGATCAACAAACATGACTGAAACATCGCTAGGGGCCGGCCAGCAGCGCCGGGCCTTCTGGCTCAAACACCTGCATCAGTGGCACTGGATCAGTTCGGCAATGTGCCTGATCGGCATGCTGCTGTTTGCCATGACCGGCTTCACGCTCAACCACGCTGGCCAGATCGAGGCTCGTGCGCAAGTGGTCACACGCACGGCGAGCGCGCCGTCCAGCCTCACGGCGGCCTTGCGCCAGGCCTCGCACGCAGACAAGGGCCCGGTGCCGGCGGCGCTGGCCGACTGGCTGTCGCAGGAACTTGATATCGACGCCCATGGCCGTGAAGCCGAGTGGCAGGCCGATGAGATCTATGTCGCATTGCCGCGCCCGGGTGGCGACGCCTGGGTCAGCGTGGCACTGGACAGCGGTGAGGTGCAGTACGAGAAGACCACGCGCGGCTGGATCTCCTACCTGAACGACCTGCACAAGGGCCGCAACACCGGCCGCGCCTGGAGCCTGTTCCTGGATGTGTTCGCCGCGGCCTGCCTGATCTTCAGCGTGACCGGGCTGTTCCTGCTCAAGCTGCACGCCGGTGGCCGCATGGCGACCTGGCCGCTGGTCGGGCTGGGCCTGGTGGTGCCGCTGCTGCTGGCGCTGCTGTTCATCCACTGACGGTCATTAACGATGACTAGCGATCACCCGATCCCATTTACCGCTCAAAGACGAGGTCCCGTTATGCGCCGATTGCTTACCGTCACCCTTACCGGCCTGGCCGCGGCGCCGTTTGCCAGCCCGGCCGTGGCGGCCGAAATGAACGTCAAGGTAGAGATCCCGCGCCTGAACGTCGCGGAATACCACCGGCCCTATGTCTCGATGTGGATCGAGCGTGCCGACCAGAGCCCGGCCGCCACGCTGGCCGTCTGGTATGACGTCAAGCACAAGGACGGCGAAGGCACCAAGTGGCTCAAGGACATGCGCCAGTGGTGGCGCAAGGCCGGACGCGACATGCAGATGCCCGCCGATGGCATCTCCGGCGCCACGCGCGCGGCTGGAGAGCACACGCTCACTTTCACGGATGCCAAGGCGCCGCTGGGCAAGCTGCCCGCCGGCGAGTACCAGCTCGTGGTGGAAGCCGCCCGCGAGGTCGGTGGCCGCGAACTGCTGCGGGTGCCCTTTGCCTGGCCGCCGAAGGCAGCCGCCTCGGCCAAGGCCAAGGGCGAGCATGAGCTTGGCGGTGTCTCGGTCGACCTCAAGCCCTGAAGCCTTGAAGCCCTGAGCCCCGAACCGATCAACCAGCCCTGCATTCAATAGCAAGAGGAATAGGAACATGACGATGAAGACCTTCGCCACCAAACTGTCCGTCCAGGCCGCCGCGCTGGCCTTGGCCGCGCTGATGCCGCTGGCCGCCCACGCACACCGCCAGTGGCTGCTGCCGTCGGCGACCGTGCTGTCGGGCAGCGACCCGTGGGTGACCGTCGACGCCGCCGTGTCGAACGACCTGTTCTACTTCGAGCACGTGCCGCTGCGCCTCGACAACCTCGCCGTGACCGCGCCGGACGGCGCCGCGGCCAAGGTCGAGAACGCCAGCACCGGCCGCTATCGCAGCACCTTCGACGTGCACCTGACCCAGCCCGGCACCTACAAGGTGGCCATGGTCAGCCACGGCCTGTTTGCCAGCTACAAGGTGGACGGCCAGGCCAAGCGCTGGCGCGGTTCGCCCGAAGCCTTCGCCAAGGAGGTGCCGGCCGGTGCGCAGGACCTGCAGGTGACGCAGGCTGACAGCCGCCTGGAAGCCTTCGTGACGGCGGGCAAGCCCACCGCCAAGGTGCTGCAGACCACTGGCCGAGGCCTGGAGCTGGCGCCCGTTACCCACCCGAACGACCTGGTCGCCGGAGACGCCGCCAGCTTCCGCCTGCTGCTGGACGGCAAGCCCGCCGCCAACGTCAAGGTAGCCGTGGTGCCGGGTGGCATCCGCTACCGCGACCAGTTGCAGGAAATGGCGTTCACCACCGACGCCGACGGCAAGTTCAGCGTCAAGTGGCCGGCCCCGGGCATGTACTGGATGGAAGCCGAGGTGCGCGACGACAAGGTTGCCGTCAAGGAAGCCAAGACGCGCCGCGCCAGCTATGCGGCCACGGTGGAAGTGCTGCCGCAGTAAGCGCAATGCCACACCGGCAGGCGGCGGCGCGTGAGCGCCGTTGCCTGCGCAAGCCCTAAGCCCCCAGCGGGCTTTTTGTGTTTTCGTCGTTTCCGTCTCCTGTCCGTCACTATCCGTCACTATCCGTCACTGGCCGTCTCCTATGCAGCGTGTCCTGGTTCCCCTTTCGCTTGGTGCCGTGCCGCCCGTGCCTGGCGCGACGTCACGCCTGTGCCGGCGGCAAGGCGAGACCATGGGCACCACATGGTCGGTGGCGTGGGCCGCATCGCCCGTGGCAGTCGATCAAGACACGCTCGACGCTGGCATCCGCGCCGTGCTGGCCGAGGTCGTCGCGCAGATGAGCAACTGGGACGAAGCCTCGGACGTGAGCCGCTTCAACCGCGCCGCGGCCGGCAGCTGGCAGGTGCTGCCAGCCGACTGCTTCACCGTGCTGAAGGCCGCGCTGCAAGTGGCGCGTGACAGCGGCGGCGCCTTTGACCCCAGCGCGGGGCCGCTGGTCGACCTGTGGGGCTTCGGTCCGGCGCCGCGCCGCGCCCAAGCGCCCGAGCTGGCGGCGCTGGAGCAGGCGCGCGCGCAATGCGCATGGCAGCGCATCGCCATCGACGAGGCCGGCAGCCGCGTGCAGCAGCCCGGCGGCATCCGGCTGGATTTCTGCGCCATCGCCAAGGGCTTTGGCGTGGACGCGGTGTCGCGCTACCTGAGCGGGCAGGGCATCGACAGCCACCTGGTGGAAATCGGCGGCGAGCTGCGCGGTCACGGCGTCAAGCCCGACGGCATGCCGTGGTGGGTCGCGCTGGAAACGCCGCCGGGCGGTGGCGCGGCGGGGCATGAGACGCTGGTCGCGCTGCATGGCTTGTCGGTTGCCACCTCGGGCGACTACCGGCGTTACTTCGATAGCGGCGGTCGCCGCTATGCGCACACGCTGGACCCGCGCACGGGCTATCCGGCCAGCCACGCGCTGGCCTCGGTCACGGTGCTGCATCCGCAATGCATGATGGCCGATGCGCTGTCCACCGCGCTGACCGTGCTGGGCCCTGAGGCGGGCATGGTGTTCGCCCGCCGCCATGCGCTGGCCGCGCGCTTCCTGATCCGCCGCAGCGATGGCTTCGACGAACGCTTGTCGCCGGCCTTCGCGGCCATGCTGTCATGACCACGCCCGATACCGCTCCCTCCCTGCCGATGGACCCGCCGGCCGCGGCCAGCCCGCGCCGGCAGGGTCACGAAGGCCATGCCGGCAATACCGACAATACCGACAATACCGACAATACCGACAATACCGACAATACCGGCAATTCCCGCAAGCGCATCCGCGTCATCGACGCCGTGATCCTGCTGGGCGCGCTGGCTGGCTTGGCCGGCACCGCTCTGGGCTTTCTCGCACCCAGCCGCGCCGGCATGGCCGCCGGCGTGGTGATGGCCTATGCCGGGTTCTGTGCCGCCGTGATCGGCCGGCATCGCCAGCGGCATGCGCGCGCCGGGCAGCTGGCCGAGGCCAAGGACGGCGCCACGGTCGTGGCCTACGCGAGCCAGAGCGGGTTTGCCGAGCAGCTCGCATTGCAGACCGCGCAAGCGCTGCAGGATGCCGGCGTGCCCGTGCAGCTGCTATCGTTCGACCAGCTGGAGGCTGGCCGTCTTGCCCATTGCCGCCAGGTGCTGTTTGTGGTCAGCACCACGGGCGAGGGCGATGCGCCAGACAGCGCCTCGGGCTTTGCGCGCCGCCTGACGGCCGCCGCCGGTGCGGGTGGCATGCGCGCGCTGCGCTACGGCATCCTCGCGCTTGGCGACCGCAGTTACGCGAACTACTGCGCCTTCGGCCACGCGCTGTCGGCATGGATGCAGCGCCAGCATGCGCAGGCGCTTTTCGACATGGTGGAAGTGGACAACGGCGATGCCGGCGCCCTGCGCCACTGGCAGAACCATCTCAGCGCGCTCGCCGGCGGCGCCGAAATCGCCGACTGGGAAAAGCCGCGCTACGGCGTCTGGCGCCTGCATGAGCGCAGGCTGCTCAATCCCGGCAGCCCGGGCGCACCAGCCTTCCATCTTGCGCTGGTGCCGGCAACCGCGGGCGAGGGCGCGCTGTCGTGGCAGGCCGGCGACATTGCCGAGATCGGCCCGTGTCTTGCGCCGTCCGAGGTGGCGCGCGTGCTGGCAAAGCTCTCGCTGGACGGTGACACCGCTGTGCGCTGCGATGGCACATCCACCACGCTGGCGCAGGCGCTCGCCACGCGCATCGTCCTGCCAGATCCGCATCTGGCCGCGCTGGCCGGCGTCACGCCGCAACGGCTGGTGGATACGCTGCCGCCGCTGCCGCACCGCGAGTATTCGATTGCTTCGCTGCCGGGTGACGGGCAACTGGATTTGCTGGTGCGCCAGACGCGCCACGACGATGGCCGGCTCGGCCTGGCATCCGGCTGGCTCACCGCGCATGCGGCGCCGGGCGCGGGCATCGCCCTGCGCATCCGCACCAATCGCGGCTTTCATCCGCCTGCGGACGATCGCCCGCTGATCCTGATCGGCAACGGCACCGGCCTGGCGGGCCTGCGCGCGCATCTTAAGGCCCGCGCCGCGGCCGGGCATCATCGCAACTGGCTGCTGTTTGGCGAGCGCACCGCGGAGCACGACGCGTTTCACCACGACGAGCTCGCTGCATGGCAGGCCAATGGCGTGCTGCAGCGGCTGGACCTGGTCTACTCGCGCGATGGCGGCGCGCTGCATTACGTGCAGGACGCCGTGCGCGCATCGGCCGATGCACTGCGCGAATGGATTGAAGCCGGCGCGGCCATCTACGTTTGCGGCAGCCTCAAGGGCATGGCCGCTGGTGTCAACGCTGCGCTATCGGACGTGCTGGGCGAAGAGGCCCTGCTGCGCCTTGGCGAGCAGGGCCGGTATCGGCGCGACGTCTACTGAGACGGCCTGGGAATGATCAGGCTGGCGCTGCGTCCGTTGCCACCTCCATCAGCGCATCCACCACCACCGCCCCGCCCGCGCTCACCATCACCGGGTTGAGGTCAATCGAGCGGATCGCACCGCCAGCCTCAAGCATCAGCTGGCCCACGCGCACGGCGATCCGGCACAGCGCCGCCACATCGACAGCCGGCTCGCCGCGCACGCCCGCCAGCAGCGGCGCAATGCGCAGGCCGGCCACGGCGCGCGCCACCGCGGCCTCGCTGCACGGCGCCAGCAGCACGGCCGTGTCGCGCAGCACCTCCACATACTTGCCGCCGTCTCCCACCAGCACCACCGGCCCGAACACCGGGTCCCAGTGCGCGCCCACCATGCATTCGCGCTGGCCGCGTTCCATGCGCGCCACCACCACGCCCTCGGAGGCCGCGCCGAGCTTGTCCAGGATGTCGGTCTGCGTGAGGAAGGCCTGCGCCACGGCATGTTCATCGTTGCAGTTCAATGCGACAAGGCCGTGCTCGCTCTTGTGCGGCACTTGCGGCGAGCTGGCCTTGACTGCGACAGGCCCTTTCAACTCGCGCCAGGCCGCGACCGCTTCGTCCACGCTCCGGCACAGCTTGTGCGCCACCACCGGGATGCCGGCCAACGCCAGGCGCGCAAGGCTCGCCGCCTCGCTCAGCGTGTGGCCGGTAGCACTCGACGCAGCCCCCGCTGCATCGCTTGCCGCGGGCCGATGCGCGGCGACGGCCGCGTCTTGCGCGGCCACATCGCGCAGTAGCTGCTGGTGCGTGACCAGTTGCGCGAACGCAGCCAGCGCCTCGGCGCCGCTGGCATAGGTGGGCACGTTGGCCGCGCGGAACGCAGCTGCCACCGGCGCCTGCCAGGCCGCCACGGCAATCGGCTTGCCGGCGTTGTCGGCAAAGCTGGCGGCATCGCGCGCAAAGCGTGGCAGGTCGTAGCCCATGCCCGCCACCGGGATATCGAGCAGCAGCAGGTCGGCGGCGGGGTCGGCGGCCACCACCGGCAGCACGTCGCCAAACAGCCCGCTGTTGGTCAGCAGCGCGGCGGTGACATCGACCGGGTTTGCGGTTGAGGCGAATCCGGGCAGGCGCTGCGCCAGCGCCGCTTGCGTGGCCTGCGACAGCGGCGCCAGCGCAAGCCCGAGCGGCTCCGCCGCGTCGGCCGCCATCACACAGCTCGCGCCGGAATTGCTCACCACCACCAGCTGCCGCCCGCCGGCCTGCCAGCCGCGCAGGTAAAGCGGCGCACAGCGCGCCAGCGCGTGCGCATCATCCACGCGGCAGATGCCGTGCCGCGCCAGGAAGGCACCCACCGCGCGGTCTTCATTGGCAATGGCGCCGGTGTGCGACGCCGCCGCGCGCTGGCCGGCGCTGGAGCGGCCCGCCTTGACGGCAACGATCGGCACACCACGGCGGCGCGCCACCGCGGCGGCTTGCGCCAGCACGGCCGGATCGGTCAGGCTCTCCAGGTACAGCAGGATCAGTTGCACATCGGGGTCATGCGCCACGGCCAGCGCCAGCTCGCTCACCGTGATGTCGGCTTCGTTGCCGGTGGCGTGCATATGCCGCACGCCGATGCCCTGGCCGCGCAGCAGGCCGTAGACCATGGCGCTGACGCCGCCGCTCTGGCTCACGACGGCCACCGGGCCATCCTGCGGCGGCACTTCGATAAACATGGTGGAGAAGCTGGCAATGGTGCCGGTGCCGAAGTTGGCCAGGCCCTGGCTGTTGGGGCCAACCAGGCGCAGCCCCGCGCCGGTGGCAACCCGCACCATCTCGTCCTGCTGGCGGCGGCCTTCCTCGCCCGCTTCGCCGAAGCCCGAGGCGATCACGATCGCGGCCGCCACGCCCAGCCGCGCGCAATCGCGCACCGCCGACACCGCTGCGTCGCTGCCTACCACGATGATGGCCAGCTCCGGCACCTCGGGCAGTGCGTCGAGCGAGGCAAAGGCAGGCAGGCCCTGGATGGTGTCGCGCTGCGGATTCACCGGGAAGAGCTTGCCGGCGTAGCCATGCTCGCGCATGTAGTAGATGGGCCGGCCACCGATCTTGTGGATATGGTCGGAGGCGCCGATCACCGCGATCGAGCGCGGCGCCAGCAAGGCTTGCAAGGTCTGGTTCATGATGAATGCGATCCGGAATCAAAGGCCGGCATGTCCGGCTCCAGGGAACAGCGAGAGTGGCTCAATCGATGGTGGCGCCGGAGGCCTTGACCACCTTGCCCCATTTGTCGATCTCCCGGGTCAGGAACTGCGCCGTGGCGCCAGGCGTCGTCCATTCCGCGGCGAAGCCCTGCGTAGCGAACTTGGCCCGTACCTCCTCCTGTTCGAGCACGGCCTTCAGCGCGTTGCTCAAGGTGGCGATCACGGCCGGTGGTGTCGCCGCCGGCGCGAGCAGGGCGTTCCACGCGGTGGCCTCGTAGCCGGGCAGGCCAGCCTGCGCCATGGTGGGCACATCGGGCGCGGCGGGCGAGCGCGTTGCGCCGGTGATCGCCAGCGCGCGCAGCCGGCCCTCGCGCACGAAGGGCATGGCGGAGAGCATGGTGTCGAACATGACCGTGGCTTGCCCGCCCATCACATCGGTGAGCGCGGGCGCGCTGCCTTTGTACGGCACGTGGGTCATGTGCGTGCCCGCCATGCTGTTGAACAGCTCTGCGGCGAGGTGCGTGGACTGGCCGTTGCCGGAGCTGGCAAAGCTGACTTGTCCCGGCTTGGCCTTGGCCAGCGCGATCAGCTCCGCAACATTGGCCGCCGGCGTGGCGGGCGCCGTGACCAGCACCAGCGGGCCGCGCGTCAGCAGCGAGACCGGGGCGAAGTCCTTCTGCGTGTTGTAGCCTGGCTTGGTGAACAGCGTCATGTTGATGGCGTGCGCCGTGGTCGCCACCAGCAGCGTGTAGCCATCCGGCGCGGCCTTCGCGGTGGCCTCGGCGCCGATATTTCCGCCCGCGCCAGGCCGGTTCTCGATCACCACGGGCTGCTTGAGCTGCTCCGACAATTTCTGCCCGACCACGCGCGCCACGATATCGGTGGGGCCGCCGGGCGGGTAAGGCACAACCAGCCGCACCGGACGCGTTGGCCAGTCCTGCGCGCGTGCGCCGGGCGCGGCCAGCAGCACGGCGGCCATTGCCATCGCGCCCATCAGCAGGGCGCGCGCGGGCCGCCGAAGCGGCAAGGGTCGGACCATGTCGATCTCCAGAGTGTCGATGTGTGTGTTGCTGCGTCGTGCTACATAGTGCTGCGCCGTGCCATGCTGCTACTCGCGCTGGAAACGCAGCAGCGTGCGCTCGCCATGGCGCATGAACCCCGCGCGCACGCGCTCGCCGATCGTCACGCCGGGCTCGGCATGCGCCATCACGCGCGGGCCTTCGTCAAGCGTGGCCAGCACCAGCGTGTAAGGCGCCAGCGCGCGGAAATCCTTGGTGGGCGCGCGCGCGACTTCGGTGACGCTGTGCACGGTGGCGCAGCCCGTGGCGTCGCGCCACGCCAGCCGCGTGCTGCCGCAAGCGCGGCATGCATGGCGCTGCAGCGGTTGCCACGCGGCGCAGTCCTCGCACGCCTGATAGCGCACCACGCCCGCGTCGAGGCCGGCCTGATAGGGATGGTCAGTGTTCATGGCGAGGTCCTTGGCGCAGGTGCGCAGCGGCGGGTATGTGAAGCGTTCTCATGCCGCCTCCAGCACCAGGCTGACATGCGAAGACAGCACCCCGCCATCCGCGTGGAACAGCGCGCGCTTGCGCGGCGGCAACTGGCGCGCGCCAGCCTTGCCCGCAAGCTGCCGCGTGGCTTCCGCCAGATGCATCAGCCCGCCGGCCACGCCCGAGTGCCCGAAGGCAAGCAGGCCGCCGTGCGTGTTGAGCGGCAGCGCGCCGTCGCGCGCAAAGTCGCCTGCCGCAAGCCGCTGCGGCGAGCCGCCGCGCGCGGCTATGCCAAGCTCTTCGAGCAGCATGGCCAGCGTGATCGTGAACGAGTCGTAGATCGCCAGGTAGTCGATCTGCCCGATGGTGTTGCCCGCTTGCGCGAGCGCGCGCCGCGCGGCGTCGGCGGCGCCGGTAGCCAGCACGCTGTCGAGCGCGCACAAATGCTGGTGGCGATGTGCCTGCCCCGCGCCCGTGATGCGCACGGGTGTGCTACCGCCCGGCTCGGCGGACACCACCAGCGCCACCGCGCCATCGGAGATCGGGCAGCAGTCCGACAGCCGCAGCGGCGTGGCGATGGGCTTGGCGGCGCGTGCCGCCTCCAGCGTGAGCGGCTCGCGCAGGTGCGCATCGGGGTGCCCCGCCGCGTGCTCGCGCATCAGCACCGCGAAGCCGCTGAGCGCGTCGGCGTGCATGCCGGTCTCGGCCAGATAGCGCGAGGCCAGCAGCGCGTAGTAAGCCGGCACCGAAGCGCCGTTGGGCACTTCCATGTCCGGCTCGCCAACCTGCGCCAGCGTCTGGATGGACTGGTCGCGGCTCTGGCCGGAGAGACGGTTCTCGCCGGCCACCACCAGCACGTTGCGGCAGCGCCCCGCGCCCACCAGCTCGCGCGCCAGCATGGCCATCACGCCGCCGGTGGCGCCGCCGGAGGCCACGCCGTGCGCGTAGGCCGGATCGAGCGAGGCGTACTCGCAAAAGCGCGTGGCCAGCATCAGGTGCGGCAGCGTGGTGGCGTAGCCGCACAGCACGCCGTCGATGTCGGCGCGGGCCAGGCCCGCGTCGGCCAGCGCGGCGTCGGTGGCCTGCGCCATCAGCGTCAGCGGCGTGCTGCCGTCCACGCGGCCAAAGCGCGTATTGCCCGCGCCGCGCAGGTAAGCTGCGTGTTGCATGTCGTCTCGCTTCACCGTCATCGCTTCACCACTTCACCACTTCACCGCTTCAGCAGCGGGCACTGCGACTTGGCCACCGGCATGAAGGCCTGGTCGCCTGGCACCGTGGCCAGCAGCTTGTAGTAGTCCCATGGGTACTTCGATTCCGCCGGCGTCTTGACCTCGAACAGGTACATGTCGTGGATCATGCGGCCGTCCTCGCGGATGCGGCCGTTCTTGGCGAAGAAGTCGTTGATCGGCAGCGCCTTCATCTGCTTCATGACGGCTGCGGTTTCGTCGGTGCCCGCGGCCTGGATCGCCTTGAGGTAATGCATCACCGACGAATAGGTGCCGGCCTGGCTCATGTTCGGCATCTTCTTGAGCTTCTCGAAGTACCGGCGCGACCACGCGCGCGTGGCGTCGTTCATGTCCCAGTAGAAGCCCTCGGTCAGCAGCAGCCCGGATGCGGTCTTCAGGCCGATGGCGTGGATGTCGTTGATGTACAGCAGCAGCCCCGCCATGCGCTGGTTACCACCTTTGGTCAAGCCGAATTCGCTGGCCGCCTTGATGGCGTTGACGGCATCGCCGCCGGCATTGGCCAGGCCCACCACCTGTGCCTTGCTGGCCTGGGCCTGCAGCAGGTAGGAAGCAAAATCGCTGGCGCCGATGGGATGGCGCGCCGCGCCGAGCACCTTGCCGCCGGTCTCGTTGATCACGGCGGTGGCGGATTCCTGCAGCGTATGGCCGAAGGCGTAGTCGGCGGTCAGGAAGAACCACGTCTTGCCGCCGCGCTGCACCACCGCGCGCGCTGTGGAATTGGCCAGCGCGTAGGTGTCATAGGCGTAATGCACCGAGACCGGCGTGCACAGGTCGTTGGTGATGCGCTCGGTGCCGGGGCCGGAGAACACCACGATCTTGTTCTTCTGCTTGGCGACCTCCAGCACGGCCAGGGCCGGTGCCGAGGCGGCCACGTCCAGGATGGCGTCGACGTGGCCCGTATCGAACCACTCGCGCGCCTTGCTGGCGGCGATGTCGGCCTTGTTCTGGTGATCGGCCACCACCAGCTCGATCTTCTTGCCCAGCACCTTGCCGCCAAAATCGTCGATGGCCATCTGCGCGGCGGTGGCGCTGCCGCGCCCGGTCACGTCGGCGTACAGGCCGCTCATGTCGAGGATCAGGCCGATCTTGACCTCGTCATCGGAAATGCCGGCCTTGGCCGGCTGCGCATTGGCCTGTCCTGCGCCGCACAGCAACGCGGCGGCGATGGCGAGCGCGCCCAGCGGGCGGCGCAGCAGCGAGTGGTTTCGGTTCATGGTGGTCTCCTCCAGCTTTGGTCTTGTTGACTTGCTTTCTTGTGGGTGCCTAGACGGTAGCGATCGGCGTGGTGGGCGAGCCCACCGCGCCCGGCAGCCGCAGCGGTGGCGCGGTCAGCATGAAGCGCGAGCGCTGGTTGGCACGCAGCCACTGCGCGAGCTCCTTCAGGTACCAGAGTTCGCCCAGCGGCAGGCCGAGCTTGAACAGGCAGTGATGGTGCAGCGGCAGCAGCGGATGATTTGGCTGGTCGGCCGGCGCGGGCCGCGCGGGATAGCGCTCCACCGCGTAGTTGTCGGCGATCAGCGCGGCGATGCCCGCATCGGTGATCCAGTTCAGCAGGCGGTCGTCGCGGCCGTCGAGCGCGCAACAGCTGTGATGCAGCACGGCTTCATCCGGCTCGCGCTGCATCGACAGCACCACTTCGGCAAAGCCCGTGCGCAGCAACAGCATGTCGCCGGGTTCCACCTCCACCCGGTCGGCCTCCAACACGTGCATCAGGTCGTCGTAGCCCACGTTGCGGAAATCCTGGCCGAACGCATTGGCCAGGTCCACCAGCACGCCGCGCCCCTGCATGCCCTTGACGGCGAAGTTCTCGATGCCGAGCGCGCGCGCCTCGCTGTGGTCGTGGCCGCAGGCGTGCGCGGCAAAATGATCGTCCTCCGCGTAGTCCACCGGGCCCACGATGTGCTCGTTGGCGCGATAGCCGTTGTAGTAGACCCGCTCCGGGCGGCCATCGCCATCCGCATCGAACAGCGCGCCCACGTGGGCGAGCGAGTCCCACTGCGTGGAGTACTGCAGCGACAGCAGCACCTGGTCGTCGCTGATCACGTCGGTGGCGCTTGGGTCGACCTTGGCCAGCGGGAAGTTCACATAGGGTATGTCGTCGCGGAAGGTGGGGCGCAGCACCGGCGGATGGCGGCGCGGGTTGAGCTTGTTGCCGCCGGGATAATCCAGCGGCAACGACAGGCAGAACGACAGCCCGGCCTGTACCTCGCGCGCGCCCTTGCGCACCTGCTCGGCGCCGATCAGGTTGACGCGGCCAAGCTGGTCGTCGGGGCCGAAGTCGCCCCAGTTGGAACCTTGCGGTCGTTGCTTCCAGCGCATGCTCTCTGTCTCCGGTTACAGGTCGGTCGTGGTGGTTCGCCGCGTCTTGCGCGCGGTCGGGGTCTTGGTCGTTGGCGTGGCGCTGGCCAGGGTGGCGTTGCGCCGGCGTGCCGCCGCCGTGTTGGGCGCCGGCGGTGTCCAGGCGGCGCAAACGGCTTCGGCTTCGCGGCGCAGGGCGCGCGCAAGCGCCGGTTCGCGCTCAGTGATGCGCTCGTTGAGCGCGGCGATGCTGATGGCGCCAAGCGGGTAGCCATCCGGGTCGGGCAGCGCGATGGCGATGCCGCCCATGCGTTCCACCACCACATCCAGCAGCACCGCGTAGCCGCGCGCGCGCGTGGACTCCACCTCGCGCAGCAGCATCGCCGCACTGATGCGCGGATAGCGCTTGAGCGCGGGGGCAATGGCGTGCAAGGTGGCTTCCACCTCGGCATCGGGCAGTGCCGCCAGCAGCGCCAGGCTGCCCGCGCCGACCCCAAGCGGGCGCCGGCTGCCCACGTCGAGGTAGTTGGCGCGGATCGGAAAGGTGCCGGGGCGCAGTTCCAGGCAGACGGATTCCCAGCCGCTTGGCACGGACAGGATGGTGGTGTCCTCGAAGGCTTGGGCAAGCCGGATCAGCGCCGGCCGCACGCTGGCGCGCGGGTCGATGCGGCGCACGCTGGCCGCGCGCAGCGCCAGCCATTCGGGGCCGAGCGTGAACGCCTTGGTGTCGGGGTCGCGCTCGATAAAGCCTTCGGCCGCCAGCGTGTCCAGCAGACGCAGTGCCGAGGCCTTGTCGACACCAGCCGCCATGGCCAGGTCGGTCAGGCGCGTATTGCGCGCGTCCGACAGCACCCGCAGCAGCCTGCAGGCCTTCTGGAGGGAGGTAGTCGGTACCGTCACGCGCGCGCACTCCGGAGTCGGCCGGTTTCGGAGAGTGAAACCGGTTTTGGGGTTATAGGCTTCCACGTGTGCCCCGTCATTCTGCACTGCATCAAAGTTTTGCCTGATGAAATTCGTGCAAAGCCGCGCCAGTTGGGTGTTCGCTGCGGTTTCCAGGACGTGAGCCGGGTTGCCATCCTGCAAAAACGGGTAGCCCGATTAGGCTCGCCCGCGCGACTTCCGCTATCCTTGGCGGCGATTCGCCGCGCCAGCACGGCTCGCGACACCCGATTTCTACCCGATGCGATCCCCACGTCCCCAAGGAAACACCATGGTTTGCCGAGCCCGCCGCCTTGCCGCGCTGCTCATCCTGAGCACTGCCGCAGCCGCCGCCCAGGCCGTGCCACCGGCCGGCGCAACCGCCGCAACCGCGGCGGCCCCCGCCAACGAACGCTTCCAGGTGGCGGGCCTGGAGAAGCCCGCCAGCATCCTGATCGACCGCTGGGGCGTGCCGCATATCTACGCCAACACCCTGTACGACGCCTTCTATGTACAAGGCTTCATGGCCGCGCGTGACCGCCTGTGGCAGATCGACTTGTGGCGCAAGCGTGGCCTGGGCGAGATGGCCAAGGACTTTGGGCCGGCCTATGTGGAAGGGGACCGCATGGCGCGCGCCGTGCTGTTCCGTGGCGACATGTATCGCGAGTGGCTGGCCTACGGCTCGGACGCCAAGCGCGTGGCGGAGGCGTTCGTGGCTGGCGTGAACGCCTATGTGGCGCAGACGGAGAGCAGGCCGGATTTGCTGCCGCCGGAGTTTCGTGTGCTGAACTACAAGCCCGCGCGCTGGCGTGCGGAAGACATCGTGCGCATCCGCCATCACGGGCTCACGCTCAATTTCATGGGCGAGGTCAATCGCGCGCAGGTCTACTGCCAGGTCAAGCCCGATGCCGCCCGCACTGACTGGGTGCAGCGCGAGCTGGATCCGCCGATCCAGCCCAAGCTGCCGGACGGCCTCGACCCCTGCGCGCTGCCAACCGTGGAGCTGCGCCGCGCCTATGAGCTTGCCACCGCCGCGCCGCGTTTTCCGAAGGAGTGGTGGGCATCGGCCAAGGCGGAGGGCATCCCGCACGAAGCCTTGTATGCGGTGCTTGACACCAACAGCGACACCGCGCGCAGCCTCGGCTCCAACAACTGGGTGATCTCGGGCTCGCGCACCAGCACCGGCCGGCCCATTCTTGCCAATGATCCGCACCGCGCGCATGGCGCGCCCAGCCTGCGCTACATCAGCCACCTGAACGCGCCGGGGATGTCGGTGATCGGAGCCGGCGAGCCGTTCCTGCCGGGGATCTCGATCGGGCACAACGACAACATCGGTTTTGGCCTGACCCGCTTCTATATGGACCAGGAGGATCTCTACGTCTACGAAACCAACCCGGCGCAGCCGCACGAATACAAGTACCGCGGCCGTTGGGAACCGATGGAAACCGTGACTGAGGAGATCGCCGTCAAGGGCGAGGCCACGCCGCGCAAGATCAGCCTGGACTTCACCCGCCACGGCCCGGTGCTGGTCACCGATGCCAAGGGCAACCGCGCCTACGCGCTGCGCGCGGCCTGGCTGGACCTGGGCATGGCGCCGTACTTCGGCTCCATGGACTACATGCGCTCCCAGAACTGGGACCAGTTTCGTGCGGCGATGAACCGCTGGGGCGCCCCGGGCGAGAACCAGGTCTACGCCGACCGCGAAGGCAACATCGGCTGGATCCCCGGCGGCCTGACAGTCATCCGCCCCAACTGGGATGGCCTCACGCCAGTACCGGGCGATGGCCGCTACGAGTGGGCGGGCTACCGCAACATGGATGAGCTGCCGTGGGCCTACAACCCGGCTGCCGGCTATGTGGTGACCGCCAACGAGAACAACATCCCGCCCAATCACCCCGCAGCCAAGATGGGCGTGGGCTACGAATGGAGCGACACGGCGCGCGCGCGGCGGCTCAAGAGCCTTGTGGCGGCGAACCCGCATTCCTCGGTGGCGGACAGCATGGCGTGGCAGAACGACACCACCTCGCTGCCGGCGCTGCGCGCGGTGGCGTTGCTGGCCAATGTACGCACCGAGGACGCCCAGGCGCGGCGGGGACTCGACCTGCTGCGCGGCTGGGACGGCAACGAGCGCGCCGACAGCGCGCCGGCGGCGTTGTTCGAGGTCTGGTTCAGCAAGTACCTGCGCCCGGCGGTGGTGCGCGCGGCGCTGTCGCCGGAAGGCGCCAGGCTTGCGGGCTACGGCGATGCCAGCCGCGTGCTGGCCGTGCTGGAAAAGCCCGAGCCGTGGATGCCGGTGGAGCGCCGCAACGAAGTCATCGTGGCTTCGCTCAAGAGTGCCATGGCGGAGGTGGAGCGCAAGCTTGGCCCGGACCCCAAAGCCTGGCAATGGGGCAAGCTGCACACCGCGGTGTTCAATCATCCGCTCGACCCGCTGCTGGACAACGCGGCGCGCCAGCGCTACAACGTCAACGCCGGGCCGATCGGTGGGTCTTCCTTCACGCCGATGAACACGAGCTACCGCAACAGCGACTACCAGCTCACCGCGGGCGCGTCGTTCCGCATGGTGCTGGACGTGGGCAACTGGGATGCCTCGCGCGTGGTCAACGCACCCGGGCAATCCGGCAATCCCGCCAGCCCGCACTATCGCGACCTGGCGCAGATGTGGGCGAGGGGCGATTACTTCCCGCTGCTCTACACGCGCAAGGCGGTGGAGAAGGAGACGCGGGAGAAGGTGGAGCTGGTGCCGCAGTAAACCTGCGGCGGGCTCGTTCAGCCCGGGCCTGGCAACAGGCATGTAGCGCGCCGGCCCGCGCTATGACAAACTGGACGGCCATCATCCGCCCGAGCCACCATGGAAACGTTGGTCATTCGCCGAGCCGGCACCGAAGACGCAGCCGCCATCAGCGCGCTTGCCATGAGCGTCGCGCACTATTTCACGATCGAGGCTTCCGGGGCCGGCGCGGAGGATTTTCTCGCCAGCCTCTCGCCGGATGCGATAGCCGGCTATGTCACCAGCCCGCGCTTCCACTATCTGGTTGCCTACCGCGGCGAGCAGCTCGCCGGCATCCTTGCGATGCGGGACGTCAGCCACCTCTTCCACCTGTTCGTCGCCGCGCAGATGCATCGGAGCGGCGTTGCCGGAGCCCTCTGGCAAACCGCCAGCCAGGCCGCGATCGCCACCGGCGAGGTGCGTGCATTCACCGTCAATTCGAGCCCGTTCGCAACCGTGGTGTACGAGCGCTTCGGCTTCCAGGTCATCGGCCCTCGCGCGCAGACAAAGGGCATCGCCTATGTGCCGATGCGCCTGGCGCTCGAGGATGCCAGGGGCTAGCCCACGTACCAGAGAATGCTGACAAACTGGCAGGCGCTGCCGGCCAGCACGAACAGGTGCCAGATGCCGTGGAAGTGCCGCACCTTCTCGTCGAACAGGAAGAACCCGATGCCGGCCGTATAGAGCGCGCCGCCCGCCACCAGCCAGTACAGGCCGGCGGCTGGCAGCGCCGCCACCAGCGGGCCAAAGGCAAACAGCACCAGCCAGCCCATCAGTACATAGATCAGCAGCGAGAACACGCGCGTGCGGTGGCCAATCAATAGTTCCTGCGCGATGCCGATCACCGCCAGCCCCCAGTTCACCCCGAACAGCGTCCAGCCCCACGGCCCGCGCAGCGTGACCAGCGCGAAAGGCGTATAGCTGCCGGCGATCAGCAGGTAGATGGCGCAGTAATCGAGCCGCCGCAGGATGTCCTTGGGGCGGCCGCGCAGGCTGTGATAGAGCGTGGAGATGGTGTAGAGGAAGACCAGCGTGGTGCCGTAGACGATGGAGCTGACGACTTTCCAGGCGTCGTGGTAGAGGGCGGAGCTGGTGATCAGGACTGCCGTGCCGGCCGCGGCCAGGACGGCGCCCGCCAGATGGCTGTAGCCGTTGAAACGTTCTCCACGGTACATGTTGTTCATTCTCCTGTAGTGGTCGCTGGTTGGGGCGATTGCAGGGGCGCTTTGTTGCGGTGCATTATCGGGCTATTTTTGCATGGATTTCGAGGGGGCGTGGAAAGTGGGCCGCCGGGGCCTGCCGATGGGGCTCCCGGGATGGCATAACCATCTGCAAAACCATTCGTTCCCGGCCTGGGTTCCCACCGCTATCGTCTCGCCATCCAACCCTTAGCGAGACTCCCCATGCGTATCCCTTCGCCGCTGTTCAAGGCTGCCCTGACGCTGCTCACCGGCCTCACCGTACTCGCTTCGAGCCCCGCCATGGCGGACCGCCTGGATGACATCAAGAAGGCTGGCGTGCTGCGCGTGGGCGTGTTCGACGCGAACCCGCCGTTCGGCTTTGTCGAGGCCGGCAGTACCACCCCTGTTGGCCTCGACGTGGACTACGCGGCCGAGATCGCCAAGCGGCTGGGCGTCAAGCCTGAGTTCCGCGCGACCAACCCGGCTAACCGCATTGCCCTGCTGGCATCGCAGAAGGTGGACATAGTCGCCGCCAATTTCACCATCACCGATGAGCGCCGCCAGCAGATCGGCTTTTCCACGCCGTACTTCGCCAGCGGCTTGCAGTTCATCGCCAGGAAGGGCGCGCTCAAGCAGCCGGACGACCTGAAGGCCTGGCGCCTCGGCGTGGACAAGGGCACCACGCAGGAGACCACGCTGCGCCAGAAGTATCCGGACGCGCGCGTGATTGCGTATGACGATTCCCCGCTGGCGCTGACCGCGCTGCGCAGCGGCGCGATCCAGGCGTTTGCGCAGGATGGCGCCAAGTTGGGTGCGTTGCTGGCAACGTTGCCCAACAAGGATCAGTTCGAGATTTCGTCGTTCACGCTGACGCGTGAGTACATGGGCGTGGGCGTTCCCAAGGGCGAGGACCGGCTGACCGCGGAGATCGATCGCATCCTGGTGGAGCTGGAGAAGAATGGCACGGCGGCGCGCATCTACGACAAGTGGTTCGGGCCGAAGAGCACGGCGCCGCTGGCGCGGGATTTCACGATTGGCAGCGCGCTGAAGTGAGGATGGCTTCCTTGTTTTCCGGCAGGGGCTAGCCATGCAGGGACAAGCGGTCCTGCTGCAGTCGCTGCCGGCAAAGTACGTCGGCTGGATCGCGGCCGGCTTTGGCCTGACCGTGGCGCTGTCGGTGGCGGTGTTCGTGCTTGGCTGCGCGATTGCCGCCGGCTGGCTGGTGCTCGCGCGTAGCCCGATCATGCCGCTGCGCCTGGCGGCGCGCGGCGCGGTTGGCTTCCTGCGCCGCACGCCGTTGCTGGTGCAGTTGTTCTTCTGGTATTTCGGCGCGGCGCAGTTGCTGGGCGAGGGCGCCATCGGCGCGCTGTATGACTGGCAGGGATGGCGCATCGGCGGCTTGCACGTGCCCGCGCCTTCGCTGGAGGCGCTTGCGAGCCTGGCCGGGATCGGCCTTTACGCCAGTGCTTTTTATGCGCGCGAGCTCGAGGCGGGACTGGCGAATGTGCCGGCGAGCCAGGGCGCGGCGGCGCTGGCGCTGGGCTTTACGCCCGCGGCCGCATTCTGGCGCGTGGTGCTGCCGCAGGCGCTGCGCATCGCTGCGCGGCCAATGGTGGGGCAGTTTTGCCAGACCATCAAGAACACATCGCTGGCGATGGCGATCGGCTTTGCGGAGATGTCATACACCGCCCGGCAGGTGGAAACCGACAGCCTGATGAGCTTCCAGGCTTTCGGCCTGGCCACGCTGCTCTACGTCGCGCTGATCCTGCTGCTGCAGGCGGCGGCGCCGGTGCTGCTGCGCTGCCTGGGCTGGACGGAGGCCGCGCGTGCCTGATGCCGATCTCTCCGGCTGGGCTGTCGTGCTCAAGCAGTTGCCGTACCTGTTGGCCGGCACGTTCCCCAACGGTCCCCTGGCGGGCGCCGCGCTGACGTTGTGGATGGCGCTGCTGGCCTGCACGGGTGCCACCGTGCTGGGCATTGGCGTTGCCGTGCTGCTTGACCTGGCGCCGGCCCCGCTGGCACGTGCCGTGCGCGCGTTGCTGGCCTGCCTGCGCGCGATTCCCGTGCTGATGCTGGTCTTCTGGGCTTACTTCCTGCTGCCGATGCTGGCGGGCGTTCACGTGGGCGAGGTGCAGACCGTGGTGCTGGCGCTCGCGCTGATTGGCGCGGCCTACATCGCGCAGGTCATGGCGGCAGGCTTCGACGCGATCGGGCGCGGCCAGCGCAATGCGGCGCTGGCGCTTGGCATGACGCCGTTGCAGGCACTCTGGCAGGTGGTGCTGCCGCAGACGCTGCGCGCCATGCTGCCGTCGCTGGGCAATGTGTGGGTGTCGCTGGCCAAGGACACGTCGCTGGCCTACATCGTGGGGGTAGTGGAGTTGTCGACCGTGGCAACGCAGGTCAACGGGCGCAGCGTGGGCTATGCAGCGCAGGTGTTTGCCGCCGTGGCGCTGCTGTACTTTTTCATCTGCGTGGGGATAGAAAGCGTGGCGGCGCTGCTGCTTGCCGCCACGCGTAAGCAGCAGCGCCGGTCCCTATGGCATGGCGCCGCGCTTACTGCTTGTCGGCTTGCGCGTACACGCGCTCACCCGCCACCCACGTCTGGGTCACGCGGGTCTTCCAGATCTCGGCCGGCGCCACCTTGAACAGGTCCTGGTCGACCAGGATGAAGTCGGCCCATTTGCCCGGCTCCAGCGATCCCAGCGTCTTCTCCTGGTGCTCCGCGTAAGCGGCGTCCAGCGTGAAGGCGCGGAAGGCCTGGGTCAGGGTCATGGCTTCCTCCGGATGCCAGCCCTTGATCGGGCGGCCTTCGTGGTCGGTACGCGTGACCGCCGCATGCAGGCCGTAGAAGGGGTTGGCGGATTCCACCGGGAAGTCCGAGCCGCCCGCAATCACGGTGCCTTGCTTGAGCATGGTCTGCCAGGCGTAGGCGCCCTTGATGCGTTCCTTGCCGATGCGGTCCTCGGCCATGTTCATGTCGCTGGTCGCATGGGTGGGCTGCATCGAAGCGATCAGGTCCAGCTGCTTGAAGCGCGGGATGTCCGGCAGCGCAACCACCTGGGCGTGCTCGATGCGGTTGCGCAGTTCGCGGCCGCCGACTTCCTTGTAGGCCACTTCGATCGCGTCCAGCACCTGGTGGTTGGTGGCGTCGCCGATGGCATGCACGTTGACCTGGTAGCCGGCCTTGATCGCCATCTTGACGCTCGCCTGCATGGCCGCGTCGCTCATGAACAGCAGGCCGCTGTGCACGTGGTCATCCGAGTACGGCGCCATCAGCGCCGCGCCACGGCTGCCGAGTGCGCCGTCGCCGTACAGCTTGACCGCGCGCAGGTAGTAGCGGTCGTTGCCGTAGCCGGAGAGCGGGCCCTTGGCGGAGAGCGCCTTGAAGTCGTCGCCGGTGTCGCGGATCATGCCGTAGATGCGCGTGGTCAGCTTGCCCTGGTCGGCGAACTCGCGGTAGATGCGGTCTTCCTGCGCGGTCACGCCGGCGTCGCCCGCGGCGGTCAGGCCGAGCGCGTTCATGTGCGCCAGCGCGGCGGCCAGCGCGGCCCGGCGGTCGTCGTCCGAGTACGGCGGGATCACGTTGTTGACCAGTGCCATGGCCTTGTCGACCAGCACGCCGGTGGGGTTGCCGTTGGCGTCGCGCTCGATGCGCCCGCCCGCCGGGTCCTTGGTGTCGCGCGTGATGCCGGCGGCTTGCATGGCCTTGGTGTTCAGCCAGGCGGCGTGGCCGTCCACGCGCACCAGGCGCACGGGGCGGTCCGATACGGCGGCGTCCAGCTCGGCCGCGGTGGGGAAGCGGCCCAGCTTCCAGTTGACCTGGTTCCAGCCGTAGCCCAGCAGCCATTTGCGCTGCGGGTTCTTGTCGCCGTAGGCGCGGATCATACCTTGCGCTTCGGCCAGGTCCTTGGTGCCCGACAGCGAGATCTCGGTGGTCTTGAAGCCCAGGCGGAACACGTGGCCGTGCGCGTCGATCAGGCCCGGCAGCAGGGTCTTGCCCTGGCCGTCGATGCGCCTGGCATCGGGGTACTGCGCGCGCAGCGCGGTGGCGTCGCCGGTGGCCAGCACCTTGCCCTGGTCGAACACCAGGCCGGTGAAGCTAGCGACCTGGTCGTTCTTCAAGGTGTAGCCCTGCACGGATTCGATCAGCGTAGGCGCGGCGTGGGCCGACATCGTGATGCCGACGGCCATTGCCAGCAGGCTCTTGTGGATCGCGTGTTTCAAGTCAACTCTCCTTGTTGTTGTCGTACTGCGGCTGTAGGACAGCGCTTTGGTTTTCTTATGTGCTCTCAGGATGCTTACTGCTTATTGCTTGCTGCTTGTTGCGAACTGCTCTTTATTCGCCGGTCGCCGTGGCGGGAAACACGGAACCGGTTGCCTGCGTGCCGCGGGCCGGCGGCAGCGGCGGAAAATGCATGTCGGCATAGCGCACGAAGCGCGTCTTGCGCACGAGCCGGTAGCCCAGCCAGATGGCGAGGAAGATCGGGATGCCGATATAGGTGGCGGTCACTGCCACCCAGTCGATCTTGCCGTCCATGAAGGCCTGGTAGTTCTGGCCCAGCGTGACGATCAGGCACAGCGCAAAGGCAAAGATCGGGCCGTAGGGGAAGAAGGGCGAGCGATACGGCAGGCGGGAAAGGTCCAGCCCTTGCGCGACAAAGCCGCGGCGAAAGCGGTAGTGGCTGATGGCGATGCCGAGCCAGGCGATAAAGCCGGTCATGCCCGACAGGTTCAGCAGCCACAGGTAGACCGACTTGCTCTCGAACATGGAGGTCAGGAAGCACAGCGCACCCACCGCGGTGGTGGCCAGCAGCGCCGCCAGCGGCACGCCGTTGCGCGTGAGGCGTGCGAAGATGCGCGGCGCGCGCCCTTCGGTCGCCAGGTTGTAGAGCATGCGGGTGGAAGCGTACATGCCCGAGTTGCCGGCAGACAGCACGGCGGTCAGGATCACCGCGTTCATTACCCCGGCGGCAAATGCCAGTCCCGCATGGCGGAACACCAGCGTGAACGGGCTCACGCCCACCGTTTCCACATCGCTCTTGAGCAGGCTGGAATCGGTGTACGGAATCAGGATGCCGATGATCAGGATCGCCAGCACGTAGAACAGCAGGATGCGCCAGAACACCTGGCGCACGGCGCGCGGGATGTTCTTGGCGGGATCGGCCGATTCGCCGGCGGCCACGCCGATCAGCTCCGTGCCCTGGAAGGAAAAGCCGGCGATCATGGCCACGCCGATCATCGCCGGCAGGCCGCCGACGAAGGGCGCGTCGCCCGCCGTCAGGTTCACCAGCCCGGCCGGCACGCCGCCCGTATCACCGCGCAGGATGCCGAAGATCATCAGCACGCCGATGACGATAAACGCGATCACCGTCACTACCTTGACCAGCGCGAACCAGTATTCGGCCTCGCCAAAGCCGCGCACGGAGATGGCGTTGAGCAGGAACATCAGCGTGAGGAACAACGCGCTCCACAGCAGCCCGGGCGTATCCGGGAACCAGTACTGCATTACCAGCTGCGCCGCCGCCAGTTCCACGGCGATGGTCACCGCCCAGTTGTACCAGTAGTTCCAGCCCAGCGCGAAGCCGAAGCCTTCCTCCACATAGAGCGCGCCGTAGGTGGCAAACGATCCCGACACCGGCATGTACGCCGCCAGCTCGCCCAGGCTCGTCATCAGGAAGTACACCATGGCGCCGATCAGGATGTAGGCCGCCAGCGCGCCGCCCGGGCCGGCCTGCGCGATGGTGGCGCCGGAAGCCACGAACAGGCCGGTGCCGATCGAGCCGCCGATGGCGATCATGGTGAGATGGCGCGCGCGCAAGGTGCGGCGCAGGGTGGGGGAGGAGGGCGGGAGGCGGGTTGCTGGCTGGTCATGGATAGGAGGAATTGGAGCGCGGAAGCCGGATGTGCCGGTGTGGCCCGCATTGGCTGGCACCGCCGGCATCCGGCCGGGCCCGGCCAGCACAAGGCGGGATGCACGGCAGTACATTTACCGGCTGGTACATTGGGCGGCATCATAAGAGAAAACGCCGCCTGGGGAAAGGCGCGGGGCGGGGCTGCGGCGGGTTTTGCGCTGGTTGCGGTGCGGCATGGCTAGAATCTGGGGTTTGCATCCTCGCGGTATCCGGACCGATCCTCATGAACCTGCCCTTCAACGACAGCTATCTTCTACACATCGCGCTTAGCGTCGGCATCGTGCTGGCCGGCATGCTGGCCGTGAAGTTCATCAACCGCTTTTTCCAGGCCCGCCAGCAAGGGGACAAGGACAACCGCGGCAGCTATCGCACCTGGACCGTGGCTTCGCGCAATGCGGTTGCCGCGGTGGTGTTCCTGCTGCTGCTGGGCATCTGGGTGTCCGAACTCAAGAGCGTGGCGATCTCGCTGACCGCCTTCGCGGTGGCCCTGGTGATCGGCGGCAAGGAACTGGTGATGTGTTTCCTGGGCGCCTTCCTGCGCATGATGGCGCGCCCCTTCCAGCTTGGCGATATCGTCGAGATCGGCCCGCATTCCGGCGAGGTGGTGGACATGGACGCGCTCACTACCACGCTGGTGGAGATTGCCGGGGCGCGCCAGTTCACGGGGTCCACGGTGCAGATTCCCAACAGCATGTTGCTGACTGTCGCCGTGCGCAACCACTCCCAGGCGGGCAAGTACACCCTGGACACGCTGCGCATCCCGTTGCCGGAGAAGAGCGACCCGGACCGCGTCGAGGCCGACCTGATCGCGATCACGGAAGAGGTGTGCGCCGGCTTCCTGGCCGAGGCCCGGCACAGCCTGGAGGAATACGGCGGCTCGCGCTTTCTCGATCTCTCGCAGTTCGAGCCGCGCGTGATGTTCGAAGCCATGGCGGCGGACCGGCTCGATGCGCTGGTGCGGTTCCCGGTGCCGGTGGCCTCGCGGCTGTCGATCGCGCAGCAGATCCTGCGCAAGTACCACCAGCGGCGCAACGCGGAACCGGCCGCTGATGTTGCTGCTGCGGAGCCGGCGCCCGCACCCGCACAACAGGACAAGGCGGCGTCGCATTCCTGATCCTCAGGCGCGTGGCCGGACGGCAGGCGCTGTTTTATGGCTTCACTGAACGGCGTTTCGGTTGTATGGTAGCCGTGCCCCCGCCGTTGCCGGGGACGGGAATCGTAGCGAATTGTGCCAAACGAGATCGAACAACGAGGAGACCCATGAAAGCCGCTGTCCTGCATCAACCCAAGACCCCGCTGGTGATCGAAGACGTCGCCATTGGCAAGCCGGGCCCGCACGAGGTGCTGCTGCGCACGGCGGCGGTGGGTGTTTGCCACTCGGACCTGCATTTTCTAGACGGCGCCTATCCCTTCCCGATGCCGGTTGTGCTCGGGCACGAGGCGGCCGGCGTGGTCGAGCAGGTGGGTTCCGAAGTGCGCACGGTCAAGCCCGGCGATCACGTGATCACTTGCCTGTCGGCCTATTGCGGACACTGCGAGCACTGCCTGACCGGCCACCTGTCGCTGTGCGTGGAGCCCGACACCAAGCGCCGCGAGGGTGAGGAGCCGCGCCTGCTGGCGGCCAAGGGCGGGCCGATGAACCAGTTCCTGAACCTGTCGGCCTTTGCCGAGCAGATGCTGATCCACGAGCACGCGCTGGTGGCCATCCGCCGCGATATGCCGCTGGACCGCGCCGCGCTGATTGGCTGCGCGGTGACCACCGGCATGGGCGCGGTCATCCACACCGCGCGCGTGAGCCCGGGCGAGACCGTGGCGGTGATCGGCTGCGGCGGCATCGGCCTGGCCACCATCAACAGCGCGGCCATTGCCGGCGCGGGCCGCATTATCGCGATCGACCGGGTGCCCGGCAAGCTGGAACTTGCCAGGCAATTCGGCGCGACCGATGTGATCAACGCGGCTGACGTGGATGCGGTGGAAGCCGTGCGCGAGCTGACCCGTGGCGGCGTGCACCATGCGTTCGAAGCCATCGGCCTGAAGCAGACCGCAGAGCAAGCCTTCTCCATGCTGCGCCGCGGCGGCACCGCCACGGTGATCGGCATGATCGCGCCGGGCGTGAAGATCGAGATCAAGGGCACGGACTTCCTGGCCGAGAAGCGCATCCAGGGCTCGATGATGGGCTCCAACCGCTTCCCGGTGGATATGCCGCGGCTGGTCGATTTCTACCTGTCGGGCAAGCTCAAGCTGGACGAGCTGATTTCGCGCCGCATGCCGCTGGAGAACATCAACGAGGCCTTTGACGAACTGCGCCGCGGCGAACTGGCGCGCTCCGTGATCATGTTCGAGCACTGAAGCCCGGCGGCGGCCTAGGCCGCCGTTTTCCCCGCCACGCCAGCGCGCCGCCCGCAACAGGCCGGCATTGGTGCTTGGCTTCATGGCAAAAGCGCCTCCCGCTCTCCGTGCGGGAAATTCGCCACAGATCGGGGAGAAACGCACCAGAAGCCTGTGGGGCCGGGTGGCTTCCGGCTATGCCAGCGGCCGGCCCGGCGTGGCCGCCGCCGCCTCGGCTGCCCGCCGCACAGCTGCCGGGTAGCGCACCGTGAAGATCACGGCGCCGGCGAACGCAGCCACCGTCGCCGCCACGTCGACCCACAACGGGATGGCGCTGACGTATTCCGCCGCCGCGTCGGCGGCTACCATCACGGCCAGCGCGGCGGCCCACGCCAGCGTGATATGCCGGTTTACCGCCAGGAAGCGCGGCGACGCCCAGTATTCCTGGGGCACCTGCTCGCGGGCATATTGCAGCGTGAACGGGCGCCCGATCGCCAGCGAGACCACCACGATCGCCAGCAGGCCCGCATCCACCGCGAGCCGCACCGTGGCCACCGTCCATTGCGGCGCGGCGCTGATGGTATATAGCAGCAGCAACGCAAACAAGGCCAGGCTGCCAAGCTCCAGCACCTTGAGCGATTCGCCGCGCCGCCACATGCGCAGGCACAGCAACAGCGAGACCACGAAGGCCGCGGCCAGGCCGGCCAGCGGCGAGATGCTCCGCATGGCGATAAAAAAAGCGACGAACGGGGCAAATCCAATCAGCATTCCCATGCTGCTCTCCTTGGGGTGGTTTGCGGCCCGAAGCAAGCCCGGCCGCCAGGCAGTGAATGTCGATGCGTGTCTTGTTGCCGGATCAGTCCGCGCCGCACCAGTTGCCATGAAAGCCGAACGGCACGCGGTGCGAAAGCTGTACCGTGGCAACCGGCCCATCGGCAACCGCGCTGGCATCCAGCACGACCAGGTCGCTGCGCGCCTGCGCGCCCCGGTAGACGGTAGCCAGCAGCCAGCCATCGCCTTCGGCACTGTCGGCCGCGCGCGGCACAAACACCGGCTCGGAGAAGGCATCGCCCTCGGGCAACTGGTAGGTGGCGCGCTTGCCGCTGCGCAGGTCCAGGTGGGCCAGGCTGTCGTAGCTGCCGCGCACGCTGCTCTCGTACTGGCGGAACGCGTAGTAGCCATGGTGATAAGGCAGCGTGGAGAAGCGCTCGTCGAAGCGCGGGAACTCGCCCGCCGTGTCGTCCAGGTATTCGCGCGTGAACGTGTCCGACTTGCCGGCCATGTCGAAGGTCCAGCGGCACAGCCGCGCGCCGGTGCCGTTGCCGTCGGGATTGAAGATGGGGGAGGATTCATACTGCATCACGTCGGCGATGACCTTGTTGCCGGCGTCCCAGGCATTCATCACGTGAAATACGTAGCAGGCCTCGCCGCGGAACCAGCGCATCTGCGCGGTGCCGCCATTGCGCGGCATGATGCCGATGTGCGAGCCCTTTTGCGGCTCCCACACGTAAGCCGGCTCGCCGCGCATGGCGCGCTCCATGCTGCCGGCCAGCGGCAGGATGGGAAACAGCACATGCTTCTGCGTGACCAGGAAATCGTGGACCATGCTGGGAAACGGCGCTTCGAAGTGTTCAAGGCGCTGCAGCTGCCCGTTGCGATCCACCACGCCGTAGCGCATGCCGGGAGTGAAGGGGCCATCGGTCGAGTAAGCGAAGAACACCATCTCGCCGGTCACCGGGTCCACCTTGGGGTGCGCGGTCATCGCGCCAGTGAGCTTGCCGCCGTAGTCGACATCGCCGCGCGTGGCCAGGGTCTGGGCGTCCAGCTCCACCGGCAGGTCGGCTTCTTCCAGCGCCAGCAGGCGGCCGGCGTGGCTGAGGATATTGGTGTTGGCCACGCCGCCGTTTTGCCCGAGCACTGACGGATCGGTGGTGGCCGGGTTGCCCCAGCTGCCGAACAGCGCCTGCCCCGCGGCCTGCTCGCGCTGGAACTTGTTGGTGCGTACCCAGCGGTTGCGGTAGCGCACGCGGCCGTCTTCCATGTGGAAGGCGTGCACCATGCCATCGCCGATGAACCAGTGGTAATGCGCATCGCGCGGGGCGTACTGCGGGTTTGGCCCGTTGCGGTAGAGCGTGCCGCGCAGCGCGCGCGGCAGCTCGCCAAGTACCGGCAGGTCGGGCGCATCGCATTCCATCAGGATGGGGGCGAAGTTGCCGCTGAGATAGGGCGTGGACGGGAACGGCTGGCTCATTGGGAGCTCCTTTTGCGCTGCTGCCGGATTGGCGTTGGCGTAGCTGGGGGGACGGGTTCGCTAACGGCTTTGCGATCTGCTTCATGACCTGCTTCCAAGCTGGCGTCGGGCATGGGCGCGCGCATGCCGGCAGCCAGCAGCCGCAACATCTCCGCGTGGATGACGCGGAAGTCGGGGTCGCCGGGCAGCTTGCCGGCCAGGCGCAGCATCACCAGCCCGTGGATCGAGGCCCAGATCACATAGCTCAGCACCTGCGGGTCGCCATGGATCAGGCCGCGCTGCGCCATGGTCTCCAGATGCGCGCTCATGGTGCGGCGCGCACGCGAGCCGGCGCGCTCCAGGTCGGGGTAGCGGTCGTCGTCCGGCTGGGTCATGTCGAACATCAGCCGGTAGGCATTGGGCTCGGCAAAGGCAAAGGCGAGATAGGCCTCGCCCACCGCGCGCGCGCGTTCGCGCGGCTCGGCAACGCTGGCGCCTGCGGCTTCAAGGGCGGCGGCGAAACGGTCGAACGCGGCGGTGCGCACCGTCGCCAGGATGTCGTCCTTGTCCTTGAAGTAACGGTAGGGCGTCATCGGGCTGCAGCCCAGTTCCTCGGCGAGCTGGCGCATGCTCACGCTGGCGACGCCGCCTTCGACGAAGCGCCGCTCCGCTACCGCGCACAGGCGGGCCTTGAACGCGTCGATCTCTTCCTGGGTGAGGTTTCTTGCCATGTCTGGTGCGGTAAGGCGTTGCTTCGGAAACGATAATTTACAGTGTAGATTTACGATGTAAATAGTCAAGGAAAGAATGGAAGGCAACTCTGCCCGCTAGTTGCCCGCACGTCATTGTTCGCCGCATGGGACAATCCCCCACATTGACGCGCACGACTCACGAGGCGCGCCACGTGGCACGGGGATGGCGAATGAAGACGATCGAATGGAAGGACTGGGAAATTTTCTGCCGGGTGGTGGAGGGCGCCAGTTTCACCAAGGGGGCGGATCTGGCCGACGTGCCGAAGTCATCCGCCAGCGCGGCGGTGTCGCGGCTGGAGGTGCAGCTGGGCGTGCGCCTGTTCGAGCGCACCACGCGCCGCGTGCGGGTGACCGAGCGGGGCCAGCAACTCTACGACCGGGTTGCGCCCCTGTTTAACGAGCTGCGCGAAATCAGCGCCGAGGCAGTGTCGGTCAGCGAGCAAGTCAGCGGAACGCTGCGCATTTCCACACCCTACGAGGTTGGCTCCCTGCATATCTCGCCCATCCTCACACAACTGCTGCGGCTGCATCCAGAGCTGCGCGTGCAGGTCGATGTGAGCTGGGAGCAGCCCGACCTGGTCGGGCAAGGCTACGACCTGGCCTTTGTGACGACGACCACCGGCCTGCACGACAGCTCCTTTGCCAGCAAGCGGGTAGTGCGCATCGAGCGCGGCTTTTTTGCCGCGCCAGCGCTGATCCGCGCGCGGGGCCTGCCGCGCACGCCACAGGAGCTGGCCGGCTGGCCCCTGCTGGGCGACGCCGAGGACCGGCGCTGGGAGTTCCTGCGCGACGATGTGGAGGTGGCCAGCATGGCGGTGGAGCCGCGCATGCGCACGCAGAGTGCGGAGATCCGCCTGAAAGCCGCCACCGATGGCCTTGGCGTGGCCCGCCTGTCGCCGCGCTACGCGCAGGATGAACTGGAGCAGGGGCGCCTTGTGCGGGTGCTGCCGGCGTATTCGTCGTCGCCGCTGAAGGTGTTTGTGCTGATGCCCGCGCGCAAGCTGATGCCGGCCAGCGTCAGGGCATTTCTCGATGTGCTGGAGCGCACCCTGGGCGCCACGAATCAGCAAGGCGCGGTTGGCGTGGGGATCACCGGCTGAGGCCGCGCTGCGACCGGGGCCGGCTCCGCAGCCTCAATACGCCTGGTCGCCTGTCCTGATCTCCAGCCCCAGTGTTTCGGCCAGGGTGGTCATTTCCTCATCATCCTCGGCGCGGGCGATCCAGCCTGCATAGGCATCGCCATCGGTGTTCCAGTTCCAGAGCGTGATGCCGGCCAGCCGCAACTGCTCATGAGCCAGTTCCATCAGCTCGGGCACGCTGGCTTTCTCCAGGAACTCCTCGTCCTCCGGATCCTCCACGCCCCAGTCCAGCTCGATATCGACCCTGGCGCACAGCTCATCCATGCAACTGATGAAAGATGAGGTGTCTTTCCAGTCCACGTAGAAGCCCGCTTCCCAGTCGATCACGTCCTTCAGGATCCAGAGCAGTTCCTGGCCCTCGACCACATCCGCGTCGTCCGAGTTGGCGAGGGCTTCGTCGAACAGCATCTGGTGCTTCTCCACCATGGCTGCGTCGTCGAAGTCGATCAGCTCAATCAGGCGCCAGAGCGCCTCGCGCGCCTCGTTACTCAGTTCGTCGCTCATTGCATCAGCCCTCCATCGGTGCGGCGCCGGCTCGGCGCATTGAAATCGGAAAAGGTGTTGTCCAAGGATGAGCTTGCGCTCAGCCGGCAATGCGCAGGATCTCGCGTTGCCCGCGCGGCGTCACGCGCAGCGCGCGCGATGTGGTCGTGGGCTCGATCCAGCTGTTGGCCATCATGTTATCGAGCAGCGCCGCGCCAAGCGCGCCGCCAAGGTGCGGCTTGCGCTCGCTCCAGTCGGGGCAGGTGCAGGCAAACTGCCGCCGCTTGCGGCGCGCGAGATCCAGGTCCACGCCAAGCTGCACCATGCCCGCACTGCCGCTGTCGGTGAGGTCCACTGCCGTGCCGTCCACCACGATCCAGTTGGCATGCGACATGCGCTCGAACAGGGAAACCGCCAACTCGCCCGCCAGGTGGTCGTAGCAGGTGCGCGCCTGGCGCAAGGCCGCCGGCGCGGTACGCGACGCGGGCACCGCGCGCACGCGCGGCGGCTGGCTGGCCAGCGACGCACTGGCGAGCGCCTCGATGGCGACACCGATCTCCGGCGTGGCGAGCCGGTAGTAGCGATTGCGCCCGCGCGTCTGCACGGCGAGCAGGCCACCCTCACTGAGCCGCGCCAGGTGACCGCTGGTGGACGATGCCGACAAGCCGGCGATGGCCGCAAGCTCGCCGGCCGGGCGGGCGCTGCCGTCCATCAGCGCCCACAACATGGCGGCGCGTCCCGGGTCGGCAAGCAGGCCGGCCATCTGGCTGATGCTGGGAGCGTATTCCATAGTTCATTCCGCAGTGAAGCAACGAATGCAGTATAGACGCTCGGGGGACGATAGCTGACCTCGGACATTAAAGTCCTTGCTAGACATCAAAGTCCTTGCAGGGCATTAGAGTGCTTACGAAATGTATTAGCGGCGTCCCGGTTACCGCCGTCCTTGCCATACGGGAAGCGCCCTTCCAGCTTTTCCCCGCTCTTCAGAGCGCACTCCTCGCGTCGGTCCACCTTCAGTCCACTCGCCGTCTTCCTTCCTATCCTGCTCCCATCTTCGCGCTCTTCACCCTCACATCCCTGCACGTCCCCCGTTCCACACACGCCCTGCTCGGGAAAGCACAGCGCTGCGCTGGGCTGGGTTTGTGCGAATACCGCACAAATACTCGCGCCAGCCTTCCTCCAAAAGCAGCCTCCATTCGTGGGGAATTCTCCTCGCCTTGCCCACGTTGAACGCCTGAAGTGCTCATCCGCGCAAATCATGGGGTGCTCGCGAACCTATATTTCTATGCAGGCACACAGTCCTGTGCGAGCGGCTAGTCGGCCGTCCTCGCAACCTCCATGCTAGGAGTAAGCGTGTCCCATGATGTAAAACGACTGAATGATTTTGGCGGCGGTGTGCATGCCGTCGGTACCCTGGATTTCCTCATGCGATTCTGGCGAAAGTCAGACCTGCCGGCAGGGCCACCTCCCCACGCCGGCGCATTGACATGCCCGGTGGCGGACTCCTGCTGGGAGCGCCTACCGCAAGATTTCGCTCCAGCGACCATCCGCTTCGACCGCGAGCAGGTTGGTACGCACCCCATCATCTCGACAAAACTCTCACTCGGCGAGCTGGAGATTGTCTGGCTCGCTGACGCTCAAGACCCAGATGTCTGGATGGCCATCGACTTCTGGAAGCGGATGAAGGTCGTGCCGATTGTGCTCGGCGTCGGCGAGCACGGCGAAGAGTGCTACCGATTCTTCCTGCCGACAATGCCAGCTGATGTTCATGTGACGGACGAGCCGGAGGCTGCGACGGACGGATGCGGCGATGCAGAGCCATGGACAAGCATGATTGCGTTCTGCGAAGCCCACGGCGCAGCATTCCCGCTTGTCTCGACTCGGGTACCGCTTCTCCCGCGGCCAGCAGGTTTCAAGGCCATCAAATACCTGCTCTGTCATCGGGATAGCGCCAATTGAACTTGACGAGGGCTGCTAGGCGGCCCTCGTCTTTACGCTACGTGTCCAAAGAGGCGTTGCGGTCGCCCACGGCAGCATGTCTGCCCAAGCTGCCCAATCGCTAGACTCGCATACATCAAAATGTCGCGCCTCCGCTCAATCGGAGTCAGGGTCGCCTTACCGCTGTGGCTACGACGGGGCGTTTCCGACACGGTCGATACGAATAAATGAAGTTGCGTTGCTCGTCCCCGAGTTCAGGTCGAAGAGGCACTACATAAGATTGCCGCGTCCGTTCGACGAGCGCAGAGCGGCAGCCAGGGTGTGATTTCGTCAGCGACTCCCAACTGGGCCTTGTTCGCGGACTTTCAGATGTTGTGTTCGTCGCAGAGTTCGCCGAGTTGTAGGGCTGCGGCCGTCTTGTGTCCCTGTACATGAGGCGCGAGAAGTACGGGCCTCATACCTCTGTTTCGCCTAGTGGACTACTTGGCCAGTTATTTCGAGTGGGGCTCCTCTCTGTCGGAGTTCATATGGAGAGGAAAACTCATACTGAGTCGGTGTGCTCAGGAGGGAATCTTGGCTCGATGCGTGGCTGACATTCGAGAACCGGACCCTTGACCGAGACCCGCCTCTGAAACCTGAGCAGCGCAACCGAGCGAGTGCATGCCAAGACCTGTCCGTCCTGGCTGCCAGTCCGCGAAGCGGTCAACATACGCGCGAGAGTCCATTATGAAGATCGCAGATAGGAAGGATGGTTATTCCGGTGAAATCTATTTCCGAGAGATTCAAAGGGAATAACCTAGTTCATATCCTCACGTAAGCATATGCAATATCTTGGGAGGATATCTCTCTTGAGAGTTGCAATCTTTTGTGAGGATATGCTCTTTGAGATATGAAAGGGATAGCCGAAGGCCCCCTGTGCGTAAGCTTGGGTGTCGCCTTCCTCCAGCCAGATTTGCCAGGATCCGACAGTCATTCGAGTCACGCGCTATCTTCGCCCGCGTGCCGGTCGTCTCAACTCTTTCCCACAGAGACCGATATCCCCCCGTCGCTGCCGTATCTAGCCGACCAACGAGGCGGTCACCACCGAAGCCTTTCATACGGAAAGGGCGGCCCTAATGTCGGGCGGCTCGTGCTCGGCCGACGTGTGACATGAGTGTATACGTGTGTGGAGGTCGCATGATTTAGATTGAATTGTTTTGCGCGTTGGAGCGCGAAGTGTGTAGAAAATCGAAGGCTTTCCGGTAATTGGAACTACTGTCGATTCAATACGTTGCGGACCCGGGCCGCCGGGTAAAACGAGCGAACAGGCGCTGTTGATCCGTGGCAGCCACGCTGGGGCGTCAACGAATTTTGCCAGCCGATCCGCTTCGATGCTCAATGAGCCTTTGGTGAGGGCAATATTGAATGCTGTGATTGAGGGCGCCGGGCCTTCCTGCTTCCTAGTATTCAGTGCGAAGTTCGCCCTTTCCGCAGCAGCTGCCAGTCGTTCCAGGAGTTCGTAACCTTTGTGGCGCAGCTTCGTGAGCCATAGCTGCCTTTTCAGTACTCGGAGTGGCTGCTCATCAGGCTGATGAGATCCTCCCGAATTTGCATCACGCTTGGCGAAGCCGCCATGTCTTTCCGCATGATAAACACAGTGCGCCCCGCCGGGAACGAGATTCCGTGGCGCACCGAACACACCATGCCTAGCTGCGCGTAGTGCCGTACCGCACTTTCCGGGGCCACGGTAAGCAGCCTGCTATTCGTCACCACGCACAAGTTGGTGTGGAAGGAGAACGATTCGACCTTGGCACGTGGTGGCAAGATGCCGGCCGACAGGAAGGGCTCCTCAAACACCTGGCGCGTGTGCGCGCCACGTGGCGCTACCACCCAGTCCAGTTCGCGTAGTTCAGCCAACCCGACCATACGCTTGCGGCCCACCGGGTGGTCTAGTGCGCAAGCAATAGCAAGGCGCTCGTCCCATAGTGGCGTCACCAACAATTCGCTCGTCGCAGGCTCTTCCAGATCGGGCCCAACCCGGCCGACCATGCAGTCGAGGTCGCCACTGCTGAGCATCGCGAGCAGCCCAGCCACGGTGGACTCATGCACGACAAGCCTTGGGCTGTCGGGCCGTTCGGTAATAGCCGCCAGCAGCTTCGGCAGCGCAACCACGCCGACGAGCGGCAGCACGCCCAGCCGCACTACTGGTATCGGCGGCGCTTCTTCCATCGACTGCGCCGCTGCCGCAAGCGCACTGAGCGCGATGCGCAAGCGGTCCAGCGCCACTAGCCCTGCGGGGGCCAGCGCCGCGCCGCGCGTGTTGCGTGCGACCAGTTCTGCACCGAAAGCGGCCTCCAGGTCTTGCAGCATCTTGGTGGCTGCCGGCTGGCTAAGCGCCAGTTGCTCGGCTGCCGTCGACAGAGATCCGTGCTCCGCCACCAGTTCGAGGAAGCGCAAATGTCGGATACTATCGCGGCGAAGACCATGCCACGCGTGTCTGATCCTGGAAAGATCTTCATCTCATGCAAATGCGGATTTTCCGGACACGTGAGGGCTGAGTTTGCTGGTAAGCCCATCTCGATGGGCGATGTAGCCAGGGTGTCTAGATATGGTGAACCTTGGATGCGCGAGTACGCCAGGCTTCGCCGTCAGGGTAATCTGGCCTCCGAGATTGCGGTAATGATGGGCGTCACGCAATCCAACTTGGTCTACTGGGATAGGCTGCTGAAGTCTGAAGCGAACGCTCTAAGTCCGGAGGAACGAGCGGCCCTGCGGAGCGCGTGGCTTGCCGTTCTGGAGGAGATCGCGCCTCAGCATCCCAAAGAAGCCTTGCAAAATAGCCGCTCGCTGTATGACCGTATATTTGCTGGGGATCGTTCATGGTTGCAGGAAACCATGGCTGCGTACCGTAAAAAGCACAATCATCCGCTAAGAATGATGGCCGATTGGAAAGCTCGGGACGAAGAGTATCCCGAGGAACTGGTGGCTGCCGCTTCACGTTTGCTCAGGATGGGAAGGGTGCGAGCGTTGACAACGACCGGGTTGCTAAAGGAAGCAGGTATCAGTCAGAGCGTCCTGCGGTGCTATGCCAGACTGTTGCCGAACACTATTGCCACCCTGTCACGTCTGACGGAAGGCAACGTGTGGAAGCCGCTGCGACAGGTCGCCGCTGTTCACTAACCTGTGGAGTCAGTGGTTCGTCCAGCCGCCCCTTGGGGCGGCTTTTTCTTGGGCGTCCTCCTCGAGGTTGTGCTTGAAATTGCCCTAAAGAGCGTATTTTCGAGTAAAACATTCCGAAAGCACTCTAATGTCGGGGGCGTAAACGCTCTGAAAGTACTATTTGGAAGGGGCGTTGGGAGGGTGCCTATATATGTCAGGGACTTAGCGGCGTTGTCGCAAGATCTTTAATGTCCGAGGTCAATAGCGGTGGCCGCCGCACACGTGCGCGCGGAAAGAAAAGTGATCTCCGGCATTCCTCGCGAAGCGGCGGCGTCAGGACTCAGCCTGCCTTCTGGCAGGGATCCGAGGTAACGGAGCACCTAGCGCAGGTTCATCGTGCTTTTGGCTTCAGCTTGCCAGCCAGCCGCATGCCGTCTCGAAAGCTCATGCCCAGCAGGGTCAGTTGCAAGGCACCCATTGCCAGTTCGATGGCCTGGACGACGTAGAACGAGGTATCGAACGCACCGGCCTGCGCCTTGGCGCTCAGGAAGAGCGCGCAGGGCAACAGGACCAGCAGGCCGTTCGCGGCGATCAAGGGCATGCGCTTCTTCTTGCCGTCCACGATGCGGCCCTGCCTGTGCCGGGAGAGGGCAAAGCCGGTCGCCCCGGTGGCGGCCATGGCCGTAATCAGCAGCACCAGCCCGTACACCACACATTGCTTGACCAGCGCCACGGCAGCGTGGTCGAGGAACGCCTCGGAGATGAGTGTCGACGTCCAGAAGGTGGCAACGGTCAGCATTGCCACGCTGCCGGCGATGCCATGCACGATCGGCTTCATGGATCTTCTCCTTCCGCTTTCAAAGATTGACAACCAGTTTCCATCAATGGAAACTGGTTGTCAATGTGGGTTCGGTAGGAGATTGTAAGGAAGCGCAAGGGCGCCAGCATGCCGGGCGCCTCTTGCCGTCGCCCCTCTTGACCGTGCTTTCCCGGGCGCGTGTGCGCTATGCGCCGGCGTCCACTTCGGCGTCGACCTCGGCATGCATCGCAGCAAGTCCCTCGATCACTCTGGCGGCGGCCTCCAGGTCGGCCGCGCTGAATGCGGCAGCAAGCTTTGCCGCGTGCTCCCGCCACTGCCGGTCCACTGTGCGGTAGGTGCGTTGGCCGCGTTCGGTGAGCACGTATAGCGGCGAGCGCTTGTGCATGGGGTTGGGACGCGCTTCGATGAAGCCCTCGTCGGCAAGCAGATTGAGTTGCTTCAGTGCGCCTTGCCGGGTTACGCCCATATTGGCCGCGATCTGCGGTGCGGTCAGTGATTTGCCGGCAAGCGCAAGCGCGCCGAGCATTTGCCAGCGCGCGCTCGTCAATCCCTGCGGGGCCACGAAGCTGTCGCCCCAGGCCAGGAGCCGGCCGTTGAGCTGAAACACCGACAGGACGATGCTGGTCAATTGTTCGCTCTTCTGAATTCGCATGAATGTCCTTGTAATTGACAACCAGTTTACGATGCTGGGGTGAATTGTCAAAGGCCCGTACGCTTGACGGGCATGGCATCCCCCGGCTTGGCTGCCCGGGTCCGCATTCCACATTTCACATCGTCATGAAACGTCGAGCGGCGCGCGACGGCATACTGCTTGTGTGCTCTCGATCCGCCACCCCATGCCTTTGCCGACCGCTATGCCGATGCCGTCCGACCCGCTTTGCGCCGTGACACACCCCGATCCAGCGCCGTACTACCGTACCCTTGCCGCGCAGCGTCCGTTCTATCGCGACGAAGCGCTCGGGCTATGGGTTGCCGCCGGCGCGGCCGAGGTGCAGGCCGTGCTGACCCATCCCGCTTGCCGTGTGCGGCCGCCCGCGCAAGCCGTGCCGCCAGCGCTCGCGGGCAGCCCGGCCGGCGCGCTGTTTGGCGGCCTGATCCGCATGAACGATGGGGACTGGCATGCGCCGCTAAAGGGCGTGCTGCGCAAACACATGGCGTGCCTGGCGCTTGCCGGCATGGGGGCGAGGGTGTCGGCGCTGGCGCAGGATCTGCCGTTTGACGCCGTCCGGCCCGGTGCCGCCGTGAACCACTGGATGTTCACCTTGCCGGTGCTGGCGGTAGCCGATGCACTTGGATTGCCGGTGACCGGTAAGCCATGCGTAGCGGACCATGTGGCAGCCTTCGCGCGGGCCATGTCGCCGCTGGCGAGTGCGCAGGAGATTGCCGCGGGGAGCGAGGCCGCCACATGGCTCCAGGCCTGGATGCGCACGAGCCTGTCATCCGCGCCGCCGCTGGACGCACTGGTGCAGGAAGCGCTGGCGGCCGGCGTGGCGCGGGAGATCATCGCAACCAATGCGATCGGCCTGCTGATCCAGGCATGCGAGGCCACCGCCGGCCTGGTCGGCAACATGCTGCTGTGCCTGGGCCGGGATACGTCCCATGGGCGAGAGCTGCCCGCGTTGGACTGCGTGGCCGCACGCGTGCTGCGGGAGCATCCGCCGGTGCAAAACACCCGGCGCTTCCTGGCGGCCGATGTTCGCCTGTGTGGAGCGCAACTGAAAACGGGCGATGCGGTGCTGGTCGTGCTGGCGGCAGCCTCGCTCGAACAGAGCGAGGCTGCGACGCCCGCGCCCTGGACCTTCGGGCGCGGCCGCCATGCATGTCCCGGCGACGCGCTGGCGTCTACGGTGGCGCAGGCCGTGGTGGCCGCGCTGCTGGCGCGTGGCGCGGATCCGGCGCCACTGGCGCGCGCGTTCCGCTATCGGCCATCGGTCAACGCGCGCATTCCGCATTTTCTGTGAAGCAAGTCGAGTCAAGTCAAGTCGAGTCAAGTCAATAGGACCCCACCATGATTGCAGTCATCTTCGAAGTCGAGCCGGCCGAGGGCCGCAAGGACACGTACATGCAGATCGCCGCGCAACTGCGGCCCACGCTGGAGGCCATCGACGGCTTTATCTCGGTGGAGCGCTTCCAGAGCCTGACCAATCCGGGCAAGCTGCTGTCGCTCTCGTTCTTCCGCGACGAGGCCGCGGTCATGGCGTGGCGCAATACCGAGGCGCACCGGCTGGCGCAGTCGGCCGGGCGGGGCGGCGTGTTCGCGGGCTATCGGCTGCGCGTGGCGCAGGTGCTGCGCGACTACGGCCTGCATGAACGCGACGAGGCGCCGGCGGACAGCCGCGCCGTGCACGCACCTATCGCGGCGTCCGCGTCGCCGGCACAGTGAGGGCGGCATGGAATCGATTTTCCTGAATGGGCAGACCACGCTGATCGGCTTTACCTTCTTGCTTGCCGGGCTGGTCAAGGGCGTGGTGGGGCTTGGGCTGCCTACCGTGGCGGTAGGGCTGTTGGGGCTGGCGATGCCGCCGGCGCAGGCCGCGGCGCTGCTGGTCGCGCCTTCCATGGTCACCAACGTCGTGCAGCTCTACACCGGGCCGCGGCTTGGCGAGCTGGCACGGCGGATGTGGCCCTTGCTGGCCGCGATCTGCGTGGGCACGTGGCTGGCCGCCGCGCTGCTGCCGCCTAGCCTGATGGTGCATGCCACCGCATGGCTGGGCGCGGCGCTGGTGCTGTACGCGGTGCTGGGGCTGGTCGCTTTCCACCCCAAGGTGCCGCCGGCGGCCGAGGGCTGGCTGGCGCCGCTGATCGGTGTGGTCACCGGCGCGATCACGGCGGTCACGGGCGTGTTCGTGATTCCGGCCGTGCCGTATATCCAGGGGCTGGGCCTGGACCGCGAGACGCTGGTGCAGGCGCTTGGCTTGTCGTTCACGGTGTCCACCATCGCGCTCGCGGTGAGCCTGGCGATGCATGGCGCGCTGTTGCACACGCCGGTGCTGGGGGCGTCGCTGCTGGCGCTGGTGCCGGCGCTGGCCGGCATGTTCATCGGCCAGTGGCTGCGCCATCGCATCAGCGCGGCGCGTTTTCGCAAGCTGTTTTTTTGCGGGCTGCTGCTGCTCGGGACCGAGCTGGCGCTGCGCGGGTTGTTCTGATCGGGATGGCGGCGAAGGCGCATTCTTTCGGGGTTGCGCGGCGCGTCGTGCGGTAGGAATGCGCCCAGGTGGCGCGGTTTGCACGCAATTGGGCTGACAGCGCGTCCTTGCGCGCGGCATACTGCCTGTTGCGCTGCGGCGAAACACTGCGCATCCAAGCCGGATGCGCACCGCAGGCCGCGCATTCCCGCAACCCCGCGCTGGAGATGCCGCCAATGGCATATCGCCGATGACACGACGCAATCGCAGCGGCACCAAGCTCTGGAATACCCTGAGCAAGATCGCCACCCGCAACGTCCGGCGTGCGCAGCGCACGGTCACGAAGTCCGCGATCCGCTCGGCGGTCAAGCAGGGCGAGGCGATGAGCAAGGCGGCGCAGCGCGTGCTGACCGGCGTTGCCTCGCCGGTGCCAACGCCGGTCAGCCGTGGCGGTGGACGCTGGGAGGAGGGCAGCTGGGGCCTGGGTCCGCTCGTGCAGCGCCGTTACCGGCTGTTTATCCCACCGGGCGTGAGCGCGTCGCGCCCCGCGCCCTTGCTGGTGTTGCTGCACGGCTGTGGCCAGGATACCGCCAGCTTTGCGGCTTGCACCCGCGCGGCTACGCTGGCGCGCAGCGCGGGCTGCGTGGTGCTGATGCCGGAGCAATCGTCGCAAGCCAACGCCCAGCGCTGCTGGAACTGGTTCCGCTCCGCGGCGCGCGTGGTAGCCGAGGCCAGCCTGTTGATGTCGATTGTCGAGCATGTCTGCCAGCAGCAACCGGTTCGCCGCGAACGCGTCTTCGCGCTTGGCTTGTCGGCGGGCGGGGCCATGGCGGTGATTCTGGGGCTGCGCTACCCGGACCGCTTTGTCGCGGTCGGCTCGCATTCCGGCGCGGTGCCGCTCAGCGCGTCCAACGCCGCGCAGGCGGCGCGCGTGATGCACGGCAAGGGCGAGCCGGACGTGGATGCGGCGCGGTTTCAACTAGCCGGGCGCCGCCCGCCGCCGTTGTTGCTGCTGCACGGCGATGCCGATCATGTGGTGCACTTCGATAACGCGCTGGCCAGCGCCGCGCTCTGGCAGCAACTGCTGCCGCAGCCGCCCGTGCTGGCAAAGCCGCGCCGGGTCCAGCGCGGGCAGCGCCGTCCCTACAGCATCTTTCCCTGGTCGAGCGAGGGCGAGCCCTACATCCGGCTGGTGCGCATCGAAGGGCTGGGGCACGCGTGGAGCGGCGGCCCGTCCAGCCAGGCCTTTGCCGATCCGAGCGGCCCGGATGCATTGCGGATCGCGTGGCAGTTCTTCATGCAGTGCCTGGCGGCGCGCCAGCGTGCCGCGCCGAGGCGGGTGCGCAAGGTGGCCGCCTGACGACTTGCCTGGCTAGCGCGATTGCGGCGCTTCGATTACCACATCGCTCTCGGGATACGCCACGCAGGGCAGGATGAACCCCTCGTCGCGCTCGTCGTAGCTCACGCCCGGCCACTCGATGCGGTAGCCGATGCGCCCGGCGGCCAGCCGGCACAGGCAGGTGCGGCAGGTGCCGTTGCGGCAGGAGCTTGGGAATTTCAGGCCGGCCTGCAACGCGGCTTCGAGCAGCGTCTGCGTGGGCAGGGCGGGAAAGGTGCTGCCCTGCGGCTCCAGGCGGGCGACAAACGCTGCCGGGGCCACCGGGGCTGTGGTGATGTCGTGGCTCATGACGGTGCTTGCCCCTCGTCGGCTGCGGGAAAGCGCGCTCGGCCATGGGTGGCGTCGCGCAGCGCGGCCCGGGCCGGTGCCAGCAGGCTGGCCGGCAGCCGGATGGTCAGCCGGGCGGCCGCGCCGTGTTCGGCATGCGCCAGCACGTGGCTCTCCTGCTCGATCCAGCGGCGCACGCGGGCTTCGTCGGCGTAGTCCACCTCCGCCACCAGCTCCGCATAGGCGATGCGCTCGATGCGCTGTGCATCCTTGAGCGCCACGGCAATCGCGTCCGTATAGGCGCGTACCAGCCCGCCCGCCCCCAGCTTGACGCCGCCGTAATAACGCACCACCGCCGCCAGCACGCCTTCCAGCTCATGGTGGCGCAGCACTTCCAGCATGGGCCGGCCTGCGGTCCCGGATGGCTCGCCGTCGTCAGACATGCCCGACTGGCCCCCCGCAAGCAGCGCCCAGCAGACATGGGTGGCGGTGGCGTGGTCGGCGCGCAGGCGCGCCACTTCGGCCATGGCCGCGGCGCGGTCTGGCACGGGTAATGCAAAGCCGATGAAGCGGCTCTTGCGGATTTCCAGGTCTGACTGGACGGGAGAAGCGAGGGTGTAGGTCGGCACGGGTTGGGCCGCGTCACGGTGCGCGATGCGCGGCGCCGGCGGGCGGAAAGCTAAAAGGAATCGGGGCACCGGATCGGGGCCTGCGCCAGTGTACCGCAGCCGCCCCGGCCGCCCGGATTGTGCGGGAGGCATCCTGGATGTCTGCAAGTTCAGTCAGTTTAAACAAGCTGTAACAAATCATTCATAGGATACGCATCGGCCTGAACGCTGCGCGGTTGTCCCCACGTGCGCGTCGCACGGCAGCGCGCACGGCGCGCCGCCCAATCCTTCACATAACGAAACGGGAAAGAAGAATGCTCGACAAACCGGACGCATCCCGCCGCAAGGCGCTTAAATTCCTGGCTGGCGCCCCCATGCTGCCGCTGGGCCTCGGCGCTACCGCCTTCCTGGTCGGTTGCGGTGGCGATGGCGACGCCGTAGCCGCAACGGCGCCGACGCCCGTCACGCCTGCCGGCGCCACGTTTACGACCGCCGAATTCACCGGCATGGCCGCGCCCTCGTTGGCCAACCCGGCCGCGATGGCTACCACCACGGTGGGTTCCAGCCTGAAGGTATCGTTCAGCGACGGCAGCAGCCAGACCTACAAGCTGGCCTACCAGCCGTTCTTCATCACCGGCGACATGGTCCCGGACGGCAAGGGCGGCAGCATCCTCGCCGGCGGCTACTTCGACATCAACAACCAGCCGATCATCGACAAATCGGTGGCCGGCAAGGAACGCCAGTTCTACTCCGACTCGCCCGACGGCACCTCGCTGCTCAAGATCGACGGCGCCAAGGTGGCCGGCGTGAAGGGCAACACGGTCTTCGCCGTGGTCCAGTTCGAGTACACCACGCGTGACCAGGCTGGCGCCAGCGCCTACGGCCGCCTGCCGTCCCCGATCGGCGTGCTGACGCTGGACCAGGACCCCGCCACCGGCAAGCTGACGCTGGTCAAGTACCACAACGTCGATACTTCGTCGGTCAATGGCCTGTGGATTACCTGCGGCGCCAGCTTGTCGCCGTGGAACACCCACCTGTCGAGCGAAGAGTACGAGCCGGACGCCTTCACGGCCAGCACCAACGCGCAGTTCCTGGCGTTCAGCAAGAACCTGCTCGGCACCGCCAGCGTCGTGGCCAACCCGTACTTCTATGGCCACATGCCTGAAGTCACGGTCAATGCCGACGGTACCGCCAGCATCAAGAAGCACTTCTGCATGGGCCGCATCTCGCACGAGCTAGTGCATGTGATGCCGGACAACCGCACGGTGCTGATGGGCGACGACGCCACCAACAGCGGCCTGTTCATGTTCGTGGCCGACAAGGAAAAGGACCTGTCCGCCGGCACGCTGTACGTGGCCAAGGTGGGCGCGGGCTTCTCCATCGACCCGGCCGCCCCCGGCGCCGACCTGACGTGGGTCAACCTGGGACACGCCACCAGCGCCGAAGTCGAAGCCATGGCCAAGTCCAACCTGCCCACCGACATCATGGACGTGCGCACGACCGACCCCGCGGACCCCACCTTCACCAAGATCTTCGTTGGCGGCACCGCCAACTGGATCAAGGTCAACCCGGGCAAGGAGAAGGCCGCGGCCTTCCTGGAAACCCATCGCTACGCCTACCTCAAGGGCGGCAGCATGGGCTTTACCAAGATGGAAGGCACCACCGTCAATATCAAGGACAAGGTGGCCTACTCCGCGCTGCAGAACATGATCGACTCGATGGTCGTCAACAACGCCAAGGGCTGGAACGCACAGAGCAACATCACGATCCCCACGGCGCTCAACGCCGGTGGCGTGATGCAGCACAACCTTGCCGGCGGCCAGAAGGATCTGGGCGGCGCCGCCATCAACAGCGAATGGGTGCCGGTGCATACCAAGGCCCTGATCGTGGGTAAGGACATCAGTGCGGACGCGCTCGGCAACACCGCCGATCCGGACCAGATCGCCAACCCGGACAACCTCAAGTTCTCGGAAAAGCTGCGCACCTTGTTTATCGGCGAGGACAGCGGCCAGCACGTCAACAACTTCCTGTGGGCCTACAACGTAGACACCAAGAAGCTGTCGCGCGTGCTCTCGACCCCGGCTGGCGCGGAATCCACCGGCCTGCATGCGGTGGACGAGATCAATGGCTGGACCTACATCATGAACAACTTCCAGCACGCGGGCGACTGGAGCAGCCTGCACGCCAAGGTCCAGGCCACGCTGGATCCGCTGGTGCGCGCCAACTACAAGGACCGCTTCGGCGCCGCCGTCGGCTACCTGACGGCCGATACCACGAGCGTCAAGACCACTAAGGCGTAAGCGCGGGACAGCTATTACCCCGGCGCTTTGTTGGGCCCCCGATGACTTTGTCATCGGGGGCCTTTTTTTTCATTCGCGCGGGAGCTGGCTAGCGCGGGCGGGGATACTCCAGTTGCAGGGCGACGAAATTCGCGGTGGCGTGGCCGTAGCGGTCCTGGATTGCGGCCAAGGCAGCATCCAGCGCCGCTGCCGGCAGACCAGCGTATGGCGGCAAGTCATGGCGGTTGGCTGCTGGCTTGTCGTCCGCGCGCGTGGTGATGGTGTCAGCCTCAAGCCAGAGTCCGTGGCGTGAGCGCAGCGTTGCAGCCGTGCCAAGTGTCAGCGCCTCGGAGCGATAGGTCCTTGACCAGGCATCCGCCTGCAGCGCCAGCGCGATCTCGTCAAATCCTGCCGCCACGGTGATACCGATGGCCTCGTGCCGCCACCAGGCGAGGCGGTTCGATAGCGCGATGCCGATGCTCGCGGCGCCTAGCTTGAAGGGGGCTGAATCGTGGCGTGGGCTCCACTCCGTCACGCCGAGGCGCGCTGCGGTTGCCGCCGCCACCTGTTGGCCGGCAATCGCTTCGACCAATGCTAGCGACAGCGGCAGCGAGGCAGTTATGCCGCTCGAGGTGACAACGTTGCCATCGGCCAGATAGCGCCTGTTGCCCACCCAGTGGGTGGCTGGAAATTCTGTGCCGACACGGCTCATCGCATACCAATGTGTCGTGGCCGAGCGGCCATCGAGCAGTCCGGCGCTCGCGACCACGCGCGCGCCTTCGCAGACCGCCACGATGATCGCACCCCGTCCTGCCTGCGCGCGCAGCCACGCTAGCGTGGCCGGCGTGTCCTCATGATGCATCGCCGGCACGATCACGATATCGGCGCCTTCGGGAAAGGCGGCGTCGAAGGCCGCCACTGTCAGCTCGGCCCGCACGCGCAGGGCCGGCATCAAGGTGACGGTGCCGGGGCCGGTCGATACTGCATGCACGTCAGCCACGCTTGCCTCGCGCAGCACGCCAAACGGAATCACGAAATCGGTGACCTCGGTGCCGGCGTTGTCGGCCAGTATGGCTACCAGCGGTCGCGCGTGGCCGTCCTTCGGCGCGGGCAGCGTGAGCGTCGCCGGCAAGCCGGAAGACGCCGCGGATGCGGCGTGGCGTGCTTGCGCGGGTTCGGTCGAAGCGGGGTTTTGCGCGGCGGGCTTGAGGCAGCCGCACAGCGAGCAGGCGCACAGCGCGAGCGCGGCAAGGCGGGTCATGATGGCGTACTGCATGGTGTCCTCGGTTGGTGCGTTTCGTACCAGATGCACATGGATCGAATTTACCCTCCGCCGGGGCTGGCAAAAAGGACAGAATTGCCGCATTCTTTGCCATGGCTTATCTACAGCGAACAACACGAAAGGTGGTAGTGCTCGGCTTCGAGGGCGTGCAGTCGCTCGACGTCGTGGGGCCGATGGAGGTCTTCGCGGTGGCGAACTTGCATAGCCCCGCAGGCCGCCGCAAGCCCTATGAGGTCAGGCTCGCCACGCAAGCCGGTGGCGAGCTTGGGACACATGCCGGCCTGCGGCTGGCCGGCGCGGTTGCGCTTGCCGACTTGCCGGAGCGCATCGACACGCTGGTGGTCGGTGGTGGCAGCGAGCAGAGCCTGCGCCGCGCCGCCACCGACCCGGACCTGCTAGCCTGGTTGCAGGCGCGCGCCCGGCGTACGCGCCGCATCGCCAGCGTTTGCACGGGGGCCTTTGTCCTAGCCGCGGCCGGCTTGCTCGATGGACGCCGTGCCACCACGCACTGGAACGCCTGTGGCTTGCTGAAGACATTGCGCCCCGCGATTCAGGTGGAGCCGGACGCGATCTTCGTCGCCGATCCCCCCTTCTATACATCGGCCGGCGTTTCCACCGGGATCGACCTGTGCCTCTCGCTGGTCGAGGCCGATTGCGGCCCCGAGGTGGCGCTGGCGGTCGCGCGCGAGCTGGTGCTGTTCCTGCGGCGCCCCGGCGGGCAGTCGCAGTTCAGTACCGGCCTGCGCCTGCAGTGCAATGCCACGCCCAGGTTGCGCGCATTGCTGGCCGCCATTATCGACGACCCAAGGGGCGACCTGAGAGGACCGGTGCTGGCCGCCCGCGCAGGCATGAGCGAGCGTACCTTCGCGCGTGCATTCGCCAGGGAGACCGGAGAGCCGCCTGCCCGCTTTGTCGAGGGCGCGCGCGTGGAGCGTGCCAAAACCCTGCTGGAGGGCTCGGAGTGGCGGCTCGAGCGTATCGCCGAGCGCGCGGGCTTTGGTAGCGTGGACGCTTTGCATCGTGCCTTTCTCAAGCGCATCGGCGTCACCCCAGGCGAATACCGGGAACGTTTCGGGCCACCGGCGCGTGGACCCGCTGAAGCCACATAGACGCGGGACCGGTCATGCCTGCTACGCTTGCGGTAAAGAGCGGCTGCCGTGCCAACGCGCCCCCGCCGCCCATACCCATACCCATACCCACAGCCCAACAGGAGCAACAAGATGCCGAACCAAGACGGCCAACACGACGCGCGCCGCATGGCGCCGGCCACCGACCGCAACCGCGACGCCATCCTGGCCGTGCTGCGGCGGGTCTTGCCGCAGAGCGGCCTGGTGCTGGAAATCGCCAGCGGCACCGGCCAGCACGCCGCCTATTTCTCCGCCGCGCTGGCGGGGCTGACCTGGCAGCCGAGCGACCCGGACGCCGCGGCGCGCGAGTCGATCGCGGGCTGGGCCGAGCATGCCGGGCTGGCCAATGTGCTTGCGCCGCTGGCGCTGGACGTGCGCCAGCAGCCCTGGGGCATCGAGGCGGCGCAGGCGGTGGTGTGCATCAACATGATCCACATCGCGCCATGGTCTGCGGCCGAGGCGCTGTTTGCCGGGGCCGGGCGCTTGCTGCCAGCCGGCGGCGTGCTTTACCTGTATGGCCCGTATCGGCGCAATGGCGAACATACCGCGCCGAGCAATGCCGCCTTTGACGCGCAGTTGCGCAGCGCGAACGCCGAATGGGGCGTGCGCAATATGGAAGATGTGGCGGCGCTGGGCGAGGCCGAGGGCTTTCGCATGGACGAGCCAATCCCGATGCCGGCCAATAATTTCAGCCTGGTATTCCGAAAATAGGAACTTCATCGCCGCATGCAGGGGGATTGGGCCGCGCGCAATGCGTGGCCGAAATTCGGCAAAGCGCGATTGAGGACTGGCGCGCAGTGGGGCTAAGTCTTCGCTGAATTGTCTCTGAATTGTCTTTGCGCATGTCACCTTAAGCGTTGGCTTAAGACGCGGCGAACGTCCTGGCGGGCAATGCGTGCGATGTGGGCAATGCGGAAAATGCGGAAAATGCGGGAAATGACAGGCGAAGCCAGGCGGCGCTAATCGGGAAATGCGATCGTCCAGGGCGTCTTGAATAACCGGGGATATTGTCTGGAGATGTCTGGCTGGCCCTGCAGAGCGCCAGCCAGTTCGCACAAAAGTGGTGCGCGGCGGGGACCGGAGCACGGCGCGGATTACCGCGCGCATGTCCGGGCCACCTGCCGCGCTGGCCCTTGCGCGATCTACTTCGCGGCGACAGGCGCTTCTGCCTCGACCTTGACGGCCACGGCCTTCTTCGGCGCTGCCGGCTTGCGGGCTGCCTTCACGACGGCCTTCTTCGGTGCTGCTGCCTTCGGAGCAGCTGCCTTCGGGGCGGCGGCCTTCGGTGCTGCTGCCTTGGGAGCTGCTGCCTTCTTGGCGGCGGCCGGCTTTGCAGCCTTCTTTGCCACGGCAGCCTTCACCACCGGCTTCTTCGCAGCCGGCTTGGCCTTGGCCTTTTGTGCAGCCAGCTTTTCCTTGGCGGCTTGCTTCTCAGCCAGCACAGCCTTCTTGGCGGCTTCAGCTGCGACCTTGATTTCGCGCTTAGCAGTTTCGATCGCCTTCTTTGCATCAGCGCGCAGCTTCAGCAGGCCCTTCTTTGCAGCGGCCAGTTCGCGAGCCAGCACGCTGGCCTTCTTCGCGGGAACTGCTGCCTTCTTGGCGGCTGCCGGCTTGGTCTTTGCTGCTGCGCTGGTTGCGACTTTCTTTGCTACGGCCATTTGTATTTACCCGTTAGTTGTGGAGCGCGGAGTATAACCGGTCGCGCGACATTGCTCGCGCGGCGTGAATTAACTGCGCGAATTTCTGGTATGAATGCGTGCGCGGATACAACATGTCTTGCACGGCGACGGCATCGGCATTGGATGCGAATAGGGGGTACGTATTGCGTTTAACGCGTATTGACCTGGACTTTGATGCCGTCGGCCAGCACGGTAATGGCGCCCGGCTCGACGTCTTTGCCGGCAACGTGCAATTCTTCCGGCTTGAACGTGTAAAGCGGGTAATCGCGCAGCAGTTGCTGCGCCACGACGGCGCCGATGGCGTTCAGTTGCTCGCCGTATTGCGCCGGCATGCCGGCAACCTGGACGCGTTCGACGGAAGGATTGTCGAGCAGCACGGCGCGTTTGGCCGGGTCGTACCTGAGCCCGCTGCTCAGTGAAAGCGTGCCGTTGATCGGTGGCGCGGGCAGCAAGGTGTTGCTGACCTGTGCATCCATCTGGGTGGTCACGCGGTTGTTGGCTTCGTCGAGCAGCAGGCGCGGATGCGTCAGCTGGACGTCGAGCACCTGGGCGTAGCGCAGCCTTGCCGGGAAACGTTTGTCGACGGCGTCCTGCAATTCCTGGCGAGAGAATGTGTAGTCGCCGGTCCAGACGTTATAGCCGGCCCAGGCGCTGGCGGCGAGCAGCATGGCAAGCGCGCCGGCGGCGGCAGCGGGCGCGGCTTTGAGCGTTGTCAGGGATTTGCGGGGCCGGGTGCGGCGTTGCGTCGTCGGCATGCTGCGGTGCCTCCAGGTTGGCGTCGTGCGCGTTATCCCTTCTGACCGCGCCTGCGCCGGCTTTGTTCAATCGTCCAATTGTTCAGTCTGGCCGCGGGCCATGCGCACGATCAATAGTGCGGCGGGAGTTCGTGCTGGGGGCCGTTGTCGGCGCCGCCCGTGCCGCTGGAGCGCATCTGCTGGTAAAGCGCCTGGAGCTGTTCCTGCAGCAGGTCGATCTGCCGCTGCTGGCGCGCCACGGCGAGATTGAGCGTGTCGAGCAGGTCGTCCTGGAAGGCGACCTTGATTTCTAGTTCGGTCAGGCGGGATTCCATTTTGTGTTCTCCGTTGGGCCGCGCATTGTAAGGCAGGTGCGGCGCAGCCTTTACTGCATGGTCAGCCTGGCCAGCCGGCCCAGCGTGGCGAGCGCGGCGTCGGTCCGGTCGTCGAAGTCGTGGCCGCAGTTGATGCGCAAGCAATGCCGGAAGCCGCCATGCGCGGAAAAAATCGGGCCGGGCGCGATGCTGATGCCATGCGAGAGCGCGTAGCGGTGCAGCGCAAGGCTGTCGGTGCCGGCCGGCATCTCGATCCACAGGAAGTAACCGCCAGCCGGCCGCGTGGCCCGCGTGCCCGGCGGGAAGTGCCGCGCGATGGCCTGCGCGAAGGCGTCCTGCCGCTGCATCAGCGCCTGGCGCAACTGCCGCAGGTGCCGGTCGTAGCCGCCCTTCTCCAAGTAGTGAAGGATAGCGGCTTGGGTTGGCGCCGCCACTGTCAGCGTGCTGGTGAGCTTGGCGCGCGCCACTTCGCGCGCGAAGCGTCCGGGCGCGGCCCAGCCGATCCGGTAGCCCGGCGCCAGGCATTTGGAGAAGGATCCGCAGTGCATCACCAGCCCCTGCGTGTCGAACGCCTTGGCCGGGGTGGGGCGCTTGTTGCCGAAGTACAGTTCGCCATAGACGTCGTCCTCGATCAGCGGCACTTCGAAGCGCGCCAGCAGCCGCACCAGTTCGCGCTTCTTGTCGTCGGGCATCAGGCTGCCCAGCGGGTTCTGGAAATTGGTCATCAGCCAGCACGCGCTCGGGCGGTGGCGTTCCAGCGCACGGGCGAGGGCGTCGAGCTCGATGCCTTCGCGCGGATGCGTGGGCACCTCGATGGCGCGCAGGCCGTGGCGCTCCAGCGCCTGCAGCGCGCCGTAGAAGGTGGGCGACTCGATGATGACCGCGTCGCCCGGGCGCGTGACGGCCGCCAGGCATAGGTTCAGCGCCTCCAGCGCACCGTTGGTGATGACGATCTCGTCCGTGTGCACGGTAAGCCCGTCGATCAGGTAGCGCAGGGCAATCTGGCGGCGCAGGCCGGCGTTGCCCGGCGTCATGTCGTCCACCGAACTCCAAGGGTCCAGCTGCTGGACGACGGCCGCCATGGACTTGGCGAGGCGCGGCAGCGGAAACAGCAGCGGACTGGGAAACGCGGAGCCGAGCGGCACCAGCTCCCGCTGCTTGGCCGACGCCAGCACGTCGAAGACCAGTTCGCTGACATTCAGCGTGGTGGATTCGTCCGCCGGTTGCGACGCGGCCTCGGGCTCGGGCGGCAGCACGCGGCTGGTGCTGGCCACGAAGTACCCGGAGCGCTGGCGCGCGATGATCAGCCCGCGCGCCTCCAGCAGGTAGTAAGCCTGGAACACCGTGGAGGGGCTGAGCCCGCGGCTGGCGCTGGCCTGGCGCACGGAGGGCAGGCGGTCCCCGGGCCGCAGCGTGCCGGCCTGGATCGAGTGCGCGATATCGTCGGCCAGCGTTTCGTAGAGCGTGCCGGGCGTGGCTTCCCCGTCTTTTAGCTGGGGGGTGTCTGGCTTGCTGGGCGGCATTGGCGATCCACTGTTTGGCGTATGTCTGATTTCCGGTAACTGTATCGTATCGATGCGTTGCACGACACAGCGCATGGGGATATTCCAATGCGGCAGATTTGCTGCGGCAACATGTCACGCCGGAATCCCACTGATCCGGTTGTATCGATCCGATCTGATCCTGTTCGGGCCAGCCTTGTCTCCTTAGCATTCAGCGCTGTCCGTAAGAGGCCGTTTCAAAATGAAGCGAAGCGGTTCTGGCTAGGCGCGCGGCCGCAGACAGTACAAGTGGTACGGCAAGGCCGCGCAACGACGCCAGAATCCTTTTGAAATGGCCTCTAAGCTATGGCCACCACGGCGCCGTCATGGGAAGTGCAAGGAAATCCATGGATCCCACGAGTCTGTTGTTAGCTACCTTCCTGCTGTCGGTCGGTGGCCTGTTTGCTTTCATCTGGTCGTTGCGCAAGGGCTTGTTCGATCTCGAAGCCGCCGGTGCGCGCACCATCTTTGCGCCCGGCGAGGTCGGCCAGCCCGAGGAGCCGTCGAGCGACGCGGCGCAGCGCCAGGCGCTCTGGGTGGGCGCGGCGTCCAGCCGGGAGGCGCCTGCCGCCACCGCCGCCGCGCGCGCCGATCTCGAGGCGGAGCTGGCGGCGCGGCATGAGGCCGATCGCTCCAGCGCCCTGCCGGCCCTGCTGATGCTGAGTTGTGCCGTGGTCTGGCTGGTGGTGGCGTCCGCCGCCGGCCTGCTGAGTTCGCTCAAGCTGCATATGCCCGACCTGCTGACCGGGCAGGCGTGGCTTTCCTTTGGACGCTTGCGCACGCTGCACCTGAACGCGGTCGCCTACGGCTGGGCGCCGATGGGGCTGCTCGGGCTGACGCTGTGGATGCTGCCCCGGCTGCTGCGCACGCCGCTGCTGGGCGGGCGCTTTGCCATGATCGGCGCGCTGGTCTGGAATGCGGGGCTGGTGGCGGGGCTCGGCAGCATTGCCGTGGGCATCAACGCCGGCCTGGAGTGGCTGGAGATTCCCTGGCAGGTGGGCCTGCTGTTCGCGCTGGGCGGGATGATGATCGGCCTGCCGCTGGCGTTCATGCTGCAAAAGCGCCGTGTGCATCATCTCTACGTGTCGGTCTGGTACATCGGCGCGGCCCTGTTCTGGTTCCCGGTGCTGTACGTGGTGGCCAAGATCCCGGGCGTGCATTTCGGCGTGGAGCAGGCCACCATGAACTGGTGGTTCGGGCACAACGTGCTGGGCCTGTTCTATACGCCGCTGTCGCTCGCCTCGGTCTACTACTTCTTGCCCAAGGTGATCGGGCGGCCGGTGCGCTCCTACAACCTGTCGCTGCTGGGCTTCTGGACGCTGGCGTTCTTCTACGGCCAGGTCGGCGCGCACCACCTGATCGGCGGCCCGATCCCGCCGTGGCTGATCACGCTGTCGATCGTGCAGAGCGTGATGATGATCATCCCGGTGACCGCGTTCTCGGTGAACCAGCACCTGACGCTCAAGGGCAATTTTGGCGCGCTGCGCCACTCGGCCACGCTGCGCTTCATCGTGTTCGGCGCCATCATGTACACGCTGGCGTCGGTGCAGGGCTCGTTCGAGGCGCTGCGCTCGCTCAACGCGGTGACGCACTTCACGCACTTCACGGTGGCGCACGCGCACCTGGGCATGTACGGCTTCGTGTCGATGGTGATCTTCGGCGGCATCTACTTCGCGCTGCCGCGCATCGTCGACGCGCCGTGGCCCCGGCCTGCGCTGATCTCGCTGCATTTCTGGCTGGTGGTGGCGGGCTTCTCCACCTACCTCATCACGCTGAGCATCGGCGGCGTGCTGCAGGGCCTGGCGCTGCTGGACCCGGCGCGTCCCTTCATGGAATCGGTGACGGTTACGCTGCCGTGGCTGCAGGGGCGCTCGCTGGGCGGCGCGTTGATGACGCTCGGCCATCTGGTCTTTGCCTTTCACTTTGCCTTGATGGTCTTGCGTCCTTCGGCGCTGGCGCAGACCGATCGCATGGTTTCCCAAGCGGCCGCCTGAACATGGAAAACGAACTCAAACTTGTGGGCGGGGCCATGGTCACGCTCTCGCTCGCCACCTCGGCCATGATCGTGGTGCCTTTCCTGCAGCTCAAGGATGTGCCCGCGCCGGCGGCGCTGGCACCCTATACCAGCGAGCAGCTGCGCGGGCGCGAGGTGTATCTCGCCAACGGCTGCATCGCCTGCCATACGCAGCAGCCCAGCTCCACCGGCGCGGGCCGTGCCGACGGCGCGCGCGGCTGGGGCCGCCCGTCCGTGGCGGCGGACTACCACTACGACAGCCCGCCGTTGCTTGGCACCATGCGCACCGGGCCCGACCTGTTCAATATCGGCGTGCGCCAGCCGAGTGCCGACTGGCACCTGGGCCATCTCTACCAGCCGCGCGCCTACGTGGCGGACAGCATCATGCCGGGCTATCCGTTCCTGTTTGAGCTCAAGCCGGAAGGCGCCGTCGGCAAGAGCGACAAGGTGGTCGCGCTGCCCGGCGGCACGGTGCCGCCGGGCAAGGTGGTGGTGGCCACGCCACAGGCGCTGGACCTGGTCGCCTACCTGATTGGCCTGCGCCACACCTACCCGGTGGTGGAGCAGGCCTCAGCGGCGGGCGCGACCGGCCAGGCGCCGCTGCGCGTCACGCTGGCATCCGTTTCGACCGCGCCGTCCAACCCGTTCGGTGCGGTCACTTCTTCTCAATCCACCTCCAGCCCGCCGGCGCCACGCGCGCCCGGTGCGCAAGCCAGCCACGATGACCCGCTCGCAAGCCCATAAGACAGAGAACGCCGATCCCGTCGAGCAGCACAACCCGGTGCCCAAGATCGTGCTGGCGCTGGTGTGCGGCCTGCTGGTCTGGGCCATCAGCTACATCCTGATCGAGCGCGCCGACGGCAGCGCCGCGCTGGGCGACCGGCGCGACCTGGCCGCGCTGGCAGCGCCGGCCGGGCAGGGCCGCCTAGCCGACGGCAAGCTATTGTTCGCCGCCAACTGCCAGGCTTGCCACCAGGCCAGCGGGCAAGGCATTCCCGGCGTATTCCCGCCGCTGGCAGGCTCCCCCTGGGTCAACGATGATCCGGAACGCCTCGCGCAGATCTTGCTGCACGGCATGACCGGCCCGCTGGATGTGCTCGGCACTACCTACAACGGCGCCATGCCGGCCTTTGGCGAGCAGTTCTCCGACCAGGAGATCGCGGCGCTGGCTACGCATATCCGCAGCCAGTGGGGCAATGGCGCCGCGCCGGTCGAGGCCGCGCAGGTGGCGGCGGCGCGCGCGGCTTCCGTCGCGCAAAAAGCACCCTGGCACGGCGGCGAAGCGCTGCAGGCATTCATGACCATGGGAGGTGTCCCCAAGCCATGACGCGTGCGTGGAACAAGACGCTGGCGATGGTTGCGCTCGTACTGGTGTTGGCCGGTGCGGCGGTGTTCGCCACAACACGCGGCTTGCGCACGGTCAGCGCCGACGGCGCCCGGCGCCTGGACCTGGCGCGCGCCCCGCGCGAGCTGCCGGCGCTGGCCTTGTTCGACCAGGCTGGCCGGCAGCTCGATTTTGGCGGCCCCACGCTGCAGGGCGAAAGTACTGGCAAGCACGACAGCCCCGTCACGCTGGTGACCTTCGTCTACACCCGATGCCTGGCAATCTGCCGTACCAGCGCGTCGGGGCAGGCCTGGCTGCAGCAGCAATTGCGCGAGCGCGGCCTGCAGGACCGCGTGCGCCTGCTGACGCTCTCCTTCGACCCGGCGCGCGATACGCCCGCCGCACTGTGGGCCTATGCGCGCACGCTGCGCGCCGATCCCGCCATCTGGACCTTCGCCACGGTGGCCGAGCCCGCGCGCTTGCGCGGCCTGCTCGACGCCTTCGGCATCGTCGTGCTGCCCGATGGGCTGGGCGGCTACTCGCACAATGCCGCGCTGTTCCTGGTCGACGCGCAAGGCCGGCTGGCTGCTGCCTATGACGTGGAGCGGCCGGACCTGGCGCTGGCCGACGTGCTGCGCAGCCGGCTGTGAAGGTGCGGCTTGCACCCGGCTGGCACGCCTGCCTGCCAGGCTTGATGCTGGCCGTGGCCGCGCTGTTGCGCCCATGGCTGGAGGCGACCATGGCCAGGCATATGGGCCTGGAATTGCCGCTGCTGGTACTTGCCGGCTGGTGGGCGGCGCGCTGTGCCGGGCCGCGGCTGGCGGCCTGGCTGGCGCCATGGAACGCGGCGGGGCTGCCGGGCCTGCTGGCAGCGTGGTGCATCGTCAGCTACTGGATGCTGCCGGTGGCGCTGGACGCAGCCACGCTGGCGGGCACCATGGGCATGGCCAAGGTGGCGAGCATGGTGCTGGCGGGGCTGCTGGCGCGCGCCTCATGGCAAGCGGCCGGCCCCGTGGTGCAGGGCTTCTTTGTCATCAACGGCGCCTGGATGATGCTGAGCGCCGGGTTGCTGTACCAGGAGGCGGAGTCGCAACTGTGCAGCACCTACCTGGTCGATGAGCAACTGGCGGCGGGCCGGGTGCTGGTGCTGTGGGGCCTGGCCGTGCTGGCCATGTGGCTGTTTGCCGTTGCCAGCCGGCTAGCGGTGGATCGCGAGCCGCTCACCTAGGCTTGCAAGACCACCGCGGACCGGACGGCATTGCCACGCGAATTGACGTGGTGCCGTTGCAATACGGCGCGGGCCTGGCGCTGTGCCTGTTGTTCGTGCCGTTCCAGCCGATCGCGGTGGTGCCCTCGGCGGGCTTCGCGCTGTCGCTCGGTTGGCTCGCGCTGGTGATTTCGGTGGGCGCCACGTTGCTGCTCTACCGGCTGATCCAGGCGGGCAACCTGGGGTAGCCCGGTCGCCTGAAAGCCAAACCGGCCCCGGCCGCTACGCGCCGATGCGGCGCGCCGCGGCCGGGGCCGGTTTGCAGCGTCGTGCCGCGTATCAGGCGTGTGCGAGCAGTTTTTCGGTGCGCCGCGCCGGCAGCGCGAGCGTTGGCACGGCTTGCAGCAGGGGCGCGGCAACGGTGCCCACCTCGAAACGCGCGGGCGCCTCCTTGGCCAGGCGGCGCAGCCGCTCCAGCCGGGCCTCCACGCGCGCGTCGGGCTGCGTGTCGAGGCACAGGGTAGACGGGCACGCCACGCCGAGCATATCCAGCGCCTCTTTGAAGTTGCCCGGCGTCAGGCCCTCGGCTGGATTCACGCTGACCACGTGCGGCAGCAGGTGCGCGTATTGCGGGTCTTGCATCGACGCCGTGTCGCAGGTCAGGATGGCAAAGGCCTGCGGTGCCGGGCGGTGCGCAAAATAGGCCGCGATGCGGGCGGCGTGGCCGCCGGGCACGTCGGGGGTCATGCCTTCCACCTGCAGGTCGAGCTGCTGCAGGATGGCGGCGGGAACGCCGCGGCGCCATGCCTCGGATACCACCACGCGCGCACCGGCCAGGCCGAACAGGCGCCGCACGAATCCGAGCGCGACGGGATCGAAGAAGCGGACGTCCCGCAAGGTGCCGGTGTCGGGGATTCCGCCCAGCCGAGCCTCGGAGCGGCTCGAGTAGAGGACACCGGGGACGTCAAGCATGATGAGGCGTTCGGACATGATTTCCTATTGGGTTGCAGCGCCGGTTGGCACGTTTGAAGATTACGACGCGTCCGGGAAAATATGGAGAGGCGGGAAGTGCCTAAGTTGCAACATATTTGTAACTTGAGATGCGACTTCGTAAAAATCAGCGATTCGCCCGGGCTAGTTGTTTCGGCGCGAAACAATTAGCCCGGGCGATTCCGGTGTTCATGAACCCGGCAAGCGGCGCCAGCGCGGCTTTACAGCATGCCGGTAACGGCTGCCAGCCGCTCGATGCTCCAGCCTTTGCCCAGCAGGATCATGCGCGTGTGCAGGTCGTCATGCACTTCGCGGCTGACTTCCTGCCCGAGATAGGTCAGCGTCTTGTAGCGCAGGTCCACATAACCGAGCACATGGTCCTTCGATAGCGAGTGCCACAAGGCATTGGCGCCGGCGGACTGCCGCGCGCCCGTCATCAGGCACAGGCCGGCGTCCAGGCCCCAGCGGTAGATCGCGGTGGCCAGCCCGCGGCGCTGGTAGGCCGTCTCGTACTTGGAGTGCGGCGCGCGCAGGTAGTGGTCGGCGCGCCGCCCCACCTCGATCAGGCGGTTGAAGACCGTGTAGCCCGCCAGGCGCTTGCGCGCCACGTCTTCCACATAGACGTAGTACTCGCCATCCGCCTCGCGGTAGCGGATCACCAGTTCCGGCGAGTCGGTAGCGATTGCCGGGATGCCGTGGAGGCGGTCGCCCGGCCGGTGCAGGCGGCCGTAGATGGAACCGAACTCCTGGTCGAGTTCGGCGGGGCGGTGGCTGACATCGATGCGCAGCTCTAGCCTGCGCGCAAGCCACGGAAGCGCCAATGCCGGCGCCATGATGGACATGTCGTTCTTTCTCCTGAAGGCGCAGCGGTTAGACCGGCATGTGCTGGAAGCCCCGCGCCAGGGCAAACACCACGACCATGAAGAAGGCCAGGACCAGCAAGACTTTGTAGAACATTGCTAATCTCCCAAATGAAAGGTGAGAACGTGAGACCGTGAAAACGGTGAAGGAACAAGGGCAAGGCGTGCGGTGGCGTCTCAGCACATGGCAGGTTCCTCCCACCACCCGCTCACCAGGCCTTCGGGCTTGCGCGCCGCCAGCACCTTCGCGCTCGCCGGCCATGCGTCGACCCTGACATCCAGGCCGGCGTACACGCCATAGCCAACGCCCGCGCGGATCTCGTCGCCCGCCTGCAAGCCTTCGCCCGCCTTGATGGCGCATTCGGCGACGATGGCCTCGAGCGCCTTGATGCCCCAGCCGGCCTCCAGATGCATGCCGCAGCGAATGGACGCGCCGCACTCGATGCCGTGGCCGGCGCGCACGGTGTGGCGGGCATCGATGACACCGCCGGCGCGGATGCTCTTGCCGCAGTGAATGGCCGCTTGCCCGATCAGGTCCTGCCCGGCTATCGCGCTGCCGGCGAGCGTGATCCTGCCGCCGCACAGCACATCCCAGCCGGCCTTGAGGTTGCCGCCGCCGTTGATCGCGTCCTGCACGTCGATGCCCCATGCGGCCTTGATATCGCCGCCCGCCTCGAGCACACCACCACTATGGATGCCGCCGGCCGCCGCGAGGCTGTCACCGGCCACGATGGCCCGGCCCGCGCGTATGCCGCCGCCGGCCTGGATGCTGCCCCCGGCGCGCAGCGTGGTCCCGACGTCGATGCAGCCGCGCACCACCAGCGAGCCGGCAAAGACCACGGCATCGGCATCGATGCTGTCCACGGCCAGCACCGCGTCGGTGGGGCCGAATTGTGTGAGCAGCCAGCAGGCGTCGTCAACGCGGCCGTCATCGACGAGGGCGTCGAGCAGGTGCTGGTAGTCGCTGCCGTCCTGGCGATTGCGGACGAACCAGCGGTAGCCATCGGCGCAGGGGCGCTTGGCTTTGACAAAATTCTTGGTGAGCTCCATGGCGATGAAGGCGTGCGAAATGAATGCCGCGAACGCGCTGCGGCAGGAAAAAGGGGCGCAGGGCCATGACCGGGCGACGGCTAAGCCGTGGCCCCGCGCTCAATCAGAGATTGATGAGAAAGTAGACGACGGCGACGGTGCCGATCGCACAGAGGGTCTTGTGATAGATCGAAGACGAAGACACGGCTTTTCTCCCAGGTTGCACATTGGACAAGGGGCGCGATGCGCGCCCTCAGGCAAAGTGCCGTGCGGGGAAAGTCAGGACCTGGCTGGTGTGTCCTGGTTTCCCCGCACGGCCTGGAAAAGCACGGCGGCGAAACCATAGGTGTTGACCGCGGCCGGTGTGGCGCGGAGCGAGCGCACGCCGCCCTTGGCCGCGCACGCACGCGTTGCCACCGCATGCATGGCATGGCGGCGGACTGCGTTGTGGTGCGAGGCGAGGAGCATGCGGTCTCGAATGAAGGGTGGAAAATCCTGGCAAGCGTGCTGCCGTTTTTTTTAAGGCAGCACGGACGCTTATGCCATATTGGGTAGGGATTGTCCAGCCAGCCCTCTCGCGGGCCGACGCGAAAGGGGGGCAATCTGGGCGCGCACCTCGGCTAGAATCGTGCGTCTTCACGAGAGGGGGCGCCACATGCTCGAAGCCATCGGCCTGGGCAAATCGTATGGCACGCGGGCGGTGGTGAAGGACGTTGCCTTCACCGTCGCTGGCGGCGAGATCACGGGCCTGCTGGGGCCCAACGGGGCCGGCAAGAGCACCACGGTAGCGATGCTGTGCGGCCTGGTCGCCCCCGATGCCGGGCGCGTCCTCATCGGCGGCAGCGCGCTGCAGGATGCCGGCGCGCGTGCGGTGAGGCTGCTCAAGCGCCGCATCGGGCTGGTGCCCCAGGAGCTGTCGCTCTACGAGAAACTGCCGGCGCGCGCCAACCTGGAATTGTTCGGCGCGCTCTATGGCTTGTCGGGTGCCTTGCTGCGCGAGCGCACCGCCCAGGCACTTGCGCTGGTGGGTTTGTCCGAGCGCGCGCGGGACAAGCCTGTGCATTTCAGCGGCGGCATGAAGCGCCGCCTGAACATTGCCTGCGCGCTGGTCCACGATCCCGACATCCTGATCTTCGACGAGCCCACCACCGGGGTCGACCCGCAAAGCCGCAACGCCATCTTCGACAGCCTCGAAGCGCTGCGCCAGCGCGGCAAGGCGCTGCTCTACACCACGCACTACATGGAAGAGGCCGAGCGCTTGTGCGACCGCATCGTGATCATGGACCACGGGCAGGTGGTGGCCAGCGATACGCTGGCCGGGCTCTATGGCCGGTTGCCGGTAGCCGAGACGCTGCAGGTCGCGGTCGACGGCGCGGTCGATGCCGCGCAACTGGCGCATGACTGCGCCGCGCACCACGTTCGTCACGCGCAGCAAAGCGCAGACGTGCTGACCATTGGCGTAGACGATCTCGCGCGCGCCGTGCCCGCGGTGATGGCCTGGCTCGCTGCCCGCGGCCACGCGGTGCGGCACTTGGCGTCGGGCCGGGCCACGCTGGAGGATGTGTTCCTGGCCCTGACCGGGCGGCAACTGAGGGACGGAGCATGAGCGCGTTGAATGCACTGCATGCCCTGTTCGCGCTGGTCCGCGCGGACTTGCGGCTGTATTTCTCGGATCGCAGGGCGCTCGTCATGGGCGTGGCCGCACCGATTGCCATCGCGGCATTCTTCGGCTACCTGTTCAACCCCGCCACGCAGAAGCCATCGCGCATCCCGGTGGCGCTCAGCGACCTCGATGACAGTCCCTTGTCGCAGAAGGTCGTCGCGGCGCTGCGGCAGGATCCCGCATTGCAGTTGCGCGAGCTGCCGGCCCAGGCCGCCGACGATGCGGTGCGCCAAGGCAAGGTGCAGGTGGCCGTGACCTTGCCGGGCGGCTTCGGCGAGGCGGCGCCGCGCGCGCTGTTCGGCGCGCGGCCCAAGCCGGTGCTGACGTTGCGCTACGACCCCTCGCAGGCGCTCGCGCTGGCAGTGGTGCGAGGTGTGCTGACCCAGCACGTGATGGAAAGCGTATCGCAGGCGGCCATGGGCAGCGGGCCGGATGCGGCCCGGCCGCTCGGCGCGCTGCGTGGCGCAATGGCAGCGAATCCGGACCTCCCGGCCGCGTACCGCCAGGATGTGCTGGCGATGGCCGACAGCATCGAGCGCGTGCAGCGGGCGCAGGCGGCGCGCGACGCGAGCGGGCCGGATGCGGCAGGCATGCCCAGCATGCGGATGGGGCTGCCGTTCGAGGCGCGCGAGCAGCCGGCCAGCGCGCAGGGCAGCCGTCCCTACAACAGCTACGCGCATGCCTTTGCCGGCATGGGCGTGCAGTTCATCCTCTTCATGGGCATCGAGTTTGGCGTGGGACTGCTGCTGATGCGCCGCCTTGGCCTGTGGCAGCGCCTGCGTGCCGCACCGGTGTCGCGCGCTGCGCTGCTGGGCAGCCGCATCGTCAGCGGCGCGCTGACGGCCATGATCCTGATGACGCTGATCTTCGGCGCCGCCATTGCGTTCTTTGGTGTGCGCATCGACGGCAGCGTGGCCGGCTTTGCCGGGCTGGTGGTGGCCTTTGCCCTGACCACCGCCAGCTTCGGCTTGCTGGTGGCAGCGCTCGGGCGCACGCCGGCGGCCACGCGCGGGCTGGCGATCTTCGCCACCTTGCTGATGGTGATGCTGGGCGGCGCGTGGGTGCCGGCCTTCCTGTTCCCGTCCTGGCTGCAATCGGTGTCGCTGGCCTTGCCCACGCGCTGGGCCGTGGACGGGCTGGACGCGATGACCTGGCGCGGGCTGCCGCTGCAGGCCGCGCTGGCGCCGATTGGTGTGTTGCTGGCATTTGCCGCGCTGTTTGCGCTGCTGGCGATCTGGCGTTTTGACTGGGAGGAGCCAGCGGCTAGCGCGTAAGTGTCCGGCTGCGCGCCACCTCCTAGAATGAAGGCGTCCTGTCCCCCACGGGAGATCCCATGCATCTCGAAGGTTCCTGCCATTGCGGCGCGGTCAGCTTCAGCCTGGAGTCCGGCTCGCCTTATCCGTTCATGCATTGCTACTGCTCGATCTGCCGCAAGACGGCGGGCGGCGGTGGCTATGCCATCAACCTCGGCGGTGACGCCGCCACGCTGAAGGTTCGCGGCAAGAAGCACATCGGCATCTATCACGCGGTGATGCGCGAGCCGGGCAAGCGCGCGCGCCGCTCGCCGGCGCAGCGGCATTTCTGCCTGAAATGCGGCAGCGCATTATGGCTCTGGGATCCGCGCTGGCCGGAACTGGTGCATCCGCAGGCGAGCGCCATCGATACGCCGCTGCCCAAGCCGCCGGAGGTGGTGGAGGCCGCGCTGGATTTTGCCGCGCCCTGGGTCGATGTGCCCAAGGGGCGGGGCCATGTGCACTGCGGCACCTGGCCCTCCGAGTCGCTTGCCGAGTGGCACAGGCGCCACGGCCTGCAAGGCTAGCCGCGCGCCAGCATGATCCCCGCGGTGGCGATCAGGCACAGGGCAAACGCCGCGCGCAGCCGCCGCTCCGGCATGCGGTGGGCGAGCGCCACGCCCCACGAGATGGTCAGCATGCCGCCGAGCGACAGCGGGATGCCGCTGGCCCAGTCGACATGGCCGGCATGGGCATAGGTGGCCAGCGCCACCACCGCGCCAGGCGTCACCAGCGCCAGCGCCAGGCCTTGCGCCGCCGCCTGCCGGAACCCGAACAGCCCGACCAGGGCCGGCGCCGCCACCACGCCGCCGCCGACGCTGAAAAAGCCCGAGAACGCGCCGCCGACCACGCCCAGCGCCGGAATCCAGCGCGGTGACAGGCGCGCCTGCTGCGCCGTGGCGGCGCGCTCTGGCAGCAGCCGCCAGAGGAAATAGAGCGCCAGGCCGATCATGAAGCAGGCAAAGATGCGGCGCAGCAACACGGCGTCGATGGCGGTGGCGAGGCGCGCGGAGGCATACGTCGCCAGTACCGCCGACAACCCGAGCACGACCGCCGTGCGCAGCGCGATGTCGGCGCGCCGGCGGTATTGCCAGAAGCCGATCAGCACATTGGGCGCAATCATCACCAGCGCGGTGCCCTGCGCCAGTTGCTGATCCATGCCATAGAGCAGGCCCAGCGCGGGAATGGCAATCAGCCCGCCGCCGATGCCGAACAGCCCGCCCACGGCGCCCAGCGCGCTGCCCAGGCCAAAGATCAACAGGGCCGACAGCAAGGACGGCAGCAGGGAATGGTCAAGCATGGAATACGGGAGGCGGCTCTAACGGCAACAGCGTGGCGACTGCATGGCAATTGCGTGCACTGCGGGGTGAGTGATAACGCCCCGTGCCGGCGTTGCGGAGGGGGGCAAAAGGCGCGAAGCGCGTAATGATACGCGGCTTTGGCGATCCGCCTGCTGGCGACTTCGTTTTGTCATCAAAGCAGCGTATTTGTCAGGGTTTTCCCTCGAAATGAGGGTGTTCGAGGGGTTTTCCCCAAATTTGTTGGCCGTGTGAAAGGCATTTGTAATGCAGTTCGGTTTGAATGCGCTCGGGAGATCGTTCACCGCAGCCGGATACCGGCAAGAACACGTCGGGTTCCACGGAGATGCGTGAATATTCGCTAACTCGGTGCACCGAACGGCGGGCACGGTCGTTTACCGCACACTTAAGTCGAACCGAGCCAGATTGATCGTGTCTTTTTCCATTCCTCGTTTCCTGCTGCTAAGCCTTCTCGGCGTCGTTGCGGGCGCTGCCGCGGCCGGCTCGAATGTGCCGCAAAGCGCACTCTTGCCGATGGACGGCCCCTGCGTGGCGCCGCCGTCCAAGGCCACCCTGACCCTCGCCCAGGTGCGGGTCGATGCCGTGCGCTGCAACCGCGACATCATCGCGGCGCGGCGCAATGTGGAGGCCAGCCAGGCCGATATCCAGATTGCGTCGCAGCGGCCCAACCCCGTGCTGAGCCTGGGCGTGGCCAATATCAATCCGCATGCCGGCTTCAACTCGGGCGGCCCGCGCAGCAAGACGGTGGACTCCACGTTGCGTGTGGACCAGGTGATCGAGACCGCCAACAAGGCAGGCTTGCGGGTGGATACCGCGCAAGCCTCCAGCCGCGCCGCCGGCGAAGTGCTGCAGGCGGTGATCACCCAGCAGGCGAGCCTGGTGGACCAGGCGTTCTATGAGGCATTGGTGAGCCAGGAGCGGGTTGCCGTGCTCAACGAGACGCTGGCGCTCTATGGCCGCACCCAGCAGGCCAACGAGGCTCGCCTGAAGGCTGGCGATGTGTCGCGCGCCGATGTGGCCAAGCTGCAGCTCGATGTGCTGCGCGCGCAAGCCGACCTGCGCAGCGCCATGGCCGACCATGCCAGCGACAAGGCGGCGCTGGCGCAAGCCATCGGCGTGCCCGGCACGCTGGCCGACAATCGCCTGACGCCCGACTGGCCCGCCCTGGACGTGCCGGTGCCCCAGCCCGACGCCGATACCGTGCAGCGCCGCGCGGACGTGGCGGCGGCGGAAGCCCGCCTGGCCGCAGCCGCCAGCGCGCGCGACCTGGCCCGCGCGGGGCGCGTGCCTGATGTCACCGTGGGCGCGCAGGCGGAGCACTACCCCGTCTCGGCCGCCAACCAGACCGGCAGCGGCAACAGCTTCGGCGTGTTCGTGTCGATCCCGCTCTACGTGCGCCACAGCTTTGGCGGCGAAGCCCGCCGTGCCGAGGTGGATTACTACGCCGCGCTGGATGATCGCAACCGCGTGCTGCTCGAGGCGCAGAACGAGCTGGAGCGCTCGCGCAACCAGCTTGAAGCCGCGCGCCTGTCGCTCAAGCAGATGGTCGAAGGCGTGGTGCCGACCGCCGAGAGTGTCGCCGGCAGCGCCGAGTTCGCCTATGCCAAGGGCGCCAGCAGCGTGCTGGACCTGCTCGATGCGCGCCGCGCCTTGCGCCAGACGCGCCTGGACGCTGTCAACGCGCAAGGCGATTTCGCCAAATCCCTGTCGGCTTACCGCGCCGCCCTGCAGTCCTCACCCAATTCACAGGCTCGCCCCGATGTACCGCGTCCTTAATACCGTGTCTGCTCCGATGTCCGTCCCGATGACTGCTAAGCCTGCTTCGATGTCCCCCGTACGTGCCGCGGCCCGCCATGGCGTCGCCGCCCGGCTGGTCGCGTTTTCGCTGGTCGCGCTGGCGCTCGCCGCCTGCGGCAAGAAGGAAGCCCCGCCCCCCAGCGACGAACCCAAGGTCAGCGGCAACACCGTTGAATTCCCGGCCACGGTCAAGACGCTGCCCGGCATCGTGGGCGAGGCCGTCAAGAGCGGCGGCGAGCGCATGCTCAGCCTGCCGGGCCGCCTGGTCTGGAATGAAGACCGCACCGTGCGCGTGTCGACGCCGTTTGCCGGGCGCGTGACCGAGGTGCTGGTGCAGCCGGGGACCAATGTCAAGGCGGGGCAGGCGCTGGCCATGCTGACCTCAACCGATTTCGGCGTGGCCCAGGCCGACGCCCGCAAGGCCGCGGCCGACGCCGCCTATGCCAGCAAGGCGCTGGCCCGCCAGCGCGAGCTGTACGGTGCAGGCATCGTGGCGCAAAAGGACCTGGAGCAGACCCAGGCCGATGCCGCCCGGGCCAATGCCGACCTGCAGCGCACCCAGGCTGCCTTGCGCCAGTACGGCGCCGGCGCGCAGGGCGAGGGCGCGAGCAACCGCTTTGCCTTGCGCACGCCGATCGATGGCCTGGTGGTGGAGCGCAATATCAATAACGGCATGGAGCTGCGCCCCGACCAGCCGCCCGCTGCGCCGCTGTTCCTGGTGACCGATCCCGGCGAACTGTGGGCGCAGGTCGACGCGGCCGAGGCCGACATCGCCCTGTTCAAGCCCGGCGTGACCGTCCAACTGGTGTCGGCCGCCTATCCCGGCGAGACCTTCCCCGGCAAGGTGGTCAAGGTCGCCGACTACGTGGATCCTGCGGCGCGCAGCATCAAGGTGCGCTTGTCCGTGCCCAACCCGGACCGTCGCCTGAAGGCCGAGATGTTCGTCACCGCCAAGCTGCAGGCCGCTTCCTTCACGGGGATCGCGGTGCCGTCCAAGGCCGTGTTCCTGGCCGAGAACCACCACTTTGTGTTCGTGCGCACGGCGCAGAACCGCTTTGAGCGCAAGCAGATCAAGCTGGGCGTGTCGCTGCCTGGTGTGGCCGAGGCGGTGGAAGGGCTCAAGGATGGCGACGTGGTGGTGACCGACGGCAACCTGTACCTGCAGGACATCCTGCGAGATGCCACCGCGGTCAACGCGGCGCGCGCCAGCGAAGCCAGCAGCGCCAGCGCGAAGCAGTGAGGAAGACCGCCACATGATTTCGCGCATCGTCCATTTTGCCCTGCACCAGAAGCTGTTCGTCTGGCTAGGCCTTGCCATCTTCATCGGGGGTGGCCTTGCGGCCTTCAAGAACCTGCCGATCGAAGCCTTCCCGGATGTCTCCGACATCCAGGTCAACGTCATTACCCTGTACCCGGGCCGTGCCGCCGAGGAAGTCGAGCGCCAGGTCACGATCCCGATCGAGACCGCGCTGGCCGGCACGCCGAACTCCGTGCGGGTGTTCTCGCACACCCAGTTCGGCCTGTCCTTCCTGATGGTCACCTTCAATGACAAGGCCACCGACGTGGTGGCCCGCCAGCAGGTGATCGAGCGCCTGCGCGGGGTGGACCTGCCCGACGGCGTGCAGCCGGAGCTGGCGCCGCTGTCCACCGCCATCGGCGAGATCTTCCGCTTTCGCCTGACCGGCAAGGGCTACAGCGCGCAGGAACTGCGCACGCTGCAGGACTGGGTGGTGGAGAAAAACCTGCGCCAGGTTCCGGGCGTGGCCGACCTCGTCACCATTGGCGGCACCATCAAGCAGTACGAGGTGAACCCCAACCTGGCGAAGATGCGCGACGCCAAGATCTCGCTCGCGCAACTCTTTACCGCCCTGCAGCGCGCCAACTCCAACGCCGGCGGCGGCGCCGTGGCCAACGGGCGCCAGCAATTCCTGCTGCGCTCGCTGGGCAGCTTCCGTACCTCGGCCGACATCGCCGATGTGGTGGTGTCGGAAGTCAATGGCACGCCGATCCTGGTCAAGGACATTGCCGAGATCCGGACCGGTTCCGCGCCGCCCCAGGGCCTGATGGGCCAGGACGACGAGGACGACATCGTCTCGGGCATCGTGGTCATGCGCAAGGGCGAGAATCCCTCGCTGGTGCTCGAAGCGCTCAAGAAGAAGATTGACCTGCTGGACAATTCGATCCTGCCCAAGGGCGTGAAGATCGTCCCTTACTACGACCGCTCCACGCTGATCGACAAGACCTTGCACACGGTGTTCGGCAATCTGGTCGAGGGCGCGCTGCTGGTGATGGCCGTGCTGTACCTGTTCCTGGCCAATGTGCGCGCCGCGGCCATCGTGGCGATCGTGATTCCGCTGGCGCTGCTGTCCACGTTCATCGGGCTGACCTGGGTGGGCATTCCCGCCAACCTGCTGTCGCTGGGCGCGATGGACTTCGGCATCATCGTGGACGGCGCGGTGATCGTGGTGGAGAACATCTTCAAGCGGCTGGGTGAGCTGAAGGAAGCCCAGATCAAGGACAGCCGCGCGCGCATGCACGCCATCCTGCAGGCCACCACCGAAGTGGGCCGCCCGACTGTGTTCTCGATGATCATCATCATCGCCGCGCACATCCCGATCTTTACGCTGCAGCGCCACGAGGGCAAGATCTTCGCGCCCATGGCCTACACCGTGACGGGTGCGCTGGTCGGCTCGCTGATCATCTCGCTGACGCTGGTGCCGCTGCTGTGCCACCTGCTGCTGACCAAGAACATCGCGCATGAAGACAACTTCATGGTGCGCCATAGCAAGCGCCTCTACGAGCCGATGCTGGCCTGGGCGCTGGACCACAAGCGCACCGTGGTGGGCATCGCCGTTGGCCTGCTGGTGGCAACGGTTGGCGTGGGCAAGTTCCTCGGCAGCGAGTTCCTGCCGGAGCTGGACGAAGGCTCGATGTGGGTCAGCTTCGACCTGCCGGCGTCGGTGTCCATCGACGAAGCGCGCGACCAGGCCCGCCGCCTGCGTGGCGTGATTCGCAAGACGCCCGAGGTCAATACCACCATCTCCAAGGTGGGCCGCCCGGACGACGGCACCGATCCCAAGCTGATCAACACCGTCGAAATCCTGGTCGACCTGAAGAACGACAAGCAATGGCGCGCGGGCTACGACAAGCGCAAGATCATCAACGAGATCAACGCCAACCTGCGCCAGCTGCCCGGCATCGAGCCTAATTTCTCGCAGCCGGTGCGCGACAACATTCTTGAGAGCATCTCCCAGATCAAGGGCCAGATCGTGATCAAGGTGCAGAGCGACAGCTTGCAGCAGAACAAGCGCGTGGCCGACCAGATCCTCGCCAACGTGCAATCGGTCCAGGGCGTGATGCGCGCCTTTATCGACCGCGACGGCGAGCTGCCGCAGTACGTGCTGGACTTCGACCGCGCCCAGGCCGCCCGCTACGGCATCAACGTGGGGGACGTGCAGGACCTGATGGAGACCGCGCTGGCCGGCAAGGCAGCCACCGAGCTGTGGGAGGGCGAGAAGCACTTCAGCGTGGCGGTGCGCCTCAAGCCTAACGAGCGCCAGCTGCCAAACCTGCCGAATATCTTCCTGCAGACGGCGGACGGCGCGCAGGTGCCGCTGTCGCAACTGGTGCACTTCCGCGCGGCTTCGGGCGCGATGAACATCAGCCGCGAGAACGGCCAGCGCACCACGTCCATCGGCATCTTCATCCATGACCGCGATATGGGCAGCGTGGTGAAGGACATGCAGGAACTGGTCGCCAAGAACGTCAAGGCCGACGACGTCAAGATCAGCTGGTCGGGCGAGTTCGAGAACCAGGAACGCGCCATGGCCCGGCTGTCGATCGTGGTGCCGCTGTCGGTGCTGGTGATCTTCCTGCTGCTGTTCAATGCCTTCAAGTCGTTCAAGAGCGCGACCCTGATCATCTCGAACATTCCGTTCGCGCTGATCGGCGGCGTGTTCGCGCTGTTCATCACCGGCATTCCGCTGTCGGTGTCGGCTGCGATCGGCTTTATCGCGCTGTTCGGCCAGGCCGTGCTCAATGGCGTGGTGATGGTGACCTACTTCAACCAGCTGCGCGACGAAGGCATGCCCGTGCGCCAGGCCGTGCTGACCGGCTCGATGGACCGCCTGCGCACGGTGCTCATGACCGCGCTGCTGGCCATGCTGGGCCTGTTCCCGATGGCCATCTCGCGCGCCATCGGCTCGGAGACGCAGCGCCCGCTGGCCATCGTCATCATCGGCGGCCTGATCACCGCCACCATGCTCACGCTGATCGTGCTGCCCACGCTGTATGAGTGGATGGTCGGCCGCAACTGGCCGGACGAAGAGAACGGCAACGGCAAGGAGAACCGCTTGTCGGACTCGCTGCCGGCCTGATCTTCCGGTTGTTGCCTGCCTCGAAAGCCCGTCACCTTGGTGGCGGGCTTTTTTTCATCGGAGGTTGCGCAGCGCGCGGCTGCAAATGCGGCGGGTGGCGTCGGCCGGTTCATGCTGTTGCCAGCGCTGGCACAGGGCACGCACCCAGTCGGGACTGTCCTTGGCCGCATCGTTGAGCCAGTTGGCCACCGAGTCCTGTACATAGGGCGAGGGGTCGGCCTTCAGTGCGTCCAGCAGCGGCAGGGCTTGCGCGGGATGCTTCTTCAGCGCGGTGATATGCGCGCACCATACCCCACGCGGGCGCAGTGCCTCGGTGGCAAAGCGGCGCAGCCGCTCGGATGGCGACGTTGTCCAGGCGGCAAGCAGCGCGATGCTGGTGTCCAGATCCGCCGCGAGATGCGGCCGCACGGCCATCCAGGCCCATTCGCGCACGCCGAAATGCGGGTCGTCGGCCAGCGCCCGGATGGCCGCGAGGCGCTGGCTCAGGTCCAGGCCCGGCCGCATGCCGGCCATGAAGCAGGCCCAGCCGCGCACGGTATCCGATGGATGCGCCTGGCAACGTGCGATGCCCGCGGCGCCAAGCTGCTCCATAAGGATGGCGCCGATGCTGGCCATGCGCTTGAGGATGCCGAGCTGGCTGGCGGCTTGGGCTTGCTGCATGGCGGCTGGCGGGAGCTTGGGAAACACGGCGCGCAGCAGCGTGACCTGGTTCAGCGCCAGGCATTCGGTGAGTGTGGCGCTTTGCAGTTCGCCACGCTCCAGCGCGGCCAGGATGTCGGCGGGAATGTCCGCCGCCCGGCTCGCGCCTTTGCGTGTTGCCGGCTGGGCTGCTGACTGGGTCATGCCGGTTCTCCCGGCACGCCGTTGCGCTTGGCCATGCCGGCGGAAACCTTGCTTAGCAGGCCGTCGAGCAAAACGCGCTCCTGTGCGGATAGGTCGCAGAACAAGCTGGCGATCCAGCGGCCATGCTCATCGAACACCTTTTTGGCGACCTGCTTGCCCTTGCGGGTGAGCCGGATGGTCAGGGCGCGCCGGTCTGTGGTGTCGGCATGGCGCTCGATCAGCGCCTCGCGCTCCAGCCCGTCCAGCAGGCCGGTGATGGTGGCGCGCGTGACGCCGGCCTGCTCGGCGAGCGTATTGGGCGCCAGCCCGTCCTTGGCCGCGTTCAGCAGGAACAACAGCACGAAACGGCCTTCGGACAGGCCATGCGGCGCCAGCAGCGCGGCGCAGTCGCGGTCGATCGCGGACGCCAGCGACAGTGCCCGGAAGCACAGCTGGATGCTGTCCAGGTCGGGCAACTGCCGTCGTTCGGCTTCGTTGAGCAGGGCGAGGTATTTCTGTTCGAGTGCTTGCATGATGGCGCCATATTATATGGCGCCTAACTAGTTGGCAAGCGCGCCACTCGCTGCCTTCATGGCGATCCGGTCGACCAGCAACACGATGACGGCACCGATCGCCGTCGCTGCCACGCGGTCCATCAGCATGCCGCCGTTGGCCGGCCCGCTGGCGCCCATGATCATCACCATCAGCGGGGTCATGACCGCCGAGTAGGCCAGGTAGTTGCGCAGGCGCAGCAGTGGCCGGATGCCGGCCAGCCATCCCGCGTTGAATGCTACCAGCCAGTACGGGAGCTGATGGCCCAGCAGCAAGCTCGCGCCAAGCACGCCGAGGAGGGTGCCGGCCACGCGCTGCGTGGCCTTGACGGCAAAGCCTTCTGGCTGGCGCTGCAGCAGGATCGCCACGGTCAGCGTGATCCATTCGAAGTGATGGCCCGGGAACAGCCAGCGCAGGATGCCGGCGCAGCCCAGGCCGAGCACTAGCCGCAGCGAGTACTGCCACCCGGCCCACTGCGACAGCGTGCGCCGCCATCGCCGCAGGCGCTGCGCGGCGGTGGGCAACGGCAACGCTGTAGCCGCTTGCGGCGGCGCTTTGGCCCTCGGCGCGAGGAGCAGGCACAGCAGACAGGTCCAGAGCGCGCCGGCCAGCGTGAGCAGGAGAAATCCTGCCCGATGCGGCGCAGCGCTTGCCGCGCCTGTGGCAATGATCAGGAACAGGATGAAGCGCGTGGCTGCGATCGCGAGCGGGCGGCTGTAGCCGCCAATGCAGGCCGCCGCACCGGCTAGCAAGAGGACGATGACATCGGTCAGGACGCCGTGGCCCGCCAGGGCTGCCGCGATGGCCGCGGCAGCCGCAACCGGTGCAAGCAGGGCCGCCAGTGGCCCGATGCGGGATTCGTCGCGCACGTCGATGCCCGAGCCGGCAACCGCCCCGGCGCCGATCGCCAGGCTGCCGAGCGCGGCGGCCTGGCCAAGCGCGATCTGCCCCGTGGCGCCGGCAAGCAGCAGCGGCACGCCCATGCCCAGGGCCGCCGCGAGCATCTCGCGAGGATGCACCTGCGCGCCGGCTGGCCATTGGATGGCTTTTGCAAGATGGGTCTTTGCGCTCAATGTCCCCTCCCGTGATTGCGGGATTCCGCCGCCAGAAAATCGCGTGGCGCCTGTCCCAGCGCGCGCCGGAACATGGTGGAGAAGGCGCCGGCATTGGCATAGCCGGTCTCGGCCGCCACATGCGCGAGCGGCTTGCCGCGGCTCATCAGGTCCACGGCGTGCGCCAGCCGCAATTGCTGGCGCCAGGCGGCAAAGCTGGTGCGCAGCTCGGTGCGGAACAGCCGCGCCAGGGTGCGCTCGCTGGCGCCCGTCAGTTCGGCCCATTGCGCCAGGCTCAGCGCCGATCCTGGCTGCTCCATCAAGGCATCGCACAAGGCTTTGAGGCGGCGGTCGGTGGGCAAGGCCAGCCCCGGCCAAAGCGTGGGCGCGGTGCGCAACTCCTCGAGCAGCAGGGCCGCGCTTAGCTGGCGCCGTGGCGCGGACAAGCTGGCCGCGTCGGTCAGCGCCACCATCAGGTTGCGCATCAGCGCCGACACTTCCACGACCACGCAGGCGGTGAGCGACAGCGGCGCCGCCTGCGGCAGCACATAGCAGGCATGCAGCGCTGCATCGCCCAGCGTGACCACCTCGTGTTCCACATCCGGCGGAATCCACACCGCGCGCATGGTCGGCACCACCCAGGTGGTGCCTGCCGCGGTCACCCGCATGCTGCCGCGCAGGGGGCACGAGATCTGTCCCCACGCATGCCGGTGGCGGCGAATGATGGCGTTGGGCGGCGGCTGGCGCAGATGCACGATGACTGGCTGCTCGGCGGTGGGCTGGGTCAGCGTGACGGGCTGGTAGGTGGTGCGTGGCATCTGGCTCGGCGCGGCTTTGGCGCAGGGTTTCGGATGTGGCTTGGATTCGTAAGAAATTGCCCGAGAAGTGTAACCCGGCCAGATTGGCGCGTCCTACGATGGCGCTCATCGCATGGCACCACGGAGTTCCCTCGCATGAGCAATACCAGTCAGCCCGGCTTGCCGCCCCAGGCCAGCCTTTCCGGCAATCCCGCCGCTTCCAAGGCGCCACCCGCCGCAGGCCCCGCGCCCGCGGGCAAGCTGTCGGACAGCGCGCGCGCCGCTATCGTCATCGCCCTGTGCGTCGCGGCGGTATGGCTGGTGGGCCGCGCCACCGGCGCGCCCGGTGGCCTGGTGCTGGCGGCGGCGCTGGTGGCGTCCACCGTGTGCTGCTGGGCGCTGGGCGTGCTGCCCGAGCCGGCTACGACGTTGCTGTTCTTCCTGTGCGCCGTCGTGCTGCACGTGGCGCCGGCCCCCGTGGTCTTCTCGGGCTTTGCTTCCACCGCGTGGTGGCTCATGTTCGGCGGCGCGGTAACCGGTGTGGCCTTGCGCCAGACCGGGCTGGCGCAGCGGCTGGCGGCCATCATCTTCCGGGGCCGGGTGGGCAGCTATCGCCAGGTGATCGGCACGGTGGCGGTGAGCGCCGTGGGGCTGGCATTCCTGATGCCATCGACCACCGGGCGCGTGCTGCTGCTGATGCCGATCGTGCTGGCGCTGGCCGACCGGCTTGGCTTTGCACCGGGGTCCAACGGTCGCATCGGCATGGTGCTGACCGTGGCGGCCGCCAGCTATATGCCGCCCACCACCATCCTGCCGGCCAACATCCCCAACAGCGTGTTGCTCGGCGCGGCCAGCTCCCTGTACGGCGTCAACCTGAGCTATGGCAGCTATCTCCTGCTGCATTTCCCCATCCTCGGCTTGCTCAAGACCGTGATGCTGGTCTGGCTGGTCTGCCGGCTGTTCCCCGAGCGTGGGCCGATCGCGGCACTCCCGCGCGAGCAAGCGAGCGCGCCAAGCCGGCAGGAAAAGCTGCTGGCGGTGATCCTGGTGCTGGCCGTGGCCGGGTTTGCCACCGACACGCTGCATGGCGTCTCGCCGGCCTGGATCTCGCTGGCGGCATGCATCGTCTGCCTGTTGCCGGGCGTGGGCCTGGTTTCCTCGCGCATGCTGGCCGAGCAGGTGCACCTCACGCCCCTGATCTATGTAGCCGGCTTTCTCGGCCTGGGCGCCGTGGTGGAATCCACGGGGCTGGGGACCGCTATCAGCGCGGCACTGCTGCGCTGGCTGCCCCTATCGCCGGGGCATACCGCCGCCAATGTGGCCGCGCTTGGCGCGGTCGGGGCGAGCCTGGGGCTCATGACGACGCTGCCCGGATTGCCGGCCGTGCTGACACCGCTGGCCAGACAACTGGCGCAGGCCACGGGTTTGTCGCTCGAAGCCGTGCTGATGCTGCAGGTTCCCGTGTTCTCCACGGTGTTCTTCCCCTACCAGTCGCCACCCATTGTGATCGCCATGCAGCTCGGTGGCGTGGGGCTGCGCGACGGCACCCGCATGTGCCTGGCGCTGGCCGCGCTGACCCTGCTGGTGCTGCTGCCGCTGGATTACTTCTGGTGGCGTTTGCTGGGCTACCTGCCTTGAGCGCGCCGCCAGCAAGCTTGCGCTAACTGAGGCATGATCTCGGCCTTCGACCTCTGGTTAACCCCAGCCCCGGGTAGGCCGAGCTCCACTGTAGAAGGCAATCATGACGACAAGAGCGCACTGCGCGCCGCAAGCGCAAGCCAGCCCTGTGGGCGGCGCAAGCTGGATGACCCTGCTGCTGGCCACCGCCTGCGGCCTGATCGTGGCCAACCTGTATTACGCGCAGCCGTTGATCGGCCCGATCGGCCACGCGCTGGGGCTGTCGCCGCAGGCGGCGGGCCTGATCGTGACCCTGATCCAGGCCGGTTATGGCGCGGGCCTGCTGCTGATCGTGCCGCTGGGCGACATCATCGAGAACCGCCGGCTGATCTGCAGCCTGCTGGCCGCGAGCGCCCTCGCACTGGCTGGCGCGGCGTTGGCCGGCCATGCCGGTGTGTTTCTGCTGGCGGCTGTCTGCATCGGGCTGAGCTCCGTGGCCGCGCAGGTCCTGGTGCCGTTTGCCGCGCACCTGGCGCCTGAGCATGCGCGCGGCCGTGTTGTCGGCAATGTCATGAGCGGCCTGATGCTGGGCATCATGCTGGCCCGCCCGGCCGCCAGCCTGGTCACCGACCTGTGGGGCTGGCATGCCATCTTCGCGGGCTCGGCCGTGGGCATGGCCTTGCTCGCCTTGGTGCTCATGCGGCTGCTCCCGGATCGCCGCCCGGCGCCCGCGGTGCGCTATGGCGCGCTGCTGGTGTCCATGTGGCAGTTGCTGTGCTCGCAGCCCGTACTGCGCCGGCGTGCGGCCTACCAGGCATGCATGTTTGGGGCGTTCAGCCTGTTCTGGACCACCGTGCCCCTGTGGCTCGCCGGCCCCGAGTTCGGCCTGAGCCAGAAGGGCATCGCCCTGTTCGCGCTGGCTGGTGTGGCGGGAGCGGTGGCGGCGCCCATCGCAGGGCGCCAGGCCGATCGCGGCCGTGGCCGGGGCATGACCATGCTCGCCATGTTGCTCGCGGCCGGCGCCTTTGTGCTGGGCCAGGCCGGCACGCCCGGCTCGCCCGTAGCCCTGGCGGCGCTGACGACTGCCGCCATCGTGCTGGATTTTGGCGTGGCGGCCAACCTGGTCGTGGGCCAGCGCGCCATCTTTGCGCTGGGCGCCGCCTATCGCAGCCGCCTGAACGGACTGTTCATGGCGATCTTCTTCACCGGCGGCGCCGTGGCCTCGGCCGTCGGCGCGTGGGCCTTTGCCCACGGCGGCTGGACGCTCACCAGCTGGATCGGCTTTGGCCTGCCGGCCATGGCGGGCCTGTACTTCGCGACGGAGCCACGGCCCGCAGGCGCGCTGCCGCGCTGATTCCGGATTGCCAGGGCGCGCGCGCTGCGCTCCTTATCCAGGCCGCAATCTGATCTATCGATGCTCCCGGGCTCCCGCCCACATATTTTTTGCGTTCCAGGGGAAATGACTGCATTTCCTGTCAACCGGACGTATTACTATTCGTTACGAAATATTACGGGGCGGAAACACTTGGCCCGGTGGCCCCCCACGCTGCCAGCCGTGCCCCGTGATCCAGGCTACGCCTGGCCGTCTACCCCGCCACTGCCATGGCGGGCGCGGCGGTTTTGAATCGTTAGCGCAGCAATACAAGACCGGGTACCGGCTTTGCTGAATTGGGAACAGGGGAGCGTCAAGTGGTGCAAGGACCAATCTCGAGCCTTCAATGGCTGTCGGGGCTGAATGCCAGGGGTTTTTTTCACGATCTCGGGCCTTTTTTCTATTTTCGCTATCTGGCGGTGCTTACTGCGCTGTCGGCGTTTTGCCACCCGCCGGGCGGCAAGAAGTGGGTTTTCAAGCGTTTCAAGCTGATCTGCCGGTCCGCATTCCGCTTTGCCGCGGTGCGCAGCTGGTTGCAGGCGGTCGACTCCTGCGCGCTGATGCGGCGCGTGGCCATGGCCAAGCCTTCTCTGCTCGAGCGCCCATATCGCCCGCTTGGCGCATTTGGGCTGAGCTTTCGCGAGCGCATGCGCACGGTGCTGGATCACTACCGCGCGATGAGCACGCTGGTGCCGCTGGCGCTAAGCGAACGCGTCTATGTGGGCGGCGGGCTCGAATGGGCGATGGGCGACGGCCGCTACAGGCTGCGCCTGGCGGATTCGGGGCCGAATCCCAAGGAAGGCGAACTGGCCTTTTATTGGCTGGACACGGCCAGCGGCGTATGCCTGAGCCAGCTCAGCTTCTACCTGGCGCAGCGCAAGGGCGGCACGGAGATCTTCGTCGGGGGCCTGCAAGGCCCCATGGGTGAGAACAGCCGCGACCTGATCCGCGAGTCCACCAAGGCATGCGAAGGCCTGCGGCCCAAGGACGCGGTCATGGAAGCGCTGCTCGGCTTTGCCGCCACGCTCGGGGTGCAGCGCATCGTGGGCGTCAGCAAGAAGAATCACGTGGGCCGCCAACGCCATACCCCGCGCGAGATCCGCTGCGACTACGAGGGCTTCTGGATGGAGTCCGCGGGCCAGCCAATGCCTTGCGGCAATGTCGAGGTGCCGGTCAACCAGCCGCGCCGCGATGTGATGGCGCTGCCGTCCAAGAAGCGCTCCGCGTACCGGCGCAAGCTGGCCCAGGTAGAGTCCATCCACGCGGCCGTGCAGGGATGGTTCGCGGCGCCCGCCGTGCCGCAGGCAACCACCCCGGCGCCCACCTTGACGCAGGTCATTGCGCCGGGCAGCGCGGAGCCGCTTGCCGCGTAAGGCGGCGCGGCGACAAGCCGCGATGGATACGCACAGAAAAGCGCGGGCTTCGGCCTGCGTTTTTTTTTGCGTTCGTGACGGGGCTGCAGTAAACCCTAGTAGTCTAGGTTTGTAGACCTTATTAAAGTAAGCCACTTCAGTAAGCCACTTCCAGCCGGCGATAACACGCTGGCGCTCCCGGCTTTCGCAGTCGCTGCGTTGCTCCCGCTTTTGATGCCGAATCCAGCTTTCACCGCCTTGCCTGCCTCCAGCGACCTCTTGTCCCGCAGCCGCCAGCCGGTCTATCTCCAGCTCGCCACGATCTTCCGCCGCCATATCGAGAGTGGCGAGTGGCGCCAGGGCGAGCGCATTCCGTCGCTCGAGCAGCTTTGCCGCGAGTTCGGCGTGGCGCGCATGACCATGCATCACGCGCTCTCCCTGCTTGACGAAGAGGGCCTGCTGACCCGCGAGCGCGGGCGCGGCACGTTCGTCAAGGCAAGCTGCCGCGAGCGCCGCGCCATGAGGCTGCCGGTGAGCTGGGACCAGGTGGTGGCCGTCGGCGAGCAGCTCGACACCGAGGCGCTGTCCGAGTCCGATGGCACCGTCACCTTGCCGGACGAACTGGGCATGCCTTGCGCCGCAGCGCGCGCGCCGGGCTATCACTTCCTGCGCCGCCTGCACCGGATCGAGCAGCGCCCGTTCGCGCTGGGCGAGGTCTTTATCGAGGCCAGCGTGTTTGCCCGGGAGCCGGAAGCGTTCCGCCACGGGGCTTCGGTGCCGGTGCTCGACCGTTTTCCCCAGCTGAAGGTCACCGCCGCCAGGCAGCGCCTGTCGATCATTGCGGCGGGCGCGGAATCGGCTGCCAGGCTGGCGTTGCCCGTTGGCGCGCCGGTGGCCGAGTTGCGGCGCTATGCGTGCGTAGACGGCGTGATCGTCTATTACGCACGCATCGAATTCCCGAGCGAGTTCGTCTGCCTGGATTTTGACCTGCTCGCGACTGGCGCGGGCGCCGCCCCCGTTTATGTCCCAGCGCGCCCGGCTGCCACGCCAGGGGCGCAGTCCTGACGCTTGTCCACCAATCCATTCCCCATTCCCCATTCCCCAATCCGCCAACTGGAAATGAACGAGATGCCGAATACCGACCGCAACCAAGGTAGCCATGCAACCCAGGGCAACAACGGGCAGAGCGAGATGAACGGTGCCGAGAGCCTGGTCAAGACGCTGCTGGCTTGCGGCGTGGACACCTGCTTTGCCAACCCCGGCACCAGCGAAATGCACTTCGTGGCCGCGCTCGACCGCATTCCCGGCATGCGTTGCGTGCTCGGCCTGTTTGAGGGCGTGGTGACCGGCGCGGCCGACGGCTACGCGCGCATGGCCGACAAGCCGGCAGCCACGCTGCTGCACTGCGGCCCGGGCCTGGCCAATGGCCTGGCCAACCTGCATAACGCGCGCCGCGCGCAGACGCCGGTGATCAACATCGTGGGCGACCAGGCCACCTACCATCGTCCGTTCGACGCACCGCTGACGGCCGATACCGAAGGCTGGGCGCGCCCCGTCTCGGTCTGGACCCGCACCGCCACGGATGCCGCATCGGTGGGCGCCGACGCCGCCACGGCCGTGCAGGCCGCGTGCGCCGCCCCCGGCGGGGTCGCCAGCCTGATCCTGCCCTCGGATGTCTGCTGGGATGCCGGCGGCAAGGTAGGCGTGCCGCTGGCGCCGCTGCCGGTGCCCAAGGTCTCGCCCGACGCCGTCCAGCAAGCTGCGCGCCTGCTGCGCTCGGGCCGGCCCACGCTGATCGTGCTGGCCGGCACCGCGCTGCGCGAGGCGCCGCTGGCCGATGCGCACCGCATCGCCGCCGCCACCGGTGCGCGCCTGATCACGCCGATGTCCAACGCCCGCGTGTCGCGCGGCCGAGGCCGTTTCAACGTGGATCGGGTGCCCTATTCCGGCGACGTGGCGCGTGACAAGCTGGCGGGCATCCGCAACGTCATCCTGGTCGGCGCGCCGCCGCCGGTGACGTTCTTCGCTTACCCGGGCAAGTCGCCGCGCCCCTATCCGGAAGACGCTGAGATCCATGTGCTGGCACGTCCGGAACAAGATCTGGCCGAAGCCCTGGCGCATCTTGCCGACGAGCTTGGCGCCCCTCCGGTGCCGGTGCCGGCTTCGGTCGCGCCGCGTGGGATCGCCAAGGGCGCGGTGACCTCCGAGGCGGTCGCGCAAACGCTGACGGCGCTGCTGCCGGAGCAGGCCATCGTGGTGGAAGAGAGCGTGAGCTTTGGGCGTGCGTTTTACCCGGGGACCGTGCATGCCGCGCCGCATGACTGGCTGCAACTGACTGGTGGTGCTATTGGCGATGGGCTGCCGCTGGCGACCGGCGCCGCGGTCGCCGCGCCGGGGCGCCGGGTGGTTGCGTTGCAGGCCGATGGCTCGGGGATGTACACGCTGCAATCGCTGTGGACGATGGCGCGCGAGAAGCTTGACGTTACCGTGGTGATTCTGGCCAATCGCAAGTACGCGATCTTGCTGGGTGAGCTGGCCGGGGTTGGGGCCAATCCGGGCAAGACTGCGCTGGATATGCTGGATATCGGCAATCCGGATCTCAACTGGGTGCAGTTGGCTAATGGGATGGGGGTGGAGGCTGCGCGGGCTGAGGATATGGAGCGGTTTGCTGAGTTGTTTGGTATGGCTAATGGTCGGCGGGGGCCGTTTGTTATTGAGTTGGTGATTTGAGGTTTGGGGTGGGGGGTGATGGTCCCAACTGCAACTGCTTGACTTCAAGGTCAAAGGCAACTGCAGTTTCACCGCCCCTGCGGGGCGGCGACCTACTTTCTTGTCTTGCCAAGAAAGTAGGCAAAGAAGGCGCGCCGGATGGGGCGACTACCCCCTCGGGCTTCGACGAAAAGAGCGGCCGGGACCCAAACTCGCATCGCCTTAAGGCGATACTCAGACATGGGTCCCTCTTTTCCGCTCTTTTCGCCGAATCCCGAGGCGCCCCATACGGCCTTGGCACACCTTCACGGCTCGCTTCGCATCGCCTTGGGTGTTTCCCGCCCCTTCGGGCGGGAAACACGGCTAGACCGAATCGATGTTCTGACTCTCCCGCTGGGGAGAGGGCGGGCGCTCGCGGTGTCGCGCTGCGCTAGTATGCCCGGCCCGGGCTTTACGCTGCCATCACCTCGCCATACCGCTGCACATGGAAATCGCTGTCGCCCAGCAACGGGTCGATCATCGTCAGCCGCTTGAAGTAATCCCCAACCTCCAGTTCGTCTGTCATGCCCATGCCGCCGTGTAGTTGCACGGCTTGCTGGCCGACGAGGCGGCCGGCCTTGGCGACCGTGACCTTGGCGGCGCTGAGCATGCGGCGGCGTTGGGCGGGATCGGTTTCGTCCAGCGCCTGGGCTGCCACGTAGGCCATCGACAACGCTAGTTCCTTTTGTACGAGCATGTCGGCCATGCGGTGCTGCAGCGCCTGGAACACGGCTAGCGGCTTGCCGAACTGCTGCCGCGTGCGCAGGTACTCGGCGGTGATCTCGATCAGTTTTTCCATGGCGCCGGCGGCTTCGGCGCATAGCGCGGCAATGCCGTGGTCGATCCCGTGGAGCAGGGCGGGCAGGCCGTCGGCTGCGTTACCGATCATGGCGCTGGCGTCCACGGTGACGTTCTGCAGTGCGAGGTCGGCGGCGCGCAGGCTGTCCATGGTGGGATAGCCGCGCACGGTGAGGCCGGCGGCGTTGCCGGGTACCAGGAACAGCGCCAACTCGTTGCTGCCGCAGACGCGTGCGGTGAGCAGGAAGGCGTCGGCGGCTTCGCCGTGCCAGGCCAGGCTCTTGTTGCCGTTAAGGACGTAGCCGTCGCCCTTGCGCTCGGCGCTGGCGCGCGCCGTCTCGGGGCGGTAGCGGGTGGTGGGTTCCAGGTAGGCGAGGGTGACCACGCGTTCGCCCGCGGCGATGGCGGGCAGCCAATCGTCTTTCTGGGCGGCGCTGCCGTAGGCGCTGAGCACGGCGGTGGCCATCACCGCGGTCGGCGTGACCGGCTCCAGCACCAGGCCACGGCCCAGTTCGCGCTGCACCACCAGCTGGCTGGCGGCGCTTTCGCCGAAGCCGCCGTATTCGCCGGGCACGGTCAGGCCGAGCACGCCCATTTCGGCTAGCTGTGCCCAGGTGGCGCGGTTGAGGCTGCCGCCGCCGCGGGCGCTCTTGCGGCGTTTATCAAAGGTGTATTCGGTATCGATGAAGCGGCGCAGGCTGTCCGCCAGCATTTGCTGTTCTTCGCTGTAGTTGAAGTCCATGACTGTGCTTGTTCCGTCTGTGCTCTCAGAAACCGAGGATCATCTTGGAGATGATGTTCTTCTGTACTTCGGTTGTGCCGCCGTAGATCGATGTCTTGCGCATGTCGAAGTACGTGGACGCGGCCGGCGCGGCCCAGGCCGGGGCGTGCAGCGGTGCGTCGGCGGGGGGCGCTTCGCCGGCTTCGAGCCAGCGCGGGGAGTAGGGCCAGGCATTGGGGCCGGCCACTTCCATCTGCAGCATGGCGAGGTCCTGCTGGATCTCGGAGCCACGGATCTTGACGATGGAGGCTTCCGGGCCGGGGCCGCGGCCTGCGTCTTGCGTGGCGACGCGCAGCAGCAGCATTTCCAGCGCCATGATGTCCATCTCGATGCGCGCGATCTTGTCGCGCATGCGCACGTCGTCGATCAGCGGGCGGCCTGCGCCGTCGGTGGCTTGCGCGGCGTAGTGCTTGAGCTGGCGCAGCTCGCGGTTGCAGTGGCCGATGCCGGCAATGCCGGTGCGCTCGTGGCCGAGCAGGTACTTGGCATAGGTCCAGCCGCGGTTTTCTTCCCCCAGCAGGTTGCCCGCCGGCACTTCCACATCTTCGAACCACACTTCGTTGACGTCATGGCCGCCGTCCAGCGTGACGATGGGGCGCACGGTCACGCCCGGCGTCTTCATGTCGATCAGCAGCATCGAGATGCCTTCCTGCGGCTTGGACTCGCTGTCGGTGCGCACCAGGCAGAAGATCCAGTCGGCGAAGTGCGCCATCGTCGTCCAGGTCTTCTGGCCGTTGACGATATAGCGGTCGCCCTGGCGCACGGCGCGGGTCTTGAGCGAGGCCAGGTCGGAGCCGGAGCCGGGCTCGGAGTAGCCCTGGCACCAGAAATCCTCCACGGTGGGGATGCGCGGCAGGAAGCGTTCCTTGTGCTCCTGGCTGGCGTACTTCATCAGCACCGGGCCGATCATGGTCAGGCCAAAGGGCAGCAGGCGCGGCGCGCCCGCACGGAATGCCTCGATCTCGAAAATCAGGCGCTGCAGCGCGTTCCAGCCCGTGCCGCTCCATTCCTTGGGCCAGGTCGGCGCGCCCCAGCCCCGCGCATGCAGGATACGGTGCCAGCGCACATAGTCATCCTTCTCCACGCGCTGGTGAGCCAGCACCTTGTCGCGGATATCCGCGGGCAGGCTGGCCTGCACGAAACTCCGAACTTCCTCGCGGAACGCTTGTTCCGCCGCGCTGAAACGCAGGTCCATCTGTTTGTCCCCTCGGTTGGGAAGGCGGGCCGCCACCGGCCGCCGTCTTGAGTCGTTGCCGGATTTTATGGGTGGCAGGGCATTCGGTTCTTCCGCAATGGCAAAGCCGTCCTTCCGCGCTTGCGAACCGATGGACAGCACCAGCCAGCCGCCTGCAAGCGCACACGCCAAGCAGAACACGGCCTTAGCCAAATCCAAATGGCACGCGGCCAACGCCTGCCGCACACTGGCGCAGTGCCGTCGCAGCACAAAAACAATTCACGCCGAGGAGACAGGCGATGCACCGCTGGACCATACGTTGCACCCGATGGCTTGCCCTATGCGGCTGGCTGGCGGCCACGGCGAGCGCATTCGCCGCATATCCCGACAAGCCCGTGCGGCTGGTGGTGCCCTTCCCGCCGGGCGGCGCCACCGACCTGCTCGCGCGTGAAGTCAGCCATGCACTTTCCGTGCGGCTCGGCCAGTCGGTAGTGATCGAGAACCGGCCCGGCGCGGGCGGCAACATCGCCGCCGTGGCGGTGGCGCGCGCACCGGCCGATGGCTATACCTTGCTGTTCGGCACCTTCGGCTCGCTGGCCGTCAACAAGAGCCTGTACGACAAGCCGGGCTACGACCCGCTCAAGGATTTCGCGCCGGTGGCCTCCGTGGCCTACCTGCCCAACGTGCTGGTGGTCCATCCCTCCGTCCCGGCCCGTAACGTGGCCGAGCTGCTGGCGCTTGCACGGCGCGAGCCCGGCAAGCTGACCTACGGCTCCTTTGGCAACGGCTCGTCGTCGCACCTGGCTGGCGAGCTCTTCACCCACATGGCGGGCGTGCGCATCGACCACGTGCCGTACAAGGGCAGCGCCCCGGCCATGACGGACCTGATCGGCGGGCGCCTGACCATGATGTTCGACAGCATTTCCACCGCCTTGCCGTACGTGCGGGATGGCCGCGTGCGCGCGCTGGCGGTGACCACTGCCAAGCCGTCCGAGCAGCTGCCCGGGGTGCCGACGCTGGCTGCTGCCGGTGTGCCTGGCTATGAACTCACCGCGTGGTTCGGCGTAGTGGCGCCGGCCAATACCCCGGCCGCCATTGTCGATCGCCTCAACGCCGAGATCGTGGCGTCGCTCGCGCAGCCCGAGCTGGCGGCGCGGCTGGCCAGCCAGGGCACGGTGCCCTTTCCTTCGACGCCGGCGCAGTTCGGCACCTATATGCGCACCCAGTACCAGAAGTGGGACGGCCTGATCAAGTCAGCGAACATCCATCTGGATCAGTGAGTTCGCCACTCCCAGCCTATCCCGGCCATACTCAGCCATTCCCAGCCGTTGCAACAGCCAGCCCGGTTTCAATCTAATCATCGCTTGCATCATGTCCTCTTTCCGCCCCGAGTTCATCCACGACATCCCCCGGCACTGGGCCGAGCAATCGCCCCAGGCGCCTTGCCTGCATGAGGCCAGCGGGGTGCTTAGCTACGGCACGCTGTGGCAGCGCATCACCGCCACCCGCGACTGGCTTGCCGCGCAGGGCGTGGGGCAGGGCGACCGCGTGATGGTGGTGGGCGAGAACTGCGCCGAGATGGTGGTGATGCTGTTCGCCTGCAGTGCGCTGCACGCGTGGCCGATCCAGGTCAATGCGCGGCTCTCGCCGCGCGAGATCGATGGCATCCGCGCGCATGCGGAGCCGCTTTTGACGTTCTTCACCAGCCATGTCTCCGACGTAGCCGCGGCGCATGCCAGGCGGCTCGGCGCACAGCCCACCGATTGCTTGGCGCTCGATCCCGGCCTCGCCAGCCTGCGTGCCCCGGAGGTGCCGCCGCGCGTGAGCGCTGCCCAGGCGCGTGACGTGGCCACGCTGATCTATACCTCCGGCACCACCGGCGCGCCCAAGGGCGTGATGGTGCCGCACGCTGGCCTGACCATCTTCGCGCGGATCTCGGCCACCTCGCGCCATCTCGGTCCCGACGACATTGCCTACGGCGCGCTGCCGCTGTCGCATATCTTCGGCATTGCCACCGTGCTGATGGCCACGCTGTACGCGGGCGCCAGCCTGGTGATGCGCCCGCGCTTCGATGCGGCGGACGTGTTCGCCGCGCTGGAGTCCCCCGGCGTCACCATGCTGCAAGGCGTGCCCACCATGTTCACGCGCATCATGGCGGTGGCGCGGGCGTCGTCGCTGGAGAGCGGCGCCGCCGCGTTTCCCCGCCTGCGTTATCTCTATACCGGCGGCGCGCCGCTGGACCCGACCCTCAAGCGCGACACCGAGGCATGGTTCGGCCAGCCGCTGCATCACGGCTACGGCATCACCGAATACGCTGGTTCACTGTTCATCACCCGCATGGACGCGCCACGCGCCGATTGCTCCGCCGGCTATATCGTCGAAGGCGTGGAGATCAGCATCACCAGCGAACAGGGCGAGCCGATGCCCGCGGGCGAACGCGGCCAGATCCGCGTGCGCGGTCCCGGCGTGATGCGCGGCTATTTCCGCAACGCGGAGCAGACCGCCGAGGCGCTGCTGCCGGGCGGCTGGCTCAACACGGGCGATCTCGGCTTTCTCGGTGAAGACGGCGCACTGTTTATCGTGGGCCGCTCCAAGGACCTGATCATCCGCTCGGGTTTCAACGTCTACCCGATCGAGGTGGAATCCGTCATCAACGCCTTCCCCGGCGTGCGCCAGTCCGCCGTGGTCGGGCGCGCAGCCGCCGATGGCAACGAAGAAGTCGTGGCCTTTATCGAAACGCAGCCGGGCGTGCAGCTGGACACTGCCGCCCTGGAGGCCTACCTGCGGGACAGCCTGGCGCCGTACAAGCGGCCCGCGCAGATCCGCGTGATCGAGACCATTCCCACCACCGCCAGCGGCAAGCTCCTGAAGCAGCCGCTGCGCGCCATGCTGGACGGCACCGCCGTAGCGGCATGACCCCCGGCGGCGGCTGGTTCGATGAACTCGCCGCCGCCAGCGCTTCGCCGCGGGCCGAAGCGTTCTCGCAGCCAGCGCCCCGCACGCCCGGGCACTGGCAAGACGCACAATAAGGAGGAGACTGATGAAACGATGGATGATGGCTGGCATGCTGCTGGCCTTGGTGCAAGGCACCGCAATGGCGGACAACTATCCGGCGCGCCCGGTGAAGCTGATTGTGGGCTACGCCCCGGGTGGCCCGGTCGATACCGCCGCGCGCATCTACGCCGATTTCCTGGGCCGCGCGCTCAAGCAGCCGGTGGTGGTGGACAACCGCGCCGGCGCCAGCGGCGCCATTGCCGCGGACCTGACGGCAAAGGCAACGCCGGACGGCTACACGCTGTACTTCGTGGCCAGCCCCACCATGACCATGACGCCGCTGATCCAGAAGTCGGTGAACTTCAATCCCACCAAGGATTTCACCTACATCGGCCTGATCAACGATTACACCAACGTGCTGCTGATCAACAAGGATTTCCCCGCCAAGGATGTCACCGAGCTGGTCGAGTACGCGCGCAAGCATCCGGAAGGCGTCAGCTTTGGCTCGGCCGGCGTGGGAGCGTCCAACCACTTGTCCGCCGAGCTGCTCGCGCAGATGGGCGGGGTGAAGATGCTGCACGTGCCGTACAAGGGCAACTCGCCGGCGATGGCCGATGTGATCGGTGGCAAGGTGACCTTCATGTTCGACATCACCGGCACCGCCATCGGTCATATCCAGGGGGGCAAGGTGCGTGCGCTGGCCGTGACGTCGAAGACGCGCAACGCGGCGCTGCCGACCGTGCCGACCATGATCGAGTCCGGCATGAAGAACTATGACCTGACCGGCTGGTACGCGCTGATCGGCCCGCAGAAACTGCCCGCCGATGTGGTGGACAAGCTGGTCAAGGCGCAGAAGTCGATCGGCGACGATCCGGCCTTCAAGCAGCGCATGACGCAGGGCGGCTACGACCTCGATATCACCGGGCCGAAGCCGCTGGCCGACCGCATTCAGCGTGAACTGAAGCTGTGGGCCGGGGTAGTGAAGACGGCGAATATCCAGGTGGATTGAGGCCGGATGGCTCCCCTCACCAGCTTGCGGGAGAGGGGGGCGCGGCCTTTGCTTTTTCCCGCGGCTTCGCTCAGGCGCCCGGTGCGCGCTTGCGCAGCAGGTAACGCTGCAAGCCGTCGAGCACCAGCACGCCGTGCTGGTTATGCACCGTCGAGCGCAAGGTCAGCACGCCGGTGGTGCGGTTCGGCGCTAGCTCGCTGACTTCCAGCGCGCTGTACAGCGTATCGCCCACATAGACCGGATGCAGGAAACGGCTGCTCTGGTCGAGAAACCCCTTCAGCGACTCCTCCACCATATGCGGGAACAGGCCGGCGCCCGCCGCCGTCTGGATCAGCACCTGGTAGCCGTGCGCCAGCATGTGCGGCATGCCGTGGGCGCGGCAATACTCTGCATCGTAATGCACCGGGTGGTTGTCGCCGCTCGCCAGCTGGAAGGCGGCGAACAGTGCCTCGGTCATGGTGCGCGAGGGCAGCACAAAGCGTTCACCGGGCACAAAATCCTCGAAATAACGTTGTTCGCACATGCGGTGGGCGCGCGGGTCGAAGCGGCTCGCTTCGGGATTCGCTGTGGATGGCTTGATGGTCATCGGTCGGTGTCGAGGTTGGTGGCGCGAAGCAGCGCGCCAGCAGAAGAAGCCGCGCTGCGCCATGGCCTGGCGCAGCGCGGGTGCAGGGTCAGTCCGGTCAATCCGGCTTGATGCCCAGCCGCTCCACCAGCGCCTTCTCCTGCGCGATCTGCTGCAGGGCAAAGCGGGTGTAGCCGGCACTGTCCAGGTACATCAGGTCTTGGTCCTGCTGCTTGAGCGCGGCCAGATGCTGGGGATCTTCCGCGGCGCGCCGCAGCGCGTCCTGCAGGATGTTGACCACCTTGGGGTCCATGCCCTTTGGCCCGGCCACGCCGTAGGGCGAGTTCGAGACGATGTCATAGCCGAGCTCGCGCAGCGTGGGCGCGTCGGGCCAGCGCGGGGAGCGCTGCGCCGTCCATAGATTCAGCCAGCGCAACTTGCCCGCATCGACCAGCGTGCCGGCCGCGCTGCCGGCGGCGCAGAGCTGCACATGGTTGCCCATCAGCGAGTTCAGGCAGTCGGCATCGCCCTTGAAGGGCACGTGGTTGATGCTGAGGTTTTCCTTGGTCACCAGCTCGATCATGGTGATGTGCGGCGAGCTGTACTGGCCCGGCGAGCCGTAGCTCACGGTGCCCGGCCTGGCGCGCGCATCGCGCAGGAAATCGCCCCAGTTCTTCCACGGGGAATTGGCCGGCACCACAACGCCAAAGGTATAGCCGGTGATGCGTGACAGGTAGGTGAAATCGCGTGCCGGGTCAAAGGCGGTCTTCTGGATGAAGGGCTGACGGAATACGGTGACCGGCATCATCGACAGCGTGTAGCCATCGGGTTTTGCTTGCCGCAGGGCAAGCGCGCCCATGGTGCCGGCCACGCCCGGCTTGTTGTCCACTACCACGGTCTGGCCGAGGGACTTCTGCAAGGCCACGGCAAACTGACGGACCACCACGTCGGTGGTGCCGCCCGGCGCATAGGGCACGATCAGCGTGACCGGGCGGGTGGGATAGGCGGGAGCGGACTGCGCCTGGACCAGCGTGGCGCAGCCCAGAACGATAGCGGCGCCAGCTACGCGCCATGGATTGCGGACTGCATGCATCGAAAGTCTCCTCTTGTTGTTGTTCCCTTCGATCCCGATGTTGTTGTTATCGTTGTTGCTGTCCTTGCGCGGGTCAGTGCTCCACCACGGCCCATGCGTCCATTGCCTGGCCCCCGGCATCGTCACCGGTCCACAAGGTGACCTTGCCTGGCGTGCCGGCATCGGCTGCGCCGCCCACCGTCACCGTGTCGTGATCGAATATCGGCGCCAGCCCGCGGAAGCCGAAACGGCGCACTGTGGCGCCGGGCATCTCGCGCGCCAGCAGGTCCAGCGTGAGCATCGCCTGCAGCGGGCCGTGCACGACCAGGCCGGGGTAGCCTTCCACGTCGCGCACGTAGTCGTGGTCGTAGTGGATGCGGTGGCCATTGAAGGTGAGCGCGGAGAAACGGAACAGCATCACCGGATTGGCGCGCAACTGGCGCTGCCATTGCGCCTGGTGCGCCAGGCGCGGCCGCGCGGGCAGTGGCTGCCCCGGCTCCGGCATGGCGCGATAGACCAGGTCCTGGCGCTCGGTCAGCGCGACCTGGCCCTTGACCGTGAGCACATGCTCCACCGTGACAAACCATAGCTCTCCGCTGCGTCCGCTCTTGTGCTCGACATTGCGGATGGTGGCGGTGCGCGTCACCGTATCGCCCACGCGCAGCGGCTTGCGGAAATCCAGTTCGCCGCCGGCCCACATGCGGCGCGGCAGCGGCACCGGCGGCATGAAGCCACCCAGCGCCGGGTGGCCGTCCTGGCCGAGCTCGCGCTGCGGGGCGCGCGGCAGGAAGTAGAGCCAGTGCCACAGCGGCGGCAGCGGGCCGCGCACCAGCGCGTCGCCGTCGAGGTCGAGCGTGGCCGCGAGGCCGATCACGGGTTCCGGGGAGAGGGTCTCGGTGCGGCTTTCACTGCGGCCGATCCAGGTGCGCAGGGTTTCGAGCTGGGTCATGGCGGGGGGATTGCGGGTTCGGTGCCGGTTAGCCTGCCAGCGCGAGCATGCGCCGGGCCTGTTCGATGACGGGGCGGTCTACCATCTTGCCGTCGACCTGCACGGCGTGGCTGCCGCTGGCGGTGGCGTCCAGTACGCGCCGCGCCCAGTCCAGTTGCTCGGCCGTGGGCAGGAAGCCCGTGCGCACCGCGGCAAGCTGGGCAGGATGAATGCACAGCTTGGCGGCAAAGCCGAGGGCGCGCGCGTGGGCTACATCGTCGGCCAGCACGGTTTCGTCCTTGAGCGCGGTGGTGACGCCATCCACGGGCGGCGGCAGTCCGGCCACGCGCGAAGCCAGCACAATGCGCGAGCGCGCCATCAGCAACGCTTCGCGGGTATGGGCGCAACCCAGGTCCACGGCGAAGTCCAGCGAACCAAAGGCCAGCCGCGACACGCCTTGCGCGCTGGCGACCGCATCGATGCCGTGCAGGCCGCACGCGCTCTCGATGATCGCGACCAGGCGGCCCTGCGGGTTGACCTGCACCAGCGCATGGGCGATCTCGCCAAGCGCGGCCGGATCTTCTGCCTTGGGCACCAGCAAGCCGGCCAGCGGTGCGCCGGGCGGCAGGGCGCGCAGCCACGCCATATCGGCGGCGAAGGCCGGCGAGCTGGCGTCGTTGATGCGCACATAGGCCTGCGCCTGCGCGCCGCACTCCAGCAGCCACGCGGCAATGGCCGCGCGCGCGGCCGGCTTGGCGTCCGGATGCACGGCGTCCTCCAGATCGAGGATCAGCGCATCGGGCGCGGCGGCCGCGGCTTTGTCGAAGCGTTCGGGCCGGTCGCCCGGCACGAACAGATAGGTCATGGCGGTAGCGGCGGCGGTAGTGGCGGTAGTGACGGCGGACATGGAGCGAGTCTCGGCAGGATTGGCCACGTTATTTCGCGGCGGGCAGCCAGTCGTTGACACTCGCCTGCTTCTCCAGCGCCCACACGCGGGCGATGATGGTGCGCATCTCGGCCTCGCTCGCGCCGTGGCGGAACGCGCCCAGTTGCAGCGCCTTGGCTTCGAGTTCAGGCCGCGACAGCGTATTGCCCGGATCGCCCTTGGGTACGTCCACGCGGCCCGGCAGCGTGCGGCCGTCGGTGGTCCTGACCGTGACGCGGCCAATCCACTGGCGCGGATACGCGGCATTGATCTCGTCGTCGAGTTCCATTTCCACCTTGTCGCGGAAGGCCGCCACCTTGGCATCCTGCAGCGCATGGTCCTCGAACTCGCCCAGGCCGGCGTGCGCGTGCACGGCGACCAGGCCCAGCACCGTGCCCATGGAGAACTTGGCCTGGTGGATGGTCTTGGGATCGGTCACGGGGCCGAGCACGTCGATGGCGCCCTGGTGCACGTGGGCGGTCACGCTGGCGATCTGGTCCGCGCTGATCTTCTCGCGCAGCATCAGGTCCTTGAGCGCATCGGCCGCCGGGTGTGTGTGGCGGCACGAGGCGAAGAACTTGAACGAGGTCTCGGCGGTGGCCCAGCGCTCGCCCAGGCCGTCGGTCAGGGCGGCGGGGTTGGCGTCGCTGGACATGCCGGCGGCCATGCCCTGCGGGCCTTCCAGGATGCGTTTCGCGCCGGTAAAGCCAGCGCGTGCGATCCAGGCGGACATCAGGCCATCGGCAGCTGCCTTGGCAGTGTGCAGTTGCTTGGAGTCCGCGGCGTCGCGCAGGAATTCCCACAGGCCGGCGGCCTGCGTGCCGGCCGAGCCGAGCGCCTGGTTGATGCCCTCAGCGTCCATGCCATACAGCTTGGCGACAGCGGCGGCTGCCGCCAGCGTGCCGACGGTGCCTGTGGTGTGGAACACGCGATAGTGCGAGCGGCCCATGAATTCGCCGATGCGGATGCCCGCCTCGTAGCCGGCGATGGACGCCAGCAGCACTTCGGCACCGCTCTTGCCTTCGGCCTGCGCGGCAGCGATCACGGCGGGGAACACCACGGCGGCGGGATGCAGCACCGAGCCGTTATGCACGTCGTCCTGCTCCACCACGTGGGAGGAAGCGCCATTGATCAGCGCGGCAAAGTACGGCGAGGTGCGGCGGCGATCCACCAGCACCTCGGCCGGGCCCTGCTGCGGGCCCATGGCGGCGACGAACTCCTGCAGCTTGCGCACCGCCGGTGCATCCTTGCCGGCGATGGCGGAGGCAATCCAGTCGAGGAACAGGTCCTTGGTGCGTTCCACCACGTCGGCGGGCACGTCGGCCAGCGTGAAGCGGGCCAGGAATTCGCACAGCTGGCGGGTAGGGTAGGTGTGGTCAGTGGCTTGGCTCATGCCGGCTCCGGGCGGTGTTCTGGGGTGGTTTGTCGTGCTGTGGTTCAAATCGTCTTGCTGTCCGTCATCCTGGCAATCTCGCCCGCGCCGTAACCCAGCTCCGCCAGGATGGCCGCGCTATGCGCGCCCAGCGCCGGGACATCGCCCATCACCGGCTCCACGCCCGACAGGTTGGCCGGCGGCAGCAACGCCCCGATAGGGCCGCCGGGGCTGGCCACTTCGCGCCAGCGACCACGAGCAGCCAGCTGCGGGTGGTTCCACACGGCCTCGATATCGTTCATGGGTGCGTTGGCGATCTGCGCGTCGTCCAGCAGCGCTTCGACCTGCGTCACTGTCATGGGCGCGAAACGCGCTTCGATCAACGCGGTCAGCTCGGCGCGGTTCTTGACGCGCCCCGAGTTGGAGGCGAAGCGCTCGTCCTTGAGCAGCGCCGGCTGCGCCAGCACCTTGTTGCAGAAGGCTTGCCATTCACGCTCGTTCTGCAGGCCGAAGATCACGCTGCCGCCGTCGCCGGTACGGTGCACGCCATACGGCGCGATGGCCGGGTGCGATGCGCCAAATCGCGCCGGCGCGTTGCCGCCGTAGTGGCCGAAGTACAGCGCGTAGTTCATCCACTCGGTCAGCGCCTCCAGCATGGTCACTTCCACGCGCAGGCCCTGGCCGGTGCGCCCGCGCTGCAGCAGCGCGGAGAGGATGCCGCTATAGGCGTACATGCCGGCCGCGATGTCGGCGATGGAAATCCCCGCGCGCGATGGCGCATCCGCGCTGCCGGTGATGCCGATCAGGCCGGCGGCCGCCTGGATCAGCAGGTCGTACGCCTTCTTGTCGCGATAGGGGCCGGCGTCTCCGTAGCCCGAAATATCGCAGACGATCAGCTTGCCGTAGCGCGGGTGCAGCGTGTCGAAATCCAGCCCCATGCGTGCCGCCGCGCCGGGTGCCAGGTTCTGCACCAGCACGTCCGCGTCGGCCAGCAGGCGGTGCAGCACGGCCTGCGCCTCGTCCTGCTTGAGATCGAGCGTCAGGCTCTCCTTGCCGCGGTTGAGCCAGACGAAGTGCGAGGCCTGGCCATGGACGGTCTCATCGTAGCCACGCGCGAAATCGCCCACGCCGGGGCGTTCCACCTTGACCACGCGGGCGCCGAGGTCGGCCAGCTGGCGGGTGGCGAACGGCGCGGCCACGGCGTGTTCGAGGGAGACGACACGGATGCCATCGAGCGGGCGGATGCCCTGGTGCGTAGCAAGCATGGGAGCGGCCCTCAGAACGAACGCGGCAGCTCGAGCACGTGCTCGGCCACATACGACAGGATCAGGTTGGTGGAGATCGGCGCGACCTGGTACAGGCGCGTCTCGCGGAACTTGCGCTCGATGTCGTATTCGGCGGCAAAGCCAAAGCCGCCGTGCGTCTGCAGGCAGACGTTGGCTGCTTCCCACGACGCATCGGCCGCGAGCAGCTTGGAGATGTTGGCTTCCTTGCCGCAGGGCTTGCCGGCATCGAACAGCGCGGCGGCCTTGTAGCGCATCAGGCTGGCCGCTTCCACGTTCACATAGGCACGCGCGATGGGGAACTGGATGCCCTGGTTCTGGCCGATCGGGCGATCGAACACGATGCGCTCGCGTGCATAGTTGCTGGCGCGCTCGATAAACCAGTAGCCGTCGCCGACGCATTCGGAAGCGATCAGGATGCGCTCGGCGTTCAGGCCGTCCAGGATGTACTTGAGGCCCTTGCCTTCCTCGCCGATCAGGTTCTCGGCTGGGATCTCCAGGTTGTCGAAGAACAGTTCGTTGGTCTCGTGGTTGACCATATTGCGGATCGGCCGCACCGTCAGGCCCTTGCCGATGGCCTCGCGCAGGTCCACCACGAACACCGACAGCCCCTCCGACTTGCGCTTGACCTGGTCCAGCGGCGTGGTGCGTGCCAGCAGCAGCATCAGGTCCGAGTGCTGCACGCGCGAAATCCACACCTTCTGGCCGTTGATGACGTAGCGGTCGCCCTTCTTCACGGCGGTGGTCTTGAGCTTGGTGGTATCGGTGCCGGTGGTGGGCTCGGTCACCGCCATCGACTGCATGCGCAGCTCGCCCGAGGCGATGCCCGGCAGCCAGCGCTGCTTTTGCTCGGCCGAGCCGTGACGCAGCAGGCAGCCCATCACATACATCTGGCCGTGGCAGGCGCCGGAGTTGCCGCCGGTGCGGTTGATCTCCTCCATGATGACGGACGCGGCGGTCAGCGGCAGGCCCGAGCCGCCGTACTCCTCCGGGATCAGGGCGGACAGCCAGCCGGCCTTGGTCAGCGCCTGCACGAACTCTTCGGGGAAAGCGTTCTGTTCTTCCACGCGTTGCCAGTAGGCGGAATCGAAGCCGGTGCACAGGGCACGCACGGCTTCGCGGATGTCGGGATACGGCTGGTCGTGCGATGGTTCTGCGAACATGAAGAGGGGCCCCGGTATGGACGTTATACGGACGTTATATGGACGTGATGGGATTCAGCTTGCGGCCATTATTCCCGAGGGCCTGCCGTGCGGTAATTCGGATTTGCGAAAGAGCGGCTTAGCGCCCCCGGAAGCAGGCCGGGCGCGCACGGCATGGGTGTGGGCGGCGCCGCACGCACTTGCCAGTGCCCCGGGGGTTTTGCCGGGCGTTGCCCACCCTTAGGGAAATCCGTATTGCATATACGTCGCTTTATCGCCACGCTTGCCACAAACAATAACGCGATAACGCCGCGCGGCCGCACAGGCCGACGCAGGCAGCCCCTGGCCGGCATAAGCGGCCAATCCACCACGATGGAGACAAAAGACATGGCAGGCAGCAAACAGCAGCGGCACAGGCAGGGCGGCATCGAACACGCTGCGCAGGCAAAGCGGGCCCAGGTGCCATGGCGCTGGATGGCGCTCGCCGCGCTGGGCGCGGCAGCCGCACTCACCGCACCTGCCCCGGCGCGTGCCGCCGATGCCTACCCCACCAAGCCGATCACCATGGTGGTCCCCTTTGCCGCGGGCGGCCCCACCGACGTGGTGGCGCGCACCATGGCCGCGGCCATGTCCAAGACCCTGGGCCAGAGCGTGGTGGTGGAAAACCGGCTCGGCGCCGGCGGCACCGTCTCCGCCGCCTACGTGGCCAAAGCCGCGCCGGACGGCTATACCATCCTGATCCACCACAACGGCATGGCCACCGCGCCGGCGCTATACAGCAAGCTCCCCTACAAGCCGCTGACGGATTTCAGCTTTGTCGGCCAGGTGGCCGACGTGCCCATGACCCTGCTCGGCCGTCATGACCTGCCAGCCAGGACATTGCCCGAACTGATTGCCTACATCCGCCAGAACCAGGGCAAGGTCAACCTGGCCAATGCGGGGCTGGGCGCGGTCTCGCAGCTGTGCGGCATGCTGTTCCAGAAAGCCATCGGCGTGGAGCTTACTGCCATTCCCTACCAGGGCACCGCGCCCGCGATGACCGCCCTCTTGGGCAGCCAGGTCGATATCCTGTGCGACCAGACCACCCAGACCCTGCCGCATATCAAGGCCGACAAGGTCAAGCTCTACGGCGTCACCACCAGCACGCGCATCAAGGCCTTGCCTGACACCGCCACGCTAGCCGAGAGCGGGCTCAAGGGCTTCGAGGTCAAGGTCTGGCATGGCATCTATGCCCCGCATGGCACGCCGCCCGCGGTCATCGACCGGCTCAACGGCGCCTTGCGCACCGCGTTGAAGGACCCGGCGGTAGCGGCGCGGCTGGCGGACCTGGGCGCCGAGATCGTGCCGGAGGACAAGCAGACGCCGGAAGGGCTGCGCACCTGGCTGAAGTCGGAGATCGAGAAATGGTCGCCGATCATCAAGGCGGCGGGGGTAAAGGCGGATTGAGCGCAGGGCGCGGGATCGCCGCTGCGCAAAGATAGTAAGATTTCCGGATCCATGCGCCAGTGCTGGCCCATTGGCTGAAGCTGATCGCGCCAGCACTGGCTCTTCCACCAAGGATCCGGGAGCCCCCCTTGTTCGATCGCGCCAGACAGCACTTCGCCGCGCTAACCACCCGCGCCGGGTTTCACTCGCTGCGCCTCGTGCGCCAGACCGGCGAGCGCTGCGTGATGCGGCGCGGCGTCGCTGAGCCGCCGTCCTTCATGCACGACATGGGCGCCATGCTCAGCGTGCGCCTGGATGGCGTGGAGGCCTACGCCGCTACCAGCGATCTCAGCGTGGCCGGATTGCAGCGCGCGCTCGACAGCGCCGAAGCGCTCGCCCAGCGGATCGCCGGACGTGGCCTGGTCGACCTGAATGGGCTGGAGCCGCCGCAAGGCCAGGCCCGCTACGAATCCCCTGGTTTGCACGGCGCGTTCCCCGGGCTGGCCGAACGCTTCGCCCTGCTGGCGGCGGTGTCCGCCAGCGTGCCCGCCGATCCGCGGCTGGTGAACTGGCTGGTTTATCTCGATCACCAGCGCCATGAGCAGCTCTACCTGAATAGCGCGGGCGCCGAACAATGGCAGGCGCTGCGCTTCGTCTATCCCGGCATCAGCGTGACCGCCTTCGACGGCAGCGACAGCCAGACCCGCAGCTTTGGCGGCTTCGGCAGCGGCCAGCAGGGCGGGGCGGAGGTCATCGCGCGGCTCGGTTTCGCCGGCGCCGCATCGCGGGTGGCGGACGAAGCCTTGCAACTGCTGCTGGCGCCCAACGCGCCGAGCGGCCCTACCGACTTGCTGCTGATGCCGGACCAGATGATGCTGCAGATCCACGAATCCATTGGCCATCCGCTGGAACTCGATCGCATCCTCGGCGACGAACGCAATTACGCGGGCACCAGCTTTATCGGGCTGGAGGACTTCGGCCGCTACCAGTACGGCTCGGACCTGCTCAATATCAGCTTCGACCCGGGCATTCCCGAGGAACTGGCCAGCTACGGCCACGATGACGAAGGCCAGCCCGCGCAGAAGGCCTTCCTGATCCGGGATGGCCTGCTGCTGCGCCCGCTGGGCGGCGCGCTGTCGCAATGGCGCAGCGGGCTGCCGGGCGTGGCGAACAGCCGGGCCTGCAACTGGAACCGCCCGCCCATCGATCGCATGGCCAACCTCAACCTGGAGCCGGGCGACCGCACCATGGCGCAACTTATCGGCGGCATCGAACGCGGCATCCTGATGTCGTCCAACCGTTCGTGGTCCATCGACGATGCGCGCAACAAGTTCCAGTTCGGCTGCGAATGGGGGCGCCTGATCGAGGACGGCGAGCTCAAGGGCGTGGTCAAGAATCCGAACTATCGCGGCGTTTCCGCGAATTTCTGGCGCAGCCTGGCTGCCGTTGGCGATGCCAGTACCTTCGAGGTGCACGGCACGCCGTACTGCGGCAAGGGCGAGCCCAACCAGGTGGTGCGCGTCGGCCATGCTTCGCCGGCCTGTGTGTTCAAGCAAGTGGAAGTCTTTGGAGGTGCCGCGTGATGGCGGATGCGCAGTCGTTGTTTGCGGCGCTGGCCGAGGATGTGCGCAAGGCGCTGGGAGAGGGCGAAGCCTTCACGCTGTGGTACAGCGCGGAGGCGTCCGAGTTCATCCGCTTCAACCGCGCGAAGGTGCGCCAGGCCGGACAGGTGCGGCAGGCCACGGCCCGGCTCCAGCTGATCCGCGACGAGCGCCACGCCAATATCGCCGTCGCGCTGTCGGGCGATCCCGCGACCGATCGGCAGCGCCTCGCCGACGGCTTGCTGCAGTTGCGCGAGGCCATCGGCCAGTTGCAGCCGGACCCCTACCTGATGCTGGAGCGAGAGCCCTGGCAGCGCACGCTGGCCGATGCAGCCGCGCCGCCGGACACCGCAGAAGTGCTCGCGCAGATCGAAGCGGCCGCCCATGGGCTCGACCTGGTCGGCATCTATGCCGCCGGCCCGCTCTACCGTGGCTTTGCCAGCAGCTTCGGCGCTTTCGGGTGGCATGCCGCGCAGGGCTTCCACTTCGACTGGAGCCTGTTCCACGAAAACGGCCAGGCCGTGAAGGCCGACTACGCGGGCTCGCGCTGGGACGCCGCCGAGTTCGCCGGCCGCTTTGCACAAGCGCGCCGGCAGCTGGAGCACCTGGGCAAGCCGCAGCACGTGCTGCCGCCCGGCGACTACCGGGCCTACCTGGCCCCCGCCGCCCTCGACGAAGTGCTCGGCATGTGTGCCTGGGGCGGCTTCTCGGCCCGCGCGCTGGCGCAGAAGGAAAGCCCGCTGCAGCGGCTGTACGATGGCGGCGCCCGGCTTAGCCACTTGCTTGACCTGGACGAACGCGCGAGCGGCACGCTGGCTCCGGCCTTCGGCCCGGAAGGCATTCCACGCAGCGACGTGACGCTCGTGCAAGCGGGGCTGCCTGCTGGCCGCCTGGTCTACCCACGCAGCGCGCGCGAGTACGGTCTCGCCGCCAATTCCGCCAGTGCCGGTGAGGCGCCACAGTCCCTTGCCATGGCGGCTGGCAAGCTTGCGCAGGACGACGTGCTCGCGGCGCTCGGCACGGGCCTCTATATAGGTAACCTCTGGTATCTCAACTGGTCCGATGCGCCGGCGGCCCGCATGACCGGCATGACGCGCTTCGCCACGTTCTGGGTGGAAGATGGCCGCATCCAGGCGCCGCTTGGCACGATGCGCTTTGACGACAGCATCTACAGCTTCCTGGGCGAGCACCTTGAGGCGCTGACCAGCGAGCGGCAGTTGCGCGTGTCGAGCAATACCTATGGCGAGCGGCAGACCGATTCGGCGCTGTTGCCAGGTGCGCTGACCGGAAAACTCACGTTGACGCTCTGAGCGAATGCGGAGCTGGCGCACTGGCTCTTCGGGTTTGCCTGAACGGCATCCTCGAACGCAAAAAGGGCTGAGTCACCATGGCCTCGTAAGTCGCCGGCTCAGGAATTCCTCGAAGTCCTGGACCTGCCCGCAAATGATGTGGATGTAGACGGTGTCGGGAGTGACCCTGTAAATGATTCGCTGCTGATTTGTCAGATGTTGCCTGAAGCCATCCGCGAAGCCTGCCAGTTCGTCGGGGCGAGTACCGGATGCGGGAAACTCGGCAATGTACGCCACCTTCTCCTGAATCTGCTTCTTGACGGCCAGCCAGGTTCCCTCGGGTTTGAATCTGACCAGATAGCGCCTAAGGTCGATCAAGTCTTGCTTGGCGGATTCGAGAAAGACTACCTTCATGCGCCGTCTTTTTCGTCCAGCCGATCCAGTTCAGCAAAAACGTCTGCCGCCGTTGTCACCTTGCCCTGCGCGATCTCTTTCTCGCCGAGCGCCAAGATCTTCAATAGCGCGATGGTTTGCCGCTGCGCTTCATAGCTGGCAATGTCTTGCACGACGAGTTTAGCCTCACCGTTCTGGGTAATGATCAAAGGCTCGCGCGTCTCGCTGAGCTCCGTGACGATACGGGCCGCATCGCTTTTCAGAAAGCTGATCGGCTTGATGTTTGATAGTTTCACGGGGCGGCCATTCGGGAGTTACCGGATGACCGAATATAGACCGAATTCGATCCGGCGTCCATTTCGCGTATGGACCACCGGCAGGCCGGCGCGCAGTCCCGCTCAAACCGGCTCCCGCGCCGCATCTGTCAGATACTGAATCAACGTCTCCGCAAACTGCGGCAACTCCCGCCCCGGCCGGCGCACCAGACGCAGATCGCGCTTGGCCCATTCATCTTCAAGCGGAATAAACCGCAGCACCTTGCGGCTGGCATAACGCCGTGCGCAGCTATTGGGCACGATGGCGATGCCTGCGCCTGCCTCCACCATCCGGCACACGGCGTCGAAGCTGCCCAGCTGGATGCGCAGGCTGATGCGCTTGCCCATGCCACTGGCGATGCGGTCCAGGAAGGACTGGATGGCGCTGAACTGGTTCAGGCCCACGAAGCGGCAGGTATCCAGCAGGTCGGCAAAGTGCAGGCTGGTGAATTGCGGCAGCGGGTGGTTGACCGGCGCGATCACGATCAGTTCGTCGCTGCAGAGCTGCATGACCTCCAGGTCATTGGTGGCGACCTCGCCGGCGACGATGCCGAGGTCCGCCGCACCGGCGCTGATGGACGAGACGATGGCCTGGGAAAGCTGCTCTTCCAGCTCGATATCCACGTCCGGGTTCTCGGCCAGGAAGCGCGACAGCGCGGTGGCGAGGAAGGAGTTGGTGGCGGTGGTGTTGGCCAGCAGGCGCACGCGGCCCTTGACGCCCTTGGCGTAGGGGCGCAGGTCCGAGTGCAGGCACTCCAGTTCGCGGAACACCTCGCGCGCGTGGCGCAAGAGGGCGTCGCCGGCGGGTGTCAGGCGCACGCCCTTGACCTGGCGGATCAGCAACTGGGTCTGGAAGGCCTCTTCCAGTTGCTTGATGCGGGTGCTTGCGGCGGGCAGGGAGAGGAAGCTGCGCTCGGCGGCGCGGGTCAGGTTTTCGGTCTCGCCGACGTTGAGGAACAGGCGCAGGTCGGTCAGGTCGTAATGCATGTGTTTCGCTGGGCCAAAGGCCTCTTTTGTCAATCGTGAATAGCAATGTCCCCGCCGTCAATTTATCGTATTCGGCGTGGCAAGAGAACCATAAAGGCCGGCTCGTCCGTATTGCGCGGGCGGTTACCGGCGTGCCTTGCGCAAAGGCGGCGCGAAACCCGAGCCGCCGCGCAGCCACCCAGGAGGACGACACATGACAGTTCGGCGCTACAGCGCAAGCAGGCTGGCGGGCGTGGCCACCATGCTGGGCGTGGCTACCTTGGCCACCACGGGCGGCGCTGCCGCAGCCGACTATCCGGACAAGCCGGTGCGCCTGATCGTGCCCGCAGCGGCGGGAGGCACCACCGATATCGCCTCGCGGCTGGTCGGCAAGCGCCTCTCCGAGCTGCTGGGCCAGCCCGTGGTGGTGGAAAACCGTGCCGGCGCGGCCGGCATCGTCGGCGTGCAGGCACTGCGCCAGGCCGCGCCGGACGGCTATACGCTGATGATGGGCAATATCGGCCCCAATGCCATCAACTACGGCCTGTACAAGCAACTTCCCTACCGTGCCGAGGACTTCGCGCCGATCACCATGGTCGTCTCGGTGCCCAATGTGCTGGTGGTCAACGCCAAGGTGCCTGCCCGCAACGTGGCGGAACTGGTCGCGCTGGCCAGGTCCCAGCCGGGCAAGCTCTCGTTTGCCTCGTCGGGGACCGGGCAATCGGTGCACCTGTCCGGTGAGCTGTTCAAGAAGCGCACCGGCATCGACATCATCCATGTGCCATACAAGGGTGCCGCGCCGGCCGTGGCCGACCTGGTGGCGGGGCAGGTGACGATGATGGTGGACAACCTGCCCAGCTCGCTGCCGCATATCCAGTCCGGCAAGCTGCGCGCGCTGGCGGTGACCAGCGCCACGCGCGTGGCCGAGCTGCCCGACGTGCCCACCATGAAGGAAGCCGGGCTCGACGACTTCCAGGTGACCGCATGGTTCGGCCTGGTGGCGCCGGCGGGCACGCCGGCCGCGGTGATCTCGCGCCTGCAAAAGACGGTGGCCGGCATCCTGGCCGAGCCCGAAGTGAAAACGCGCCTGGCCGATCTCGGTGGGGTGCCGGGCGGCGACACGCCCGAGCATTTCGCCAGGTTCATCGACGCGGAGCGCGTGCGCTGGGCCAAGGTGGTGAAGGACACCGGCATTCCACAGCAATGAGGGCGAGCCCGAAGCACGGCACGCGACACCACAGCACAACGAGGGGACAAGGCATGGGAGCATCGAGAGTGCGCCACCGCAGGTCATGGCTACCGGCTGCGCTGATCGCCCCGCTCGCGGTGGGGCTGATGGGCGCGCATATCGATGCGGAGATCACGCGCTGGAGCAAGGTCGTGAAGGACTCGGGCGCACGCCTGGAATAAGAGATCAACCAAAAGAGATCAATCAATATCCGGCCTGGCGCATGCCAGGCCGCCGAGCAAGCAAACGTGTAGACAGGAGTATGAATATGAGTGGAGTGATGGCAGGCAAGGTAGCGCTGGTGACCGGCGCGGGTGGTGGCATCGGGCGCGGCGTAGCGTTGGAACTGGCCAAGGCCGGCGCCAAGGTGGTGGTCAACGACATCGGCGTATCGCTCACCGGTGAAGGTGGTGATGCCGGCCCCGCGCAGCGCGTAGTCGACGAGATCGTCGCCGCCGGCGGCATTGCGGTAGCCAACACCGACAGCGTATCGAGCTGGCAGGGCGCCAATGCCATCGTGCAATGCGCGATCGACAACTTCGGCCGCATCGATGCCGTGGTCAACAACGCCGGCAACCTGCGCGACCGCATGTTCTTCAAGATGAACGAGGAAGAATGGCGCTCGGTGATCGACGTCCACCTCAACGGCACGTTCTTTGTCAGCCGCGCCGCCGCCAACCACTTCAAGGACCAGGAGAGCGGCGCCTACGTGCACATGACTTCCACCTCTGGCCTGATCGGCAACCTGGGCCAGGCCAACTACTCGGCTGCCAAGCTTGGCATTGCCGCGCTGTCGAAGTCGATCGCACTGGACATGGCCCGCTTCAATGTGCGCTCGAACTGCATCGCGCCGTTCGCCTGGAGCCGCATGACCAGCTCGATCCCCTCGGAGACCCCGGAAGAAAAGGCGCGTGTTGCCAAGCTGCAAAAGATGGAAGCCAACAAGGTCGCGCCGATGGCCGCCTTCCTCGCCAGCGATGCCGCGCATGAAGTCAACGCGCAGATCTTCGCCGTGCGCGCCAACGAGATCATGCTGATGAGCCAGCCGCGTCCGGTGCGCTCGGTCCACATGAGCGAAGGCTGGACCCCGGAATCCATTGCCCAGATCGCCATCCCTGCCATGCGCAACAGCTTCTTCAAGCTCGAGCGCTCGCCCGACGTGATCAGCTGGGACCCGATCTGACGCCATGCCGCTCGACTACAACCGCATCAAGAACTGGGACTTCCCGGAGGTCACGCAAACCTACGGCGAGAAGGATTCCATCCTCTACGCGCTGGGTCTTGGCCTGGGCGAGCAGCCCACCGATCCGCGCCAGCTGCAATACGTTTATGAAGCGCAGCTCAAGGCCTTTCCAACGCAGGCCGTGGTGCTGGCCTATCCCGGCTTCTGGATGCAGGACCCGAAGAGCGGCATTGACTGGGTGCGCATCGTCCACGGCGAGCAGCGCCTGCGCCTGCACCGTCCGCTGCCGGCGTCCGGCACCGTGCGTGCGCGTGCACGGGTGACCCATGTCATCGACAAGGGGGCCGACAAGGGCGCGCTCGTGATCGTGGAGCGCACGCTGGTGGATGCGGCCACCGGTGCCGAACTGGCCACCGTGAACCACACCACCTTCTGCCGCGCCGACGGCGGCTTTGGCCAGGGCGATACCGCGCCCGAGGCACTGCCGGCAGTGCCGGCCCGCGCGCCGGATGCGGCTCGCAACCTGGCGATCATGCCGCAGGCCGCGTTGCTGTACCGCCTCAATGCCGATCCCAACCCGTTGCATGCCGATCCGGAAGTGGCGCGGGCGGCTGGCTTCGACGCGCCCATCCTGCACGGCCTGTGCACCTATGGCGTGGCGGCGCGCGCGCTGGTCGACACCTTCGCCAACGGCGATGGCGATCAGCTGCTCGAACTCAATGTGCGTTTTTCCCGCCCGGTATTTCCCGGCGAAACCCTCGAAGTGCGCATGTGGCGCGAAGGCGGCGGCCGCGTGCTGTTCGACGCCCGCGTGCCCGCGCGCGACGTCACCGTGCTCAGCAACGGCGTAGCGGAGTTCCGTGCATGACAACAACGGCAACAACCATGAAGAGCGCGCTCGACGGCGTACGTGTGCTGGACCTCTCGCGCATCCTGGCCGGTCCCTGGTGCGCCCAGAACCTGGCCGACCTCGGCGCCGAGGTGATCAAGGTCGAGCGCCCCGGCGTGGGCGACGACACCCGCTCCTGGGGCCCGCCCTGGCTGCCCGACGGCGACGGCAAGCCCTCGCGCGATGCGAGCTACTACGCCGGCGCCAACCGCGGCAAGCGCTCGGTCACGCTCGATATCGCCAGCCCCGAAGGGCAGAGCATCGTGCGCGAGCTGGCGGCGAAATCGCAGATCGTGCTGGAGAACTACAAGGTCGGCGACCTGAAGCGCTATGGCCTGGACTATGACAGCCTCAAGGCCATCAACCCGGCACTGGTCTATTGCTCCATCACCGGCTACGGCCAGGAGGGCCCGAGCGCGCACAAGCCCGGCTATGACTTCATCTTCCAGGGCATCGGCGGGTTGATGAGCATCACCGGCGAGCGTGACGACCTGCCTGGTGGCGGCCCGCAGAAGGTCGGCGTGGCCGTGGTCGACATGCTCACCGGCATGTATGCCACCGTGGCCGTGCTGGCGGCGCTGCGCCATGCCGAGCGTACCGGCGAGGGGCAGCGCATCGACATGGCGCTGCTCGATGCCGTGGTGGCGGTCGGGGCGACGCCGATCCTGGCGCAGAAGATCACCGGAAAGACGCCGCAGCGTTTCGGGAACGCGCACGCGAACATGGTGCCGTACCACGTGTTTGCCACGGCGGACGGCCACATGATCGTGGCCGCGGGCAACGACGGGCAATGGCAAGGGTACTGCCGGGGCGTGGCGCGCCCGGACCTTGCCACGGACGAACGTTTCGCCACCGGCACTGGCCGCATCGTCAATCGCGACGTGCTGGTGCCGCTGCTCGAGACCCATATGCGCACGGGCACGACCGCGCATTGGGTGCAAGCGCTGGAGCGCGAAGGTATTCCTTGCGGGCCGATCAACGACTATGCGCAGGTGCTGGAGGACCCGCAGGTCAGGTATCGTGAACTGCAGGTGGATATGGTGCGCAGCGATGGCGGGGTTTGTCCCACGGTGAAGAGCCCGTTGCGGCTTTCGGCCACGCCGGTCAGGTATGACGCGGCGCCCCCGCGGCTGGGCGAACATACCGAGGCGGTGCTTTCGGGCGTGCTGGGCATGTCGGCAGCGCGGATCGCGGCCCTGCGCGAACAAGGCTTGATCTGAGGCCGGTTCCGGCGGTACGCGTTACCCAGGTGCAGCAGCCGGGGCGCGTACCATCGGCTTGCGCACGGCGGTGCATAAGATGCCGCCAGCCGTCAGGAACCGAACAGCATCAGGTCAATCTTGACGGCCGAGACCACGATAGCGAGCAGCGGCCCGCAAATCGGCTGCTGGCTGTCTCGTGGCTCCCACGACAGTGCGGCGGCTACAAACGCCTTGCGCTTGTATCGCGCCTTGTCGGAGACAACCCCCAGGTCGTTCGGTATGCCCTTGGCGATCATTGCGCCCTTGAGGCGCCGGGTCATGCGCGCGGCCGGACGCCGATCAGCATGACGCTGAGCAAGGTCATGCCTTCGATGACGATCTCCGTCCAGTGCCCGAAGAAATGCGACATTGCGTGCGCAATCAAAAGACACCCCACAGCCGTACCCTGCTCATATCCGACACGGCCTTCGCTTCATCGGCCGACTCATCGGCGGGCTCGATCAGTTCAAGAGGCAGTTTGGCTTCACGCGGCTTCAGCATCAATACGACCTCCATGTCGAGCGCGTGAGCGTAATTCACGATCGTTTCCATCGAGGGCCCGAGCGAACCGCCGCCGTTCTCGATCCGGCTGATCTCGGATTGCAGCATGCCGCTGTCGGCGGATTGCTGCGCCTGTGTTTTGCCGCTCTTCTGGCGCGCAGCGCGCAGGATGCTTCCGACCCGGCCAGCCATTGCAAACCGCGTATCGGGATCTTCGTCGAGCATCTGCGTTTCCGCCAGATAGGCGCGGCGTGTCTCAGGCTTGTCGAGAGCCCGTTTGCGAAACGTCTCGAACGAGTCGGGATTCAAAACGTTCTTGCCATCTTTGGCCATGATGCGCTCCTTTGCTTTCAGGTACGTTCCTTCGCATGGCGCTCTCCCCGGGCGGCGTTCGTGTCGATAAGACAAGGCACCTCCCTATTATTGGTTATTCCCGATAATTTGCAAGTCCCGTGGAGTCGCGTGCATCTTTCTGCTCATGGATCGAGGCTGGACTCTCTGTTTTTAGATCGAACTATCAGGCGGTATGCCCGTGACGTCCACAAAACTTTTGTTGCTATGGTCGGCCGGTCAATTGCGAGCAGGCATGGCGACGCCCGGGATAAGGCCATCCGGCAAGAGCTGTGCCCCAGCCCACCGGACATGATCCATATCAAGCCTCGCGTGCCCGGTTCCCGGCACAATGCTCCTGAACGCTCCAGCCTTCCAACTCCCACCCAAGGTGAGGCCCATGTTTCCTGAATTCCGCGATCAGATATCCATCCTCAAGACCCAGGACGCCCACTTTGCGCGGCTGTTTACCCGCCACAACGAACTGGACCATGAGATCAAGAACATGGAGGCGGGCACGGTTCCCGCAGATAGCACCGCCATCGAGATCCTCAAGAAGGAAAAGCTGCTGCTGAAGGACCAGCTCTACGTCATCCTGCGCAAGGTCTCGGCTTCCTGAAGCCAATATCAAATCCGCCAATCTGCCAATTGAAAGGCCATCCCATGTTCAAACATATCCTGCTCCCCATCGACGGATCGGAACTCTCGCAAAAGGCCTTCCCGGCGGCCGTCGAGTTCGCGCGCACGACCGGCGCCAAGCTGACCCCGTATATGTGCCTCGAGGAGTATCCGTTCCTGATGTCCAGCGACGCTGGCCATGAGAAGAAGTCGGTCTTCGAGCATCGCATCGAGGCCGCGGCGCGCGAGGAGCTGGCCAAGGTGGAATCGGCCGCGGCACTGGCTGGCGTGCCGTGTTCGGGTGCCACATCCACTGCCTCCGCGCCCTATCGGGGCATCATCGGCATGGCCAAGGAGCTAGGCTGCGACGTGATCTTCATGGCGTCGCACGGGCGGCGCGGCATCAGCGGCCTGCTGCTGGGCAGCGAGACCCAGAAGGTGCTGACGCATAGCGATATTCCGGTGCTGGTGTTCCGCTGAGCGTGCCAGGGGATTTGTGATTTTTGATTTTTGATTTGTTGCGCCGCGCAGATCCCGCCGGCCCGAGCCGCTCACCGGCAATTCGACGGGATCTTCAACTTCCTCTTCGTCCGCTGCGTCCAGGCACTCAGGCCGCGGACTCCATCATCTGCCGCTGCCGGTACTCCCCGGGCGCCACTCCCGTCCATTTCTTGAACGCGCGATGAAACGTGCTGGGTTCTGAAAACCCCACGCGCAGCGCCACCTGCTGCAGTGCAAGGTCCGTGTGTTCCAGCAAGGCGATGGCCGCGTCGCGTCGCAGGCTGTCCTTGATGCTCTGGTAGCCGCGCCCTTCCTCGCGCAGGCGGCGGCGCAGGGTTTGCGGCGTCAGGCGCAGGGCCTCGGCCATTTGTTCCAGCGAGGGCAGTTCGTCATCGAGGTGGCAGCGCAGGTGGCGCCGGATGCGCTCGGCGAGGCAGGAGTCGTCGCGGTAGCGGGTGAGCAGGTTGCGCGGCGTGTCGTTCAGGAAGGCTCGCAGGCTGCTGGCGTCCTGGACCACGGGCAGGCGCAGCCAGCTGGCGTCGAAGTGCAAGGCGGTGTGCGGCTGGCCATAGCGGACCTGGGTGTTGAAGACCCGTTCGGTATCAGTGAGCCGGGATGGCCCGCGCGCAGGTTCCGGGCCGCGCGCGGCCAGGTCGACGCCGGTGAGGGGAATGCGCTGCGCCACCAGCCAGTTGGCCACCCCGTAAGCCTGGAAGGCGAAAGTGGATTGCGCGTACTGGCGGCACGCCGTGGCGGGCGCGCGAGGTAGCAGGAGCAGGGTGGCGCGGCCGTCGCGCTGTTGCAGCCGGGGCACGAAATCGACCAGGTGCAGGCGATACAGGTTCAGCCCGGCGCGCATGGCGTCCTCCAGCGTGGCGCAGTGGATCAACGCCTGGCAGGCCTGGGCGAACACCCCCGGCGCCACCGGCCGGCTGAGCAAGCCCCAGAACTCATCGCGTGTGACGCGCCGCATCGAGCGCATCAGCGCGGCAAACTGGCGCTCGCTCACGCGCGCGCTGGGCGACTGCAGCAACGCGGGCGAAATGGCGGCGCGGCGCAGCAGGGCGTCGATGTCGCAGCCAAGGCGGCGTGCGCCTTGCACGATCTGGTGCAGCTGCAGCACGGAAATAGTGTGGCGCGTGGGCGGCTGGGCGGCGTCGGCGCCCGGTGTGCCTGGCGGGAGGGAACTGAGCGGCACCGCCATCGATGACGGTGCGGATGCCCTGAGTGCGGCGCTTTGCATTGTCTCCTCGTTCTCAACGGACTCCCTGGTCCCGGTCCGGATCTACCCTGGGCTGCATCTCGCTGCACCGCAGCGCAACGCACAGACTTGCCGGACCACAGCCGGTTCTGTGCCGGCTATGTGCGCCAGTTAACCCGATGCTGCGCCCCAGCACAATCCGGATTTACCAAAGGCAGGCTTTTCCCTGAACGATTCGGCCAATCATTTTGGGCCGAAAGGTCATTGTCCACGCAGTGCACCATCGCGCAATCTCATCCCTTGCCGGCCTGCGCACCCGCAGGGCGCGGCGTGGCGGTTCACGTGGGGAGAAGCAGGATGCAGATAGGACGTCGCAGGACCCTGTTACGGCTTGGCGCGGCCTCGTTCGCCGCTGGCGGCGGCATCTCCGGGATCGCCAGCGCGCTCGCGCAAGGCGCCGTGCCCGCCGGATACCCCGCCAAGCCGGTGCGGCTGGTGGTGCCTTATCCGGCGGGGGGCGCCACCGACGTGCTCGCCCGCGCCATTGCCGCGCCGCTTGGCCAGCAGTGGCAGCGCACTGTGGTGGTGGAAAACCGCCCGGGCGCCAGCGGCATGATCGGTGCCGATACGGTGGCCAAGGCGCCTGCGGATGGCTACACCTTGCTGCTCACGCTGACCAGCGTGGTGCAGTTGCCCAGCCAGTATGCAAAGCCGCCTTTCGACCCGATGCGCGACCTGGTCGCGCTGTCGGAGCTGGCGACTTCGCACCTGGTGGTGGCCGCCAATTCGTCCATGCCCGGCAGCCTCGCCGAGGTGGTGCAGATGGCGAAGGGCAAGCCGAAAGGGTATTCGTACGGCACCTACGGCACCGGCAGCGGCGCGCACCTCTATATGGAAGTGTTTACCGGCGCCGCCGGGGTCGACATGATCCATGTCCCCTACAAAGGCGAGGCGCCGTTGCTCAACGACCTGCTGGGCGGCCAGGTGTCGGTGGGCACCATCTCCGTGATGGGGATCAAGCCGCATGTGCGCACCGGCCGCCTGCGCGCGCTGGCGGTGGTGGGCAACACCCGGGCGCCCATGCTGCCCGAGGTGCCGACCTTCCAGGAGCTGGGCTACAGCGGCCTGGACGGGCCCGGCTGGTTCGGCCTGTTTGCCCCGGCCGGCACGCCCCGGCCGATCGTGGACAAGGTTTCTGCGGACGTGAACGCCATCCTGGCCACACCCGATATCCGGCAGCGCATGACCGACCTTGGAGTGATCGTGAAAGGCACCCGGCCGATGGAGTTTGCCGAGGTGGCGCGCGCCGACCAGGCTTACTGGAACGGCGTGATCCGCAAGCTCAATATCCGGCTCGACTGAGCCCGCAGCATTTCCCAACTCTCTCGTGCCCGTTCGGGGCGGATTCAGGAGCAGCGATGCAGCACACGCGCCGCAAGGCATTGCAGCAGATCGGAGCCGGCGCCCTCGCCGCCGGCGGCCTGGGCCTGGGGCTGAGCCCGGCGCGTGCCGACGCTTTCCCGGCCAAGCCCGTGCGGCTGGTGGTGCCCTACCCCGCGGGCGGCGCCACCGATGTGCTGGCACGCGCGATTGCCGAGCCGCTCGGCAAGATGTGGCAGCGCCCCATCGTGGTGGAAAACCGCCCGGGCGCCAGCGGCATGATCGGCGCCGACGCCGTGGCCAAGGCCGATGCCGACGGCCATACCGCGCTGCTTACCATCACCACGCTGGTCCAGGCCCCCAGCCTCTACGCCAAGGCGCCGTTCGATCCGGTGCGCGATTTTGCCCCGGTGTCCAATCTTGGCACCACCAGCCTGGTGTTCGCGGTGCACAACTCGGTGCCCGCCACGACGCTGGCCGAATTCATCGCGCTGGTGAAGTCCAGGCCAAGGCAGTTCAACTATGGCTCCTACGGCACCGGCTCCAGCGGCCATCTCTACTGCGAAGTGTTCAACGAGGCGGCGGGGCTGGACATGACCCACGTGTCGTACAAGGGCGAGGCACCGGAACTGAACGACCTGCTCGGCGGGCAGATCCCCGCGGCGATCATCTCGGTGATGGGCGCGCGCCCGCACGTGGCAACCGGCCGCCTGCGCGCGCTGGCGGTGACCGGCCCCGCGCGCGCGCCGCAATTGCCAGACGTGCCGACCTTTCGCGAGTCTGGCATCGCGGGCATGGATTCGATGGGCTGGTTCGGGCTGTTGCTGCCGGCCGCCGCGCCGCGCCCGGTGATCGAAAAGTTCTCCTCTGACGTCAACCGCGTGCTGGCCATGCCAGCCGTGCGCGCGCGCATGAACGATATGGGCGTGGTGCTTGCCGGCAGCACGCCCGATGCCTTCGCCGAGACCATGCGCAGCGATTACGCGCGCTGGGGCAAGGTCATCCGCACCCGCAACATCCGCCTTGACTAACGCTGTCCCGATGCACGCCGCCTTGATGCGCGCCGGGCCAGTGGTGGCCTGCAATTTTCCCACTTTGCGTTTCTCATGAATCAAGCTGCTTTTGCTACCCACGCTCCGGCCTACCGTTCTCCCCACTGGCCTCCAGGCATGCCTGCCGAGGCGTGCGTGCCGCGCACCAGCCTGGCCTACAACGTCGAGGTGGCCGCCCGGCGCTATCCGGACAAGACCGCGATCCAGTATTTCCATACGGCCATCTCCTACGCCAGCCTGCATGCGCAGATCGAGCGCATGGCCGGCTACCTGCAGCAAGCTTGCGGCGTGGCGCCGGGCGACCGCGTGATGCTGTTCAGCCAGAACTGCCCGCAGTTCATCGTGGCCTACTACGCCATCCTGCGTGCCGAGGCGGTGGTCGTACCAGCCAACCCGATGTGGCTGACCGGGGAGCTCGAACACGTGGCCGCGGACAGCGGCGCGGTAGCGGCCTTCGTCGCGGCGGAGCTTTATCCGCAGATCGCGCCACTGCATGGCGCCAAGCTGGCGCATATCATCGTGCATCAGTACGGGGACATGCTCGAGGCCGCCGGCGGCACCGGCAGCGTGCCCGCCTGGCTTTGCGAGCGCACCCCGCTGCCCGCCTGCGCACCCGCAGGCGCCACGCTGGCGACCTGGGCGCAGGCCGACGCCGCGGGCCATGTCCCGCGCGCCCATCAGGCTGGCTTTGACACGCTGTGCATGCTGGCCTACACCTCGGGCACCACTGGTCATCCCAAGGGCTGCATGCATACGCACGGCACGCTGATGAGCGCCGCGGTGGGTTCGCAGCTGTGGCGCAGCGCCAGCCCGCAGAGCGTGTGCTTGTCGGTCGCACCGATGTTCCATCTGCTGGGCATGCAGAACGGCATCCACGCGCCGCTTTACCTGGGCGCCACCATCGTGCTGCTGCCGCGCTGGGATCGCGCGGCAGCAGCAGACCTGATCGAGCGCTACCAAGTTTCCACCTGGGGCGCGCCGCCCGCCATGCTGGTGGATTTCTTCGCGCAGCCGGGCATCGGCGAGCGCAACCTCTCCAGCCTTGCCTACCTGGGCGGCGGTGGGGCCGCCATGCCGGACGCCGTGGCCACCATGCTGCAGGAGCGCTTTGGCCTGCATTACGTGGAGGCGTACGGCCTGACCGAGACCGCCGCCTTCCTGCTGTCCAATCCGCGCCACCGGCCCAAGCGCGAATGCCTGGGCATTGCCACGTTCGGTGTGGACGCGCGCGTGATCGACCCGCACACCCTGGCCGAACTGCCGCAGGGCGAGCTGGGCGAGATCGTGGCCCATGGCGCGCAGGTGATGCGCGGCTACTGGCGCAACCCGCAGGCCGACGCGGAATCGTTCATCGAGATCGATGGCAAGCGCTTCCTGCGCACCGGCGACCTCGGCTTTATGGATGAGGAAGGCTATTTCTTCATGCGCGACCGGCTCAAACGCATGATCAACGCATCCGGCTTCAAGGTCTGGCCGGCGGAGGTGGAGAACCTGCTCTACGGGCATCCCGCCATCCACGAAGCCTGCGTGATCGCCGCGCGCGACGCGCGCCGCGGCGAGACCGTCAAGGCCGTGGTGGCGCTCAAGCCGGCCGCGCGCGGCACGCCCGAGGCCAGCGCCGAGCAGATCATGGCGTGGTGCCGCGAGCGGCTGGCGGCCTACAAGGTGCCGCGCATTGTGAGCTTTGTCGATGCGTTGCCCAAGTCGGCCACCGGCAAGATCCAGTGGCGGGCACTGCAGGAGCTGGAGCAGGACCAGGGCGGAGATCAACCGGCCGCCGCCGGCAGCGTGGCCTGAACCAGAACAGCGAGAGCAACGAGAACAACGAGAACGATGGGAGACATCATGAAGACATCGAGACGCAACTGGCTGGGCCAGGCGGCAGTGCTGGGGGGCGGTGCGTTGCTGGGCGGATGGCAGTGGCCCGCGCAGGCGCAGGGCGCCTATCCGGCGCGGCCCATCCGCATGGTGGTGCCGTATCCCGCCGGCGGCGGCACCGATACCATCGCGCGCATGATCGGCCAGCGCCTGACCGAGGCCTGGGGCCAGCCGGTGGTGGTTGACAACAAGCCCGGCGCCAGCGGCATGCTCGGCAACGACATCGTGGCCAAGGCCCCGCCCGACGGCTACACGATGCTGCTCGGCATCACCGCCATGATCCAGTCGCCCAGCCTGTACAAGCGCATCCCGTACGACGTGGCCCGCGATTTCGCGCCGGTTTCACTGCTGGCCAGGTCCTCCGACCTGTTCGTGGTGCCCAACCGGGTGCCGGCCACCACGCTCGCCGAGTTCGTGGCCCTGGCCAAGGCCGGCAAGCTCAGCTACGGCTCCTACGGCAACGGCACCTCCTCGCATCTGCATGGCGAGCTGCTCAAGATGCAGGCGCATGTGGACCTTGCACACATTCCATACAAAGGCGCCGCGCCGCTGATGAGCGACGTGCTGGGCGGACAGGTGGATTCGGCGTTTGTCGATGTGACCTCGGCCAATAGCTACCTGAATAGCGGCAAGTTCAAGATCCTCGCCATCACGGGCACCCAGCGCTACAAATCGATTCCCTCGGTGCCGACTTTCGCCCAGGCCGGCTTCTCCGGGTTTGAGCCGAACGGCTGGTTCTCGATGTTCCTGCCCGCCAATACGCCGCGCGACGTGGTTACCCGGCTCTCCACCGAGATCGCCCGCATTGTGCGGCTCCCGGACATCTCGCAAAAGCTGGTGGCGATGGGGTTGCAGCCGGTGGGCTCGTCCCCGGAAGAACTGGCCGCGGTGATCACGACGGACACGCCCAAGTGGGCGCGCATCGTCCGCGACGCCAACATCCAGCTCGACTGAAGCGCCGATTTTATGACTGATGCTGCATCTATTCACCGAGACTACCCAGAGGAGTTCACCATGGAGACCATTCGCTACGCCGTTGCCGACGGGGTTGCCACCCTCACGCTCGACTTCCCGAAGCGCAAGAACGCGCTGAACGGCACCATGCGCCGCGAGATCGGCGAGGTCGTGCACCAGTTGCGCCAGGACACCAGCGTGCGCGCGCTGATCCTCACCGGCGCGGGCACCGATTTCTGTTCCGGCGGCGACATTAGCTCGATGCAGGGCGAAATCAGCGCTGAGCAGGGCCGCCAGCGCCTGGCTGCGATCCATCCGTGGCTGGAAGACCTGATTCACCTCGACCGTCCCGTGATCGCGGCGGTGGACGGCGCGGCCTATGGCGCCGGCTTCAGCCTGGCATTGGTGGCCGACATCATCCTGGCCACGCCGCGCGCGCGCTTTGGCCTGCCTTTCCTGCGCCTGGGCCTGATCCCGGATTGCGGCGTGTTCTACACGCTGCCGCGCATGATCGGCCTGCAGCGCGCCAAGGCGCTGATGTTCTCGATGCGTGAACTGAGCGCCACGGCGGCGCTGGAGCAAGGCATCGTGATGGAAATCGTGGCGCCGGAGGCGCTGCAGGCGCGCGCGCTGGCGCTTGCCTCGGCCTTCACCGAAGCCTCGCCGGTGGCGGTTGCGCTGACCAAAAAGGCGCTCAATGCCTCGCTGAACCAGGACCTGCACAGCATGCTGGAGATGGAGGCGGACGGCCAGGGTATCGCTTTCGCCACCGCGTACCGCCAGCAGGCCGCCACGCGTTTCCTGGAAAAGCAGCCGCCGCGCTATCGCTGGCCCGACTGAATAACCCCACAACCACAAAACCACACAACGACAAGCGCGTGGTACTGCAACGCAACACCGGCATCACCCGCAACACCGGCAACCATCAAGGAGAGAACAACATGGGAAATTCCGACAAGAACATGGCGATGGCCGCCCGCAAGGTGCCCTGGATGAGCGAAGACCTGGTCATGTTCCAGGACACCGTACGCCGCTTCGTGGAGCGCGAGCTGGTGCCGAACGAGGCGCGCTGGGCCGAGCGCGGCTACATCGACCGCGAAGTCTGGAACCGCGCCGGCGAGGTTGGCCTGCTGTGCGCCAGCATTCCCGAGGAGTACGGCGGCGGCGGCGGGAACTTTGCCCACGAGGCTGTAATCTGTAACGAAATGGCACGCGCCATCGCCACCAGCCTGGGCAATGGCGTGCACAGCGGCATCGTGGCCCATTACTTGCTCAACTACGGTACCGAGGCGCAGAAGCGCAAATGGCTTCCGCAGATGGCTTCAGGCGCCATGGTGGCCGCCATTGCCATGTCGGAGCCCGGCGCGGGCTCGGATCTCAAGTCGGTACGCACCCGAGCGGTGCGTGAGAAGACCCAGAACGGAGACATCTATCGCATCAACGGTGCAAAAACCTTCATCACCAATGGCTACCATGCCGATCTCGTTTGCGTGGTGGCCAAGACCGATCCCGATGCCGGCGCGAAAGGGGTCTCGCTCATCATGGTCGAGACCCGGGACCAGCCTGGCTTCAGGCGCGGCCGCATTCTGGAAAAAATCGGGCAGAAAGGCCAGGACACCGCCGAGTTGTTCTTCGACGACGTGTGCGTGCCGGTGGAGAACCTGCTGGGCGACGAGGAGGGCAAGGGTTTCTATCAACTGATGCAGCAACTGCCGCAGGAGCGCATGATCATCGCGCTTGGTGCGGTGGCGAGCATGCAGCGCGCGATCGAGCTCACCACCGACTACGTGCGCGAGCGGCAGGTGTTTGGAAAACCGCTGATCGATATGCAGAACACGCGCTTCAAGCTGGCGGAGTGCAAGACCGAGGCGACCATCGCCGCCACGTTCGTCGATGATTGCATGGTGCGCTTGCTGAGGGGCGAGCTCGATGCGCCTACCGCGGCCATGGCCAAGTGGTGGTGCTCGCAGAAGAACTGCGAAATCATCGACGAATGCCTGCAACTGCATGGCGGGTACGGCTATATGCTCGAATACCCGATCGCGCGCATGTACGCGAACGCGCGGGTCAGCAAGATTTATGGCGGCTCCAACGAAATCATGAAGGAGCTGGTGGCGCGCACGCTGTGATGGCGTGCGCGGGGCTGCGCGATTGGCCGCTCATGCCAACGTCGTAGTGCGTTGGAAGTAGGCCGGCCGCAAAGCCCCGCGCAGCGCGGGTTGCGAGGGGAAGCGCGCGTATTCCGTTACAAAAGCAGCTGTGCACGGAATAACGGAAAGGTGTAATGTGTGTCACAAGACATGGTTCAAATGCCCGTCGCGAGTGGGGCCTGGAGTGGTGGTACGGTGAGCCGATCTGATCCGTTGCGCCGTTGCAAACGCAGTCGAAAAGTTCGTCAACCGACTCTCAGCCTTCGCCGTTATTTGACTATGATGAAGTAAAGATTTCGCAACATGGCAGCACCGCCAAGCCGGGGTGGCGGAGCCGCAAAAGCTGCCGCGAGATCTTAGGTTGTAGTAGATCTACCTTCGCCTCGGACGGGACTCTGACGGGAGTGAGGTATGGACATTTTCGGCCACTACGCCACACGCTTCGAAGCTCGCAAGGAAGAGGAATACAGCATCCAGGAGTATCTGGATATCTGCAAGAAGGATCCTTCCGCGTATGCGACCGCGGCCGAGCGCATGCTCGCCGCCATTGGTCAGCCTGAACTGGTGGATACCCACCACGACCCTCGGCTGTCCCGCCTGTTCTTCAACAAGGTCATCAGGATCTATCCGGCCTTCCGCGAGTTCTACGGCATGGAAGACACGATCGAGCAGATCGTCGCCTTCTTCAAGCACGCCGCGCAGGGACTCGAGGAGCGCAAGCAGATCCTCTACCTGCTCGGGCCTCCCGGAGGCGGCAAGTCCTCGCTGGCGGAAAAACTCAAGGCGCTGATGGAGCAGGTTCCCATCTACGCATTGAAGGGTTCGCCCATCCATGAATCGCCGCTCGGGCTGTTCTCCCCCGAGGAAGACGGCAAGATCCTGGAAGAGGACTACGGCATTCCGGTGCGCTATCTCAACACCATCGCCTCGCCCTGGGCGGTCAAGCGCCTGCACGAGTTCAACGGCGACATCACGCGCTTCCGCGTGGTCAAGCTGCGCCCCTCGGTGCTGTCGCAGATCGCGATCTCCAAGACGGAGCCGGGCGACGAGAACAACCAGGACATTTCGTCGCTGGTGGGCAAGGTCGATATCCGCAAGCTGGAGGATTTCCCGCAGGACGATCCGGACGCGTACTCGTATTCCGGCGGGCTGTGCCTGGCCAACCGCGGGCTGCTCGAGTTCGTGGAAATGTTCAAGGCCCCGATCAAGGTGCTGCACCCGCTGCTGACCGCCACCCAGGAGGGCAACTACAAGGGCACCGAAGGCTTCGGCGCGATCCCCTTCGACGGCGTCATCCTGGCGCACTCGAACGAAGCCGAGTGGACAACCTTCAAGGCCGACAAGAACAACGAGGCTTTCCTCGACCGGATCTACATCGTCAAGGTGCCGTACTGCCTGCGCGTGTCCGAGGAGGTGAAGATTTACGACAAGCTGTTGCGCAGCAGTTCGCTGTCGGCCGCGCCGTGCGCGCCCAACACCTTGAAGATGATGGGACAGTTCGCCGTGCTCACCCGCATCAAGGAGCCGGAGAACTCAAACATCTTCTCCAAGATGCGCGTCTATGACGGCGAGAGCCTGAAGGATGTCGACCCCAAGGCCAAGTCGTACCAGGAGTATCGCGACTACGCCGGCATCGACGAAGGCATGAACGGCTTGTCCACGCGTTTCGCCTTCAAGGTGTTGTCCAAGGTCTTCAACTTCGACAATACCGAGGTGGCCGCCAATCCGGTGCACCTGCTCTATGTGCTCGAGCAACAGATCGAGCGCGAGCAGTTCCCGCCGGAGCAGGAAGCCAAGCTGCGGTCGTACATCAAGGAGTATCTGACCGCACCGTTCGTGGAGTTCATCGGCAAGGAGATCCAGACCGCTTACCTGGAGTCGTACTCCGAGTATGGCCAGAACATCTTCGATCGCTATGTGGTGTTTGCCGACCTGTGGATCCAGGACCAGGAATATCGCGACCCGAATACCGGCGAGATTCTCGATCGCAATGCGTTGAACGACGAGCTTGAGAAAGTCGAGAAGCCCGCGGGGATATCCAACCCCAAGGACTTCCGCAACGAGATCGTCAACTTCGTGCTGCGCGCGCGGGCCAACAACGCGGGCAAGAACCCCGCGTGGACCAGCTACGAGAAGCTGCGCATGGTGATCGAGAAGCGCATGTTCTCCACCACCGAAGACCTGTTGCCCGTGATCTCGTTCAACGCCAAATCCTCTCGCGAGGATCAGGACAAGCACGCGAACTTCGTCAACCGCATGGTTGAGAAGGGATACACCGCGAAGCAGGTCCGCTTACTTGTGGAGTGGTATTTGCGCGTAAGAAAATCATCGTAACGGCGCCTGAACGAGGCCTCTAAACGAGGGCAAGCATATGGCCACGGTCATCGATCGGCGCGAGAACGGCGGCAACAAGAGTGCCGTCAACCAGCAACGCTTCATCAAACGCTACCGCGAACAGATACGCCAGGCGGTAGCGAAGGCGGTGTCCGGCCGGAAGATCATGGACATCGAGCAAAGCGGGCAGGTGTCCATTCCGGTCAAGGACATCTCCGAGCCCGCCTTTCACCACGGCCAGGGCGGCCGGCGGGAGTGGATCCATCCGGGCAACAAGAAATTCGTCCGGGGGGACAGCTTCGACCGCCAGCAGCAAGGCGGGGGTGGGGGCGGCTCCAAGGCGAGCGATTCGGGTGAAGGCGAGGATGATTTCGTCTTCAGCCTGTCGCGCGAGGATTTCCTCAATTTCTTCTTCGAGGACATGGCGCTGCCGGACATGGCCAAGCGCCACCTTGCCAAGATCGCCGAGGTCCGCAAGGTCCGGGCTGGCTTCTCGATCGACGGCACGCCGTCCAACCTGTCCATCCTGCGCACGATGCGAAGCTCGCTCGGGCGGCGCATTGCCTTGTCCAGTCCTTATCAGAAAAAGCTCGCGGTGCTGGAGCAGGAGTATGGCGAGGTGCTGGAGCAGGACGGGCCTTACTCGGCACGGGCGCTGGAGCTGATGAAGGAAATGCGTCACCTGCGCGCCTGCGTGGAGCGCGTGCCCTTTATCGAAAAGCTCGACCTGCGCTACAACAACCGCGTGCTGAAAAAGCGCCCGCAGGCACAGGCGGTGATGTTCTGCCTGATGGATGTGTCCGGGTCCATGGATGAGAGCCGCAAGGATCTCGCCAAGCGCTTTTTCATGCTCTTGTACCTCTTCCTCAAGCGCAACTACGATCGCATCGACGTGGTGTTCATTCGTCATCACACGGTGGCCAAGGAAGTGAACGAGGAAGATTTCTTCCATTCGCGCGAATCCGGTGGTACGGTCGTATCGAGCGCGCTCAAACTGATGGTCGAGGTAATTCACGACCGCTATCCCGCCAGCCAGTGGAATATCTACTGCGCCCAGGCCTCGGACGGCGACAACTGGGCGGGTGACTCGGAATTGTGCGGGCGCTTGCTGCGCGAGTCCATCCTGCCGCTGGTGCAGTACTACGCCTATGTGGAAGTGGCTTCGGAGGAGCCGCAGAACCTGTGGGAAGAGTATCTGGCGGTCAAGGACCGGCATGAGAACTTCGCCATGCAGCGCATCATCGGGGCGGACGAGATCTACCCCGTGCTGCATGACCTGTTCCAGAAGAAGGCGGCATGGCCATCCAGCCGCTGAAGCCGCCCTGGTTTTTTGCAGGTGTTTTCCCCTCTCCCGCTGTGTGGGAGAGGGCGCAACCCTAGCTTCACCCGCAACGGGGGTCGTAAATGGCATATCTCTCTACCGGCTCGGAGTGGACCTTTGAGCTGATCCAGCGCTATGACCGCGAAATCGCACGCATTGCCGGGGATTTCGGTCTGGACACCTATCCCAACCAGGTTGAGATCATTACCGCGGAGCAGATGCTCGACGCCTATGCGTCGTCCGGCCTGCCGGTGGGCTACAGCCATTGGTCGTACGGCAAGCATTTCCTCGCGTCCGAGCGCAGCTACCAGCGCGGGCACATGGGCCTGGCCTACGAGATCGTCATCAACTCGAATCCCTGCATCGCGTACCTGATGGAGGAGAACACCATGCCCATGCAGGCGCTGACCATCGCGCACGCCTGCTACGGCCACAACTCCTTCTTCAAGGGCAACTACCTGTTCCGCACCTGGACCAACGCCGACGCCATCATCGACTACCTGCTGTTCGCCAAGAACTATGTAGCCGAATGCGAGCAGCGTTACGGCGAGCAGGAAGTGGAATTGCTGCTCGATTCCTGCCACGCGCTGCAGAACTACGGCGTGGACCGCTACAAGCGCCCCAAGAAGCTCTCCATTGCCGAGGAGCAGGCGCGCCAGACCGAGCGCGAGAACTATCTGCAGATGCAGGTCAACGACCTGTGGCGCACCCTGCCCAAGCACCGCGCGCACGCGCTGGAAGACGATGAAGGGTTCGAGCGCGACGCCGCCTTCCCGCCGGAGCCGCAGGAAAACCTGCTCTACTTCATCGAGAAGAACGCACCCAAGCTGGCGCCGTGGCAGCGCGAGATCGTGCGCATCGTGCGCAAGATCGCGCAGTACTTCTACCCACAGCGCCAGACCAAGGTCATGAACGAAGGCTGGGCTACGTTCTGGCATTACACCATCCTGCACCAGTTGTACGAAGAAGGCCTGGTCAACGACGCCTTCATGATGGAGTTGCTGCAGGCGCACACCAATGTGATTTACCAGCCGCCATACAACAGCCCCTACTACAGCGGCCTCAACCCGTACACCGTGGGCTTCCTGATATTCCAGGACCTGCGCCGCATGTGCGAGCACCCGACCGAGGAAGACTACCGCTGGGCGCCGGAGTTTGCCGGCAGCGACTGGCGCAAGACGCTCGACTTCGCCATGCGCAACTTCAAGGACGAGAGCTTCCTGCTGCAGTTCCTGTCGCCGCGCGTGATCCGCGAGCTCAAGCTGTTCTCCGTGCTCGACGACGACCGCGAAGGCAAGCTGCGCGTGACCGCCATCCATGACGACGAAGGCTACCGGAACATCCGCCAGTTGCTGGCCAACCAGTACGACCTGTCGAACATGGAGCCCAACATCCAGATCACCAATGTGGATGTGGGCGGAGACCGCTCCCTGACCTTGCGCCACCTGCAGAACGACCGCCGCCCGCTGGCGCAGAACTTTGACGAGGTGATCCGCCACGTCACGCGGCTGTGGGGCTTTACGGTGCGCCTGGAAGTGGCCTATGAAGATGGCCGGCGCGAATCCAAGTACGAATGCAAGCCGGAACGCCGGCATCGCAAGGCGGCTTGAGCGGGCATGGCAGCGTCAGCCCGCGCGGGCGGTGGATGACACCGCCCGCATGATGGCCTGCGCGGCCCACAAGCCGGTGGCCGCGGCAGCGTCCGTGAAGGGCGCATTCACATAGTCCCCCGCCAGGAAGACCCGTTGCCGCGATGCCGGCGCGCGGCTGCGGTACGCCAGCACGTCGGCCGCGCGGCCGACCGGCACCGTGGGCATCGCCTGCGCCCAGCGCGTGACCAGGCAATCCTGCAATTGCCGCGAGATGCCCGGCAGGTAATGCTCGACCTCGGGCAGCACGTCGGCGAGGATTTGCGCATCGCTTGCGCCCAGCCGATCCGCGGCGGCGCGGTCTTCCAGCATGACCTGGATGACTTGCCCATGTCCGCCGGCGGGACGCGCCAGCTGGCGCTTGCCGGCGTCCAGCGCCAGCGCGGCCACGTAACGGCGCTCGGCACGCGGCACCAATACGCCGTAGACGCCTGCCAATGCCGGCGGCGCATGAAATCCCGGCCGTGTGAGCAAGGACAGGTTGATGGTGCGGCTGTAGGGCGTTGCCAGCAGGCGGCGCTCCAGCGCGTCCCCACCCGTCCAGGCTTGCCGGGCAACGGGTGCCGGCAGGGCGCACACCACGTAGTCGGCCGTGGCTTCGAATCCCGCGCCGCTCACCACCACGCCCGTGTCCTGCTGGCGGATCGAGGCGACCCGCCGCCCGGTCTCCACCTTTAACGTGCGCGCCAGCGCGCGCGGCAGGCTTTGCATGCCGCCGGCCAGCGAAGTGTTGGCACAGCGGCGCCAGCCGAAGCCGCTGGCCATCAGCATCAGCGCGGCGGAGGACGATTCGGGCGTGAGGAAATAGAACCCCTGCAACAGCGGCTCCGTGACATAGGCGAGCGCTTCGCGGCAGCCACGCTGGCCAAGCCATTCGCTGGCGGAACCCGCATCGTAGCGCGCCCATTGGCCAAGATCGTCGAGCGGCAGCGTGCGCAGCGCGCGGCCTTCGCGGCCCAGCGCCAGCCCCAGGCCCAGCCAGGCCGGCAAGCCGAGCAGGCCGCTGCGCAGCGGGTCCAGCAGGCTCTGCGCGCGCACGCGGCGCGGCCGGCCTTGGCGCACCACCGCGTTGAGGTCGCTGGCGGCTTGCAGTCCGCCGCCCTGGCCACCGTCCAGGCCGAGCCGCCGCGCCAGTGCCGGCAGCACGGTGTAGCCGCTCGACAGGAATTGTGCGCCGCACTCGATGCCATGCGGCCCGAGGGTTTCGCTGCGCATGCGCCCGCCGACATCCCCGGCGGCCTCGAACACGCGCACCCGCGCGCCGGCGCGGGCGAGCGCATCGGCCGCGCACAGCCCGGCAATGCCGGCGCCGGCCACGATCACATCGGGGGCGCGGTGCGGGCCGGGTGAATGCGCCGGCAGCGCCGATGCGGGCGGAACAGGCGGAACAGGTGAAACAGGCGAAACGGGTGAAGGCAAGGAAGTGACATGCATGGTCTGGGACTTGTCCGGTTAGCCCGTGCTTGGGGCACCGTGCGACAATCTATCGGCTTGCCGCGTCCCAGCCAATTCGCTTTCTCCTCAGATTCCATCATGCCCGCCGCCACCGAACCGCCGAAGCGCCGCCAGCCCTCGCAGCAGCGCGCGCAACATACCGTCCAAGCCATCTTGCAAGCCGCCGCGCAGCTGTTCGCCGAACACGAGATGCGCGCCCAGCCCGAGCCCACCACCGAGCAGATCGCCGCGCTGGCAGGGGTTTCGGTTGGCTCGCTCTACCAGTACTTTGCCGACCGCGCGGCAATTGGCCGCACCTTGATCGAGCAACAGCGCGAGGCGGCGTTGGTGGCCCTGGAAACGATGCTGGCCGAACGCCTGGCCGCCATGCCGGCAGCGGAGGGACTGGCGGAGCCGCAAGCCGCGCGCGTCGCGCTGCGCGCTTATGTGCAGGCCTATGTGCTCAGCTTTGGTGGCTATGACGCGCATAGCCGCGCGCTGGCCCGCCTGGCCTGGCGCCATGACCGGGACGAGGATGCCGTGGCGGCGCTGCGCCTGGCCAGCGAACGGATCGGCGCGCAGTTGCAGGCGCTGGGCATGAGCGCGCTGCGCTTGCCCGCCCCGGCCCAGATGTTCGCGCTCACACGGGCGTTGTTCGGGGTAGTGCGCTCGGCCGCGCTGGAGCGCTCGCCCTTGCTCGGCAGCCCGGCCCTGGAGGACGAACTGGTTCGCCTGTGCTGGAGCCTGCTGCAGCGCGAACCCGACGCCGGCTGATCCTGGCCGGTCCTCCCTCCCGTCCGCGGCTCAGGCCGCGTCGGTGCTCCAGCTCCGGGCCAGATCGACCACGCCCGTGCCCGGCTGGCCGCACACCGCCTCGCCCACCACCCTTGCCCAATACGCCTGCGACCCGTCCGCCAGCTGCCAGGCATGCAGGCGGCGGGTGTAGATCTGCAGGTCGTACTCCTCGGTGATGCCGATGGCGCCGTGCACGGCATGCGCGATGGCGGCCACTGGCGTGACCGCTTCGCTGGCGTTGAGCTTGCCGATGGCCGCGCGCAGCGGGTCCGGCTGCCAGCCGCCGCCGGCGCAGGCGATCTGCGCGGCCATGCGCGCGGCGGTGACATGTTCCGCCATCACGCTGATCTGGTGCTGGATGGCCTGGAACTTGCCGATGGCGCGGCCGAACTGCTGGCGGTCGTTGGCATATTGCAGTGTCATGTCGAACACATGCGACATGGCGCCGGCCAGCTGCACAGCGTGCAGGCAGGCCCCGATCCGGCGCAGCGCGCCCGCGGGCAAAGTGAACCGTGGCAATCCGTCCGATGCGGGGCGCGGCAGGACCACGGCCAGATCCGCATGGGCGCCGGTCGCACGCACTTGCGCGCGGTCGCGTGGCAGCAGCATGCATTGCGTGCCTTCCTGCACCAGGAACCAGGCCGCCTGCGCGCCGCCCGCGACGAGGACCGCATCCGTGGCGCTCTCATCCATATCGAAGGTCGCCAGCGCGATGGGCTCGGCCGGCACCGCCAGCCCGGCGGCGTGCAGCAGCGCACGCGCGAACAAGGTCTGGCCCAGCGGCACAGGCAGTGCGCGACGGCCCAGCGCGAACAGCACCGGTGCCAGTTCGTCCAGCGGCAAGCCCGCCCCGCCGGCCGCCTCGGGCAGCAGGCAATCGGCAAAGCCGCTGTCTTGCAGTGACTGCCACAGGGGCAGGTGGTCTTCGCCGCGTTCGATGGCGCGGATGATGGCGGGCGTGCAGCAGTCGCGCAGCACGCTGTCGAGCGCGTCCGAGTAAGCGTTATGCATAGGGAACTCCGGTTCAGCGCAGGCCAAGGCCCCGGGCGATCATGCCGCGCAGGATCTCGCGCGTGCCGCCGCGCAGCGAATAGGACGGGGCGACCTGGCTGACGTAGGCCAGGGTGCGGTACAGGTCGGGGTCGGCGGCGAGGTGTGGATCGTCGCCCAGCGCGGCCTGTGCCAGTGCCGGAATGGACTGCTCGAACGCCGTGCCCAGGTCCTTGACCAGCGCGGCTTCCACCACCGGGCTTTCGCCTGCGGCAAGCCGGGCGGTCACCGCCAGCGACATGGCCCGCAGCACCGCCAGCCGGCCGGCCAGCCGGCCGATGGTGACGGTGTCGCGCCGCGCAGCCGGCGCGCGCCGCAGCGCCGCGATCCAGGTATCGAGCAGCACCACGCTGGAGTACAGCCGCTCCGGCCCGCTGCGCTCGAAGGCCAGCTCCGCGTTGACCTGCTCCCAGCCGCTGCCTTCGCGGCCCACCAGCGCCGCTTCCGGCAGCATGACGTTCTCGAAGCTGACTTCGGAGAAATGCGCGTCACCGGCCAGGTCGCGGATCGGGCGCACGGTCACGCCCGGCGCGGACAGGTCGATGATGACCTGCGACAAGCCGCGCTGGCGGTCCTCGCCCGTGCCGGAGGTGCGCACCAGCGCCAGCATGTAGTGGCAGCGATCGGCGTTGGTCGTCCAGATCTTGCGGCCGTTCAAGCGCCAGCCGCCGTCCGGCTGCGGCGTGGCGCGGGTCGTGACGCTGGCCAGGTCGGAGCCGGAGTTGGGCTCGCTCATGCCGATGCAAAAGAACGCCTCGCCCTTGCAGATGCGCGGGAGATAGAAAGCCTTCTGCGCGTCGCTGCCGTAGCGCAGGATCAGCGGCCCGCTCTGGCGGTCGGCGATCCAGTGGGCCGAGACCGGCGCGCCGCAGGCCAGCAGTTCCTCCACCAGCACGAAGCGCGAGAACGGATCGAGCCCGGCGCCGCCATATTGCGCGGGCAAGGTGATGCCCACCCAGCCGCGCCGCGCCAGCGCGCGGCTGAAGTCGGCGTTGAAGCCCATCCATGAGCGGGCGCGGACCTCGGGCGCAAGGGCCGGCAGGTGTTCGGCCAGGAATGCCTTGACCTCGCGCCGGAAGGCGGCAGCGGCCGGCGGCAAGGCAGTCAGCTGGAACGTGCTGGGCAGTGAAGTCAAGACAGGGGTCTCCGTGTGGCTAGCGGCCGGCCAGCAAGCGCCGGGCGGAATACGTCATGACACGCTCATGGCGCTGGTTGAAGACTTCGATGTCCGAGTCCACCACGGCGCGGCCATTGCGCGACGTGGGGCGGATGCCGGTCACCGTGACCGTGGCCCAGATGGTGTCGCCCACCATCACCGGGGCGTGGATCTTCTGCGTCAGCTCCAGCATGGCCAGCCCCGTGCCCTGGATCATGGTCTGCAGGATGAAGCCTTCGATCATGGCGTAGGTCAGCGCGGCGGGCACAGGCCGGCCATGGATGGCACCGCCTTCATAGCCCGCCTCGATAAAGATCGCTTCCAGCATGCCGGTGACCGAAATGAAGTTGATCAGGTCGGTCTCGGTCACGGTGCGGCGGAAGGTCTGGAAGGCCTGGCCTTCCTTGATGTCTTGCCAATAAAAGCCCTGGCCGAGGCGGGGGAGTTGGGTATGGGGCACGGCGTCTCCTGTTGAGGGCCGCCATCGGCGGCCGGCTTCCTTTATGTTAGGAGCGGGAATGCGGCAGGGTTAGGCATTAGTGGCAGGCGACGCACAATAGGCCGCGCCGGTGCGGCCCAGCTCTTCGATCTGCTCGCCGCTCAGGCCCGCCTCTTCAAGCAGGCTGCGGGTGTGCTGACCCAGGCGTGGCGGCAGCGCGCTCGCCGCGCGCTGGCCGTCAAAGCGCACCGGCGCGCCGGCAAAGCGCAGGGTGCCCATGTCCGGGTCGTCCAGCGTGTCGAAGAAGCCGGTGGCGCGCAGGTGCGGGTCATCCACCAGCTCCGCGAGCTGGTTGACCCGCGCCACCGGGATCTGCAGCGTTTCGCATAGCGCCAGCCAGGCGCCGCTGGTGCGCGTGCGCACGATCTCGCCGGTCAGCTCGTAGAGGGTTTCGATATGCTGCGTGCGCGCGGCGATGCCGGCAAAGCGCGGATCGGCGGCCAGGTCGGGCCGGCCTGCGGCGGTGAAGAAGTCGCGCCAGTGGGCATCGGTGTACGGCATCATGCAGACGTGGCCGTCGGCGCTCTGGTAGGGCCGGCGCAGCGGCGCCAGCACGCGCGGATAGCCGGTGGGCCCGCGCGGCGGCTCGAAGTGCTGGCCATAGAGATGCTCGACCAGGTTGAAGGCCACCATCGATTCGAACATCGGCACTTCCACCAGGGCTCCCTTGCCCCCCTGGCGCTCGCGCCCGACAATGGCCGCCGAGATCGACAGCGCCGCCACCAGAGCGCTGGTCTTGTCGGCCGCGATGGTGGGGAAGTAGCGCATGGTGCCGGTCTGCGCGGCCATCAATGCGGCATTGCCTGACAGGCCCTGGATGATGTCGTCGTAGGCCGGGCGCCCGCCGTAGGGGCCATCCTCGGCAAAGCCCAGCAAGCTCACGTAGACCAGGCGCGGGTGGCGCGCCATCACGTCGGCGGGGTCCAGCCCGAGGCCGGCCAGTTTCTGCGGGCGCATGCTGTGCATGAACACATCGGCGCTGGCCAGCAGGCGCTCCAGCGCGGCCTGCGCCGCGGGCAGCTTGAGGTTGAGCACCACGCTTTTCTTGCTGCGGTTCACGCCCAGGAAGATGGCCGACATGCCATCCTCGGCGGCCGGGCCGGTGCGCCGCGTGGAGTCGCCCTCGGGGGGCTCCACCTTGATGACTTCGGCGCCGAGATCGGCCAGCCACTGGCTGGCGTAAGGGCCCATCACGACCGTGGATAGGTCGATCACGCGGATGCCTGAGAGGGGCAACATGCCTGGGTGTCTCCTGTCTGTTCTTGTGCCTGGCTTGCGCCGGGCGGGGTGCCCGGGGGCGCGCCGGATGCCACAGGGTAGATCAGGCGGGTCGCTTGCGTCTAATATTAGATTTTTAGGATTCGATATCCTCCAGATATCAATGCGGACATCAGCGTGGACCTTCGTCAACTTCAGCAGTTCGTCGCCCTGGCCGAAACCGGCAACTTCCACCGCGCGGCCGAGCGCCTGCACATGGCGCAGCCGCCGCTGTCCATCTCGATCCGTAAGCTCGAAGACGCGCTCGGCACGCCGCTGTTCGTGCGTACCTCGCGCGGGGTGCGGCTGACCCAGGCTGGCGAAGCCGCGCTGCATGACGCGCGGCGCGCGCTGTTCCATGCCGGCCAGGCTCGCGCGGCGGCGCTGGCGGCGGCGCATGGCGAGCGCGGCGCACTGCGCGTGGGCTTTGTGGGCTCGGCAACCTACGCCTTGCTGCCCAAGCTGATCCCGGCGTTTCGGGCCGCGCACCCGGGGATCGAGCTGATCCTGCACGAATCCACCTCGGCGTCGATCCTGGACCGGATCGAGCGCCATCAGCTCGATGCCGGGCTGGTGCGTTTTCCTATCTTGCACAGCGGAGGCTACACACTGATGCCGCTGGAGAACGACGAGTTCGTGGCGGCGGTGCCGGCCGATAGCCGCTTTGCCGAGCGTGACGCGATTGCGCTCAAGGCGCTCGCCGGGGAACCCTTCATCATGCATCCCAGCGCCGAGGTGCCTAACCTGCAGGCCATCGCCATGCTGCTGTGCCAGCAAGCCGGGTTCGTGCCGCGTGTGACGCAAGAGGCGGTGCAGGTGCAGACCATCGTCAGCCTGGTGGAAAGCGGCCTGGGGGTGGCGCTGGTGCCCAGCGTGGCGGCGCGCTATATCAACCGGCGCGTGCGTTTCCTGCGGCTGGCCAGCCCGCGGCCGGCGGCGCGCATCGGCATCGCGCTGGCCACGTCCACGGATAGCGATGACCGGCAGGTGCAGCGCCTGCTGGAGGTCGCCAGCACCGTGGTCGCCTAGGCCAGCGGATCAGGCGCGCGCGCCACGCGCCGCGCCGGCGCGCTCCAGTGCCACGCCCGGCAGCAGGTGCAGCAGGCGCACCAGCTCGCTCTGGCGATGGGTGCCGGTCTTGCGCAGGATGTCGCGAATATGCACGCGCACCGTGTGCGGCGAGACGAATTCGTGGTCCGCGATCTCGGCCAGGGTTTCGCCGGCGGCAAGGCGGATGGCAATCAGGCTTTCCTTGCGCGACAGGCCAAACAGCGACGTCAGCACCGAACTGTCGAGCACCGAGCGCGATTCCGAATTGCCCATCAGCACCATCGCGAACGGCAGTTGCCACGGGCCTTCCACCGGCTGGCGGGCCACCAGCGGCAGCACGATGATGGGTACCGGCTGGCCACCCGACGTGATGTGCATCCACGAGCCGGCCGCCGCCTCGCCGCCGCGGGATTGCATGGCGCGGTCGAGCAGCTTGTGCAGGGTGGCGTGCAGGGTCTGGTCGTGAGCCTTGAGCATGCCGTTTTCCAGCGCTAGCTGGCTGTCGGCCCGCACCAGCGCCTCGGCCCAGATATTGGCGTAGCGCACGCGCATATCGGCCTGCAGCACCATCACGCCGAAGTCGAGCGTATCCAGCCCGGCCAGGCCAAGGGCCGCCAGGCCGCTCAACTCGAAGTTGCGCTGTTGCATGCGCGCGGCGCGGGCCCAGTGCGGCAGCACGCGCGCGAGCCGCTTGCCGCGGTGGCTCGAGCCCTGCGCCCCGTCGAAACCGGTATCCAGCCGGCCGCCCCGGTCCGTGCCGCCCATCAGCACGCAGACCTCGGCGGTATCGAGCAGGCGCACGCCATGCGCCAGGTCGGCGCCATGCGCCGGCGCGCGCCAGGGTGCGCCGTCCTGCGGGTCGCCAGGGTGATCGCCCGCGAGCGCGCGCCTGGGCAGGCTCGCCAGCGCATGCAGGCCTTCCGGCACGTAGGTGCCCTGCGCCGGGAAGCAGCCATGCGGGGTGACGCCAAGGCGCGCTTGCCCGGACAGTTTGTCCCAGACCAGGTAATGCGGGCTTTCGATGTCGGTATAGCGGGAGAAGAGATCCAGCGCGGCTGGCATGGCGGTGACGTCAAGCGCCGACTCGTAGATCGAATCGATCAGACGATGGAAGTCTTCATCCGCCGACGGATGTTCGCCCATAGTGTTTTCCCCGGTGGCTCTCGCCCGATCCTGCTTTGCTCTTTTTTTATTGGCCCGCTGGTAGCGGTACGGCTGGCTCGCTGTGGCCGGCTCCGAAGTGGCGGTTGCCACCGGACGGCGCCAGGCCCCCGGCATGCCGGGCATGTCAGCGCTGCGCGTTACCGTGTGGCGGCATTATGCGCATGCGAGCATAACTTCGCAAACAGGGAATGTCGCCTGGGTAATTATTAAAAATTATTTCAGCGCTGAAATGCCTGCGAAACGGGCGATGGCAGCGCGAAGCGTACCCGTTTCTGCGTGCGCTTTGCGAGCCGCGTAGCGACTCAGCCTGGCCCGGGCGCACCCTTTGAAAGCGCAGCGGCGCCCCCGGCGCCGGCTGCCAGCTCCGAGGCCTGCGCGTCCTGCGCCGGGGGAAGCCCCAGTCCGCCCTCGACCTGCACCGTCACCCGCTGCGTGGCCATGCTGATGCCGTGCTGGTCGAACTTGCGCTTGAGCCGCACGTTGAACGCGCGCGTGATTTCCGCCTGGGTCAGCGGGCGGGTCCTGAACTGGGCCAGCACCACCGAGCCGTTGGGGTCGAAGCGATCGAGGCCCAGGATGTCGAGCCCGGAAAGCAGGTTGCGCGCGTAGCGGAAATCGCGCGCCACCTCGGCGCCGGTCTCCCGGATCAGCTCGATGGCCTGGTCGAGGTCGCTGCCGTACGCCACGCCGATGTTGAACACGGCAAAGGCATAGCCGCGCGACATGTTCTTGATGGCCTTGATCTGGCTGTAGGGCAGTATATGCAGCGCGCCCTTGCCGTCGCGCAGCTTGACGGTGCGGATGGTCATGGCCTCCACCGTGCCGATATGGTCGGGCACCTCCACCGAGTCGCCGATGGCGATCGAATCCTCCACCACGATGAACAGCCCGGTGATCAGGTCCTGCACCAGGCTTTGCGCGCCAAAGCCGATGGCCAGGCCGACCACGCCGGCGCCGGCGAGCAGTGGCGTCACGTTGACACCGAGGTTGGCCAGCACCACGATCAGCGTGATGACCAGCAGCGCGACGAACAACGCATTGCGCACCAGCGGCAGGATGGTCCTGGCGCGCAGGCTGGGCGCCTGCCCGCGGCCGTGCGCGGGCGTTAGCGTCTGGGTGATGGCCGTATCGATCAGCAGCCACAGCAGCCACGACAGCAGCACGGTGCTGGTCACGCTGAACACGGCCTCGCCGATGCGCTTGCCGAGCGCGGTGGATTCAATCACCGAGAGCAGCGACATACCCCAGATCCGGCTGGCCAGCTCGAAGTAGGCGAACCAGATCACCACCCGCACCAGCGCTGTCGCGAAGCGCGCGAAGCGCGCCAGGTAGGCCGAGCGCTGGCGGTCGCGAAAGCGTGGCGCGCGGTGCGTGGCCTTGGGCGAGCGGCCGGAGATCAGCGTTAGCAGCAGCGCGGCCACGAACAGCGCTACCGAGGCCACGGTGCGCCGCAGGAAGATGTCTGCGTAGCCTGTGGCCAGCAGCGTGCCGGCCACCGAGGCTACCACTACCGCCAGCACCGGCAGGTGCCAGCTCGCGCCTACCAGGCGCAACAGGTCCATGATTGCGGGATGCTCCTGGCGGAAAGCCAGCGGCCGGTTGCTGATGATCTGGCCGATCTGCCGGCGAAAGCGCAGCGTGAAGGCGCCGATCAGCAACGCCGCGGCGATGTTGGCCACGGTGGAGATCAGCGCCGACAGGTTGGCGCCAAGCGAGGCGATCACGCGCGCCTCGGTCGTGACGTCGCCCAGCGCCGCCAGCGCGCCGGTAGTGAACAGCAGGCTGCGGGAGTGCAGCAGCAGGTCGCGCACCGCGTGGGCGCGGTGCGCCGAGGTAAACAGCGCAAAGATGACCTGGCACACCGCGCCCATCACGGCGCCGGCCACCACCGAATAGGCAATCACCATGCCGGCCATGCTGGCGGGCGAGCGACCGAACATACCGCTCGAGAGCAGCATCGCCAGGGCGAAGGCCACCACCCACGGCGCCACCCTGCGCAGCATGTAAAGCCCGACGTCCATCCAGGACGGCACTGCGGGCAGTTCATGGCGTACCGCTGGCTGCAGGCGCCGGTTGCGCACGCGCCTCACCGCCTCGCGCAACAGCCATCCGGCGAAGAACCAGGCCGCAAGCACGGTGGAGAACTCCCGTGCCGATTGCCAGGGCGAGCGCGTCCCGTTCATGGTCAGTGCGGCCAGCCACTCCTCGCCCGCGAAATTGATGCGCCAGCGCCAGTAGTGCCACGGCCCCTTGTCCTTGCCGAGCGACGTATCGAGATGGTCGACCGCCTCGGCCAGCGCCCCGAGCAGGCCGGGTTGTGGCGCCGACGCCGCACTGGCCCCGCCTATGCCCTTGCGCAGCGTCTGCAACTGGTCGACCAGGGCCTTGCGGTCCTTGTCGCTCTGCAACGTGGTGATGAGCTGGTCGAGCGATTGCGCGAGCGGCTCGCTGGCCGCGGGCTGCGAGGCCGGCGCGGACTCGGCCTTGACGACCGCCGCCAGCGAGGCCAGTCCGGCCGGCGCCGCCAGTGCTGGCTGCGCTGCAAGCGCGGCCAGCGCCAGCCAGATCATCGGCATCAGCATCGACAGCAGTGCGCGTGGCCGGCATGCGGCCGGTAATGTGAATTGGGACCTGATCACGAGCGTCATCTCATGCGGGTAGAGAGAGCCGGGCAACCCCGGGGGATGCTTGACACTGTAGCGCATTGCGGATACCGCACACGCCGTGGATTCGTGCGGCGCCGCAATCGGCGTTGCCGCTCGCGCAGGGCACCCGGCAAGGCGTGTTGCATGGCAGCAGCAGCGGGTGGCGTGCAGCAGGCGTACCATGGCAGCGAGCCCGTGCCGGCCGCTTGCGGTCAACGGAGTGACGGTGCGGGCCGTTGAGTGAGGTATTGCGTGTCGGTCGGGTTGCGGCTGTATGCAGCCCTGTCGTTTCGTTGTCCCAATGGCATTGTTACCGCAGGAGCCTGTCATGAATGCTATGAAAGCCTTGAACGCTGTTACCGCCGTTACCGCCTCGCCCGCCGCGTTTGGCCGGCGCATCGGCTTGCCCATGCTGCTGGCCGCAGCGCTCATCGCCTCGGTCCCGCACCTGGCGCGCGCTCAAACCACGCCCGCGGCTCCCGCCGCTGCCGCGCCGATGGCCAAGCCCGCCGCACCCGCAGCCTCCATGCCGATGGCCAAGCCGGCCGCGCCCGCCGCCGCCGCGGTACCGGGTGGCGGCCCTGGGCAGGTATGGGCCAACAAGTCTTCCAAGGTCTATCACTGCCCGGGCACGAAGTACTACGGCAAGACCAAGAACGGCGCCTATATGAGTGAAGCCGACGCCACCGCGCAAGGTTTCCACGCGGATCACGGCAAGGCATGCAAGTGAGCCGCGCGAAGCGCCGCCAGGAGGGCATGACATGCACCTGATCTGGATGATTCTCATCGGCTTTCTCGCCGGCCTGGTGGCGCGGCTGCTCGCGCCCGGGCGCGGGCCAAGCGGTTTTTTCCTGACCGCCGGCCTGGGCATCGTCGGCTCGCTCGCAGCGACCTTCCTCGGGCAGGCGTTGGGCTGGTACCGCCCTGGCCAGTCCGCCGGCTTTGTCGGCGCCGTGCTGGGTGCCGTGATCCTGCTGGCGCTGTATCACCTGGCAACGCGGCGCTAGACAGGCCGCGTATTCTTCAAGTGGCCAATGCTGCTGCCCGCGGGCGGCAGCATTCGCGCCGCGCGCAGGCGTGCTCACGCTCCCATGTGCTTGATGTGCTGTCATGCATTCGTCGCTTCGGACGATGCGTTGCGCGCCGTCATCCCTGAATCTCCATACCACGCTGGCAAGCCCGTTTTATTCGGCTCGCCGGGCTCCGGCATCCCGCCCAGGCGCAGCGCTGCGCGCCGATGGGGAACGGGGAATGCGGGCAATGGTTCAGCACAGATTCAACACACATCATCAACACACATCAAGACAACGCGGAGACAAGATGGAACTCAATGCATCGGTAACGGCAGTGATCACGGGCGGCGCGTCGGGCCTGGGCGAAGCCACTGCACGGGCGCTGGCGTCGCATGGCGTGCGCGTCGCGCTGTTCGACATGAACGCGGAAAAGGGCGAGGCCGTGGCGCGCGAGCTCGGTGGCGTGTTCTGCCAGGTCAACGTGACGTCGGAAGCCGAGGTCGAGGCCGGCTTTGCCAAGGCGCGCGCTGCGCTCGGGCAGGAACGCATCCTGGTGAATTGCGCCGGCACCGGCAACGCCATCAAGACCGCATCGCGCGCCAAGGAAGCGCCGGACCAGATCCGCTTCTTCGCCTCGGACGCGTTCGAGCGCATCATCCAGATCAACCTGATCGGCTCCTTCCGCTGCCTGGCGCGCTCGGCCGCCGGCATGCTCACGCTGGATGCGCGCGACGGCGATCGCGGCGTCATCATCAATACCGCCTCGGTGGCGGCACAGGACGGGCAGATGGGCCAGGCGGCGTACTCCGCCTCCAAGGCCGGCGTGGTCGGCATGACCCTGCCAATTGCGCGCGACCTGTCTGGCGAAGGCATTCGCGTCAACACCATCATGCCCGGCATCTTCAACACGCCGCTCCTGCAAGGCGCGCAGGAACACGTCAAGGCGGCGCTGGCCGCCTCGGTGCCGTTCCCCAAACGGCTCGGCGCGCCGGAGGAGTTTGCCTCGCTCGCGCTGGAGATGTGCCGCAACAGCTATTTCAACGGCGAAGCGGTGCGGCTCGATGGTGCCATCCGCATGGCCCCGCGCTGATCCGGCAGTTCACAACAATAAAAAGGACGCGCGCATGCAGCAGGACCGAGAGAAGGAGACGCTGATGGATTTCAGTTACCTGACCACACTGCCGCATGCGCTGCGCCACTTCGCGCAGCGCAGGCCCGATGCGGTGGCCTATGCTTTCGAAGGCAGGCTGACCACGTATCTGGCGCTGGACCGCCAGAGCGACTGTGTCGCCCAGGCGCTGGCTGCAGCGGGGGTCGGGCCCGGCGACCGCATCGGCTATATCGGCAAGAACTGCGATCACTATTTCGAGCTGCTGCTGGGGGCAGCCAAGATGGGCGCCGTGATGGCGCCCGCGAGCTGGCGCCTGGCGCCGCCGGAGGTGGGCTATATCGTCGGCCACTCCGATGCCGCGCTGCTGTTCGTGGGGCCGGAATCGGTAGACCTGGTGCGCAAGCTGCTGCCCACGCTGCCGCTGGTGCGCGAGGTGATCGCCATGGAAGGCGGCCAGCCGGACTGGCCCGCCTATGTGACGTGGCGCGACGCGCAGGCGCCCACGCCACCGGCGCACCAGCCCGCTGCGCACGACGTGGTGCTGCAGCTTTATACGTCGGGCACCACCGGCCGCCCCAAGGGCGCCATGCTGACCCACCGCAACCTGACCGCCGGCACCGAGGCCAGCGAGCGCGAAGATATCCCTTGGTCGCGCTGGACGGACGACGATGTCTCGCTGGTGGCCATGCCGGTGGCGCACATCGGTGGCTCGGGCTGGGGCTTGCGCAGCTTGCTCGCGGGGGCAAAGGGCGTGGTGGCGCGCGATTTCGATCCCGGCGCGGTGCTGGACTTCTTTGAGCGCGAGCGCGTCAGCAAGCTGTTCCTGGTGCCCGCGGCGATGCAGTTCGTGCTGCGCGATCCGCGCGCGCGCAGCATCGATTACTCCCGCCTGAAGACCTTGCTCTATGGCGCGGCGCCGATTCCGGCCGCCTTGCTGCGCGAAGGCATCGAAGTCTTCGGCTGCGGGTTTGCGCAGCAGTACGGCATGACCGAGACCACCGGCACGGTGGTGGCGCTGCCGCCGGAAGACCACACTACCGACGACGTGCCGCGCATGCGGGCCGCCGGCAAGCCGCTGCCCGGCGTGGAAGTGGTGGTGGTGGACTGGGAAGGCCGGCGCCTGCCGCCGGGCGAAGTCGGCGAGCTGATGATCCGCTCGCCGCAGAACATGGCCGGCTACTGGAAGCAGCCCGACGAGACCGCACGCACCATCGACGCCGACGGCTGGCTGCGCACCGGCGACGCGGGCTTTCTCGATGCCGAGGGTTATGTCTACATCCACGACCGGGTCAAGGACATGATCATCAGCGGCGGCGAGAACGTGTATCCCGCCGAGGTCGAGAGCGCGATCTATGGCCACCCGCAGGTGGCGGATGTGGCCGTGATCGGCGTGCCCGACGAAAAATGGGGCGAGGCGGTCAAGGCCATTGTCGTGCCCCGTCCCGGGCAGGCGCCGGATCGCGACAGCATCGTGGCGTGGGCGCGCGAGCGGCTGGCCGGCTACAAGATCCCCAAGAGCATCGAGTTTGCCGATGCGCTGCCGCGCAACCCCTCCGGCAAGCTGCTGCGCAGGAAGCTGCGCGAGCCATATTGGGAAGGGTACAACCGGCGGGTCAACTGAGGTTGGCGCACAGCAATGCAAGACGCTCGGTACGCCGACAGGCCAGGAGCACTAGCCGAAGCCGCCGAACGGGCCAAAGCCGCGCGCCATGACGACGGCTGTTACTCCCTCTCCCCTCATGGGGAGAGGGCCGGGGAGAGGGGTGGCTTAGCCAGAAGCCACTCAAAGCGAAGCCCGTGGTGTTTTCCAGCACGACAACGCAGAGCCGGCTTTGTCAGCAAGCTGACATTCTCCCTGAATGCCCCCACCTGCCCCACGGAACGCGTTACGTAACGCGTAACATGCAGCCGGCCCGCCGCTGGCTGGCAAGGGGCGCCGCCAGGTCCCCCCTGCCCGGCACGCCCTCCCGCCAGCCGTTATGGCGCCTGCCTTTGCGGCCGGCGCCACCCCTGCCGCAATCCCCCTCGCATCCGCTGCGCTCAACGCCTTGCCGCTGGCACGCGGCTTGCGGTATTGCCTGTGACAACGTTGCCGCGAATACCAGCCAAGCTGGATGGGCATGTCGTTGCCAAAGGGGGAGCAGATGGAACCGGAACGCAGCAGCTCGCAGGGAGGCACGCCGTCATGAACGCACTCCTGCTTGAAGACAACTCGCTCTTGCGGCTCGGCCTGCTGCGCATGCTGGGCGGCGTCGAGGGCCTGGGCCACGTGATCTGCGTGGATCCGGCCGATCTCGCCATGCTGCAGGGGCAGATGAATGACATCGGGCTGGTGATCCTCGGTTTGCCGCCAGCGCAGGATCGCGCGCTCGCGTTGCTGGAGACCGCACGCACCGTGCTATCGGCGCAGTACCTGTTGTTGCTGGTCGATGGCACGTTACCGCCCGTGTTGCCGCCGGACCTGGCTTGGGGCATCTGCACGTGGCTGCCCAAGGCGTCATCGCTGGCGGCGATCGGGGCGGCGATCCGGCTGGTGCTGGCCGATGGGGCGCAGTGGCGCCAGCCGGCCCCACACCCCTCGGCGCCGTTGCAGGCACTGGCGACGGAAGGCGCCCGCATCGACCTGCTGCGCGACGAGGCGCGCATGTTGAAGCTCACGCCGCGCCAGTACGAGGTGCTGGTCCTGCTGTCGCACGGCTATGCGCTCAAGACCGTGAGCCGCCTGCTCAATATCTCGGTGGCGACCGTGAAGAGCCATGTCGCGCTGCTGTACCAGCGCCTGCAGGTCAGCAACAAGAGCGAAGCCATCCATGCCGCCCGCCAGCGCGGCGCCAGGTTCCAGACGGGCAGCAGCCACGGCAGTCATGATCGTGGCGCGGCCCGCGCCTGGCCCTAACCCCAGTTTCCCGTTCAGGAGAGCACCATGCGCAATCACACCGTGAGGGACGCGGAAATCGCCGCCGCCATCGACGCCACCCTGCTGCGCCGCCGGCAACAGTTCGACGGCCAGCCAGCCGCATGGCATGTGCTGTGCGAAGCGGCGCACGTCGCCACGCTGGGCGAACCGGCGCGCCGGACCTTCATCGCGCGCGTGGCGGCCAGCCGTGGCGCCGACATCGCCCTGCGCCTGCTGCTCAAGGCGGAATCGATCCGGGCCACGGTGACCGCGGCGCTGGAAGCCGGCGAGGAGGTGGACGCCGGCCAGCCGGCCGTGCCCTTTGCCGAGTGCGTGGGCTGCGAGGATTGCGGGGATGTCGATGGGCCGGCAGCCGGCGAGGCCGCCGGGCAGGAACGCAGCCCGGCGGGCGGGCTGCTGCACTGACCTGGCTTGGCTTACAGCCCTAGCACCAGCTTGGCGATGATGTTGCGCTGGATCTCGTTGGAGCCGGCGTAGATCGATGCCTTGCGGTAGTTGAAGTAGCGCGGCGCCAGCGGCGCGGCGTAGTCGGGGCCCACCTGTGGCCCCGTGGCGCGTCCTTGCAATTCGCCCCAGCCGTCCTGCACGAAGGGCAGCGCGTACGGGCCGGCGGCTTCCACCGCCAGCTCGCTGATGGCCTGGATGGTCTCGGTGCCCACCAGCTTGAGCATGCTGGAGGCGGCGCCGATCGAGGTGCCCGACGTCACGTTGGAGAACAGCCGCAGCTCGCTCGCCTCCAGCGCGGCCGCGCGCACGTGCAGCTCGGCCAGCTTGCGGCGAAAACCCGGATCGTCGAGCAAGCGCCCGCCATCCTCGCCGGGCTCTTTCTCCGCGATGTGCGCCACCTTGGCCAGTTGCTGGCGCAGCATCGGGCCGTAGCTGCCGCCGCGCTCGAACTCAAGCAGGTATTTGGCGTAGGTCCAGCCCAGGCCCTCCTCGCCGATACGGTTTTCCACTGGCACGCGCACATCTTCAAAGAAGACCTGGTTGACTTCCTGCTGGCCCTCGACCGGGCCATCCAGCGTGGGCAGCGGCGCCACCGTGATGCCGGGCGTGCGCATGTCCACCAGCACGAAGGAGATGCCGTCCTGGCGGCGCGCGTCGCGGCTGGTGCGCACCAGGCAGAACATCCAGTCGGCCCACTGCGCGTGCGTGGTCCAGATCTTGGAGCCGTTGAGGATGTAGTGCTCGCCGTGCGCATCGCTCCCGCGCTCGGCGCGCATCTGCAGCGAGGCCAGGTCGGAGCCGGAGTTGGGTTCCGAGTAGCCCTGGCACCACCAGATGTCGGAGCGCAGGATCGGCGGCAGAAAGCGCGCCTTTTGCGCAGGGGTGCCGTATTTCATGATCACCGGCGCCACCATCTTCAGCCCCATCGGCGACACGGTCGGGCAGCCGGCGGCAGCCGTCTCCGCCTGGAACAGGTAGCGCTGCGCCGGGGACCAGCCCGGGCCGCCGTACTCCTCGGGCCAGTTGGGCGCGGCCCAGCCACGCTCGAACAGCTTCTTCTGCCAGCGCACCTGGCCTTCCTTGTCGAGGTAGCCATTCTTGGTACGCGCCATCAGGGCCTTGAGGCCGGGGTCGAAGGCTTCCTTGATCCAGGCACGGACCTCGTCGCGGAACTGCAGCTCTTGCGGGGAGAAATCGAGATTCATCGATGGGCCTCGGGATGTTCGTCAGTGCGGGGCAGGAATGCGTGGGCTCACGCGGCAGCCGGATACAGCAGGTCGGCGTAACGGCGCAGGTGGTGTTCGGCGGAGCCAAACTGCAGGTCGATCGCGGTGACGCGCTTGAAGTAATGGCCAACCGCCAGCTCCTCCGTCACGCCCATGCCGCCATGGATCTGCACCGCGGCCTGGCCGACGAACCTGCCGGCCTGCCCGGCCTGCGCCTTGGCGGCGCTGGCCGCCAGCGCACGCTGCGTGGGCTGCGCGCCTGCCTGCATGGCGGCGACTTGTGTCAGCGCCACCGTTTGCTCCAGTTGCACGTACATGTCGGCCATGCGGTGCTGCAGCACCTGGAAAGTGGCAATCGGCACGCCAAACTGCTTGCGCTGGCGCGCGTAGTCGACCGTGTCGCCGAGCATGCGGCTCATGGCGCCGCCGGCTTCGGCGCACAGCGCTACCGCCGCCTCGTCGCTCAGGCGCTCGATCAGCGCCAGCGCCTCGCCCTCGGCGCCCAGCAAGCCGCCATCCGGCACGAAGACGTTGTCCAGGCGTATGTCGGCGGCCCGGGAGCCATCCACGGTAGGGTATTCCTGCAGCGTCACGCCGGGCGCGTTGCGCGCGATCCAGAACAGGCTGATGCCGTCCCGGTCGCGCCGGCCGCCGCTGGTGCGCGCGCTTACCACAAGGTGCGTGGCCCACGGCGCGGCCACCACCACGGCCTTGTGGCCGTCAAGGCGCCAGCCGCCTTGGGCGCGGGCGGCGCTGGCCTGCACATCATGCAGGCAGTAACGGCTGCGCGGCTCGGCGTGCGCCCAGGCCACGGTGGCCTCGCCGCCGATGATGGCAGGCAGCCAGTTGGCGGCCAGCGTCTCGCTGCCATGCAGCAAGGCGCCGCCGCCGAGCACAACGGTAGACAGGTAGGGCTCGACCACCAGGTGGCGGCCGAACTGCTCCATCACGATCGTGTGGTCAACGGCATTGCCGCCGAGCCCGCCAAAGCGTTCCGGGAACGCGGCGCCCAGCAGCCCTAGTTCCTGCGCCAGGGCTTGCCAGCAGGACGCCCGCCAGCCAGCGGGCGAGCGGATTGCCGCCTGGCGGGCTTCGAAGCTGTAGTGGTCGGCCAGGTAGCGCGCGAGCGTGTCGCGCAGCATCGATTGTTCTTCGCTGAATTGGAAATCCACGGTGGTTCCTTGGCGCGGTTGCTGGGGCACTTGCCATTATGTGAAGAGGCCGCCAGTTCGCATCGTCGGATGCGACGAATCGCCTTGGCGCGCGGCGCGCCGCACGGGCGGCCCCATCGGCGTTTGCGGCATTGCACCAAGGCGCGTTCGTCGCATCCGACGATGCCCGCCCGGGGTACCTGTCCCGACAATGTGCCGCACGCAATGCCATCCCTGCCGGTTCCGCGATACCGAAGTTTCCAACGCACCCAGTCACGCAGTCACCCAGTCACCCAGTTCGGCCACACCCACTTCCAGGAGGGTCAGTCATGCACCCGCATGTTCATGCGCAGCGCACCCCGGACAAGCCGGCCATCATCATGGCCGGCGGCACCGTCGTTACTTACCGTGAGCTTGACGAGCGCTCCAACCAGGCGGCGCGGTTGTTCCGCGACCACGGGCTGCAGCCAGGCGACCGCGTGGCCTTCCTGCTGGAGAACCACCCGCGCCTGTTCGAGCTGTGCTGGGGCGCACAACGCTCGGGGTTGATCTACGTGTGCATCAGCACGCGCCTGAACGTGGACGATGCGGCGCATATCGTGGCCGACAGCGGCGCCAGGATGCTGGTCACCTCGCATGCGCAGGCTGCCGTGGCGCAGGGCGTGGCGGCCAAGGTGCCAGGCCTGGTCGCGCGCCTGATGATGGATGGCGCGGTGCCGGGCTTTGCCGCCTACGAGACGGCGCTGGCCCAGTACCCCGGGTGGCGCATCGAGGACGAATGCGCGGGCACCGACATGCTGTACTCCTCCGGCACCACCGGCCGCCCCAAGGGCGTCTTCACGCCCCCAGCCAACCAGCAGATCGACGTGCCTGGCTCGCTGGTGCTGATGTGCCAGTCTCTCTACCAGTTCGGCACGGACACGCGCTACCTCTCGCCGGCACCGCTCTACCATGCCGCGCCGCTGCGCTACAACATGGCGGTGCAGCAGCTCGGCGGCACCTCGGTGGTGATGGAGCATTTCGACGCGGAAGCATTCCTGCGCTTGCTGGCACAGCACCGCATCACGCATACCCAGGTCGTGCCGACCATGTTCTCGCGCATGCTCAAGCTGCCCGAGGATGTGCGCCTGCGCCATGACGTGTCCTCGCTGCGCTTTGCCGTGCATGCCGCCGCGCCCTGCCCGGTGGCCGTCAAGGAGCAGATGATCGACTGGTGGGGGCCGATCATCTGGGAGTACTACGCCGGCACGGAGGGCAATGGCTCCACCGCCGTGGGTTCGGCCGACTGGCTCACCCATAAAGGCACGGTAGGCCGGGCCTCCGTTGGCCAGCTGCGCATCTGCGACGACAGTGGCGCGCTGCTGCCGCCGGGCGAGCCCGGCACCATCTACTTCGCCGAGGGGCGCAGCTTCGTCTACCACAACGATCCCGACAAGACCGCGCAGTCGCGCCACCCGGTGCACGCCGGCTGGACCACGCTGGGCGACGTTGGCTACGTGGACGAGGAGGGCTTTCTCTACCTGACCGACCGCAAGGCCAACATGATCATCTCGGGCGGGGTCAACATCTATCCGCAGGAGGCCGAGAACCTGCTGATGACCCATCCCGAGGTCATGGACGTGGCGGTGATCGGCGTGCCCAACGAGGACTTTGGCGAGGAGGTCAAGGCGGTGGTGCAGCCACTCGACATGGCGCGCGCCAGCCCGGCCCTGGCCGACGAGCTGCTGGCCTTCTGCCGCACCCACCTGTCCGCCATCAAGTGCCCGCGCTCGGTGGACTTTGCCGCCGAGCTGCCGCGCCTGCCCACCGGCAAGCTGCTCAAGCGGCTGCTGCGCGAGCGCTACTGGGCGGGGCGGGAGAACAAGCTGGTATAGCTTGCTTGTGTGGTCAGCATCGAGGCCACCCGCCCGGCATCGCGGCGGCGGCGCATGCAGGGCGGGCGTTTACGCCATAATCAGCCGTTCGATCCCTGGCGCATGTGGCGCCAGCAGCCGGCAACCATAAGCCGGTGCCGATCGCGTGGCATCCACCGCTCGTGGACGCCGCCGCCAACAGGAAGACACGGCGAATGGCAACAATCGAGGAGACCAGCGCGGGCCAACGGGGCGCCGCCCGCGCCGCCACGCTGGTGGCGAAGCTGCGCCCGCCCATGCTGACCCCGTTCCAGGTGGAGCGCCGCGCCATTTGCGACGCCGTGTGCGCGGCCGGCTTCGTCAAGCTGGTGCTGGTGCGCGCGCCGGCCGGGTTCGGCAAGACCACCGCCATGCTGCAATGCCGGGCGCGGCTGGACGCCGAAGGCGTGGCCACCGCCTGGCTCACGCTGGACCGCGCGGACAATGACGCCACGCGTTTTCTCGGCTCGCTCGAAGCCGCCTTCGAGCTGGTGCTGCGCAAGGGCGGCGCGCCGCTCGCCGCGGCCCAGCCCGCGCCGCAGTCGGCAGGCGAACACGCGCTTGCGCTGATCGACCGCATGGCGGCCCACGACCGCCCCTTCACGCTGTTCCTGGACGACTTCGAGGCCTTGCAGAACCCCGCCGTGGCCGGCCTGGTCTGGCAAGTGGTGGAGCAATTGCCACCCGGCGCCCGCCTGGTGGTGGGCACGCGCTGGGTGCCGGAGTCCGGGCTGGCGCGGCTGCGCGCGCGTGGCGAGCTGCTGGAGATCGAGCCGGCCCAGCTGCGCTTCACCGCCGACGAGACCGATTCCTTCCTGCGCCGCGCGCGCGGCCTGGCGCTGCAGCCCGCGGCCATCTCCACCCTGCACCGGCGCACCGAAGGCTGGGCCACGGCGCTGTGGCTGGCGTCGGTGGCGCTGGAGCGGCGCGGCCAGCCGGACGCCTTCATCGCTGGCTTTTCCGGCTCGAACGCCGCGATTGCCGATTACCTGGTGGAAGACGTCTACCTGCACCTGCCCGACGCGGTGCGTGCATTCCTGTTGCGCACCTCCATCCTCGACCAGCTGAGCGGGCCGTTGTGCGATGCCGTGAGCGGCACCGCCGACAGCGAGGAGATCCTCGCCTGGCTGGAGCGGGCCAACCTGTTCCTGATGCCGCTGGATGGCGAGCGCCACGGCGGCGCGGAGCCGTCTGCTCAGGCCCATCAGCCCAATGTGCGCTGGTACCGCTATCACAGCCTGTTCTCCAGCTTCCTGCGCGCGCAGCTGCAGCAGGCCATGCCGCACGAAGTGCCCGCCTTGCAGATGGCCGCCTCGCGCTGGTACGAGCAGCAGGGCCGGCCGGTGCCGGCCATCGAGCATGCGCTGGCGGCCGGCGCGGTGGACCACGCGCTGCCGCTGCTGGCGGGCAAGGTGGACGAGTTGCTGGCGCAGGGCCGCATGCGCCTGCTGACGCGCTGGCTGGACGCGGTGCCGGCCGACGCGCTGGCCGCGTGGCCCAAGCTGCAGATCGCCCATGTGTGGGCGCTGTCGTTTACGCGCGGCCCGGCCGATGCCATCGCGCTGCTGCAGACCATCCCGCTAGCCGGCGCCGAGGGCGACCTGCTGGCGCATGTGCGCGCGCTGCGCCATATGCTGCTGAACATGATGGACCGCTTCGACGAGGCGCGCGCCTGCAGCCGCGACGATCCGCTGCCGCTGCCCATGGGCTATCCGTTCCCGGACTCCATCCTTGCCACCTCGATGGCGCGCATGGCCGCCGTCACCGGCGACTACCGCGAGGCGCGGCGCCTGCTGGGCGTGGCCCGCCAGGTGGTGCGCGGCTCCGACAGCAACTTCAACAAGATCTTCTCGGAATCGGTGGAGGGGCTGATCGACCTGCGCCAGGGCCGCCTGCAGCAGGCCCTGGCGCGGTTTCGCATTGCCGCCAGCACCATGCTGCCGAACCGCTACGGCCCCACCAACGGCAACGCCATGGCCGGCATCCTGCTGGCCGATGCGCTCTACGAGATCAACGAGCGCGAGCGCGCGGAGCGCCTGCTCACCGTGTACGTACCGCTCGCGCGCGACCTCGGCCTGCCCGACCAGATCATCACTGGCCACACCGTACTGGCCCGCATTGCCTGCGACCGCGGCGACGTGGACGGCGCGCACGAATGGCTGGCCGCCCTCGAGCACCTTGGCCATCATCGCGGCCTGCCACGGCTGGTGCTGGGCGCCATGCTGGAGCGCGCCCGCCTGGCGCTGCTGCAAGGCAATCAGCATGCCGCCGAGCAAGCGCTGCAGCATGCAGCCGACCCGGCGCTGTGGCGCGCGCGTCCCGGCCTGAGCGCGGTCAGCTCTTTCGCCAACGACCTGGAAGACGTGGTCATGGGGCGCCTGCGGCTGGCGCTGTTTGCCGAGCCCTGTGTGCGCACGCGCGAGGCCATCGAGACGGAGCTCGCCACCACCGAGCGCGCGCAACTGATGCGCAGGGCGCTCAAGCTGCGCATCCTGCTGGCGCTGGCCTGCCAGCGCAGCGGCGAAGCCCCCCAGGCGTTGCAGGCGATGGGCGAAGCCCTGCGCTTTGGCGCGGCGGAAGGCTTCATCCGCATCTTCGCTGACGAAAGCGCGGACGTGCGCCGGCTGGTGGCCGAGGCCTGCCTGCGTCAGGGCGGCGCGTTGCCCGCGGGGTATGTGGAGCGCTTGCTGCAAGCCTGCGGCGGCGCGCCGGAGCCTGTGGACCCGGCCGCCATGCAGGCGCGCCATGGGCTGCTGGAACCGCTCACGCCCAAGGAGCAGAAAGTGCTGAAACTGCTGGCCGAGGGCTTCTCCAATGTGGCGATGGCGGATCGGCTCTTTGTCTCGGAGACCACCGTGCGCACCCATCTGCGCAATATCAGCGCCAAGCTGCGGGCCAGCAACCGCACGCAGGCGGTTGCCATCGCGCGGCAACTGGGTTTGCTGTAAGGAAGCGCGGGCGATTAGGCGAGCCCAGGCAGCGTCCGGGGGAATGGAAACCCCTGCAGAGGGGCTTTCGGACGTGCCGCTGGCTTGTGGCCTTTCGCGCAAGCCGATTACGAAATCGGCATGGTCATGGTGCTTGGCTGTTCAGCCATTCACCCGTTCACCGGCTCACCCGTTCAGATGCCAATGAACTCCGCATACTCCGCCAGCGGCGCGCGCGTGGCACGCAACTGGTTGACCGCCGCTGCCGGATCCTCGTAGCCGATCGCCATGCCGGTAAACAGCATGCGTTCGGCGGGGAGGGAGAGAAAGCCCGCAATGGTTTCCGGATACATCGCCCAGCATTCTTGCGCGCAGCTGTCCAGCCCATGTTCGCGCAGCAGCAGCATCACCGTTTGCAGGTACATGCCCAGGTCCGACCATTGCGGCGGGCCCATGCGGCGGTCAACGGTGCAGAACAGCGCCAGCGGCGCGCCGAAGAACGTGAAGTTGTTGGCAAACTGGGCAAGGCGCGCCGGCTTGTTCTCGCGCGGGATGCCCAGGCAGCGATAGAGGCCCTCACCGACCTGGAAGCGCCGTTCGCGATAAGGCGAGACCAGCTCGCGCGGGTAGACGTCGTACTCGGTCCCTTCGCCGCTGGGCGCGCTGGCGACGCGCTCGCGCATGGTGGCCTTGAGCCGCGCCAGCGGCTCGCCGCCCACCACATGCAGGTGCCACGGCTGCAGGTTGCCGCCCGATGGCGCGCGCGCGGCCTGCTCCAGCACGTCGCGGATGATCTCCGGCGGCACCGGCGTGGGAAGAAAGCCGCGTACCGATTTGCGGCTCTGGACTGCCATGCTGACTTTCACGCTGCTCTCCTTGGGGCTTGGCTGGGGGATCAGATAAAGGGCGGCTCGTTGCCCCAGTCGAAGAAGTCCGGCATGTCCTGCGATACGCGCTCGGGGAAGCTGGCCGGGCGCTTTTCCAGGAAGGCGCTGACGCCTTCCTTGACGTCGGCCGACTGGCCGCGCGACTGGATCGCGCGGCTGTCCAGGCGATGCGCCTCCATCGGGTGGCTGGCCCCGGCCATGCGCCAGATCAGCTGGCGCGAGATGGCGACGGATACCGGCGCGGCATTGTCGGCGATCTCGCGGGCCAGCGCCTGCGCGGCCGGCAACAGGTCCTCGGGCGCATGCAGCGAGCGCACCAGCCCGCGCTCCAGCGCCTCCTGCGCCGAGAACACGCGGCCGGTGTAGCACCATTCCAGCGCGGTGGAAATGCCCACCACGCGCGACAGGAACCACGACGATGCCGCCTCGGGCGTAATGCCGCGGCGCGCGAACACAAAGCCGAACTTGGCGTCGGTTGCGGCCAGGCGGATGTCCATCGGCAACTGCATGGTCACGCCGATGCCCACCGCCGGGCCGTTGACCGCGGCGATGACCGGCTTGAGGCTGCGGAAGATGCGCAGCGCCACGCGTCCGCCGCCATCGCGGTGGGCGGCTTCCTTGCTGGCGCCGTAGCGCTTCTCGTAATCGAAGGTGGAGCCGCCGGAGGACAGGTCGGCGCCGGCGCAGAAGGCGCGCCCGGAGCCGGTGACGATCACCGCGCGGACGTCGTCGTCGGCGTCGGTGGCGTCAAAGGCGTCGATCAGGTCCTGCATCATGCGCGGGGTAAAGGCGTTGAGCTTTTCCGGGCGGTGCAAGGTGATGGTGGCGACGCCCTTGTCGACGGCGTATTGCAGGGTCTCGAAGCTGGGGGGGGCGGCTGGGTTCGGGGTGCTCATGGCTGGCCTTGGCTCTCTCGAAATGGGTGTGGGTAAGGTAGTGCAGAATCGGGCGCCTGCAATCGTCGAATCCGACGAGGTAGGGACGGCAGCGCCGCCGTAGACTGGCGCCAGGACGCCTGGCGGCCTGAGCCAGGCAGAAGACCGAGCATAGAACACAAAGACCAGAAGCCAGAAGGAACATCATGAAGACGCGCATCACCGAATTGCTGGGCACCCGCTACCCCATCATCCAGGGCGGCATGCAGTGGGTTGGCTACGCCGAGATGGCCGCCGCGGTTTCCAATGCCGGCGGGCTTGGCGTGCTTACCGCGCTGACCCAGCCCACCCCGGAAGCGCTGGCCGCGGAGATCCGCCGCACCCGCGAGCTGACCGACCAGCCCTTTGGCGTCAACCTGACGCTGCTGCCCTCCATCAACCCGCCGCCGTACGCCCGCTACCTCGACGTGATCATCGAAAGCGGCATCAAGGTGCTGGAGACGGCGGGCAACAATCCCAAGGAGCACATCGCGCGCGCCAAGGCGGCCGGCATCAAGGTGATTCACAAGTGCGTGGCGATCCGCCATGCGCTGTCGGCCGAGCGCCTGGGCGTGGACGCGGTGTCCATCGACGGTTTCGAGTGCGCGGGCCATCCCGGCGAGGACGACGTCCCGGGCATGGTGCTGATCCCGCTGGCCGCGCGCCGGCTGGGCATTCCGGTGATCGCCTCGGGCGGCATTGCCGACGGGCGCGGCATGGCCGCAGCACTGGTGCTGGGCGCGGAGGGCATCAACATGGGCACGCGCTTTTGCGCCACGCGCGAGGCGCCGATCCACCACAACGTCAAGCAGGCCCTGGTGGACGCCAGCGAGCGCGACACCAACCTGATCTTCCGCACGCTGCACAATACCGCGCGCGTGCTCAAGAACGCCATCTCCGATGAGGTCGTCACCATCGAGCGCCAGCCGGGCGGCGCCCAGTTCGAGGACGTCAAGCACCTGGTGGCTGGCGTACGCGGCAAGGCTGCGCTCGCCGCCGGCGAGACCGATGGCGGCATCATCAGCGCCGGCCAGTGCGTGGGCCTGATCGACGACATCCCGACCTGCGCCGAGCTGATCGAGCGCATGGTGGCCGAATGCCGCGAGCAGCTCGGGGTGGCCTCGCGCTACTTCGCAGCATAAGGCGGCGCAGCCATGGCTGAAGCCAGTCAACCTTCCGACGCCGGCCCCGGCGCAGGGCAATCCGATGTGCCCGAGGCGCCGCCGCCGGGCTTTGTCGCCTTGCGCGGCGCCAAGGGCTTCCTCGAGAACTTCGGGCAGATCTACGTGGACCGGGAGCGGCGCGTCGTGGCCATCCGCATCGGGCCGCATCACCTCAACCCGCTTGGCATCCCGCACGGCGGCATGCTGGCCACGCTGGCCGACACCGCCATCGGCATGATGATGGCGCTGGAGACCGACCGCAAGCAGCCGGCGGTGACGGTCAACCTCAGCATGGACTACTTCGATGCCGCGCGGGTGGGCGACTGGGTGGAGGCGCACGTCGAGTTCGACAAGCTGGGATCGCGGCTGCGCTTCGGCGCTTGCCGCCTGATGGCCGGGGAGCGCTGCCTGCTGCGCGCCACCGCCATCTTCTCGGTGCTCACGCCGCGCGCGTGATGTGCCGCCGCCGCTTGGGGCGGCGGCTGCACCGCGCAATCGTCGCTTCCGACGACGCCGGGCGCCCCGCTGCTGGGCCAGAATCCGCAACAGGCTAGCGAGGCTTGGCCGTGTCCTTCCCGGGACACGGCCATTACCATTACGGGCGGGTTCGCCCCGGAACGACAAGAGGAGACGACATGGCAGAGGCATACATCGTAGCGGCCGCGCGCACCGCGGGCGGGCGCAAGGGCGGCAAGCTGGCAGGGTGGCATCCGGCGGATCTCGCCGCGCAGGTGCTGAACGCGCTGGTTGAGCGCAGCGGCGCCGATCCGGCACTGATCGATGACGTGATCATGGGCTGCGTCGGCCAGGCCGGCGAGCAGGCCGGCAACGTGGCGCGCAACGCCGTGCTGGCCTCGAAGCTGCCGGAAAGCGTGCCCGGCACCTCGGTCGACCGCCAGTGTGGCTCGTCGCAACAAGCCCTGCACTTCGCCGCGCAGGCGGTGATGTCCGGCACCATGGACATCGTGATCGCCGCCGGCGTGGAAAGCATGACCCGCGTGCCGATGGGACTGCCCTCCACGCTGCCCTTCAAGAACGGCTTCGGCAGCTCGATGAGCCCGGCCATGCAGGAACGCTATCCCGGCGTGAAGTTCAGCCAGTTCACCGGCGCCGAGATGATGTCGCGCAAGTACGGCCTCACGCGGGACGACCTGGACCGCTACGCGCTGGAAAGCCACCGCCGCGCCATCGCCGCCACGCAGGCAGGCCGCTTCAAGGACGAAATCGTGCCCGTCGCCGTGCGCGCCGCGGACGGCAGCGCCAACGGCGAGCTGCATACGGTGGACGAAGGCATCCGCTTTGAAGCCAGCCTGGAATCCATCTCCAGCGTCAAGCTGATCGAGGAAGGCGGCACCGTCACCGCCGCCAGCGCCAGCCAGATCTGCGATGGCGCGGCGGGACTGATGGTGGTCAACGAAGCCGGCCTGAAGAAGCTGGGCGTCAAGCCGCTGGCACGCATTCACCATATGTCGGTGCTGGGCCATGATCCGGTGATCATGCTGGAAGCACCGTTGCCGGCAACGCTGCGGGCGCTGCAGAAGGCCGGCATGAAGATCGGCGATATCGACCTGTTCGAGATCAATGAAGCGTTTGCGCCGGTGCCGCTGGCTTGGTTGCAGACCACGGGCGCCGATCCGGCGCGCATGAATGTGAATGGCGGGGCGATTGCGCTGGGGCATCCGCTTGGTGGATCGGGGGCTAAGCTGATGACTACGCTGGTGCATGCGCTGCATGCGCAGGGGAAGCGGTATGGGTTGCAGACGATGTGTGAGGGTGGGGGGATGGCGAATGTGACTATTGTTGAGAGGCTATAGGGTTGTGGTTTTGGGGTTGCCTTCGCTGCATCTGTTGCGGCGTTGGTTTTTGCACCCAAGGGCCATACGACATCCCCCTGCGGGGGCTGCCGGTCACTTTTCTTTGACCGGCAAAGAAAACTAACGAAAAGAAAGCCGCCCTGCCGGGAGCAGAGCAATAAGGCTTATGTGGGGCGGTGGTTGCGTCGTACGGCCCGGAGTGTTGGCTGGCCTTTGCCTTACCGGCTCACAGGTCATCGCAACTTCATGACCCAATGGTCACGTGGTGGTGCCCCTGATCGCTTTGCGCGGTGCGCGTTCGGGCATCTGCCGTTCGCAGTGCGCAGCGCCGCGATCCTGCCTGCCTCGGTGGTTTCGTGGTTTTGTCTCTGGCGGCGGGCGCCCGGGTATTTGATGTCCTGCCGTACCGGCGCAGCCGACGCCTTGCTATCAACTCCCCTGGTTTCGTGGTGGGCACCGTGGCCCGTGCGCGAGCACCGCGCTCGCACCCACGGCGCTCGTCCTCCGAGACAAAACCACGAAACCAGCCACGCCCGAAACGGCGCAGCACTTCGCCCCGCGAACGGCAGATGTGTGAATGGTCACCGCAAGCGAGGTCAGGGGCTACACGACGTAACCAATGGGTCATGCAGAAACGATGTCCTTGAGGCCGGTAGGATCCGCTAGCCAACACTCCGGGCCGTACGACGAAACCACCGCCCCGCATAAGCCCGATTGCTCTGCTCCCGGCAGGGTCGGCTTTCTTCTCGTTAGTCTTCTTTGCCGACGCAAAGAAGAGTGACCGGCAGCCCCCGCAGGGGGATGTCGTATGGCCTTTGGGTGCAAAAACCAACGCCGTACAAAGAATGCCCACCCAAGGCAACTAGAGCCAACGGTTCTGCCCTTGCCCCAAACAACCGAAACCGCTTACGCAAACGTAATCGCATCCCGCCGATCAACCCGATCCAAATGCGGCAAACTATTAAAACTAAGCAACCTCTGCATCCCACGCCCAGAAATAATCTCGCAAAACGCCGTATTCCGAAACTGCAAATTCAACTCGATCGCGGTCTGCGCCGGCGCACCCAGCAAATCCGCGGTAGCCCGCCCGATTGCCCCGCCGGAACTGACAACCAACACCGTATCCTCCCGCGAAGCCCCTTGCGTGGCATGCAACAAGCTATCGCGGATCCGCCCGCCAAACTCCGCCCATGATTCCGGCATGCCCACCAGCTGATCCAGCGTCCAGGCCTGATACGCCGCGCGGAATGTGCGCCAGTAGTCGTTGTAGTCAGCGTTCTGGTGCGCGCGATGATCCGCCCCACCGGTATGGCTGCGGTACAGCGCTTCGCCATCGTATTCGTTAAGGCCGAGGTGGGTTTCGATGTTCGTCTGGACCGGCACATCGTCGGCGCCCATGCCGGCCAGGATCTCCAGCGCGGTGTCCTGCTGGCGCACCAGCGAGCCTGCAACTACCCGCTTGAACGTGACGCCGCGCTCGCGGAAGTACTCGCCCAGCCAGCGGGCCTGTTGCCGGCCGGTGTCGGAGAGGCAGTCGTAGTTGGCGGCGCCGAACGAGGCTTGACCGTGCCGTACCAGGAAGAGCGTTGCCATGCGTGATGTCGGCGCCGGTGGGCACCCGGGAAGCGGTAAAACGGGAATCGGCACGCGAACGCGGGGGCGCCGCGCGAGGTGCAGCCATTGTATGAGTGCCGGCCGCGGCGGCCAAGCTAAGCCGCGCCGGATTCATAGCGGTCATTGCCGCGCTGCATTATCCCGCTGCATTATCACGTTGCACGGCGGCGGGGTCAGTCCAGCCTTAGTCCAGCCTTGGCCCGGCTTCAGTCCAGCGTGACGCCGGTGTCCGTGGTCAGCTTGAGCACGCCCGGCAGGTAGGCCTTGTAGGCCGCCACGGCTTCTGCCGGCAGGTTGCCGATCGGCTCCGCGCCCATGTCCTCGATGCGCTGGCTGATCTGCGGCGTCTTCACCAGTGCGCTCACCTCGCGGCCCAGCCGCTCGACGATGTCGCTGGGCGTGCGTGCCGGGACCAGCAGCGTGATGGGGCCGGTCAGCTTGTACGGCTCGTCGGGATAGCCGGCTTCGGCAAAGGTCGGCACGTCAGGCAGGGCTTTGGCGCGCCGGGTGCCGGTGACGGCCAGCGCTCGCAGCTTGCCGCTGGCGAAGTGCTGCTTGAGCGAGGTCACCGAGCCAACCGTCATGTTGACCTGGCCGGCGAGCAGGTCGCTCACCATCGGGCCTTCGCCGCGATACGGCACGTGCAGGATATCGACGCCGTAGGTTTTGTCCAGGTAGGCCTGGATGGTGTGCGGCTGCGTGCCCGGGCCCCAGGAGCCCATGCGCAGCTTGCCAGGTTCCTTCTTGGCATAAGCGATCAGTTCCGCCACGGTCTTCACGGGCAGTGTGCCGTTGACGGCTAGCACCGTGCGCGCCGTGGCGATGTCGGACACTTGGCGCAGGTCGGTGCGCGGGTCGTAGGGCAGCTTCTTGTAGAGGGCGAGATTGGCGGTGATGGGACCGGGGATGGTCAGCAGCAGGGTGTAGCCATCGGGCGCCGACTTGGCCACATAGTCGGTGCCGATGATGCCGCCGGCGCCGCCTTTGTTCTCCACCACCACGGTTTGTCCCAGCCGTTTGCCCAGGCCCTCGGCCAGCGTGCGCGAGAGCGTGTCGGTGAGGCCGCCGGCCGGGTAGGGCACGATCAGGTGCAAGGGCTTGGCGGGATAGCTGGCTTGCGCCTGGGCTGCCAGCGGCAGCAGTGCCGCGCAGGCGCAGGCCAGCAGGACGGCCGCCTTCCCGCAGAACGGGCTGCGTATTGTCATGTCTTGTCTCCTAGGGGTTTTTATCGGATCCGGCGCGCGCTCCGAGCAAAATGCGCGCGCCGATATCGGGTCAGGCTTTGAGACGGGAAAGAGCGCGCGGGACCGCGCGTTGCGGCGCTACGGCGTCAGGCCGGCAGCGCCAGGTAGCTGGCTACCAGCCGGGTCATCTCGCCGGGCAGCCGTTCGTCGTCGAGCGGCAGCGGGCCGGCGTCGTTGAGGATGGCATTGACCACGATGCTGAACACGGCTTGCATGGCAAAGCGCACGCGCATCTCCGCCTGCTCCGGCGGCACCGGCATGCGCGGCACCAGCAGCGCCACCATGCGTTCCACCACGTCTTGCCCGCTTTCTCGATGCGGCAGCCACTCTTCCGGGCGCACGGAGGCGTGCTTGAGCGATGCCTTGATCACGCCGCGGTTGGCGTGGCAGCCGAGCACCACGTAGCGCATGATTTTTTCCAGCATCACATCGGTGGGCACGTCTTCCCAGCGTTCCACGCGCAGGTAGCGCGCCACGGAATCGCCGGTTTCCTGCATCACCAGCGCCCGCAGGGATTCGAAGAATGCCTGCTTGTCGCGGAAGCGGCCGTAGAAAGCCCCGACCGACACTTCGCAGGCTGAGGCGATCTGGGCAACCGACACCGCCGAGAAATCCCGCTGCGCGAGCAGCTCGCGGCCGGCGTCCAGCAGGGCCTGCTCGGTCTCGCGCGCACGGCGCTGGCGGGGTGGCTGCAGGATCGACGGGGTCGCTACGGTAGGGAATGCGGAAGTCCCCTTGGACGGCTTGGCGGGGGACGCGGCAGAGGACGAGAGGGCCATGTTAATTCCGTATGCGAATTCTGATTCGGTTTTGTGAACCATATGGTTACCACGGCGTTTCGTCAAGAAACGGTCTACATTTCCAATATGTGGAAATACATTCCGTTCTTTGACACAGAAAATGACGCCGCCCACACTGCGGTGCAAGGAGACAAGATGAACACGTCGGTCGAACAGTTCATAGCCGAGCGCAGGAAAGAGGACCCGTCCTTCGGCGGCTTGCTGGCCAAGGGCTTTGCCTTGCTGCGCTGCTTCATCGACGAGCCGCGTCCGCTTGGCAACGGCGAGCTTGCCGAGCGCCTGCAGATGCCACGCGCCACGGTGTCGCGCATTTGCCGCACGCTGTTCGAGCTGGGCTACCTGGATTGGGACCCCAAGCTCGACAAGTATTTCGTCGGCGCCCAGGTGCTGGCCCTGGGTTATCCTTACCTGGCCGGGCTGCCGGTGCGTCACGTGGCGCGCCCGCTGATGCAGGCGCTGGCGGATCGTATCGAAGGCGCCGTATCGATGGGCGTGGCACATCGGCTGGACGTGACCTACCTGCAGAGCTGCACGCATCACGAGGGCACGGCGGCGCGCCCAGGCGTGGGCGCGGTGCGCTCGGTGCTGAGCACGGCGATGGGCCGTGCCTTCCTGTGCACGCTTTCCAAGAGCGAGTTCGAGCAATTGATGCAGGCCGCGCGCCACGAGCGCGCCGAGGAGTACGCCGCCTGCTACGACACCATTTGCCACAACGTGGCGCATTACCCCAAGCGCGGCTTTGCCATCAATGAAGGCGACGCCGGCAGCGGCGTGCATGGCGTGGGCGTGTACTCGCGCATCGTCTACCTGAACCGCCCGCTGCTGTTCAACTGCGCGATCGCCGGCTCGCAAATGCGGCGCGGCATGCTGGAAAAGAAGATCGCGCCGCTGCTCATGGAGATGACCCGCACCATCGAATCCATGACGGGCCTGCGGCAATAGCCCGCCGGCAGAGCAAGGCACACGAAGCGACACGAACGCATACGAAGCCACACACAGCGCCGCCGCAGGCGCAAACAAGACAAGCCATTCAAGGCCATCCGGAGACAACGCCATGCCCAACCTAGATTTCCTGCTGAAACCGCGTTCGGTCGCGGTCATCGGCGCGTCCACGCAGCCCGAGAAGGTGGGCGGCATGCCGATTCGCCTGCTGCGCGAGCTCGGCTACGCCGGGCGAATATTTCCCGTGCACCCCACCGCCGGCGAGATCCAGGGCTTGCCCGCTTACGCGACGCTGGCCGCGATTGGCCAGGGCGTCGACCTGGCCATCGTGGCGGTGCCGGCGGTGGCAACGGAATCCGTGATGGCGCAACTGGCGCGAAACGGCACGCGCGCCGCGATCTTCTTCACGTCGGGCTTTGCCGAAGTGGGTGATGAGGGCCTGGCCATGCAAGTGGCGCTGGCCGAGAGCGCGCGCCGCCACGGTGTGGCCCTGCTCGGCCCCAATTGCCTGGGCGTGATGAATCTGCGCGAGCGCATGTTTGCCACCTTCTCGCCAATCCCGCTGACTGGCGTGCCGCCTGCGGGCGACGTTGGGCTGGTCAGCCAGAGCGGCGCGTTCGGCGCCTACGCCTTTGCGCTGGCGCGCGAGGCCGGGCTGGGCCTGAGCCATTGGGTGACCACGGGCAACGAGGCCGGCCTGCAGGTGGCCGATGTGATCGAGTGGATGGCGCAGGACAAAGATACCCGCGTGATCCTGGCGTATATGGAAGGCTGCCGCGATGGCGCGCGCTTGCGCCAGGCGCTGGCCGCCGCGCGTGCCGCCGGCAAGCCGGTGGTGATCACCAAGGTGGGCACCACCGAGGCAGGCGCGCGTTCGGCGCAGTCGCACACGGCTAGCCTGGCAGGAGAAGACGCGGTGTATCAGGCGGTGTTCGACGAGTACGGCGTGCATCGTGCCCATACGCTCGAGGACTTCTTCCGCCTCGGCTACACGCTGTCGCGCGGGCGCCGGCCGGCGCGCTGGGACAGCCCGAGCGGGTTGATGGCCGACGCGGTGGCGCCGGTGGCCATCGTCACCGTGTCCGGCGGCGTCGGCATCATGATGGCTGATCGCGCCGAAGAGCTTGGCATGCCCATGCCGCCCATGCCCGCGGCGGCCGCCAAGGCGCTGCGCATGAGCATCCCCTTTGCCAGCACCGCCAACCCGATCGATGTGACGGGGCAGGTGGTGGCCCAGCCCGCCGTGTTGCTCGACGCGATGGCCGGCGTGGCCACCTGCGGCGAGTACGGCAGCGTGGTGGCCTTCCTCGCCGGTGGCGCCAACGCGCCGCGCTTGTGGGAAGAACTGCAGCGCACCATCGGCGCGCTGCATGAGGACCAGCGCGCCGCGCCGCTGCTGCTCTCCGGCGTGGTCGACGACGACAAGCGGGCGTGGCTGGAAGCGCATGGCTGCTTGGTGTTCCGCGAACCGGCACACGCCATCGAGGCCGTGGCCGCGCTGGCCCGCGCGGCAGCATGGGAAGCCGCCGCGAGCACGCCAGTTGCCGAGGCCGCGGCGCCGGTCGCCGCGCTCCTGCGCGATGTGCCGGACGATGCCAGGGCGCTGTCCGAGTTCGACGCCATGCGGCTGCTGGCGGACGCCGGCGTGCCAGTGGCCGCGCACGGACTCGCGCGTGACGCTGATGCAGCCGTGGCGCTGGCGCAGCGCATCGGCTACCCGGTGGCGGTAAAGCTGTGCTCGGCACAGGTGCTGCACAAGAGCGACGTAGGCGGCGTGGCGCTCAACCTGACGGACGACGCCGCGGTGCGCAAGGCCTTTGCCGCGATGCAGGCGGCGCTGGCACGTGCCGACGCCAGCCTGCCCTTCGAGGGCGTGCTGGTGGCCCGCATGGTGCGCGGCTGGGGCGAGTTGATGGTGGGCGTGCGCCGCGATCCGGTGTTCGGGCTGGTGGTGCTGGCCGGCATCGGCGGCACCGCCGTGGAGATCTTCCGGCAGATGGCCTTCGGCCTGGCGCCGCTGTCGCCCGAGCGCGCCCGCGCCATGCTCGAGCGCAGCCGCGCGGCGGTGCTGTTCGCCGGCCATCGCGGCAACCCGGTGCTGCCGCTGGCGCAGGCAGCCGACTTGCTGGTGCGCGTGTCGAAGGTGGCCGCGGCGCTGGGGCCACGGCTCGACACACTGGAGATCAACCCGTTCATCATCGGCGCCGATGGCGCAGTGGCGGCGGACGCCGTGATCACCTTGCTGCCGGCGGGCGGACCGGGGGCATGACCGCGATGGCGTAGCAAGGAAGCTTGATCCCACCGCGCCACCCGATGCCGGCACAGACCGGACGCGCGGATGGGCAACCACAACTGGAGACAACCATCATGCATTTACAAGCCGCAAGGACCGCGCGCGCGCCGGTGGCGGGCGCTCTCGCTGTCGTGATGCTGACGGCGCTGGCCGCCACACCGGCCCACGCCGCACCACCGCAAGCCACGACATACCCTGACAAACCGATCCGCCTGGTCGTGCCCTTTCCGCCGGGCGGCGGCACCGACGTCATCGGGCGGCTGGTGGCCGCCAGGCTGTCGACCGCGCTGGGCGGCACCGTGCTGGTGGAAAACGTGGCGGGCGCCACCGGCACCATCGGCTCGGCCCAGGTGGCGCGCGCCGCGCCGGATGGATACACATTGTTGCTCGGCATCTCTGCCACGCATGCCATCGCGCCGGCGATCTTTCCCCGTCTGCCCTACGATCCCGTGCGCGATTTCGTGCCGGTGGGCCGGCTGGCCTACGGCGGCAATGTGCTGGTGGCTGGCCCGGCGTTCACGGGCAAGGACCTGCCGGCGCTGATTGCAGCCTCCAAGCGTCCAGGCGCTGACCTCACCTATGGTTCCTGGGGCCCCGGCTCGGGCGGCCACCTGGCCGGCGAGAGCCTCAATGTCAGCAGCGGCATCCATCTGCGCCACATTCCCTACAAAGGCGTGAGCCCGATGCTGACCGATGTGATGGGCGGCACGCTGCCGGTGGCCATGTCCGACCTGGCCGGCACCTTGCCGTTGATCCGCAGCGGCAAGGTCCGGGCGCTGGCGGTGACCGGCTCGGAGCGCTCGGTGGCGCTGCCCGATGTGCCCACCTTCGCCGAGTCAGGCGTGCCGTTGCGCATCGACAGCTGGTATGCGTTGTTCGCGCCGGCCCGCACGCCGGCCCCGATCCTAGACCGCCTTGAGCGCGCGGTCGACGCCATCATGGCCGAGCCCGCCATGCAGGCGCAGGCCGCCACGCTGGGCATGCGCTTCACCCCGCAGCCGCGCGCCGCCTTTGCCGCCCAGATGCAGGACGACATCCGCGCCTGGGCCGCCCTTGTCAAGTCGAGCGGCGCCGCCCTCGAATAACCCGCCAGGAGCCAACGCACATGAACATGAACCCTCCCGCCGCCACGCACGCCAGCCCTCAGCAGGCGCTGGTCGCCGGCGCAGCACTGCCGCTGGTGATCTATGGCTATGCGCTCATCGAGACGCTGCGCACCTGCCGCCTGCAGACCTCGGTTTGCGCCGCCACCGGCTATGGGCGCGCGCCGATGAACACGTTGTCCGCCAGCGAGCGCCAGTGGACGCATGAGGACCGCGACATCGTCACCCCGGCCAACGACCTGCTGTACTTCTGCGGCTGGGTCAACCTGGCCGATGGTCCGGTGACGCTGCGCATTCCGCCGCTGCCCGACGCGGGCCGCTACTACGTGACCGAGCTGCTCGACGTGCACACTAACAACTTCGAGAACCTGGGACCACGCAATGTCGCTGCCGAAGGCGGCGAGATCGAGCTGGTCGGCCCGGGCCAGAAGGCCAGCGGCGCGCATGCGGTGTCATGCCCGAGCTCGCTGGTCTGGCTGCTCGGCCGCGTGCTGGTGCAGGGGCCGGATGACCTGGCGGTGGCGCGTGCCTTTGAGCAGGGCTTCGCGCTGACCAGCACGCCGGGCGCGGCGCGTCCGCGCTGCGTGGACCAGTGGCACGACAGCGGCCGGCCGGCGCTGGACTTCTTTCACAACCTCTTCAACGCGCTGCGCGAGTTCCCGCCAGCGCCCGAGGAACTGGGCATCCTGACGCTGTTGCGCAAGGCCGGCATCCGGCTGGAAGACGAGACCGATATCGCGGCGCTGCGCCCGGCCATCGTGGCCGGGCTGGAAAGCGCCTACGCGCAAGGCATGGCGGTGATCGAGGCCCATACCCGCAGCCAGGGCCGCAAGAGCTGGGGCTACAGCCTGAAGCTGGGCATGTACGGCGACGACTGGCTGCAGCGCGCCTGCACCGCGATGAAGGGCCTGGGCGCCCTGCGCGCGGACGAGGCGATCTACGCCATGGCCGATTTCGATGCCGACGGCGCGCCGCTCGATGGCCGTCGCCGCTACGAGCTGCGCTTCGCGCCCGGCATGCTGCCGCCCGCGCAAGCGTTCTGGTCGGTGTCGCTGTACGGCGAGGATCGTTATTTCAGCGCCAACGAGATCGGCCGCTACGCCGTGGGCGACCGCACGCCGGGCTTGCGCATGGAAGCCGATGGCAGCCTGGTGATTCCGATCTCGCACGCGCGAGCGCAGCAGCAGGAGAACTGGCTGCCCGCGCCTGCCGGCTCGTTCTACCTGATCCTGCGGCTCTACCATCCCGCGCCGGCTTTCCTGCAAGGCCAGTACACCATCCCGGCCGTGCGCCGCATCGATTGAGCCAACCAGGTTATGGAAGCCACCATGTCCACCATGCACCAGACCTTATCCGGCGTGCCCGCCGCGCCCGCCCTCGACGCCATCCGCTACACGCTGCCCCTTTACGAAATGGCGCGCATGCGTGCTGCCACCTGCCCGCGCCGCAACAGCGCCGGTGAGTTTGCCGCGCAGCAGCCCGATGCCCCGGTGCGCTGGATCAATCATTTCATTCACACGCGCCAGTTGCTTGGCCCGCAGCATCGCCAGGTGGTCACGCCCAATAACGACACGCTCTACAGCAACGCGTGGCTGGACCTGTCGCAAGGGCCGCTGCTGCTGGACGTGCCCGACAGCCTGGGCCGCTACTATGTGCTCGGCCTGCTCGATTTCTATACCAATCCCTTTGGCTATATCGGCACCCGCACCACGGGCAACGGGCGTGGCCGCTTCCTGCTGCACGGCCCGCGCTGGCAGGGCGACGTGCCGGCGGGCGTCACCGCCATCGCCTGCCCCACGGATGCGGTGTGGCTGCTCGGCCGCGTGCTGGTGGACGGCGAAGCCGACCTGCCGGCCGTGCACGCGCTGCAGGACCAGTTCCGCCTGAGCACGCTGGCCGGGACGAGCGCCGCGCGGGCCTTCGATGTGCGCATGCAGCCTGGCGAGCATCTGGGCGATCCGCGCCGCTATGCCGAGGTGGTCAACCAGGCGCTGCGCGAGAACCCGCCGCCGCAGGCTGAGGCAGCGCTGGTAGCAGGCTTTGCGCCTTTGGGCATTGGCGCGGATTGCGATGCGGCCGCGCTTGGCGACGATGCGCTTGCCCGCCTGGGCGACGCCATTCAGGCCGTGCTTGCCGAACTGGCGACGCCGCTGCCGTCCGACCTCGGCGGTGGCTGGACCCTGCCGGTGGAAATCCGCGAATCGTTCGGCACGCGTTTCGCCGAGCGCGCGCTGGTGGCGCGCAACTATATCGGCGCGCTCGGCGTGCAAGAGGCAATGTATGTGATGGCCGACCGCGACAGCGAAGGCGCACCGCTCGATGGCCGCGTCGGCTACGAACTGGTCTTCCCGGCCGATGCGCTGCCGCAGGTGGGCGCGTTCTGGTCGCTCACCATGTATGACAAGGCCGACTGCATGCTGGTCGATAACGTGCTGGGGCGCTACTCGCTGGGCGACCGCTCGCCTAGCCTGCGCTACGCGCCGGACGGCAGCCTGCGGCTGCGGCTGTCGGCCACGCCGCCGGCAGACCCGTCGGACGAAGGCAACTGGCTGCCCGCGCCCGCCGGCCCGTTCTACGTGACGCTGAGGCTCTACGTGCCCCAGCCCGCGCATCTCGACAAGACCTTTGTCTATCCGCCGATCCGCCCGCTGGCGGGTGCTGCCGTTGCGGTCAAGGAGCCGTCATGACATTGAATTCGCACAAGCGCAGGCTGATGCTGCGCGTGGCCGGCAACGCCGCGCTGCTGGCCGCGGGCTGCGGTGCGCTGGCGCCGGCGCAGGCCGAGGAATTTCCGTCGCATCCGGTGCGGCTGGTATCGCCCTACGGCCCGGGCGGCTCCAACGACATCTCGGCGCGCCTGCTCAGCGAGGGGCTCAGCCGCAAGTACAAGCAGCAGTTCGTGGTGGAGAACAAGCCCGGCGCCGGCACGCGCGTGGCCAACGAGCAGATCGCGCGCGCCACGCCGGACGGCTACACCCTGTTATGGGCGGCGGCGCCGTTTGCCATCAACGCGGCGGCAGGGCTATCCCAGCATTACGACATCCACAAGGACTTCGTGGCAGTAGGACCACGCGTGCTCGGGCCGATATTCCTGATCGTCAACGCCGATTCGCCGGTGCGCACGGTGGCGGATTTCGTGCGCATGGCGCGTGATAAGAAGGACGGCGTGACTTTCGCCTCGCCGGGCATCGGCTCGGGGCCGCACCTGACCGCCGAGCTCTTCGCCGCCCAGGCGAAATTCAAGGGCCTCAACGTGCATTACCGCGGCGACTCCACGGCCTACACCGAGTTGCTTGCGGGGCGGGTCGACGCGACGTTGACCGCCATCACCACGGCGCTGCCCTTTATCAAGGCCGGCAAGCTGCGCGTGATCGCGGTGTCCGCCGAGCAGCGCACGCCGGTGTATCCGGACGCGCCCACGTTCGGCGAGCAAGGCTATCCCGGCGTGGTGGGTTACGGCTGGTTCGGGCTGATGGCGCCGGCGGGCACGCCGCCGGCGATCGTGCAGCAGCTCAACCGGGACGCCAACGCGGTGCTGGCCGATGCGCAGACGCGCAGCAAGCTGATCGGCCTCGGGCTGCAGCCGGAGGCGGGTGACAGTGCATCGTTCGCGCGCTTCGTCGATGCCGAGGTGGCCAAGTGGGGGCCGTTGATCAAGTCGGCGGGGATCAAGCTGGAATAGGAAGCGCACGGGGGCACACGGGGGCACGGATGGGACCACTGCAGCCATGTCCCCTATGTTGTATCCAGCATACGTTTACGGCCCTCGGCAATATGTGCTTCAAACTGCTCTGCGCCGAGGGTTTGCACGGCCAACCCGCGCGGCAGCTTGGCGCATGGGGCAGCGACCGCCCCGCAGGTTAGGCAACCGGCACTCCGCTGGCGCATGCGCCGCTGTTCAAGCACGGGCAATTGCCCTATCGTGACGACCTTCCCCGCCAACTCTGTGCGCGGCGATTTCACCGTCTTGTCCCGTCTTGCCGCGGATTGCCCAGGTTTGTCCATGTCCCGCTCTCTATCACGCATCGCGCGCCGCTTGCGCACGCTGGTGTCCGGTTGTCAGGTGCTGCCGATGCTGCTTGCATTGGCGGCGCTAGCCTTGGCGCCGCAGCCTGGCAGGGCCGCGGATCACCCGGCGCAGCCGTCCAGGCAATCCACCGCCGACATTGCCACGGACGTTGCCACCGACGTTGCCGAGGAAGCCGTCCCCCCAGCCGCGCCGGGCAAGCGAGCGCGGGTGTGCCTGGTGCTGTCCGGGGGCGGTGCGCGCGGCTACGCGCATATCGGCGTGATCCGGGCGCTGGAGAAAATGCACGTGCCGATCGACTGCATCGCGGCCACCAGCATGGGCGCCGTGGTGGGCGGCTTGTACGCCAGCGGCTTGTCGGCGGGCGAGCTGGAGGCCAAGCTGTCGCACATCAACCTGAGCGATATCGCCTTCGACCGCAACGAACGCGCCGAACTGCCGCAGGCGCAGCGCGAGGACGACCTCCAGTATCCGATTGGCATCTCGGCCGGCTACGGTGACGGCAAGATCAAGTTCCCCACCGGCCTGGTCCAAGGCAACCGCCTGCTGGCGCTGCTGCAGAACCTGACCCCGCATCTGCCGGCCGACGACGCCTTCGACAAGCTGCCGACGCCGTTTCGCACCATCGCCACCGACCTGGGCACCGGCGCCCCTGTCGTGCTGGACCACGGCTCGCTGCCGCGCGCCATTCGCGCCAGCGTGGCCGTGCCGGGATTGTTTGCGCCGATCAAGGTGAACGGCCGCGTGCTGGTCGATGGCGGCCTGGTCAGCAACCTGCCGGTGCAGCTCGCGCGCGACATGGGCGCCGACGTGATCATCGCGGTCAATATCGCCTCGCCGCTGGATGACCCCGAGAGCCTGGACTCGCCGGCGGCGGTGACGCAGCAGATGGTCACCATCCTGACCAACCAGAACGTGGCCGCGCAAAAGGCACTGCTCAAGCCGGGCGACGTGCTGATCGAGCCCCAGCTGGGTGACTTATCCTTCACCGACTTCTCGCGCGCCAACGACGGCATCCAGGGCGGCTGGAACGCGGTGCTGGCGGCCGAGCCCAAGCTCGCGTCGCTGACGCTGCCGGAGGACGCCTGGCAGAGCTACCTGGCGGCGCGCAAGAGCAGCCAGGCGGTGGCGGGCCCGGTGCGCATCGATGCCATCCAGATCCAGTCGCACGGCCGCATTCCAGCCAGCTTCGTGCGCAAGTACCTGGGCGTAAACGAAGGCGACACCTACGACGCGGTCACGCTTAACCGCGAGATGGCGCAGCTCTCCACGTCGGGGGATTTCGAGAGCGTGGCGCAGGAACTGGTCACCGAAGACGGCCGCAATGTGCTGAAGGTCGAGGCGCAGCAGAAATCCTGGGGCCCGCAGTTCCTGCTGTTCGGCTTCGGCGTGTCCAACACCTTCAACGGCCAGGGCGGGTTCAACCTGCAACTGGGCCATCGCTATCCGTGGATCACGCCCGGCGGGCTGGAGTGGCGCAATGACATCGTGCTGGGCAGCACCCAGGCCAAGTGGCACACCGAGCTGCGCCAGCCGGTGTTCGACAGGCTGGGCTTCTATGTCGCCCCGTACGCGGAATACGGGCGCAAGCGCGTCGATCTGTACGGCGACACCGCGCCCAACCGCAATACCGATCCGCTGACCGCCTACCAGATCGAGACCGCCGTCGCCGGCCTGGACCTGGGTGTGCCGCTGGGCCGCCTTGGCGAGTTCCGCGCGGGCGTGAACTACCAGCAGGTCAACTACTCGGCCGTCTATAACCTGCCGATCAGCACTGGCCGGCTGTTCCCGCACGCCCGCGTACGCCAGCCGACCATGCGCGCCCAGCTCACCATCGACCAGCTTGATGACCCGCTATTCCCGCGCACCGGCTACTACCTGCTGGCGACCAATGAGCTGGCCTTTGGCGGCACCGACAACCGCTTCAACGATGCCCATGCCAAAGCGCTCTGGGCCACCAGCTACGGCCGGCACACCCTGAACCTGGCGGCGGAGGCCGCGGCCACCTATGGCGATCACCGCAGCGACAACAGCGTCAGTGGTGGCCTGGGCTTCACGCTGGGTGGGTTCCAGCATCTTTCGGCCTACGCGCAGGACCAGTTCTCCGGCAACTACCTGCTGTATGGCCGCCTGACCTACCTGAACGACCTGCACGAGTTCATCCTGCCCGGGCTGCGCACCACCGTGGTGGGCGCCAGCCTGGAGGCGGGGGACGTCTGGCTGCGGCGCAAGAATTTCGGCAATGGCCCGTTCAAGACCAGCGCCAGCCTGTTTATCGGCGGCAATAGCGCGATCGGCCCGCTGTACTTCGGCTTTGCCGCGGCGCCGCAGGGGGTGTGGAACCTGTACCTGCAGCTAGGCCGCGTGTTCTAGCCCGCGGGCGCCGGCAGGGGCTCGGTGGCGCTCACCGCGTTGTCGGCGCTGTCGGCCGGCCGGAAGGTCACCGCGCTGATGCGCCCGTTGCGCATGCGCAGGGTTTGCGTGCCCTGGCTGTGCCGGGCCTCGCCGTTCATGACGGAGGAGGCCGAGACGTCGATCTGCGCGGTGGCGCCCTCGATGCGCGGCGGTGCGGTGATGGCGATGCGTACCGTCTTGCCGGCGATTGCCTCCAGCTTGGCAAACATGCCGATGACGGCGTCGCGGTCGTCATAGCTGCCCGCCAGCGGATGCTCGCCCTGGTGGCGCCAGCGCACGCCGGGCTCCAGCAGCGGGAACAATGCTTCGAACTGTCCGCTGGTGAGGGCCTGCAGGTATTCGTTCACCACGGCGGCGACGGCTTCCTCGGTCATCGGCACTTCCACCCTGGCCCGCGCCGGGCGGCGCGCCTGCGCCGGGTCGAAGCCAAGGAACTCGAGCACGTTGCTGACCACCTGCTCGCGGTCGTTATCCACACAGATCATGTGATAGCTGTTTTCCACCACCACCTTGCGCACGTCGGGGACCGTGGCTTCCAGGAAGTCGGCCGAGCGCAGGCTGGTCAGTTCGTCCTCGCGCGCGTTCACCACCAGCGTGGGGCAGGCGATGCGGTGGGCGCCGTTGAGCACCCAGCCGCGCAGCCGGTCCACCTGCCGGATGCAGGCCAGCGGCACCCAGCGGTAGTGGAAATTGTCGCCGCGCTCGAACTTGGCTTTGACGATGGCGCGCACGAGGTCGTTCTTGATGCCGAATGGCTCGTCTTCCTCCACCCGCATGCGCGCTGGCAGCGTGGGGATGTGATAGACCAGGTGCCGCAGCGCGCGGTACCAGGGCGTGGACCAGCCGTCGATATAGACCGGGGCCGCCAGCGCGATCAACCGGCCCTTGGTGTGCTGGCGGCGCTCGGCCAGCGCCAGGGCCAGAAGCCCGCCCAGGCACATGCCCATGATGTGAAAGGTTTCGTACTGCCCGGCCAGCTCATCGTATGCCTGCGTGACGGTGTCGAGCCATTGCTCGGCCCGCACGGGCACCAGGTCCTCGGGTGTGCCTGCGTGTCCTGGCAGCGTCACCGCGTGGGTTTCCACCCCGGCGCGCCGCAGGGCCTTGTGCATCGGGCCTAGGTCGAACTGCGTGCCGCCCAAGCCGTGGATGAGCAGGGCACCCGTGCCGCTGCTCTTGAGAGCCGTCATGCTGCGTCCCGCTCCTCGATCAAGGCCGCGCCTTGCAGGCGCCATGCGCCGGCAATGACCGCGACGGTCTCGTCGCCGTCCAGCAGCGGGCTGCTCATATCCAGCACCATGGTGCAGTCGCCCGCGGGCAGCATCAGGCGAAAGAGCAGGTCGGTGCGGGTTGCGCTACCCCCGTCGCCCCCCCCGTCGCTGTCGCCGTCGCCGTCGCTTTCGCGCAGCCAGCGGTCGCGCACCCGGGACCGGTCGTCGGGATGCACGTGAGCCAGTACATTGTCGAGATTGCCGAAGGTATCTTCTCGTACCCCCAGCGAGCGCTCCACGTCGCCGCTCCAGCGCAGCGTGCCACTGCGCGGGTCCAGGCAATACACCAGCTGGCCGCTGGCCGCGAGCGCCAGCTTGACATCGTTCTGGCGCTGCGCCGACTGCAGGTGCAGTTGCTCGCGGCTGGTGCGCAGCGTGCTGATCAGCAGCGTCAGCAGGGCGGCTACGGCCAGGTATAGCTGGGCCTCCATCAGCGAGCGGCCATGGTGCGCCGCGCTTTCGGCGAACGGGCCATCGCCCTGGCCGGTATTGACCAGCACGAACAGCGCCAGGATCGCCACCGCGACGGAGCCGCCCCGGCCGCCCCACAGCAGCGTCACTACTGCCGCGAAGAACAGGGGGATATAGGTCAGCGCAAACACCACGCCGGCAGGCAGCGGGCCCAGGCTCTTGTTGTCGAAGATAAAGAAGGTGGTCAGCACGAGCGCGGCGAACGCGCCCAGGCCGAACAGGAAATCGCCGCCGCTCATGCCACCTGAGCGCATGGCGCGAAAGCGCGACCAGCCCGCCAGCACCGGCGTGACGATCAGCACGCCCACCAGGTCGGCCGCGGCCCAGACGCGCGCGGTGCGCCAGAACGGCACGTCCTGCATGATCGTGAACCAGCCCGCGCCTACCGCCGCGCTGGCTGCGCTGCTGACCACGCCGGCGATCAGCAAGCCGCGCACGAAGGCCAGCCCTTCGAGCGAGAAGTGCGTGCGCCTGACCAGCGCCACGCCCACCGCCGCAAAACCGATCTCGTCGAGCGAGAACAGCATCAGGCGCAGCGTGTCGCGCCCCTCCACCCAGCCCAGCAGCATCTGCGCGGCGAAGAACGCCAGCCCTACCGGCAGCCAGCGCGGCATCGGCGTCAGCATGAACGCGGCCACGGTCACGCCGGCCGGCAGCCAGATATAGCCAGTGGCGGAGAACGGGCCGTTGAGCTTGTGCGAGATGTAGCCGGAGCAGAAGTACAGTGCCGCCCACAAAAACAGGACGACGGCTCGGTTGGTTGGTTTCACGTTGGCTTTCCTTGGCTGATGCCCGGGCACGGATGCGAGGCCGGCGCGCAGCGGCCAGCCGTTATCTGAACGCGCCAGGCCGGTAAGCGGCTGACGCCATGGCGCGGCCGGGCAGGGGCATCATAAGCCTGCACAGGGATTTCTAGCATGGCGCCATGTAATAAATTCGTCACAATTAAGGGTGTTCGTGGGTGTCCGGCCACGAGCCCGGCCAGGACTTGCCCCGGTGCACGCCGGCAATGCAAGGCCGCAATATAAACGAGGAGAAAAGACCTGATGGCGAAGTACACATTAAATAACCGATTCCTGCCCGGCTTGCCGATGCTGCTGGCCTGCGCCGCACTGCCCCTGGCACTGGGCGCGGCCCCCGCTGCCGCCGCCTGGCCGGAAAAGCCGATCCGCCTGGTGGTGGGCTTCCCGCCGGGTGGCCCGGTCGACACCCACGCCCGCCTCCTCGCCGAGAAGCTGCAGCCGATCCTGGGGCAGTCCGTGGTGCTGGACTATAAGGCCGGCGCGGCCGGCAACATCGGCTCGGATTCCGTCGCCAAGGCTGCACCGGACGGCTACACGCTGCTGCTGGCCAATACCGGCCAGATGGCCATCAATGGCGCGCTCTATCCCAAGCTGCCGTACGTGATGCCGCGGGATTTTGCGCCGGTGGCCCGCACCGCGCTGATTCCGTTGGTCATGGTGGTCAATAACAACGTGCCGGCCCGCAACCTCAAGGAATTCATCGGCTATGCGCGCGCCAATCCCGGCAAGCTGAATTTCGCCTCGGGCGGCAACGGCGGCATCTCTCACCTGATGCCTGAGATGTTCAAGCAGGCCAGCGGCACGTTTATCGTCCACATTCCCTACAAGGGCAGCGCCCCGGCGCTGACCGACGTGATGGGCGGCCAGGCGCAGATGATGGCCGACTCGATCCCGCTGTTCACGCAATACATCAAGGCCGGCAAGGTGCGCGCGCTGGCGGTGACGTCCAAGCATCGCTCGCCCGCCTTGCCTGACGTGCCGACCATGGAAGAGGCCGGGCTGAAGAACTTCGAGGTGGTCGGCTTCTACGGCATGCTGGCACCCGCTGGCACGCCCAAGGAGGTGGTGGCCAAGCTGTCCGGCGCGCTGCAGACCGTGCTGGGCGAAGCCGATACCCGCGCCAAGCTGGAGCAGCAAGGCGCCGAGGCAGCCTGGCAGGGCCCGGAGGCCTTCGGCCAGACCATTGCCGCCGAGCAAAAGCGCTGGGGGCAGGTGATCAAGGCTTCGGGCGCGAAGATCGACTAAGCGGGCCCTGACGCATCGGCCGGTGTGGCAAAAGGCCGATGCGCGGCTGGGCTCAGGCGGCGACGATCAGGATCGGGTGGTATTGCGGCAGCCTGGCATCGTCCGTGAGCAGCACCATGGCCTCCTGCAGCGCTTGTGCAACCAGCATGCGATCGAATGGGTCCTTGTGGTTGGCAAAGGCCGGCAGATTGTCCACCGCACACGCGTGGGCAGCAGTGACGTCGAGGAGTTTGTAGCCGCACAAGCGGAAAACAGCAGCGGCCTGGCCACCGTTGAACAAGTCCAGCTTTCCCAACCCAGCCTTGATGGAAATCTCCCACACGCTGGCAGCGCTCACATAAATCTCATTGGAAGGCTCTGCGATCATCGACCGGGCTTTGGCCGACAGACGTGGATCGTTCAGGCTCGCCCAGATAGCGATATGCGTATCGAGCAGCACCTTCACGAGTGGTCACTCTCTGTCCCGTTCTCGAAAAGCGATGCCACGTCCGCATCGAGTGCATTCCATTCCTCCAGGCTGACAGATGGAAACTGGCCGAGCAGCGCAAGCCCGCCGCCGATTCTCCTGGAAACGTCCGGCTCGCCGATGGGCACCAGCTTGGCGGCGGCCTTGCCATTGCGCGCAATGACGATGACATCCTGCGCCCCGCTTTCCAGCGACTCCACCAGCCGTGACAATTGGCTTTTGGCATCGTGCATGTTGATCGTGAGCATGTGGCTATCCCAAGTTAGCTAATCTGATGGGCTAAGTATAGGCTCGCTGACGAGGCAAGGCAACGCGCATATCAAGGTCAGCCACAGGCCGGCAGCTAGTTTAGTTACCACTGCGCAAGCGACGCGCCCAGCCTGTCCGCTGGACGGTCCCACACCATTGGCGCACCCTGCACAGTTGCTGGGGACCTGAGCCGTCGCGCAGGTCCCCAGGCGGTGGCTTCAATCGCTTCTGCCAGGTCTGCCGGGGCTTCAGGCGGGAACAGCGTTGCTTCGTCTTGCGCGCCCGCCACCAGAAGATGCGCCGTGCGTGCCAGCGAGGCCCGCACCTCGCAGCCGGCGCCGGTCGTCAGGCGCTGCGCCAGCCCGCGGATGGCCGCTGTTGCCATCAGGTAGCCGGTGGCGTGGTCGATGGCCTGCACCGGCAGCGGCTTGGGATGGTCCAGGCCTGCGGCGCGCATGCCCGCGTCGGCAATGCCGGTGCTCATCTGGATCAGGCTGTCGAAGCCGCGCCGCCCCTTCCAGGGCCCGCTCCAGCCGTAGGCATCGAGCGACACATCCACCAGCGCGGGATTGATCTCGCGGCGCCGCTGCGCGTCCAGTCCAAGCCGCGCCAGGGCTTCGGGACGGTAGCCGTGCACCATCACGTCGGCCTGGCTCAGCAACTGCTCCAGCACCTGCCGGTCCGCCGCGCTTTTCAGGTCGAGCCGGGCGCAGCGCTTGCCGAGCACCACTTCCGGCACGGTGCCTGGCTCTTCCCAGCCAGGCGGGTCGATGCGGAGCACATCGGCGCCAAAGCCGGCCAGGAAGCGGGTGGCCACCGGGCCCGCCAGGATCCGCGTCAGGTCGAGCACGCGGATGCCGCGCAACGGGCGATCCGGGGCGATGGCCCAGGCCGGCCGAGGCCCCGCAGCGCACGTCGTCCAGTGCATCAGCGGTTCGCTGTTGACGGCGATCCCCTGCGGATGGACTGCCCATTCGGCCTCGGTGCGCATGGCCGCCGAGCAGCCGCCGTTCTCGACGATGGCAGCTTCCAGCGCGCTGGCTTCCCATCCGGATACGGCCCGGGCAACGGCGGCCTTGTCCGCTTGCGCCGCCACGCCAAGCACGGCGAGGGCAGCGTCGCGGTGATGCGGGGCGTTGGTATGAAGACGGATCCAGCCGTCCTTGGCCCGGTAGTCGCCGGCAACCGGGTCCCATTGCGGCGGCAATTCCCAGCCCTGCGGCCGCAGCGATGTGCCGAACCATAGCGAGGCGAGACGTTGATCTGCCTGGACATGCGGCGCTAGCCCGCAGGCCTGGCGGATCAACTCGGCAATGGCCAGGGCGGCTGCGCCGACGGCGGCGGTGGCCAGGGCGGTGACGGGGAAGACGGCGGGCAAGTGACCGGCACCGGCCACGGCAAACTGCTCCAGCGACGCGGCGTCCCCGTGCACGCTGCGCCAGATCTCACCAAGGAAACGGGTGGCGGCTGTCGTGGGACTCGCGGCTGAAAGCATGGATTCTCCGGGGGCAGGCATGGCGCTCTCTCTTTTTGGGGCAGGAATAAGTGCTTTGCAGCATAGGCTCCTTGTTTTAATAGTCAATATTGATTAACTTAATCAACTTATTGATCGATTTCGTCGCCCGTGCCCCGCTACCTGACTTCCTCCGAAGCCGCCGCCCAGCTTGGCGTGTCCCGCCAGACGCTCTATGCCTATGTCAGCCGTGGCTTGCTGCACGCGCACGATGGCGAAACCCACCGCGAAAGCCGCTATCTCGCCGACGACGTTGCGCGCCTGGCCGGCCAGCGCACGCGCGGCCGCAAGCCTCGCGAGGTGGCCAAGGCCACGCTGAGCTGGGGTTTGCCGGTGCTGGAATCGGGGATCACCTTGATTGAGGACGGGCGGCTTTACTACCGGGGCATGGATGCCGTTGCACTGGCCGCGTCGGACACCGTGGAAGCGGTAGCCGCATTGCTGTGGCAGTGCCCCCAGGACGCGGCGTTTGGCGCAGCGCCGCTTGCGCCGGCGCACCTCGCGGCAATGCAGGCGGCCTTCTCCGGGCGCCGCAGCGAGCAGTCGCTGCTGCCGCTGTTTACCATCGCCAGCGAGGACGACCCCACGGCGCAGTGGCAAAGGTCACCGCAACGCCTTGCCGAGGGCTGCGGCGTGCTGGTGCGTCTGCTGGCGGCCTGCCTGCTGCACACGGCGCCCGCCAGCGCGCCGGTCCATCGGCAATGCGCCAGCGCCTGGCAAGTGGACGAGGAAGGCGCGGACCTGATCCGCATGGCGCTGGTGCTCTGCGCGGACCATGAGCTGAACGCGTCGAGCTTCACGGCCCGCTGCGTGGCGTCCACCGGCGCCAGCCTGCGCGCGTCCGTGGTCGCTGGGCTGGCCGCGCTGACCGGCGGGCTGCATGGCGGGACCACCGCCCGCGTGGAGGCTCTCTGGGACGAACTTGGCGAGGCCCCGCCCGCATCGAAGCTGCGCGAGCGGCTTGCCCGCGGCGAGAACCTGCCGGGGTTTGGCCATCATCTCTACCCCGCCGGCGACGTCCGCGCCGCCGGCCTGCTGGCGCGGATACTCCCGCATCACCCGCAATGGCAAGCGATCATCGACGACGCTTTCGCGCTGGTGGGGCAGCGGCCATCGATCGATTTTGCGCTGGTGGCGCTGCGCCGGCATCTGCGGCTGCCGCCCGGCGCGGCCTTCGGCATGTTCGCGCTTGGCCGCTCCATCGGCTGGATCGCGCACGCGCTGGAGCAGCGTGCGGATGCCGAGCTGATCCGCCCGCGCGCCGCGTACGTTGGCCCGCGCCCCGGCTAGCCTGGGCGCGGGCCGCAGTTTCGGCGAACCGCATGCCGATCCGCCCCGCGAGCGCCAGGCTCAGGAAAAAAGCCCGCGGCCGGTTCGCGCCCTCCTGCATCAACGACGTGGCGCCGCGGGTTATGCGGCGCGCTGCTGCAAGCGCAGTACCGCGTCGCGCGCGGCAGCGCCAAGCTCGGCAAGGTCCAGCCCCGGAATCGCGTCATGTTCCACCACCACGCGGCCAGCCACCAGCAGCGCGCGCAGGGCTGGCCGCCCGCCGCTGGCCACGGGCGCGATGGCCGGATCGTGCAGGCCAAAGCAGCGCGGGTCGTCGAGCCGGTAGACGGCGAGGTCGGCCGCCTTGCCCGGCTGCAGCGTGCCTACCGCATCCAGGCCAAGCACCGCCGCGCCGCCCGCCGTGCCCCAGCGCACGACGTCTTCCACGCGCGCGGCGTCGGCGCCGCCTTCATGGTCGCCACCCTCGGCGCGCGGGCGGGCGCCATGGCCGCGCCGCGCGCGCTGCAGCAGCCATGCCGCATGCGCCTCGGAGATCATGTCGGCCGCTTCGTTGGAGGCGGCGCCGTCCACCCCGATCGACACCGGCACGCCAGCGGCTTCCAGCGCCGGGATGTTCGCGATGCCGCTGCCCAGCCTGCCGTTGCTCTGCGGGCAGTGCGCGATACCAGTGCCGGTTGCGCCGAGCTGGCGGATTTCGTCCGCGCCCAGTTTCACCAGATGGGCGAACCAAACGTCGCTGCCCAGCCACTCGTGCTCGCCGCAGAAGGCCACCGGTGTCGTCTGGTACTTGTCGCGCGCGGCGTTCTGGTATTCCACCGTCTCCGACAAATGGCTGTGCAGCCGGATGCCAAGCCGGCGCGCGGTGCGCGCGCTGGTGCGCAATTCTTCGGGCGACATGGAGTAGAGCGGCGTGGTGGGCGCCATCACCACGCGCCGCATCGCATCCGGCGCGGGCTGGTGGTAGCGCGCAGTGAGCCGTTCGCAATCGCCCAGGAACTGGTCGAGCGTTTCGGGTCGCAACGCTTGCGGCAGTTCGCTCTCCAGTTGGCGCGTGCGGGTGGCGCCGCCACGGCACAGCACAAAGCGCAGCCCCAGCGCCTCGGCTTCCTCGAACAGGATGGCCGAGCTGTCGTAGGGCATGCCGGGATAGTAGAGATAGTTGTGGTCCGCCACCGTGCCGCAGCCGCTGCGCACCAGTTCGATCAGGCCGATGCGGGCGGCAAGCCGGAAGGTGGTTTCGTCAAAGGCGGCGCGGAAGCGGTAAGGCGTCGCTCCAAGCCACGGCGTGAGCGTCAGGTTCAGCCCCGGCGGATCGCCCTTGAGCAGCGACTGGAACAGATGATGATGCGTGTTGACCCAGGCCGGGTAGACCACGCAGTCGGTGGCATCGATCACTTGTTCGCCGGGGCGCGGCGCCAGCTTGCCGATGGCCTCGATGGTGCCCCCGGCCACGCGCAGGTCCGGGCCGGCATGGCGCTCGCCTTCACCCTTGCCGTTGCCATGAAGGCCGGTCAGGATGGCGGTGGCGTTGCGGATCAGGATGGTGTTGGTCGTCATGCCAGCTCGCTCTCGTGCCAATGGGACAGCGCCATGCGCGACACCACCACCATGGCGCCGAACAACGCGACGCCGGTCAGCGTGATCAGGAACAGCGCGGCAAACAGGCGCGGGATATTGAGGGCGAAGCCAGCCTGCAGGATCTGGTAAGCCAGCCCCGCGCCGGTGCCGCCGGTGCCCGCCACGAACTCCGCCACCACCGCGCCGATCAGCGCGAGGCCGCAAGAGATCCGCAGGCCGCCGAAGAAATACGGCAGCGCGCTAGGAATGCGCAGGCGGCGCAAGGTATCCCAGCGGCTCGCGCGGTTGATGCGGAACAAGTTGAGCAGGCCGGGGTTGACGCTGCGCAGGCCCAGCACCGTGTTGGAGATGATCGGGAACACGGCCACCATGGTGGCGCAGATCACTAGCGCCAGTGTCGGCTCCTTGACCCAGATGATGATCAGCGGCGCGATCGCCACCACCGGCGTGACCTGCAGCAGGATCGCGTAGGGAAACAGGCTGGCTTCGATCAGGCGGCTCTGCACGAAGATGAACGCCGCGGCGGTGCCGACTACCACGGCCAGCGCAAAGGCCAGCATGGTGATGCGCAGCGTCACCCATAGCGAGCCGCACAGCAGGCTCCAGTCTTCCACCAGCGCATGGCCGATGGCGGTGGGCGTGGGCACCAGGTATGCGGGGACGGCGAGCGCCGTGCAGGTCGCCTGCCAGGCGAGCAACAGCAGCACGCCGACGGCAAGCGGGGCGGCCACGCGCTGTACGGCGGGGCGCGATAGTAGCGGGGGATTCATGGGGGCTCCTAGTTGTTGGTGGGACCGATGCGGCAGCCGGGCTCAGTGCTCGTTGGGGTCGACGCCGGTGTTGGCCTGCGCCAGCAGCGCCGACAACTGCGCGCAGTACTGCATGAAGGCGGGCGAAACACGGAAGGCCTCATCGCGGACTTCGGGGCCCTCGATGGCCACGTCGGCGATCACGCGGCCCGGCCGTGCCGCCATCACCACCACGCGGCTCGACAGGTAGACCGCCTCATAGATGCTGTGGGTGACGAAGACCACGGTGAGGCCGCGCTCGGCCCACAGCGCGCGCAGGTCGGCGTCGAGCTTGTTGCGGGTGAACTCGTCGAGCGCGCCGAAGGGCTCGTCCATCAGCAGCAGGTCCGGGTTGGTCGCCAGCGCCCGCGCGATCGACACGCGCATCTGCATGCCGCCAGACAGCTCACGCGGATAGACCGCGGCGAAGCGGCCCAGCCCCACCAGCGCCAGCGCGCGCTGCACACGCTCGTCCGCGTCGGCGCGCGGCATGCGGGCCAGGTCCAGCGGCAGCCGCACGTTGTCGGCCACGCGCGCCCACGGCATCAGCGTGGCTTCCTGGAACACCATCGCCAGCGTGCGGCCGGCGCTGGCGGTGGCGACGTTCGTTCCGCTTGGAAGGGATGGGTTGCCCCACCAGCGCATATGGCCCGCCGACGGCATTTCCAATCCGGCAAACAGCTTGAGCAAGGTGCTCTTGCCGCAGCCGGAGGGCCCCAGCAGCGAGACGAACTCGCCGGGCTTGATCGCCAGCTTGACGCGCTCCAGCGCGACGGTGCCGTTGGGGTAGGTTTTCTCGACCTGGTTGGCGAACAGCAGCGGCGCGTTTGCATCGCGCCGGCCGGTGCCGGCGGGCTCGCCGCCGGCGTCGGGCGCAAGGCCGCTGGCGCTCGGCGTTGCAGCGGGGGCTTGCATGGCACCGCGAAATAGTACGCTCATGGCTGTCTCCGTATGGAATGGTTCCGAGGGCTATCCGAAGTCCGGCTCAACCGCGAACCACGGGAATGCGGAAGGTCTCTTTCTCGCCATGCCGGGTGAACAGTTCCATCAGCATCTTGCGCATCAGCAAGCCGGGCTTGTCGGATTCCATATGGAATTCAACGCGGCGGCGCGTGTCCACGCAGGCGTCGTAGTCGGTGGCCTCCAGGATGTCGCGGTCCTCGGCGACGATCGGCGCGTCCCAGTCGATCAGCTCCTGGGTCGAGCAGTCTTCCTCGCTGTCATTGCGGTACAGCCATTGCGACAGCATCACGCTCTTGTCGTCGATCGGCGTGGCGCAGTTGTAGATGATGTGGTGGCGCCCGCTGGCCGGATAGGTACAGCCGAAGCGGCGCGTGAACGGCAGGTCCCAGCGGTTGAACATATGGCGATGCGTGATCGGCTCAGTGGTGCCGGTAACACGATGGCCCGCCTCGATATTGCGGATCGGCACCAGCGTCTCGGCCTCGAAGCCCCACTCGCGCTGCTGCAGCTCGTACTTCTCCGGCTTGGGCTGCTCGGACAAGCCAAAGTTGGCGCGGTGCACGAAGCTGAAGTGCGAGTTGTCGAAAGAGTTCTCCATCACGCGCAGCGAGCTGGTGTTCCACTTCTCGTAGAACTGGAAGATACGGCGGTAGGTGGGGTCGCCATCCTCGGGGAAATCGGGGATGGGCTGCAGCGGATCGTCCAGCGCCACCCACACATAGCCGTATTTCTCCTGCACGTGATAGGCCTGCACTTTCGCGCCAGAAGGAATGGCGTTGTCCGGCGCCTGCGGAATCCGCACGCAGCTGCCCGAGCAGTTGTATTCCCAGCCGTGGTAGCCGCAGACGATGTCCCCCCGCTCGTTGACCCAGCCCTTGGACAGGCGTGCGGTGCGGTGGCAGCAGCGGTCCTGCAGCGCCGCCGGCTTGCCGTCAGCGCCCCTCCACAGCACCAGGTTCTCGCCCAGCAAGGTAAAGGGCTTGGGGCCGTCGTCGAGCATCGAGATCGGCATCAGGGCGTACCAGAAACGGCGCAATACGGGTTGTTGGGTGACCAGCATGTCAAATGTCCTTGTATGGGGTTGAGCTTTAACGGCGAAGCTGCGCGCTTCAGGGCATGACCTTCAGGTCTTTCACGAACTGCGTGGTGTAGGCTTGTTTCCAGTCGGTATCGGCCTTGAGCAGCCCGGCCCCCACCATGAAGTCGCGCGTCTTCTGCCAGCGCGCGTCGGTCATCACGCCGATGCCGTAGCGGGCCGCGTCGCCACCGCCAACCATGTGGTATTCCTTGAGTTTCTCCACGCCCCAGGCGAGCTGGTCGTCCTTCATGTTGGGGTTTTCCTGCTTGATCAGCGCATTGGCCGGGGCAGGGTCCGCCAGGTAGCTCTTCCAGCCTTCCATGCTCGCCTTGACGAAGCGCGCGACCACGTCCGGCTTCTCCTTGACCATCTTTTGCATGGCGACGATGGTGGTGCCGTAGGGCGGATAGCCATCGTCGGCAAACAGGAAGAAGCGCGTCTTGGCACCGGCCTTGCTCGCCGAGAACACTTCGGAAGAGGCATACGCCTGCTGGGCCGCCTGCGGGTCGGCAAAGAAGGGCTGCAGGTTGAAGGTGTAGACGCGCGACTGCGATTCCTCCAGCTTGTACTTGCCCTTGAGCCAAGGCCACCAGGTGGTGCGTCCCGAGGTGGAAACCAGCACCGTGCGGCTCTTCAGGTCGGCCAGGCTCTTGACGTCCTCGTGGGTCATCATGCCTTGCAGGTCGGTCTGGAAGGAGGTTGCCACGGTGGTCACCGGCACGCCTTGCTCCACGCTCTTGAGCACCTGCAGGTCATAGCCCATCAGGAAATCGGCCTGGCCGCTGGTGAGGATCTGCATGCCGTTGACCTGCGGGCCGCCCATGCGAACCGTGACGTCGAGGTCGTATTTCTTGTAGATGCCTTTCGCCACCGCCTGATAAAAGCCGCCATGTTCCGCCTGGGCATACCAGGAGGTGAGGAACGTCACCTTATCGGCGGCTAGCGCGGTGGCGGGGACGGCGGCGAGCGTCAGTGCGGCGCAGGCGCCGGTAATCAACAGGCGGCGCAATGGGGAAGGTGTCTTCATGGGGGCTCCTGTGCGGATGTTTGCGGGGGAAACCAGGGCGGGCACGGCAACAGGCGGGCGACGACGCGGGACGCAAGCGGCGCCATGGCAGGCAGATGCGTCCGCGAAATGGAATAAGGGCGTGAAGATGGGGGACATCGTGAGCGCTCTCTTTTCTCTCGTGCCCGGCCTGGTGGCCGGATCCAAACGCCCGGATGCCTCGCGATGCGAGTCAACCAGGCGTGCGACCGGATGGTCGCGAGAGCAATGTCCCGCGCCGGCATGCGCCTGCCCGCTGGGGGAGGCGTATCGGCGCTAACCGCTTCTACTCGATAGCTTGTTCAGCAAGAGGTGTGCCAACGGCAGTGGTGAACGCCGCGCCCCAAATGCGCCGGATCGCGGCATGCCGCTGGGCGGCCCTGGTGCACGATCGCCTGCCTCGACGCGTTGTGCACCAATTCGGTGAGCAGCGCGCTGGCCGGTGCGATCAGGAGCTGGAACTCGCCCTGACCAGCCCGCCGCAGCGGCCTAGCGCGGTGGTGACACAGCACGCGTTGCCGGACCAGTCGCCACCGATCACCAGGCCAGTGGGGCCAGCGATCAGGCGGCGATGGCACAGGCCGGGCACCAGCAGGGGCTCGGGCGACGTGGGCGCGCGCGCATCGCGCGGGCCGCCGCCTGGCGCACGCGCCGGTGGCACCTCCTCGGTCCACAAGTAGGCGGTGCCGCCCGGAACGGCCTGCACGGATTGCGGCGGACCCCACTGCGCCTTGGCTTGCTCGATCGGGGCGGCTTGCCACGAATCCAGGATGCGTTGCATGGCGGATTGCTCGACGCTTGCGCAGCCGCCCAGGGCGATGGCGGCGAGTGGGGTCAACCAAAGGCGAGGGGAGATGGAGAGACGGCGAACGACAGGCATGGCGGCTCCAGGGGGAGCAGGCATGCCCCCTGCGTGCAGCCTAGCCTAGCCGCCCACCTCGCCGCAAGCGGCCACGGGCGCTTTATGCGGGCTTGCCCACAGTTGGCGCCAGCACGGTCTTGTCGGCGTCCCGGGGCGGCTCGTGCGCGCTGTCGTCGCCGCCGGCCTGGCCCAGGTCCATGCCCTTGGTTTCCGGCAGCAGCAAGGCGGCGCCCATCACCATCATGTAGCCCACCCCAGCCACGATAGCGATGGCCAGTGGCAGCGAGGTGCGGCCGGTGCTGAGCCAGCCCACCGTCAGCGGGAACAGCGAGCCGATCACGCGCCCGATGTTGTACGAGACGCCATAGCCGGTGGCGCGGATATCGTTGGGATAAGACTCCGAGATAGTGGCGCCGATGCCGGCGAACACGCCCTGCATCAGCACGCCCAGCGGGAAGCCCAGAAACAGCATCGACGTGTTGGAGACCGGGATGACCATATAGACCAGCGCCATGATAAAGGCGCCGGCGGCAAAGGCGATATAGGTCAGGCGGCGGCCCCAGCGGTCGGTGGCATAGGCACCGGCCACGTAGCCCACCAGCGAGCCGACGATCGTCATCGCGAGGTAGGAACTGGTGCCGAACACCGACAGCCCGCGCTCGGTCTTGAGGAACGTCGGCAGCCAGGTGGCAATCGCATAGTAGGCGCCCAGCATGCCGCCCGACAGCAGGCTGCACAGCACGGTCTTGCCCAGCAGCGGCCTGCGGCCGAGCCGCGCCAGCTGCTGCCATGCGGTGGGCCCGCTGCCGGCGCCAGCGCTGGCACGTTCGGCCTGGCTCTTGGTGAAGACTTCCGGCTCCTCCAGGTTGCGGCGCAGGTAGATCACCACCAGCGCCGGCAGGATGCCCATGAAAAAGCAGACGCGCCACGCGGTTTCGGCCGGGAAGATGCTGAAGGTGATGGCGTAGGCAATGGCCGCCGCGCCCCAGCCGAAGGAGTAGCTGCTGGCGGTGAAGCCGGAGTATTTGCCGCGGTGCGCCGGGTTGCGGATCATTTCCGTCACCAGCACCATGCACAGCGAGGATTCGCCGCCGAAGCCCAGGCCCTGGAGCATGCGGAAGGCCAGCAGTTGCTCGGGAGTGTTGGCCAGCCCGCACAGGAAGCAGGCAACGGCGAACACCACGATCGTCCAGCGCAACACGCGCACCCGGCCATAGCGGTCAGCCAGGACGCCCGCGCCGATGGCGCCCACCAGTGACGACACCAGGGTCCAGGTGACAATGGCGCCGGCCGCCGATTTGCTCATGCCCCACTGGGTGAGCAACGTCGAAATCAGGAAGGAATAGATCATGAAGTCGAACACGTCGACCGCATGACCGAGGAACGCGCCGTAAAACCCCTTGCGCTCCATTGTCGATAAATCCTTGAACCACGTGAACATGCTCTCTCCTTCGTGTCGTTGCTTCGGGGGCGGTGCGCTGGTTTTTTTGGCGCCGGGGCGCGTTACACCGTGTGGGACTGGCATTGGGACTGGGACTGAGCCGAGGCCGGCGGCGGCCGGAAGGCAAATCCGGCTGCTTCCAGCAACTGGGCAAAACGCAATGCGGTCAGGTCCTCGAACCTTCCAGCGACGATCTGCACGCCTACCGGCAGGCCACTGCGGCCCGGGCCGATCGGCGCTACCGTCGAGGGCAGGCCGCACAGGCCGGAGTGCCCGGCCCAGAACAGCTGGCTGGTGAGCGGCTGCGCCCGGCCATTGACCTGTAGCACCCGCTGCCACGGCTCGCCGGCTTCATCCAGCGCAAAGGCGGTGGTGGCCGCTGCCGGGCACAGCAACACGTCAACCTCGCCAAAAAAGCGTTGCCAGGCCTGCGCGAAGGTGGCCCGGGCTTGCTGCAACTGCAGCCATTGCCGGTGCCGGATGGCGGCGCCGGTGAATTGCAGCGTGGCGTAGCTGTGGTCGTCGGGCGCGGCGCCTGCGGCGCGGGCCAGCGCGGCATCGAAGCCAGCGTCATCCATATGGATCGACGTGGTAGCCCGCAGCATCAGCACGTAGGTGTGCCAGAGAGCCGAGGCATCGAAGTCCGGGCGCGCGTTCCAGCGAACCTGGGCGCCTTGTCCCTCCAGCCAGTGGCCGAGCTTTTCGATTTCGTCGCTGACTTCCCCGTCCGCCTCGCACAGCGGATGGCTCGGCAGCACGCCGATGCGGAAGTCGGCAAGCGCGCGCTTGTCGCAGGGCGGCAACGTCAGGCGATAGGCCTGCGCTTCAATGCAGTCCGGGCCAGCCAGCGCCCGCAACAGCAGTTCCAGGTCGTGCGCGCTGCGTGCCAGCGGCCCCGCCACGTTGATCTCCTGCTCGCCGTAGCCGTGGCCGATGCCATGGCCGCGCAGCGGCACCAGTCCGTGGCTGCTCTTGTGCGAGAACACGCCACAGTAATGCGCCGGGTTGCGCAGCGACGAGCCGATATCCGAGCCCACGTCAAAGAAGCTCATGCCCGCGCAAACCGCCGCGGCGCTGCCGCCGGACGAACCGCCCGGAGTGCGGCTGGGGTCGCGCGGGTTGCGGGTGGTGCCGTAGATGGCGTTGTAGCTCTGCCAGTCGCGCAACCCGAGCGGCACGTTGGTCTTGCCCAACAGGACCGCGCCGGCCGCGCGCAGGCGCTCGACCACGGCCGAGTCGCTGGTGGCGATGTTGTGGCGCTGCGCCGGACTGCCGCACGTGGTGGGCCAGCCTGCTACGTCGAAGGATTCCTTGATGGAGAAGGGAATGCCGTCCAGCAAGCCAAGGGACTCCCCGCGCCGCCGCCGTCGGTCGCTGGCCTCGGCTGCGGCACGTGCGGCGGTGAAATCTGCCAGGATGAGGGCGTTGATCTCCCGATGCGAGGCGGCATAGGCTGCCTCGCACCAGTTCACCAGGTCCTGCGCGCTGGCGTCGCCTTTGGCCAATAACGCTGCGGCTTCCCAAACCGGCAGGAAGCGCGCCCCTGGCGGCCGGGTGTCGGTGCTTGCTATGTCTTGCCGCGTCACGCATTCGCTCCGTATTGGGGAGGGCGCTGCTATGGCGCCCGGGTTGGCGGCAATCGGGTTTGCCTCCAGAATCGGTATACTATATTCATTAAATTGCCGAGGGCAAGGCAAATGTTCGAACGCCAACAATTCGCCGCGTTCTGGTGCAATGCAGCAGACTTCGGCACAAATACGGGGTTCGCGGGATGGAGGAGCTAGGCGCCGCGCACCTTGGCGGTGCGTGATTGATGAATATTCGGTATACCGTTTGTGGGCTATGGGCTGGCTGCCCGGCAGTCGTCCGGCCTAGCGCTCGAAGAAAGACAAGGTCTGTTGGTCTGGGCTTGGCGGCTTGCGCCGGTGGGGCGCCGCGGTGGGCGATGTAGTCTGCGGCTGTGTTTCCGGCCGGGGCGCGGCCGGTGGTTGCAGCTCGAATCGCCGCACCGCTTCCAGCGCAACGGCACCGGCGAGCAAGGCCGGCAGCCTCGGCGCCAGGATCTGATAGGTGTCCAGGTCAAAGCGCGCGGGCGAGGACAACAAGCCTGGCGCCTCCGCCAGCGTGGGCACCGAGCCCAGGTAGCACCAGTCTTCCAGGACATGCCACCACGCCTTGGGGCCGTGCTGCTCGCGCCATGCCACTGCGCCCGCGAACGGCCAGGGCTGGATCGCCAGGTTGGCCAGTGCGGTGACCGCCCGCTCGCGGTGCGCTGCGAGGGACTCGTCGCCAGTGCATGCGCCCAGGCAGCGGTGCAGTTGACGCGCGAAGCAGGGCAGGCCGCGCCGCGCGGTTTTTTCCTGGGCGAGGGCGACCTGGCAGAGCTGATGGGTTTGGGCCAGTTCGGCTAGCCGGGCCTGGGCGCTGGCCCGGCTGGGAAAGGCGCCATATAGATTAGGGTGCCGGCTGAAATCGGTGTTGCGATCCGAGCGCAGTATCGGCGCGCTCAGCCCGGGGGGCAGTTCCCACGCGTAGAGCGCGGCATTCTGGCGCAACATCTGGTTGTGCAGCGGCTGCATCGTCTTGATCAGGTGCGCTTCCAGCAGCAGCGCGCCGGTCTCACCGCCGGTCTCGCGCCATTCGACGCGGCGCACCGTGCGCGCTAGCCGCATTTCCAGGGTCGCACGATGATCGCCGGAGAAATGCGCGCCAATGCGCTGGCGCAGGTGGATGCTCTTCCCTATATAGAGAGGCATGTCCTGGTCGCCATAAAAGAGATAGACGCCCGGGGTGTCGGGAACGTCATCCAGCGCGGTTTCTTCGAGCCCGGCAGGCAGGCTTGCCCGCTTGATCAGCGACTGCACTGCGGATTCGACCAGGTCTATCGTGTAGAGCTCGTGGACCTTCTGCCAGAATTGCCACAACAGCTCGGCGTCGGCGAGAGCCCGGTGCCGGCCTTTGGGCTGCAACTCGAACCGGGCGATCAGCGCGTCCAGCCCGTGACGCGCTGCCGAGGGAAACAGCGAGCGCGAGAGCCGTAACGTGCACAGGACATCGGCGCGAAAGGTGACGCCGACGCGGCGGAACTCATTCTTGAGAAAGCCATAGTCGAAACGTGCGTTGTGCGCCACGAAGAGCTTGCCTTGCAGCCGCTCCCCGAGCGTTTCCGCCAGCGACTCGAAGCTTGGCCGCCCTCGCACCATGTCGTCGGTAATGCCGGTCAGTTGCTGGATAAAGGGTGGGATGCCAATGCCAGGGTCTATCAGGGTGTCCCATTCGACGATGCCGTCCGGTCCCACTTCCACGACGCCAATCTCGGTAATACGATCCCGGGTGCCGTCAGCGCCTGTCGTTTCCAGGTCGACAAAGACAATCGGACGTGAAAGTGCTGCCGCCAGCGCCTGCGCATCCAGATGCCGGGGCGCATTCGCCGGCTGGTGCGATGGCTGCTGGTAGATAGGAAGGTCAGGCATTCGTGGATTCTAATAGATGGAGATGGCAGTCGCGCGACCCTGCGCCGGGGCACGGAAGCCTGCTTCATCACCGTGTCACAGATTGTTCTGAAGAAATTCAAGAAAACGATTGCCAAGGTCCGGGGAGACGCCTATGATTCGCCCCCTCGCAACACGAAACACCGCTGCAAAGCAGACGGGACAAGGGTTGCGGGGTCGGCAGGGGAGGTTGGCGGCGCGAACGGCGCGGCGAGCTGAAGAAAAAACCTGTTGACGAAACGATGATCACGCTTCATAATCTCGTTTCTCTGCTGCAGCAAACGCAGCGACGCGGTAAGCAAAGCGAGCCGCGGTCAGTTCTTTAACAAACAAACAACCGATAAGTGTGGGCGCTTGATAGCGGATGCGGAAGACTTCGGTCTTTTAGCTTACAAGTTATAAAGTGCTCGCACAGTAAAACATGTTGGTTATGTCCGGGGTGCAAATCGCGGACGTAGCCAGTCAGTTTTCTGAGAGTGAGCGACCGCTCGAAAGAGCGAGATCCATAGGGAAACCGAAGGATCACACAGGTATTAAACTGAAGAGTTTGATCCTGGCTCAGATTGAACGCTGGCGGCATGCCTTACACATGCAAGTCGAACGGCAGCACGGGAGCAATCCTGGTGGCGAGTGGCGAACGGGTGAGTAATACATCGGAACGTGCCCTGTCGTGGGGGATAACTAGTCGAAAGATTAGCTAATACCGCATACGACCTGAGGGTGAAAGCGGGGGACCGTAAGGCCTCGCGCGATAGGAGCGGCCGATGTCTGATTAGCTAGTTGGTGGGGTAAAGGCCCACCAAGGCGACGATCAGTAGCTGGTCTGAGAGGACGATCAGCCACACTGGGACTGAGACACGGCCCAGACTCCTACGGGAGGCAGCAGTGGGGAATTTTGGACAATGGGGGCAACCCTGATCCAGCAATGCCGCGTGTGTGAAGAAGGCCTTCGGGTTGTAAAGCACTTTTGTCCGGAAAGAAATCCCTTGCCCTAATACGGCGGGGGGATGACGGTACCGGAAGAATAAGCACCGGCTAACTACGTGCCAGCAGCCGCGGTAATACGTAGGGTGCGAGCGTTAATCGGAATTACTGGGCGTAAAGCGTGCGCAGGCGGTTTTGTAAGACAGGCGTGAAATCCCCGAGCTCAACTTGGGAATGGCGCTTGTGACTGCAAGGCTAGAGTATGTCAGAGGGGGGTAGAATTCCACGTGTAGCAGTGAAATGCGTAGAGATGTGGAGGAATACCGATGGCGAAGGCAGCCCCCTGGGACGTCACTGACGCTCATGCACGAAAGCGTGGGGAGCAAACAGGATTAGATACCCTGGTAGTCCACGCCCTAAACGATGTCAACTAGTTGTTGGGGATTCATTTCTTCAGTAACGTAGCTAACGCGTGAAGTTGACCGCCTGGGGAGTACGGTCGCAAGATTAAAACTCAAAGGAATTGACGGGGACCCGCACAAGCGGTGGATGATGTGGATTAATTCGATGCAACGCGAAAAACCTTACCTACCCTTGACATGCCACTAACGAAGCAGAGATGCATCAGGTGCCCGAAAGGGAAAGTGGACACAGGTGCTGCATGGCTGTCGTCAGCTCGTGTCGTGAGATGTTGGGTTAAGTCCCGCAACGAGCGCAACCCTTGTCTTTAGTTGCTACGCAAGAGCACTCTAGAGAGACTGCCGGTGACAAACCGGAGGAAGGTGGGGATGACGTCAAGTCCTCATGGCCCTTATGGGTAGGGCTTCACACGTCATACAATGGTGCGTACAGAGGGTTGCCAACCCGCGAGGGGGAGCTAATCCCAGAAAACGCATCGTAGTCCGGATCGTAGTCTGCAACTCGACTACGTGAAGCTGGAATCGCTAGTAATCGCGGATCAGCATGCCGCGGTGAATACGTTCCCGGGTCTTGTACACACCGCCCGTCACACCATGGGAGTGGGTTTTGCCAGAAGTAGTTAGCCTAACCGCAAGGAGGGCGATTACCACGGCAGGGTTCATGACTGGGGTGAAGTCGTAACAAGGTAGCCGTATCGGAAGGTGCGGCTGGATCACCTCCTTTCAAGAGCGTGCATCTTAAGTCGAGCGTTCACACTTATCGGTTTGTTTGCTGTTACAGCCAAGGGTCTGTAGCTCAGGTGGTTAGAGCACCGTCTTGATAAGGCGGGGGTCGTAGGTTCAAGTCCTACCAGACCCACCAAGTTACGGATGGTGGTTCGAAGCCGAACCTCCGGACAGAAGTAAATTGGGGGATTAGCTCAGCTGGGAGAGCACCTGCTTTGCAAGCAGGGGGTCGTCGGTTCGATCCCGTCATCCTCCACCAATTACCTCGCACTTCGGTGTGCACCTTGGATTGGTCGTCAAAGGCAAGCGCTTAGGATTGAGCGTTTGCCTTTGGCCTTGGCCAAGACGTTGCGAGACGCAGTTTCGCACGGCTGTTCTTTAACAATATGGGATGTAGTAAAGGTGTCGTGAGCGTTGATGAGACGCTGCAGTAAAAACACGATACCGGGTTGTGATTGTATCAACCAAAATGTATTTAAGTGATCGAAAGATGACTTGGAATACGGCACAAATGCGAGAACTCATCCTGTAGCGAGCACGGCTTGAACGCAAGTTTGAGACACACTCGTTATAGGGTCAAGCGAACAAGTGCATGTGGTGGATGCCTTGGCGATCACAGGCGATGAAGGACGCGGTAGCCTGCGAAAAGCTTCGGGGAGCTGGCAAACAAGCTTTGATCCGGAGATGTCCGAATGGGGAAACCCGGCCCGAATGGGTCATCCCTGACTGAATACATAGGTCAGGGAAGCGAACGCGGCGAACTGAAACATCTAAGTAGCTGCAGGAACAGAAATCAACCGAGATTCCCAGAGTAGTGGCGAACGAAATGGGAAGAGCCTTGTACTCTTTAGCAGCATTGTTAGCAGAACGGGATGGAAAGCCCGGCCATAGCAGGTGATAGCCCTGTATGCGAAAACAGCGTTGTGGAACTAGGTGTACGACAAGTAGGGCGGGACACGTGAAATCCTGTCTGAAGATGGGGGGACCATCCTCCAAGGCTAAATACTCGTGATCGACCGATAGTGAACCAGTACCGTGAGGGAAAGGCGAAAAGAACCCCGGGAGGGGAGTGAAATAGATCCTGAAACCGCATGCATACAAACAGTCGGAGCCTGGAAACGGGTGACGGCGTACCTTTTGTATAATGGGTCAGCGACTTACATTCAGTGGCAAGCTTAACCGATTAGGGAAGGCGTAGCGAAAGCGAGTCCGAATAGGGCGTTCAGTCGCTGGGTGTAGACCCGAAACCAGACGATCTATCCATGGCCAGGTTGAAGGTGCGGTAACACGTACTGGAGGACCGAACCCACTAACGTTGAAAAGTTAGGGGATGAGCTGTGGATAGGGGTGAAAGGCTAAACAAGTCTGGAAATAGCTGGTTCTCTCCGAAAACTATTTAGGTAGTGCCTCGTGTCTCACCTTCGGGGGTAGAGCACTGTCATGGTTGGGGGGTCTATTGCTGATTACCCCGCCATAGCAAACTCCGAATACCGAAGAGTGCAATCACGGGAGACAGACATCGGGTGCTAACGTCCGGTGTCAAGAGGGAAACAACCCAGACCGCCAGCTAAGGTCCCTAAGATTGGCTAAGTGGGAAACGAAGTGGGAAGGCTAAAACAGTCAGGAGGTTGGCTTAGAAGCAGCCATCCTTTAAAGAAAGCGTAATAGCTCACTGATCGAGTCGTCCTGCGCGGAAGATGTAACGGGGCTAAGCCAGTCACCGAAGCTGCGGATGCACGTAAGTGCATGGTAGGAGAGCGTTCTGTAAGCCTGTGAAGGTGTCTTGTAAAGGATGCTGGAGGTATCAGAAGTGCGAATGCTGACATGAGTAGCGATAAAGGGGGTGAAAAGCCCCCTCGCCGTAAGCCCAAGGTTTCCTACGCAACGTTCATCGGCGTAGGGTGAGTCGGCCCCTAAGGCGAGGCAGAGATGCGTAGCTGATGGGAAGCAGGTTAATATTCCTGCACCGTCGTATGATGCGATGGGGGGACGGATCGCGGAAGGTTGTCCGGGTGTTGGAAGTCCCGGTCCCTGCATTGGAGAAGGCGCTTAGGCAAATCCGGGCGCGGAATTCAAGGATGTGGGGCGAGCGGCCTAGTGCTGCGAAGCAATTGGAAGTGGTTCCAAGAAAAGCCTCTAAGCTTCAGTCATACGAGACCGTACCGCAAACCGACACAGGTGGGCGAGATGAGTATTCTAAGGCGCTTGAGAGAACTCGGGAGAAGGAACTCGGCAAATTGGTACCGTAACTTCGGGATAAGGTACGCCCTTGTAGCTTGACTGGCCTGCGCCAGGAGGGTGAAGGGGTTGCAATAAAATGGTGGCTGCGACTGTTTAATAAAAACACAGCACTCTGCAAACACGAAAGTGGACGTATAGGGTGTGACGCCTGCCCGGTGCCGGAAGATTAAATGATGGGGTGCAAGCTCTTGATTGAAGTCCCGGTAAACGGCGGCCGTAACTATAACGGTCCTAAGGTAGCGAAATTCCTTGTCGGGTAAGTTCCGACCTGCACGAATGGCGTAACGATGGCCACACTGTCTCCTCCCGAGACTCAGCGAAGTTGAAGTGTTTGTGATGATGCAATCTCCCCGCGGCTAGACGGAAAGACCCCATGAACCTTTACTGTAGCTTTGCATTGGACTTTGAACCGATCTGTGTAGGATAGGTGGGAGGCTTTGAAGCGTGGACGCTAGTCTGCGTGGAGCCGTCCTTGAAATACCACCCTGGTTTGTTTGAGGTTCTAACCTTGGCCCGTGAATCCGGGTCGGGGACAGTGCATGGTAGGCAGTTTGACTGGGGCGGTCTCCTCCCAAAGTGTAACGGAGGAGTTCGAAGGTACGCTTGGTACGGTCGGACATCGTACCTAAAGTGCAATGGCAAAAGCGTGCTTAACTGCGAGACCGACAAGTCGAGCAGGTGCGAAAGCAGGACATAGTGATCCGGTGGTTCTGAATGGAAGGGCCATCGCTCAACGGATAAAAGGTACTCTGGGGATAACAGGCTGATACCGCCCAAGAGTTCATATCGACGGCGGTGTTTGGCACCTCGATGTCGGCTCATCTCATCCTGGGGCTGTAGCCGGTCCCAAGGGTATGGCTGTTCGCCATTTAAAGAGGTACGTGAGCTGGGTTTAAAACGTCGTGAGACAGTTTGGTCCCTATCTGCCGTGGGCGTTGGAATCTTGACGGGGGCTGCTCCTAGTACGAGAGGACCGGAGTGGACGTACCGCTGGTGTACCTGTTGTCTCGCCAGAGGCATCGCAGGGTAGCTATGTACGGAAGAGATAACCGCTGAAAGCATCTAAGCGGGAAACTCGCCTGAAGATGAGGATTCCCTGGAGCCTTGAGCTCCTTGAAGGGTCGTTCGAGACCAGGACGTTGATAGGCTGGGTGTGGAAGCGCAGTAATGCGTTAAGCTAACCAGTACTAATTGCCCGTAAGGCTTGATCCTATAACCAGTGTGTTTCTACCTGGTGTGAGTGTCGCGTGCCGCTGCCGCAGTAACAAGCAGCTTGGCCGATACGCACAACCCCTACTACATCCCTATTCGCTGCGTTGAGCACACCTCAACGCGGCCACCGTTTATGCCTGGTGACCATAGCGAGTTGGAACCACCCCTTCCCATCCCGAACAGGACCGTGAAACGACTCCACGCCGATGATAGTGCGGATACCCGTGTGAAAGTAGGTAATCGCCAGGCTCTCCCTTGAAACCCCCCAGTACGAAAGTACTGGGGGGTTTTGCTTTTACGGCTGCGGATTTGTGGCTGTGATTTGCCGCAACGATTTTGCGGCTGCGAAACATGACGCTCGCAAGCATAATTGCCGCTCCGGCCACCTTGCCACCCTCTCTTTAGCTCATTTCGAATGCCAGCCGACGGCGAAGCCCCGTGGTTTCTTTACCTGCTCGAATGCGAGGGCAACACGATCTACACCGGTATCACCACGGATGTGGAGCGGCGCTTCGCCCAACATCTGGCAGGAACGGGCGCTAAATATACGCGATCGCGCAAGCCCATCAGGATTCTGGGCTGGCAGCGTTTCGACAATCGCTCGGAAGCCTCAAAGGCAGAAGCGGCGGCGAAGCGGCTGACTTCCGCGCAGAAGCGGAGTTTTTGCGCACAATTGGCGACAGAGATGCGCGATGCGCCAGCCGCCGATCTTGCTTGAGCATTACCCTCGCACCTTGAATGCCCCCGCATCGGGGGCATCCTTCTTGATCCCGGCAGTGCCTTCCACGCGTCCTTAAGTCTGGTTTAAGGATCGGCCTTTAGGATGGTCCTGTCGCGTCCAGATAGCCCGGACGCCTGAGGTAACCAAGAAAGGAAAAACGCCATGATTCGCCAGACGCTTGCACGCTCCGCCATTGGCATTGCTGCCCTGGCCGCTCTCGCCGGGGGATACACCTATCTGCAGAAGGAAGTCATCACGCCGGGATATGCCGCGCAGGCACCCGTAACGGCCTCGGCCCAGCCCCTGGCCGTTGCCGCGCCCACCGACTTCTCGAGCATTGTCGACCAGTACGGTCCGGCAGTAGTCAATATCAGTGTTACCGCGCGCGCCCAGCGTGCTTCGGCACAGGTACCGCAGGGCATGGACCCGGATGATCCCCTGTTCCAGTTCTTCAAGCGATTCGGCCCGCAGTTCCAAGGGCCGCAGAATGGCCAGCAGCAACTTGTGCGTGGCCTCGGCTCGGGCTTTATCGTCAGCCCCGATGGCCTGATCCTGACCAATGCGCACGTGGTGGATGGCGCGCAGGAAGTGACGGTCAAGCTGACCGACCGCCGTGAATTCAAGGCCAAGGTGCTGGGTGCCGATGCGCAAACGGATGTCGCGGTGATCAAGATCGACGCCAAGGATCTGCCGACCGTGCGCCTGGGCGACCCCTCGCGCGTACGCGTGGGTGAGCCGGTGCTGGCCATCGGCTCGCCTTATGGTTTCGAGAATACGGTCACCGGCGGCATCGTCAGCGCGAAATCGCGCTCCTTGCCCGATGACACCTATGTGCCATTCATCCAGACCGATGTGGCCGTGAATCCCGGCAACTCTGGCGGCCCTCTGTTCAACCAGCGGGGCGAAGTGATCGGTATCAATTCGCAGATCTACAGCCAGACTGGCGGCTACCAGGGGTTGTCGTTCTCGATTCCGATCGACGTGGCCACCAAGGTGCAGGCGCAGTTGGTGGCGCATGGCAAGGTCACCCGCGGCCGTCTCGGCATCGGCGTGCAGGAGGTCAACCAGGCCCTGGCGCAATCGTTCGGGCTGCCGAAGCCTAGCGGTGCGCTGGTCAACTCGGTGGAGCCGGACAGCCCCGCCGCCAAAGCTGGCCTCAAGCCGGGCGACGTGATCGTGCAGCTTGGCAACGACGTGATCGACCATTCCGGAGACTTGCCTGAGCATGTGGCCGACCTCGCGCCGGGCACGCAGGCTTCGCTGAAGGTGATCCGCAAGGGCGAGCCGCTGACCTTGACGGTGAAGGTCGGCACGGCCAAGGATGCGGCAGTTGCCGGCAAGACTCCCGCCAATGACGCCGGCGGCAAGCTTGGCCTGGCGGTCCGCTCGCTGAGCCCGACCGAGAGGCGGGACAGCGGGATAGACGGCGGGCTGGTGGTCGAAGATGTCGCTGGCCCTGCGGCCAAGGTGGGCATCCAGCCGGGTGACGTCATCCTGTCCATCAATGGCACGCCGATCAGCTCGGCGGAGCAGTTGCGGGCCCTGGTAGCGAAGTCCGGCAAGCAGGTTGCACTGCTGGTGCAACGTGACGATGCCCGTATCTTTATCCCTCTGGACCTGGGTTAACTGCAAAGGCGGCCACGGAGTTAGTCACGGAGTTAACCGCGAAGTTAACCCCCGAGTTAACCTCGGCATAAATGGCGGACGGGCCGGCGCGAAGGTATACGTGTCGGCCCGCCAAGCCTTAGTGGACGCCGAATTCCGGTGCAATAGGGCTGCCAGAACGCGCGGTAACAGGTATCATCTCGACTGCGAAGCAGGACACGCAGCAACGGCCTTGACCATCCCGGGCCATTAATGCGAAATTGTCCTGCAGACTCGATGACACAAGGAAGTCTATGCAGTTGGATTTCACCCGCGCGTCCGCGACCACGGGTACCGAGAGAGCGCGGCGCCTGCCGCAAGCCTCGCCCACCCCGCGCCGACGCAAGAAAGCTGAAGCCCCGCACTGGGAGCGTGGCTACCGTTCGCATTTCTACCGCAATGAGCGCGGCGAGAAACTGGGCGAAGTTCGCCTGTCCGATCGTGGCGACATGCCGGTGGTCTATCACTGGGCCGCAGGCAATTACTCCGGTGCGGAGGGCTCGCTCGCTCACGCCCGCATGCGCGTGGAAGAGACCATCGGCTTTGGCATGCGCCAGCTCGCTCTGTTCTGACTAGAGCCACTAGAACCGATTAACTAGCCGACCCGACGCTTTCTCGGAAAGCGACAGCCGCGCGCGCCCCGCGCCGCGACTCCCCGGAGCGATCCGCTCCGGCATGCCAGCCAGATTCAGCCAGATTTACCAGATCCAACACGCTGCTCCAGCCCCTCGGGCCGACACTGCGTAGCCTGTGCGGCAGACAGATCTGCACGCGCCCCGGCATCCAACTCCCAGTCTTGCACCAAGCGCGCTTCAATCGAGACGGCGTTGCGCCAGCATGAAGACTGCAGCCGTCAGGGCAAGTGCCGCGATCAGCCGATACAGATCCTCGCAGGCAATCAGCCTGGCCTGCGTATCGACCAGGCCGGCAAGTTGCGCCAGCGCGGCTTGATAGGCATGGCCCGGATCCAGCCCACGCGCGCTCATGGTTGCCTGGGCGGCCGCCATCCACTGCTGCGTCTCGGCCGTGTGCTGGCCAAGAGCGCCGGTCAAGCTCGTGTGTACCGCGAACTGCCGGTTCTGCAAAAGCACGGCGCCGAGCGCAGACGCGAAGGACGCGGCGATCTGGCGCAGCAGGTTCTTGCTGCGGTAGCCGTGGGCGAAATCGTCGCCGGCCAGCGAGCGGAAGGTGAGGCCGGCAATCGGGATGATGACCATCACGCCAAACAGGCCCTTGCCCACCAGTCCCCACGCCAGCGCCGACGGGCCGGCGTTGGGCGGCATCGACGAAAACCACCACGTGGCTCCGGCCATCAGAAGCAGGCCGCTTGCCATCAGCGGCTTCTTGTGCGGCAGTTTTGGGGCCAGGCGCAGGTAGACGAAGATCCCGGCCAGGCTGACCGTGGCGGCAAAGGTGTTGAGCCAGCCGGTGGTCGCCAGCGGCAGCCCGAGCGCCTGCTCGGCGTAGATCGGGAACACGTAGCTGCTCAGGTTGCTGATCAGGTAGTAAACAAAATACATGGCCAGCCCGGTCAGGTAGACCGGATTGCGCAGCGCGCGCAGATGGAGCACCGGCGTGCTGTGATGCCATTGCTGCCAGAGAAACCCCGTCAGCAGTCCGACACCCGCCGCGCAGATCAGCGCCAGCCGCAGCGGGTGCGAGAAGATATCGAAGCGCGCCTCCGTCATGGCGGCTTGCAGGGTCACCACCGCTGCGCCGAACAGTAGCAGCGGGCCCAGCGCGGGGCCGGGATCGTCCTCGCGCGGCTCGGCGTCCGGCAGCAGCAGCCACGCCCCCAGCGTTGCCAGCGCGGCGAAGGGCAGCACGCCGTAGAACACGTCCTGCCACACGCCGCGCTCGATCAGCTCAGCTGCCATGGCGGGCGCCAGCGCGGAGGCGGCAAAGATCCCCAGCATGAAGATGCGCGAAGCGCGCGGCCGGTCGGCCGGCGCGAACATCACATTGACCAGGATGCGGCAGCTGGTAAACAGCGCCCCGCCGCCCACGCCCTGTACAAAGCGCGCGCCCACCAGCTGCGGTAGCGAATGGCTGGTGGCCGCCGCCAGCGTGCCCGCCATGAAGATCAACAGCGCGCCGGTGAGGTAGTAGCGATAGCCAAAGCGCTGCGCCAGCCACTGCTGCTTGAGGATCATCAACATGCTGCCCACGGCGTACGCGGCCTGGACCAGGGCGAAGCTGCGCGGATCGGCATCGACGCCGCCAACGATATGGCTCGATGCGAACACGAACATGATGTTCTCAAGGAACTCCACCGAGGTGGCCAGCGCAAGCAGCAACATCACCAGGGTCTGGCGCTGCCGGTGGCTGAGCAGGCGCAGCCATCGCAGGCCGAGCCGCAGCGGCCGTAACGCAGACACGGTTTTCATGGTTCCCGCGTCAGCAGGTTCTGGTGCATCCGGTTGAGCGCACGTGTGGCAGCGGCCAGGCCGCTTTCGCCTACCGGCCCCCAGGCCTCGGCGTAGGCCGCGTGCACGGCAGGGGCGGCACGCTCCAGCATGCGGTGGCCGGCGGCTGTCAGTACCAGCTCGGTGCTGCGGCGGTCCTGCGCCGAGGCGTGCCGGCGCACCAGGCCGCGCGCTTCGAGGCCGTCCATCAGCCGGGTCATCTGCGTGCGTGTGGCGTCGAGGGTGATGCCGAGCTCGGACGGCAGGCTGGGCTGGTTGTCGTCGGTGGCGAGCAGGCTGATGGCGAGGTATTGCTGCAGGTCCAGCTCGAAGGGCGCTAGCGCGCGATCGATGTGGCTGCGCAACAGACGTGCGGTGCGCATAAGCAGCCGGGAAGCCAGGATCAGGTCGCGCGGCGCTTCCGGATGGCCCGCGCAGAAGCGGTCAATGCGGTCTTCGAAGGACATGGCGGGGAGTCAGGTGATGCCGGAGCAACGGAGCCGTTCCGGCAATATAATTACAAACGTAATTATATCATCTGAAACAAGTCGGGTGCCGATGCCTCCCGGCGCTCGCTATCTTCGGCGAGCGAGGTGACGGCAAAGCCGCCGCAGCGCCAGACGCAGCCCGGCAAGCTCGGCCGAGCGCTGCTCCGGTGCCAGGCGGCCGTAGCGCAGCCTGGTGTAGCGATCGCTGAAGTCCTGCACTGCCAGCGCCGCAGTCGGGAGGGCGTGGGCGGCCCGCGCTGCAAAATCCTGGGGCCCTTCGGACGGTGAGCGCACGCAACCGTGGCGTGACAGCTGGCGGCAGAAGCGCGCGTAGGCGGCTTGCACCGGATCGATCCGGCGGCGCCTGAGCACGAGTGGCACGAGCGCCAGCAGGCTCAGCGCCGCCAGTCCGCCCAGCAGGACCTGCGGCACGCTGTCGCCGATGCCGAGCTGCTGCATCAGCCGTGCCTGCTGGCCGCGATCGTATTGCAATACCCAGCGCTGCCAGGTGTAGACCATGCCGTCCATGCCCCAGCGCAGGTTCCGCAGCCAGCCCGGGTCTCGCATCGCGTGCAGCGCTTCGATCTCGCTGGCCTCCAGCGCGGCGTCGATGCCGCGCTCGACCCGGCTTGGCGCCACCGCGCTGGTGGGATCGACGCGCACCCAGCCGCGTCCCTCGAGCCAGATTTCCGCCCATGCGTGGGCGTCGGCCTGCCGCACGATGTAATTGCCGCCGATGGGGTTGTACTCGCCGCCGAGATAGCCGGTGACCACGCGCGCCGGCACGCCGGCTGCGCGCATCAGGAACACGAAGCTGCTGGCGTAATGCTCGCAAAAGCCACGTCGCGTGTCGAACAGGAAACTGTCGACCTGCTCGTGGCCAAGCGGCGAGGGCGAGAGCGTGTAGCTGAACGGCTCGGCGGCAAACAGCCGCAGCGCGGCCCGCGCCCGCTGGGCGGGATCCGGATATTGCTCCGCCCACGCGGCGGCGAGCTCCCGCGTGCGCGGGTTGCCCGGCGGCAATGCCAGTGCCAGCTCTCGCGTCGCCAGATCGAGCGGCTGCGCTGCGGCCGGAGCCGAACGCGCGCGGTAGCGCAGGCGCCGGTCGACCGGGTCGCGCGTAAAAAACTCCCCGTCGGCATTGATCACCGCGCCGGCACCGGGGGCGATCGCCTGGCCACGGTCGAGCAGGAACAGCCACGCGTGCTGGTTGGGCTCCAGCGTGATGCTGTAGTTGACGATCCCGTTGGCCGGGGCGTTGCCAACCGTCTCGCCGCGCCCGGCATCCGCAGCCGTGTCATCGGCCGCCGGCAAGGCCGGCGCCGGCTGCGCGCGCCGCTGCCGCAGGGGCGATGGCCGCCAGGTCTGTCCATCGAATTGCCACAGCACCAGCGCGCGCCAGTACAGGGCACTGGCCGGCAACGGGCCGCCTTGCACGTCGGCGCGCAGTGCGACTTCGGTCGACTGGGTGAGCCGGCTCACGCTGCCCGGGCTCATGGTGTCGCTGATGCCGGTAGTGGCCACGGCCTCGGCTTGCGGCAGCCGCCACAGTGGGCGATCCAGGCGCGGAAACAAGACAAAGAGCAGCAGCGCCCAGGGCAGCCCGATCAGCGTCAGGCGGCCGAGCAACGGCCACACGGCAAGATAGCCCCGTGCCTCGGGATGCCCCAGGAAGAGCCAGTTGCGCAGCAGCCAGGCGGCAATGGCAAGGCTGTACAAGGCCAGCCAGAATGGCTGGTCGAACAGGTACAGGCTCAGCAGCAGGTAAAAGCACAGCTGGGTAACCAGCGTGGCATCGGCCAGCACCCGGCACTCCAGCAATTTGAGCACGACGAAGGCGCCCAGCAACGCCACCGACAGGTCGCGTCCCATGTTGCCGCCGGCCTGCCAGACCAGTGCGGCGGCCACCAGCATCACCAGCCCCGCGATGATCCCGAGCATGAGGCGCGAGGGCAGCGGCGCGCGCTGGTGCCACAACAGCCAGCGCCACGCCAGCAGCAAGACCAGCAAGACACTGATGGTCACCGGCAGGCTGCGCGCTTGCGGCGCTAGCACCAATGCCAGCTGGCCCAGCAGCAGGCCATGCTCTTCGTGCGCAAGGGGGCGCGGCGGCAGCTTCACGGTGCGCCCTCCGGCGGGGCTTGACCGGCGCGTCCCGGCCACAGGGCCAGGGCTTCGAGGCAGGCGCGGCGATGCGCGCCGCCGCGCCCGGGCGGGATCTCGACCCCGGGCAGCCGCAGGCCGATCTCCATGGTGTCGCCCGCGGCCACCACCCAGGCGCACAGGCGCGATAGCCTTGCCTCAATGCCGAGTTGTTGCGGCAGGGCCTGCCAGTCCAGCCAGCAGGTCGGCAGGCTGCCGGCCTCGCCGGTGCGGCTCAGCCAGCGGCCGGTGCGCGCGCTATGTTTCCAGGCGATGCGATGCAGCGGATCGCCGCTGCGGTAGCGCCGCAACTGATCCGTGCCATCGTCCGAGGGCAAGGACGCCGCGCCATCGTCGTCGGGCTGTGCGGCAAAAGGCAGAGGCGGTGCGCCAGGTTCCGGCTTTGGGTAGACCAGCGCGGCTAGCGGCAGGTCGGCATAGCTCCACACCCGGAACAAGCCCAGCGGAAAACGGCTCGACAGCGTGACGCGCGGCAGCGCCAGCCAGCCGCGCTGGCTGGTGGGCATGTGCAAGGTCAGCTGGCCGGAGGCATCCCGTGCCAGGCTCAGGCGGGCAGGCAGCGCGCCAGCCTGGGCCGGCAGGCTGGCCTCCACGCCGATGCGCACCGGTGCGTCGCTGCCTGAAATGCGCAGGCTGAATGCGGCCGGCTCGCCGGCAAAGGCTGGCGCCGCGCTGGCTCCGGCCACCGTCATGTCGAGCAGGTTGCGGTAGGCCTGCCACATGCAGGCCATGCCGATGCCGCCGAGCAGGAAGGTAAGGGCGAAGCCCAGGCTGATGTTGTAGTTCAGCGAGGTCAGCAGCATGGCCATCAGCAGGACCGAGAAACCCAGGCCGGCCCGGGTGGGCAGGATGTACAGGTGACGGCGGTCGAGCGTTACCACGCCTTGCCGGGGTGCGCGACGGCGCTGCAGCCAGGGTGGCGACGCCCATGCCTGCCGCTTGGGGCCAGGCGCGGCCGGGGATGCCGTGCCCGGCGAGGAAAACGGCCGGCCGCGTGCCATCGGGCGTCAGGGAATGGCTATGTCGGCCAGCAGGCGGGTAAGCGCCTCCTGGCCACCGCCGGCTGCGCCGGACGGCAGCAGCCGGTGGCCCGCTACCGGCATGAAGACCGCCTGCACGTCTTCGGGCAGCACGCTGTCGCGCTGGTGCAGCAGCGCCCAGGCGCGCGCGCAGGCCAGCAGCGCCAGGCCTGCCCGCGGCGACAGCCCGGCGGCAAAGGCAGAGTGCGCGCGCGTGGCCTGCACCAGCGCCAGGGCGTAGTCCACCAGTGCCGGGCCGGCATAGACCTGGGCCGCGGCCTGCTGCAGCGCGGCCACCTGCTCGGCATCCATCACTGGCGTGCCGGCCGCGGGCGCTGCCCCGCCGAGGTAGAGCACGCGCTCGAAAGCCGGATCGGGATAACCCAGCGACAGGCGCATGGTGAAGCGGTCGAGCTGGGATTCGGGCAAGGCGTGCGTGCCGATCTGGTCCAGCGGATTTTGCGTGGCGATGACGAAGAACGGGGACGGCAAGGCATGGGTGACGCCGTCGTGGGTGACCTGTCCCTCGGCCATCGCCTCCAGCAGGGCGCTCTGCGTCTTGGGGGTGGCGCGGTTGATCTCGTCGGCAAGCACCACCTGCGCGAACACGGGGCCGCGATGGAAGCGGAATTCCGCGCTGTCGCGCACGAAGACGGAGACGCCGATCAGGTCGGCGGGCAACAGGTCGCTGGTGAACTGCACGCGCTGGAACTGCAACCCCAACGTGCGCGCCAGCGCGTGGGCGAGCGTGGTCTTGCCCACGCCCGGCAGGTCCTCCAGCAGCAGATGGCCACGTGCCAGCATGCAGGCCAGCGCCAGCCGGATCTGCCGGGGCTTGCCCAGGACGATGCGGCCAAGCTGGGCTTCCGCCTCGGAGAGCGATGCGACGATGCGTGGGCGAGCTGTCACGTGAAGCCTGCGGGTCGGGGGGAGAACCCGGCCATTGTAGCGGCGCGCGCAGGCGCGGGAACAGTCTGTTTGCGCACGCAACGCGCACCCGACATACGCGGGGCGCGCCGATTCGCCCGGCTTCTGGCATTATCGAAGCTGTCGGCCCAGCCAACCCCTCATCTGCTGCAATGAACTCCCCGCTTGCTGTCCCGCCGGGTGCCGCTTCCAAAGTGGCTTCCACGGCTTCCAAGGTTTCCGCCGCTTCCATCGCTTCGGCCATCGCCCCGACCGCTGCAGACTTGAACGAACTCAACCGTGCCTTTCATGCAGACGGCTATATCGTGCTGCGCGGCTTTGCCCCGCCCGCGGTCTGCGACCAGCTCGAGCAGGTCGCACGCGCGCAACTGGCCGCGGCGGCGGCGCCGGTCGAATATGAAGCCGAGCTAGGCTATCCCGGCGCGCCCGCCAGTCGCGACGCCGTTGGAGGGGCCACGGTGCGGCGCTTGCGCCAGGCCTATGGGCGCGACGATGCGTTCCGTGCCTGGGCCGCCGATCCCGCGGTGGCGCAGGTGGTGGCGAGCTTGCTGGGCGAGCCGGTGTGCCTGACTCTCGCGCACCACAACTGCGTGATGACCAAGCATCCGCACTATGGCAGCCAGACCGGCTGGCACCGTGATACCCGCTACTGGTCATTTGCCCGCCCTGAGCTGGTGACGGTGTGGCTGGCGCTGGGCAGGGAGGATGAGAGCAACGGCGTGCTGCGCGTGATTCCCGGCTCGCACACCGTCGCGCTCGAACCCGGCCAGCTCGATGCGGCCGAATTCCTGATCGAGTCGCATCCGGCCAGCCAGGCCATGCTGCAAGGCGTGCGGCCCCTGGCCCTGGAACGCGGCGACGTGCTGCTGTTCGATAGCCGGCTGTTTCATAGCGCGGGCCAGAACGTTTCCGAAGCGGTCAAGCTGTCGGTCGCCTTCGCCTACCACGGTGCCGGCAACCATCCGCTGCCGGGCACCCGCTCGGCCGAGTTCGGCAGCGTCGAGCTGCCCGCGCCGGCAACGCCCACGCGCTAAGCGCGCTGGCCCATCACGCATCAGCCCCGCAGGCTGATCAGGTTCGAGATTTTCTCGGAGGCGGCCAGCAGCGGCGGCAGGAAGCTGCTGGCCATGTCGTCGGCGCTGGTGCGGTTGGCCTGGCCGCTGATATTGATGGCGGCGATGACCTGGCCGGCACGGTTGCGGATCGGCGCGGCCAGCGAGACCAGCCCTTCTTCCAGCTCCTGGTCGTTCTGGGCCCAGCCGCGCGTGCGGATGCCGGCGATGATGGCCTTGAGCTCGGCAGGATCGGTGACGGTGCGGCTGGTACGGGCGCGCAGTTCGCTGGCGCCCAGCACCCGGTCGAGCTCCTCAAGCGGCAGGCCGGCCAGCAGCACGCGGCCCATCGACGAGCAATAGGCCGGAAGCCGGCTGCCGATGGACAGGTTGATCGTCATGATCTTGCGCGCCGGCACCCGCAGCACATAGACAATCTCGGTGCCGTCCAGCACGGAGATCGAGCAGCTTTCACGCACCTCCTGCGACAACGCCTCCATGATCGGCTCGGCCAGATTCCAGAACGGCATCGAGGTCAGGTAGGCGAAGCCCAGGTCGAGGATCTTGGGGGTCAGGCGGAACAGGCGGCCATCGGCGCGCACGTAGCCCAGGCCGACCAGGGTCAGCAGAATGCGCCGCGCGCCGGCGCGCGTCAGGCCGCTTGCCTGAGCGATCTCGCTCAGCGTCTGGGCGGGGTGCTGCGCGTCAAAGGCACGGATGACCGAGAGCCCGCGTGCAAAGGACTGCACATAGGTATCGCTCGGCTTCTCCGGGCCCGGCGCGGCGGCGGGCGCCACGGAAGCATCCGTGGCCGGGTGGTCGGAATTGTCGGGAGCGGCAGGGCTGGCCATCGGTTGGTTCGGCTGATTGCCGAATACACACGGAAAGGCCGAAAGGGTAGAGGAAATGCGGGGTGCGCGCCAGTGGCGCGCCCGCTGCGCGCATAATGTCGCGCGTTTGGGAAACATAGCTTGTAAAGGAAACATCGCCTGGTGAACGAGACAATCCAGTGGAACGATTGGGAAGCCTTCTGCTGCGTGGTGGAGCAAGGCACTTTCACGGCTGCGGCCGAGCAGCTCGACTGCCCCAAGTCCCGGGTCTCGGCGGCAGTTGCGCGGCTTGAGTCGGCCATCGGCTCCAAGCTGCTCCAGCGCACAACCCGGCGCATGCGCCTGACCGACGCCGGCAGCGCGGTGTACCGCGACGTGGCGCCCTTGTTCGCGCGGCTGCGTGAGATCCGCCAGGAAACCCTGGCGCGCGAGGAGCGGGTGCAAGGCGTGCTGCGCATCGCCGCGCCATACGAGTTTGGCGCCCAGCAACTGGGTGGCGTGATCTGCCGCACGCTGGCGGCCCACCCCGCACTGGACGTGAAGGTGGAGATCTCGCAAGGCATGGTCGATCCCATTCGTGACGGATTCGACGTCGCCTTTGTCGCGGTCGATGCCGACCTGCCCGATTCCGGGACCGTGGCGCGGCGCATCTATCATGTGGAGCGCGGCCTGTTCGCGGCGCCGGCGCTGGCCGCCGGCCTGCCGCTGCAACTGCAGCCCGAAGACCTTGCCAACCTGCCAACCCTGACCACGCCCGGTGATGGCATGTGGGAATTTACCCGCGATGGCGAGCGTGTGGCGGTACCGATCCGGCCGCGCATGCAGACCGCCAACGCCGAGCTGCGGCTGCAGGGCGCCCTGGCCGGCCTTGGCATTGCCCGGCTGTCGCTGATCTATTGCGAAGCAGAAGTCGCCCAGGGACGGCTGGTGAAGGTGCTGCCGGACTACCCGCCGCCGCCGCTGCGGGTCTTTGCCTTGCTGCCCGATCGCCGGCTGCAGCCGCGCAAGGTGCGCGTCTTCATGGAGGCGGTGGAAGCCATGATGGCCTCCGAACTGCAGGACCGGAACGACGCAGCCGCGCCCGGCCCGTAAGGGCTGGCGCGGCTGTGGGGGTCATTGCGGTTGGGGGTGGGCGGCTGGCAGGCCTGCCCATTTCCGCGCTGACAATGTTGCTCACATCGTGAGCACTTGCTGACGTTCTCTAACTATCTCTAGCTATCTCTGACTATTTCTACCTATCTAGCTGTCTCTTCCATACCTGGCGAATGCCAGGTTGCGCTCAGGCGCCGTCGCTGAAGCTGCTGCGAGGCTCGTTCACGCCGCGGGCGCCGTCGGTGTAGGGGTCGCGCGGGCCGCTGCGGGCGCCGTCGGTGAACGGGTCGCGCGGGCCGTTGCGGGCGCCGTCGGTGAACGCGTCGACCGTGCGGCCGATGCTGCCATCGAGGCGGGCCAGGTCGGAAACCGGCGTGCTGGCGTGCGCGGAGGCAGCGGCCATCGACAGGCCGATGGCGCAGAGGAGGGAAACGGCGAGGGTGCGGGGTTGTGCGAGGGTCTTCATGATGCTTTTCTTCCTTCGGGCATATCGTGGTGTGTTCCACGTTGGCCGTAATGTATGCCTACAGCTGCCCAGGAAAAAGCGTCAATCACCAAAACACTGTTCGTCACTATGAACAATGCCCCGGGTGTGGGCCCGGGGCATTCATCGGCATCCCTTGCCGGAGGGGCCTTCAAAGACCTTCAGGGGTCTTTGTAGGCCTTCAGAGGCCTTCAGAGGCCAAATCGCGCGCCGAACAATCCCGCGCCAAGGCGGGCAATGATCATCAGCAGGATCTGCGCGATCACGAAAAGCGCCAGCGGCGAGATATCGAAGCCGCCCAGGCGCGGAATCACGCGGCGGATCGGGCGCAGCAGCGGCTCGGTCAGGTGGTTGATGGCGGGCGTGACGGGTGAGTGCGGGTTGACCCACGACAGAATCGCCATCAGCAGCGTGACCCACATCACCATGCTGATACCCCACTTCAGCACATTGAGCACGGCGATCAGCAGGATCAGCGGCAGGTAGGCCAGCGGGTCGGCGCCGGAGACCAGCAGCACCAGCAGCAGGAACGCCAGGGCGGTCAGCCAGGCACCGATCACGGTGGCCCAGTCGATGCCGCCAAGGCCGGGGATGAACCGGCGCAAGGGCCGCACCAGCCAGTCGGTGACCTGGAATACGCCTTGTGAGACGGGGTTGCGCGTGGGCAGCCGTGTCCATTGCATCCACAGGCGCAGCAGCAGCGCCATGCCGAACAAGCTGAAGACGGTATCGAGCAGGAAAAGGGCGATTTCCGAGAACATCGGTTTCGGTTCCGGTGGAAGTGTGATGTCTGCAGTCAGGAGTGTCTGCGAATGCACAGATTCTGCCATACCCGCACCAGCGCTGGTCGAAACCCTGGCCTGGCCCCGGAACCTGACACTGCCGCACGCCTGCGGGACCGCCGGGGGCAGCCCCTATAATAGGCGTCGAGCCAAGTTCCCCAGCGCCCAGACGCTGCCCCTTATGACCCGCCAGCCTGCCGCATCCAAATCCCCGCTTGCCAAGCAGGATTTCGAGGCACTTTCCGATTTTCGCTACCAACTGCGGCGTTTCCTGCGGTTTTCAGAAGATGCTGCCCAGAGCGAAGGGCTGACCGTGCAGCAATACCTGCTGATGCTGCATATCCGCGGCTGTGCCGGCAAGGACTGGGCATCGATCGGCGAGCTTGCCGAGCGCTTGCAGGCCAAGCAGCACGGCGTGGTCGCGCTGGTCAATCGCTGCGAGGCGGCTGGGCTGGTCAAGCGCAAGGCCAACCCGGATGACCGCCGCATTGTCGAGGTCCACCTGATGGCCAAGGGCGAGCGCTTCCTTAACCGGCTGGCCATGCTGCACCGGAGCGAGCTGGAGTCGCTGCGCGGCACCTTCCGCGTAGCACGCCTCACTGCCTTCAACGACGACGGCGCGGAGCGCGCCTGAGCGCCAGTGAAGCGCTGCTGAAGCGGGCAACGGCGTTTTTTTAACCCGTCAGGCATTCCCCGTTACAGGCGGTTACCAATCACAAGCCTCGGTGACACCCGAGGCGCCCCTGCGGCCCTAGACTCGCGCGCATTCCCACTCGCGTTGCTACCGCAGGAGTTTTCCCGATGCCTTTCCCTTCTTTCCCCCTTCGTACCGCCGCGCTTGCCTTGCTTGCAGCGGGCGCCCTGGCCGGCTGCGTGAGCGCGCCATATGGCGGCGGGTACGGTGGCTACGGGGCCTATGGCAATTCGGGCGCGTATGGCAGCAGCACGCAGGCGGGTGGCGCTTACCCCGTGGCTTATCCGCAGCAGGGCTACCAGCAGCCCGCTTACCCGCAGGCCGACTACCCGCAATCGGGCTACCCGCAGGCGCCGGTACAGGAGAGCTATCCGCAACAGGGTTACCCGCAAGCCGGCTATCCCCAGGCGAGCCAGCCGCAAGCTGCCTACGGCAACGATGCCTACGGCGTGCGCTATGGCCAGGTTGAATCCATCGAGATGTTGCCGGGGCAGCCGGCTAGCGGCGGCGTCGCCGGCACTTTGATCGGCGGCATGGTGGGCGGCCTGCTCGGCCACCAGGTGGGCGGCGGCCGCGGCAATACGGTGGCGACCATCGGCGGCGCGGTGGTCGGCGCGGTAGCCGGCAACGAGGTGGAGAAGCGCGCCAACACGGCGCCGCCCGCGTACCGCATCCGCGTGCGCACCACCGACAACGGCTACCTCACGCTGACCCAGTCGACGCCGTACAACCTGCGCAACGGCGACCGGGTGAAGGTGCAGAACGGCGTGGCAATGCCTTACTGACGATGGGGTTGCCCGGATCTTCTGTTGTCCAGGGTCTATGGTCTAAGGGTGTCAGGGTTTCCGGGCGGAGAGGCGGCCGCGCATAGCGCACCCGCTTTCCCGCCTGGCGCCGTTCATCCCACAACAAGGAGCACAGCATGAAGATCCTGATGGTTCTGACCTCGCATGACCAGTTGGGCAATACCGGCAAGAAAACCGGCTTCTGGCTCGAAGAGTTTGCCTCGCCCTACTATGTGTTCCGCGATGCCGGGGCCGACATCACGCTGGCCTCGCCCCAGGGCGGCCAGCCGCCGCTGGACCCGAAGAGCGACGCGCCCGATGCGCAGACCGAAGCCACCGAACGCTTCCGCAAGGACACCGCGGCCCAGGCCGCCCTGGCCAGCACGCTAAAGCTCGCGCAGGTCAAGGGTGGCGACTACGACGCTGTGTTCTATCCAGGCGGCCACGGCCCGTTATGGGACCTCGCCGAGGATCGCGCCTCCATTGCGCTGATCGAGACCATGTATGCCGCCGGCAAGCCGGTTGGTGCCGTGTGCCACGCGCCCGGCGTGCTGCGCCACGTGCGTGGCCCGGACGGTGAGCCGCTGGTGCGGGGCAAGGCAGTGACTGGCTTTTCCAATGCCGAGGAGGCCGCCGTCCAGCTGACCGAGGTGGTGCCCTTCCTGGTCGAGGATGAACTCAAGCGGCTGGGCGGCCACTATAGCAAGGCGGCCGACTGGCAGAGCTACGCGCTGGTGGCGCAGCGGCTCGTGACCGGACAGAATCCTGCTTCGTCGGCCGCAGCGGCCGAGGCCTTGCTGACGTTGCTGAAGTCTTGATGGCCTTCGCCTACACGCCCGCCCCGAACAAGTCCGCGTAATCTTCGCGCAATTGCCGCTTGAGCAGTTTGCCGGCGGTGTTGCGCGGCAGGTCGGGCACGAACACGATGCGCTTGGGCACCTTGTACGGGGCCAGCGCGGCGCGGGCATGGGCAAGCAGCGCCTCCTCCTCGGCGCGCGCCTCGCGCTTGAGCACCACGCAAGCCGCCACGGCCTCCACCCACTTGGGATGCGGTAGCGCGAAGACGGCGACTTCCGCCACAGCCTCATGCTGGTACAGGCACTCCTCGACTTCACGGCTGGATACCAGCACGCCCCCGGAATTGATCACGTCCTTGATGCGGTCCACCACATACAGGTAGCCGCCCTCGTCCATATAGCCCAGGTCGCCCGAGTGGAACCAGCCGCCGCTGAAGGCCTCGGCGGTCTGCTCCGGCTTGTCCCAGTACTCGGTGAGCAACTGTGGCGAGCGGTGCACGATCTCGCCCAGCTCGCCGGGTCTGGCGTCCTGCATCTTTTCGTCGACGATGCGGGTTTCCACATTCAGCACGGGCCGCCCGGCCGAAGCGGGCCGCTCGCGGTGCTCCTCGGGGCCGAGTACCGTGGCCAGCGGGCCGATCTCGCTCTGTCCGTAGCAGTTGAAAAAGCCCAGCGCGGGCAGGCGCTCGCGCAGCTCCAGCAGCACCGGCAGCGGCATGATCGAGGCACCGTAATAGGCCTTGGTCAGCGAGACCAGTTGGCGCGGATCGAAGTCCGCGTGGCGTAGCAGCGCAATCCACACGGTGGGTGGCGCAAAGAAGCTGGTGATGCCAGCCTCGCGCACCGTGCGCAGGCAGAAGCCCGGCTCGGGGCTTTGCGCCAGCAGGATGCTGCCGCCCATCAGCAGCAGCGGCATCAGGAAGACATGCATCTGCGCGGAGTGGTAGAGCGGCAGCGCAGCCAGCGCGTCATCCTCCGGCTTGATGTCGCACGTGGCGATGGCGCTCATGTATTCGGCCAGCAAGGCGCGATGCGTCAGCACTGCCCCCTTGGGCGCTGACGTGGTGCCTGAGGTGTAGAGGATCTGCGCCGGCATGGCGTCGTCGAGGGTGGCGAGGATCTCCCCGGCGGGGCCCTTGGCTGCCGTCAGCACGTCGCGCTGGCCGCCGCCATGGAGGCTCCCAAGCAGCGGGCAAGGCAGTCCTTCGACGTGCGCGGCCAGCGCCGGGTCGGCGAACAGCGCGCTGGCGCCGGACTGAGCGACGATGTATTCGACCTCGCCGCGCGTCATCGAGAAATTCACCGGCACATGGATCAGCCCGGCACGCAGGCAGCCCAGCCACAGCAGCACGTAGGCATCCGAATTCTTGCCGAACGCCGCCACGCGGTCGCCGGGGCGCAGGCCCCACCGCTGCAGCGCGGCGCCCACGCTGGCCGCCGCGGCCTCGAGTTCGCGATAGGTCCAGCTGCGTTCGCCAAAGCGCAGCGCCACCTTGTCGGGGCTGCGCCGCACCGCGCGGGCGAGGGCATCGGGGATGGTATTGCGCAGGACGCGCTGCTGCTCTGACTGCATGGTGGTCTCCGTTATGGTTCTATGGTTTTTGGGTCCAGCAAGTCTTGAGAGCCGATGCCGCAGGGTTTGATCGCGTCATTGCATTCCCGGCGCAAGCACGATGCCATGGCTGTGGCGTTGGCCTTCGAGGGGCCAGCATAGGGGCGGGACGGCACAGGCGCAAGCCGCCCTGGCGAGGGGGAAGGCGGGAGACGCCGGGCAGGACGCCCGGCGCAAGGGGAAGATAAAGCGAGGCTCAGGCGGACAGCGCGCCGGCCAGGAAGGTCAAGGCTCGGCCGTGGGCCAGCGCGGCGGACGGCTGATGATACGAGCCGCGGGCCCAGCAGTTGAAGCCGTGATCGGCCTGCGCATAGACGTGGATTTCCGCCTGGCGATTGCCGGCCACGGCCGCGCGCACTTTCTCGACGGCGTCAGCCGGGATATGCGCATCGAGCGCGCCGTAGTGGAACTGGACCGGCACCTTGATACTGGCGGCTTCCTGCAGATTGTTCTGGATGCCGCCGCCATAGTAAGGAACCGCCGCATCGACCAGGCCGCGCGCGGCGCTCAGGTAGGCCATCAGGCCACCGAAGCAGTAGCCCACTGCCGCAATCTTTGCACCCGCGCCGAGCTGGCCGCGCAGCGCCTTGGCGGTGGCGGCGATGTCTTTCACCGCCAGTTCCACATCCACCTTCTGGCGCAACTCCATCGCGCGCGCCATGTCCGCGCCCGCATAGCCGAGCTCCACGCGCGGCGCCAGGCGCCAGAACACGTCCGGCGCCAGCACCACGTAGCCGTCGAGGGCATACTGGTCCGCTACCGCGCGGATATGTTCATTGACGCCGAAGATTTCCTGCACCAGCACGATGCCCGGTGCATTGGCCGCCTTGCCCGTGGGCGGCAGGGCCAGGTAGGCATCGAAGGCGCCACCTTCGGTTTCAACGCGGATCCATTGGCTGTTGCTGTGGTTAGGCATGCTTGCTTGCTCCATTGACACTCAGTGACGTTGATCGGCAGGACAGATATCCGGCAAACCGCAAGTGTGCCACTGTCCGGGCAGACGTGCCGGGCGTGCCGCAGCCCGTCACACCGCCCGTCATGCAGCATGCGGGCGCCCGGTTCGTCAGCTTGCCGGCTGAACGCCAGGCAGGAACTCGATGCCGGTGCGCTTGACCAGCTCGCCATAGGAGATCGGCTTGCCCGGCCGGGCAGCGTCGGAGTTTTCGATCCAGTGCGCCCAGGCACGGTTGGTCGACGGATCGTAGACGAGCTTGTAGAGATACGTGGGGACCCAGACCTTGCCGTTGCCGATGGTGCGAACGTTGCCATCGAAGACCGGACCCGTGATGACATAGACATCGCCGGCCGCGCGCATGGCGTACTTGCGTGTGGCCTTTTCGATGGAGGCCCATGCCTTGCGGTTGTTCTGGCTGTATTGCGGCACCACGTTGGCGAGCGTGAACGATTGCGACATGGCTTGCGCGGTCGGCTGGTCGGCGGCAGGCGACATATGGCCGCGGTCGATGCCTTCGTTGCCCTTGTAATCGTCCAGTTCCGCTCGCTCGGCGCGGGGCAGGCGCGCATCGGAAAAGAAGCGATTCGTTCGCGTCTCATCCCTGGCATCGATCAGTTGCGCGCGCGACAGGCGCTCGGCCACGTACAGCGGGGTCTTGCTGCGACCCGAGTGCATGACTGCAAAGGCGTCATAGCAAAGCGGGCGCAGCTTGAGCTCGGCCGAGCTCGGTGCCTTGGGGGCCGCGTTTTGCGCGAAGAATTGAGGACATTGGGCAAAGCCACCGGCAGCGCTCGCCACGCCAGATGCCAGGCACAGCGCCACCGAGAAAAAAAACGTCTTCATGCGGGAAAGGAATCCTTACAGCTTGCAGATTGATGAGACGGCAAAAGCCGGCAAAGGCCCGAAAGAGCCCGAAAAAGCCAGCGAGAACCGTCAGAGGACATTGCCCCGTCGCGCAGGATGGCGGAGGCTGCGCGCGGGAGCCGGGCATTCTGCCAGACAGAAGCGCGATGCGGAACGAGCGAGGTGCAACCCACATGGACCAGGGCGGCAATGAGGCGGTTCTCATTCAATGCCGCGGCGGCTCCTATAATCGCGCTTTTGCATCATCACCCACGCACCTGCGTTTTTCACGGCGCACACCACCATGCTCAACCGGCTGGAAATGCTGAGGATCTTCTGCGCGGCAGCGGAATCGGCTTCGTTCAAGGCAGCCGCGACGCGGCTGGGCACGTCGCCGCAAACCGTCACCCGCGCGGTCAAGGACCTTGAGGAAGCCGTGGGCGAGCCGCTGTTCCACCGCAACACCCGCCAGATCCGCATCACCGCCGCCGGCGAGCGCCTGGCCGAGCGCGCTCGCGCGGCGCTGGTGGATGTCGACAGCCTGTTCGCACATCCGGCCAGCCGCTCGGACACGGAGCTCAAGGGCGTCGTGCGCATTACCGCGCCGAGCACGCTTGGGCGGCAGCATCTGCTGGTGGCGCTGCGGGAGGTAGCGCTGGCGCATCCGGGCATCACGCTCGACATCCGGCTCTCGGACCAGGTCGCCGACGTGGTCGACGACGAGATCGATATCGGCCTGCGCCTCGGCATGTTCCGCGACCAGCGGCTGGTGGCACGCATGACGACGCGGGTGGGCTTCCATGTCGTGGGCACGCCGGAACTGGTGGCGCGCGTGGGCAAGCCGGCCGACCTGGCCCAACTTGCCGCGCTGCCCACCACAGGCCTGATCGACCGCAGCAGCGGTCGTGCCTGGCCGTGGTATTTCGCCCAGGGCGAGCAGTTCAATCCGCGCGCGCCAGCGTTTCTCACCGACGACCCGGAGACCGAAATGGAGGCGATTCTTTCCGGGCTCGCCTACGGTCAGTTGCCTGACTATCTCGCGCAGCCCCATCTGCGCTCGGGCCGCCTCGTCAGCGTGCTGGAGCGCTTCGCGCCCGCCCCGTGGGGTTTGTACATCTACCGCTCGCGCCGTAGCCCGGTGCCGATGCGCATCCGGCTGGTGTTCGACGCGCTGGTGGCTTACTTCGGCGACAAGGATGCCGTGCCGGCGCGCTGAGCGCGCTTCCCGCCGGCTTGAACGAGTGGACGGTGGGATGCCTGCCGCCGGGCGGGGTTAGCCGTTAGTTGTTCGCCGATAAATTCCAAAAAATGGAATACTGAAATCAAAACGTTTCCATTTTGCTGGATCGTCGCCGCCCAGATAATCACTCCCATCCGCAGGCAGCGCGCCTGCGGTTTTCCGGAGTGAACAATGAGCACGAACATCGCAAGCAAGGTTATCGTCATCACCGGCGCCAGCAGCGGGCTGGGCGAAGCCACCGCGCGTCACCTGGGCGCGGCGGGCGCCTCGCTGGTGCTGGCCGCGCGTCGCGGCGACCGCCTGGCAACCCTGGCGGCCGAGATCCGCGCCAAGGGCGGCAAGGTGGAAGTGGTGGTAGCCGACGTAAGCCGGCGCGCCGATGTCGAGGCCCTGGTGCAAAAGGCCTTGGCCAGCTTTGGCCGCATCGACGTCATGATCAACAACGCGGGCCTCATGGCCATCGCCCCCCTGAGCGAGGCCAAGGTCGAGGAATGGGAGCGCATGATCGACATCAACATCAAGGGCGTGCTGTATGGCATCGCCGCCGCGTTGCCGGTGTTCCAGAAGCAGGGCACGGGGCACTTCATCAATATTGCCTCGGTCGCGGGCGTCAAGGTGTTCAGCCCGGGCGGCACGGTGTACAGCGGCACCAAGTTCGCGGTGCGCGCCATTTCCGAAGGCTTGCGGCATGAAACCGGCGGCGCGATCCGCACCACGGTGATTTCTCCGGGGGCGGTCGATTCGGAACTTAAGCTGGGCAGCTCCCACGCGGAGAGCGCCAAGGTGGTGGGCGAGTTCTATCAGCAAGCCATCCCGGCCGATTCGGTGGCGCGCGCCATCGCCTACGCCATCGAGCAGCCGGCCGACGTGGACATCAACGAGATTGTGCTGCGCCCGACCGTGCAGGAATTCTGAGCATTGCGGGCAACAAGGCTGCGTCCCTGTGGATCAGGCCGCGCGTGGCGTCTTTCGGCTACGCATGGCCGAGGGGCGCACCTGCTGCAGGGTGCGCAGGCTCTGGATGGCATCTTCGATTGCCTCGATGCCTTGGGTGAGGCGGTCGCGCGCCTGGCCCAGCGCGGTCTGGGTCTCGGCGTCGAAGATCGCCAGGTGATCAAGCGAATCGACCTCGGCCTGCAACTGGCCGACTAGCCGTCGCAACTGCGCGGTGCTGTGTGAGGCGGTGGAACGGATTGCCATTGCGGTCTCCGGAAAGGCAGGGCGCACACTCGTAAGGTAGAACTTATGCACCGGAAAGGACAAACACTTTCTCGGCGCATACGATCGTTTTACGCGTCAAGGCAGCAGTCCGCCAGCAGGCCACCAAGTCGCCGCCAACACGCACCCAGGACAGCGCAAACAACGGCAAGGCGCGGACACTGAGCACGCCGGTGCGATGGCATGATCCTTGCCAGTTCGCGTGGCGTTTTTCCGGGCGTTCTTTAGCTAGCGGGTAGCCTAGCATGGCGCCATGCGCGCCCGATGCCGCCGGATAGCGATCAATCGGCGTGGATGTTTGCCGCTTGCGCGATCTTGCGCAGGCGTGCGATCTCGCTGGTGACGCGCGCGCGGTATTCGCTGGCGCTGCCGTACTCAGGCTCGAAGCCGTTGGCGGTCATGCTCTGCTGCAGCGCGGGATCCTTCATCATGCTGGCAATGGCGGCGTCCAGCGTCTGGCGCACCGGCGCGGGAATGCCCTTGGGCGCGACGATGGCAAACCAGGTGCTGAGCGACACGCCCGGATAGCCGCTTTCGATCGCCGTGGGCACCTGGGGCAACAGCATCGAGCGCGTGGCGCTGGTGACGGCGATGGCCTTGACCTTGCCGCCCTTGATTTGCGGCGCGGCTGCCACTACGGTATCGACCGACAGCGGGATCTGGTTGCCGATCAGGTCGGCCATGGCGGGCGCGCTGCCTTTGTACGGTACGTGCAGCAAGCCCATGCCTGTCGCCGCGTTGATCATCTCGCCCGCGAAGTGCGCGGTGGTGCCCGCGCCATAGGAGCCGTAGGACATGCCGCCCGGCGTGGCCTTGGCCTCGGCCACCAGTTGCTTGAGCGTGTCCGCCTTGACCGCCGGGTTGGCCAGCAGCACCAGCGCGGTAGAGCCGACCATGCCGAGCGGCTCGAAGCTCTTGAGCGAGTCGTAGGGCAGGCGCGAGTACGTGACCGGATTCACGGTGAACGTGGTGGCGGCACTGAGCAGCAGGGTATAGCCGTCAGGCGTGGCTTTCGCCACATAGTCGGCGCCGACGATCGTGCCCGCACCGGCCTTGTTCTCCACCACCACGGATTGCCGCAGCACTTCGCCCAGCTTGCGCGCCACCAGGCGGGCCAGCACATCGGTGGAGCCGCCCGGGGGAAACGGTACTACCAGCTTGACCGGCTTGTCCGGGTACGTCTGGGCCAGCGCAGGCCCGGCAGCCGCCAGTGCCGCGCAGGCGGCGGCACCGCCAATGATGCATCGGACCATGCCGCTGGTCTTGTCCAGCGTCCATCTTGTCATGTGCGTTGCAAGCATCTGTGTTTCCCCTTGGGTTGCGATCAATGTGGTCGATGTTGTCGAAATGGTTAATGTGGCCCGGTGCGCGGACCCTGGCCGGCGCCGCCGTGGCGGCTTACAACGCCGGGCGGATGCGCCCGGCGGCGTTGGCCTGCTCGAACAGTTGCGCGAAGGCCAGCAGCGCGCGCTCGCCGCGATACTTGCCGACGATCTGCAAGCCCACCGGCAAGCCATCGTCGGTAAAGCCGCAGGGCACCGAGATGGCAGGATGGCCGGTGATGGTGATGCGGTAGCACGAGCGCATCCAGCCGATATAGCTAGGCATCGGCACGCCTTCGATGTGCTGCGGATATTCGGTTTCAACGGCGAACGGCGTTACCTGCGACACCGGCGCGATCAGGAAATCGTAACGTGTCAGCAGGGCCTGCATGCGCGCAAACATGCGGCTGTGGGCCCGGGCGGCTTCCGCCATCGCGGCGCCGTCCTGGGCCAGGCCCAGGTCGATGTTCCAGCGCACGGTTTCCTTCATCTGTTCGCCATGCTCGGCGCGCGCCGCGCCGTAGTTGGTGGCGAATGCCAGCGCGCGCAGCACCTCGAATGCGTGGTCGGCTCCGCTGAAATCCGGCTCCGCCTCGTCCACCGTGCAGCCCAGCGCCTGGCACTGGCGAATCCCCTCCTGCAGCATGCGGCTCACCGCCGGCTCGAACGGCAGCCCGCCGAGCGTCGGGCTGACCGCTACGCGCAGGCCCTTGCCATCGATCCGGGGCAGGGTGGCGAAATCGCTGGCGTCGGCAGCGATTGCCAGCGGGTCGGCCGGATCGTCGCCGGCCAGCACGCTGAACATCAGCGCCACATCCGCCACTGAGCGGCCCATCGGCCCGCCCACCGTGAGCGTGTTGAAGGCATGGTTGGCCGGCGTCATCGGCACGCGGCCGATCGACGCTCGCAAGCCCACCACGTTGCAGAAGCTGGCCGGGTTGCGCAGCGAACCGCCCATGTCCGAGCCATCGGCCAGCGCAACCATGCCCGCGGCCAGCGCCGCCGCGCTGCCACCACTGCTGCCACCCGCCGAGACATCCTGGCGGTAAGGGTTGCGCGTAGCGCCGAACACCGCGTTGAAGGTGTGCGAGCCCGCGCCGAACTCCGGCAGGTTGGTCTTGCCCAGCATGATGGCACCCGCCGCCCGCTGGCGCGCCACCACCGCACTGTCCTGCGCCGGCACGAAATCCCGGTACACGGCGGAGCCAAAGGTCGTGCGCACGCCTGCGCTCAGGAAGGAATCCTTGTGCGCCACCGGCAGGCCAAACAGCGGCCCGGGCACGGCGCCGCGCGCCAGCGCCGTGTCGGCCGCATCGGCCGCTGCCCGTGCCTCGTCGAAGGTGGTGGTGACGATGGCGTTGATGGCCGGGTTGACGCGCTGGATGCGCGCGATATGCGCGTCAACCACTTCGCGCACGCCGAGTTCGCGGGTGCGGATGGCGCGGGCCATTTCCACGGCGCCCAGGTAGCAGATGTCTTCCATGAGGTTACGGTCTCCTTGCTTCGCTTTGCATTCTGTTGGCATCCCGCTGCCGCTCGCTCGCTTGCCTGCGCGGCCGGGGCATGGCGTAACGATAACGGCAGCCGGGCCGGGTCCGGCAAAATGCGTGTCGCAATGCCAACAGCATTTCCGGGTTCAGCCTGTCAGTCCACGCCCGCCAGTGGCGTGGCCCAGCGCACTAGCCGCACCGCGGCGGTGCCGTTTGCGCGAGAAGCTGCCGCTCAGGCAGCGCCGCATGGCATTTCGGCACCATTGGTGCTCCGGCCGGTCAGAAAGCTGCTTTCTAAAATCAGCAAGGCAAGCGTAGGCCAGGCTTATCATTGCGCAAAGGCCGGTGCGCAATGGCAGCGCGCTGCCTGTCCCTCTCATGCAAAGACACGCTTGCCAGAAGCACAACCATGAAGCTCACATCGATCCACGCGGTACCGCTGGCCTATTTCCTTGAAGTGGCAGAGCGCGGATCGCTCAGCGCGGCCTCTGTCTCGTTGCATGTCGCGGTATCGGCTATCAGCCGGCAGGTGGCCCGGCTCGAAGCGGAACTCGGTACGGCGCTCTTTGAGCGCGAGCCGCGCGGCATGCGCCTGACCGAAGCCGGACTGGTGGTGCAGCAGTACGGACGCCGCGCCTTCCTCGACGCGCAGACCCTGCAGGCCGATCTCCAGGGCTTGCTTAGCGTGGCGCACAGCAAAGTCAGGCTGGCCTGCACTGACGGCTTTGCGCGGGACTACATGCCTTACGCGATGGCGCTGTTCCAGCGCCGTTTTCCCGGCGTGAGCTTTTCGCTTGAAGTCTGCGCGCCCGCGGTCGCCACGCGTATGGTCCGCGAGGGCACGGTGGACCTGGCGCTGACCTTCGCCATTGCGGCCCAGGAAGGCATCGAAGTCGCCTATTCGGAAGCCGCGCCGGTCTATGCCTATGTAGCGCGCAAGCATCCGCTGGCCGCGCTCAAGCGCGCCAGCCTGAAGGAGGTGGTGGCGTATCCGCTGGCGCTGCCCAGCGAGACCAACACTATCCGGCAACTGTTCGACCTGGCCTGCGGCGTGGAAGGGCTACGCCCGCGCATATTGCTTAGCAGCAATTCGCTGAGCGCGTTGGTGGGCTACCAGGCATACACGGACGCGGTGTACCTGACGGGTTCCCTGGCGGTGCGCAACAACCTGCGCGCGGAGCGGCGCGTGCTGGTGCCGATTGCCAGCCGCGCCATGCAGCAGCGCGCGCTGCAGGTACAGACCATGGCGGGGCGCCACCTGCCGCCGGCGGTGCGCGCGTTCGTCGAATGGCTAGCCGAGGACATCGCCGGGCGGCGCCGCGCCGTGCCGGACCAGCCGGCACGCCGGCGCGCGGGCCAGCCTCAGGCATGAAACGCCGGCACGGTTTCAGTGCTTAACCCGTCAGCAATCTTGTCGGCGAGTAACCGTACTTTGGATTTGCCGTGCCCGCTGCCTATGATGGAGAGATGTATCCGTAGCACCAAGCTGGCGGGTGCGGATCATAGCCAGCGGCCATCGCGCCAAGGAGGGCGGACATGTCAAACCACACCTACAAACTGGTCGAGATCGTAGGCTCGTCGCCGGACGGCTGCGACGCGGCGATCCGTAGCGCCATCGAGAAGGCGAGCGAGACCATCAAGCATATCGACTGGTTCGAAGTGGTTGAGACACGCGGGCACATCGCGGACGGCAAGGTCGCGCACTTCCAGGTCACGCTGAAGATTGGGTTTCGCGTGAGCTGAGCTGCGCGGCATCGTCCGCGTGGCGATACAACTGGTTCAGCGCCACGTCGGGCGCGTCGCGCAGGAAGGCGAGCATCTTGTCGATGAACGGCGCATTGGCGGAGCGCGGCACTTGCCGTACCCAGCGGATGGCCTCCTGTTCCTGGCCGCATAGCGCCAGCGCGCGGGCGTAGTTGAACTGGCCGCGAAAATCGCCGCCTTCGGCGGCGCGGCGGTAGTAGTCCATTGCCACGGCCGCGTTGCGTTCTACTTCCCAGCCGTCCTCGTAGAAGCCGCCCACGATATTGAGCGACTTGGCGTGCCCCATGTCGGCGGCCAGCAGATACCAGTCGAGCGCTTGCGAGCGGCTGGCGGCAATGCCGCGGCCAAGCACCAGCGCGGTTGCCAGGTTGTACATGCCCCAGTCGGAGCCGCGCTGCGCCGCGAGCGTGTACCACTGCGCTGCCGCGTGATCGTCCTGCGGCGTGCCCCAGGCGTTTTCGTAGCAGCGGCCAGTCATGTTCGAGGCCCCGGCATGACCGGCGTGCGCGGCGTGCTTGAACCATGCGAAGGCGCGGGCTTCGTCGCGCTCGACGCCGTGGCCTGCGAGAAACCACTGGCCGAGAATCATCTGCGCATCGAGGTTGCCTTGCACGGCGGCGCCGCCCAGCCAGGGCAGCGCCAGGTGTGGCGGCTCGCGCAGCTTGTCGGCCAGGCCGTTGGGGCCAAGCTGGTCAAGCTCTCCGGGAGAGGCGATGCGGAATGGGAGTGTGGCCAGTGCGTCCAGTGTTTCCGGTGTTTCCATACGGGGCGATAAAGTGAAAACGGCACACCGTGCCGTGAAGGGGGTGTGCCGTGTGCGGGCTGGGCGGTCAGCAAGACCGCCCGGCTGCGCAGGGTTTGCCGAGCGCTTGCCGCCGCTTAATAGCGCACGTTGAGGCTCAGGACACCGGAGCGTCCGGGAGCGATCGATGCGTAGTGGCTGGCGTAGGCCTGGTTGTAATAGACCTTGTCGGCCAGGTTGAACACATTGAGCTGCACCGCCACGTTCTTGTTGATGCGATACGAGGCCATCGCATCAAAGCGCCAGTACGAGGGCACCCACTTGTTGGTGGCTTCGCTGCCCCACACCTTGGAGACGTAGTACGCACCGCCGCCTACCGTGAGGTTGGGGATGATCTGATACGTGCTCCACACGCTGAAGCTGTCCGCCGGCGTGTTGGGGAAGGACTGGCCATCGGTCGCGCCGAAAGCAACGCCGGTACCGCCGTTCTTGCGCAGCTCGCTCTTCAGGTGGGTATAGCCGCCGAACACGGCCCATTTGTCGGTCACGTTGCCGGAGAAGCCGAGTTCCACGCCATCCACCCGCTTGTCGCCGCCCATCACCGCGGTGCCGTCCTGCTGCGTGATGCGCGCATTGGTGGTTTCCACGCGGAAGATCGCCGCCGTCAGTGCCAGGCGCTTGCGCAGCACGTCCCACTTGGTGCCGATTTCGAAGGAGCGGTTCTTCTCGGGGGCGAGCTGGTCGCCACGGTTGCCGGCACGGTCCGGCGCCAATGCGTTACCGTCGCTGCCCTGCGCCAGGAAGGAGCCGGCCGGGGTCGACGAGGTGCCGTAGGAGACGTAGAAGCTGGCGTTGTCCACCGGCTTGTACACCACGCCCAACTGGTAGTTGAACAGGTTGTCGTCACGCGAGTACTCGGCGCGGGTGCCATTGGCGGCGCGGGCGGCCTGGAACTCGGTGCTGTAGCGGTCAAAGCGCACGCCGGCATTGAGCAGCCACTGCTTGTTCAGCTCGATCGAGTCGAAGGCGTAGACCGAGCTGGTGTTGGTCTTCGAGTTGGTCGGGTTGTTCACGCGGCTGATGGCGCCCGCCCATGGGTCGTTGGGGTTCGGGTTGTAGAGCGTGGTGCAGTTGTAGCCGCCGGCAGCGCCCGGGCCGCTCGGGCAGCGGTTGCTGCCGGTCGCGACGTTGTAGCTGTCGTTCTCGCTCTTTTCCTGCGCGAACTCCACGCCGAAGGCGTACTTGTGCTTGATCGCGCCGGTGGCGAACTCGCCCGACAGGTCGGTCTGGTTGGCAATGGTATTGGCGGTGGCCACACGCGTATTGGTGCGGCGCCAGATCATGCCGTAGTACAGATTGCCCTGGCTGTCGTCCGGCTGGGTCCAGATGTAGTCCTGGCTGGTCTTGGCAATACGGGTCTGGTTGCGGAACTTGAGCGCGGGGCTGAAATCGTGCTCGAAGCGGATGGTACCCATGTCGGCCTTGTCCTTGCGGAAGTCGCGATCGGACAAGCCGTAGTAGGTGTTGCGCGGCACGTTCACCGGCGAGCCGTCGCCGGCAACGCTCAGGCGCGGGCGGCCGTCGGTGCGGGGATTGAAGGTGGGGTTGTTGTACGGGATGCCGGTGTCGGGGATATCGTCCGACTGCATGTGGTAGTAGGACAGCGTCAGGCGCGTGTCGGTACCCAGGCCGAAGGCCACGGAGGGAGCAAAGCCCCAGCGATTCTGGTGCGTGGTATCGCGCCCGGCGACGCCGGCATCGTGATACATGGCATTCAGGCGGAAGGCCGCGTGGTCGGCGAACTTCCAGTTGCCGTCGACCGTGGCGCGCTTGTAGTCCGCATTGCCGACGCCGATGTTGCCTTCGGCGAAGCTGGTCAGCTTGGGCGCCTTGCTGACGATATTGATGCTGCCGCCGGCCGAGCCGCGGCCGTCGTAGGCGCCGGCCGGGCCCTTGGTAACCTCGACGGATTCGACGTTGAACAGCTCGCGGCTTTGCGAGCCGATGTCGCGGAAGCCATCCAGGAAGGTGCTGGCCTGCGCATCGTAGCCACGGATAAAGGGCCGGTCGCCAACCGGGTTGCCGCCTTCGCCGGCGCCGAAGGAGATGCCGGGTACCGTACGCAGCACATCGCTAAGGCTGGTCGAGCCGGTGCTCTGGATCACTTCCTGCGGAATGATGGTGATCGACTTGGGTGTATCGAGCAGGGCGGCGGGCGTCTTGATCGACGATGCGGTGTCGGCCTTGAAGCCGCTTTCGTTGGCGCCACTGACGGTTACCGCGGGCAATTCCGCGGCGGCAACGGTGGTGCCGGCCGATTGGGCAGCCACCGGTGCGGCTGCTACCGCCATGCCAAGGGCACCGGAAAGGCGCGGGATGACGTTATGTTTCTTGTTCTTCCGGACGACAAAAGCGGTCTGCACGAATTTCCCCGATTTCTTGAATGATGTTGCGAATGAGAGGAATTATCATTTGTGTTCCATATGTCAGTCAAGACATACATCCATAGCGTCTGTAGCGAAAACGTTACATCTCGGGATTCGGGGCATGGGAATACATGCCGTGGCACGCGCGGCTCCCGCGTGCCACGGCGGTGGCCAACTTCGGCTCAGTAGCGCAGGTTGACGTTGAAAACGGCGGCGCGCCCGGGCGCAATCGATGCGTAGTGCGCCGGGTAGGCCTGGTTGTAATAGACCTTGTCGGCGAGGTTCATCACGTTGAGCTGCTGCGTCACGTTCTTGTTCAACTGGTAGGCCGCCATGGCGTCGAAGAAAGGGCCGGCCGCCAACCGGGTTGCCGCCTTCGCCCGCGCCAAATGCAATGCCGGGCACGGTGCGCCGTCACCTATTCAAACTGGTAGGAGTAAGTTGCGTTCAGGCGCGGTGACCGGCGCGCGGCATTGGTCGGCTTGTCGCCAACCGGCTGCGCCACCGAGACATCCAGCGTGTAGTAGCGCCGGTCCGAGAAGCGCAGGCCGATGGCCACCGACTGCAGCGTGCGGTGCACCAGCGACAAACTGTTCGAGTACACGCGCGCCATGTCTGTCAGCACGTAAGGCTGCACGGTCTTCAGGTAGGTCAGGCCAGGCGTAAAGAGGCGGTTGATCTCAGCCGACGCGCCCCAGCCCTTGTCGCCCGCCACCTCGCCAGCCGGATAGCCGAGCCCGAAGAAGCGGCCGCCAAAGCTGATCTGCTCGCTCGACGCCAGGCGCTGCCCGCTGTACTGGCCCGCCGCGGATACCGCCACGCCGAAGCCCCAGGGCAAGTCGGTGGCCTGCGACACCACCAGCCGGCTGCGCACGAAGTCCAGGTCGTTGACGTTGTTCTCACGGCTCGCGCCAAGCGCGTTCATGCCTTTGTAGACGCCTAGCGTGGCGCTGCGGGTCTGGCCTTCCTGCCGCTGCACGTAGGCGAGTTCCGCGCTCAGCACGCGCACATGGGTGGTCAGCGCGATCTGGCTGCCCGTGCCCGACTGCGTATAGCGCTCGAACTGGTCGTTGGCATAGAGGCCGCCGGTAGCCGTGAGCGAGTGCGCGTTGTTGAGGATCACCGGATAGCTGAGCGTGCCGCCGAGGCGCTTGGTATCGTTCACGTAGCGCGTATCGAAGCCGATCTGCGCCAGCGTGCCGTTCTGCGGCACGCCACGGTAATGCGAGGCGCTCAGGCGGGCCATCATGCCCTCGGTGCCGATCGGCTGGCCGTAGCTGGCGACGTAGTACTCCTCGTGGTCCGGGCCCCGGGGCGCCAGTGCGGAGACCGATATCTGTTCGCCCAGCGGCGTCAGGCTGTTGGTGGTGGCGGTGAAGATGCCGCGCACGCTCGGATCCTTGTAATCCAGGCCCATGCCAAACGTAAAAGGCTTGCGCTTGACCTCGAGCACCATCTCGCAGGCGCCGTCCGTGGTCTGTGGCGGCTGCACGGTTGCGGCCACCTGCACGCCGGGCTGCAGCGCCAGCACGTTGACGTAATGCTCGAAGGTCTCGCGGCGCAGCGGCTGGTCCTGCATCAATTGCTCTGCAATGGCGCGCAGGCGGCCTTCGGCCGGGCCCGCTTCGCCGCGGATCGTGATGGTGGAAACATGGCCCTCCACCACCGTGACCAGCACATTGCCATTTTCGAAGCTCTGCGTCGGGACAAAGGCGAAGGACAGCGGAAAGCCGCGTTGCTGGTACATCTGGGTGACTTCATTCGCCACCGCCAGCAGCTGGCCCACCGTGATTTCCTTGCCGGCCAGCGGTGCGAACTTGGCTGCGATCTCCGCGAATGGGATCGCCTTCACGCCTTCGATCTGGAATCGCTGCGGCGTGAGCTTGCTGGTGAGCAGGTTTTGCAGCGCGGAGTCCGGGCGTTCGACCTGCACGGTGACATTGCTCTCGGGCGGGCGCGCGGGCGCGATGCTAGGCAAGGTTTGCGTGGGATCGCCCAGGATCGGGCTGCGTGGCTCCGCAAGGACACTGTTGCAGGCGCCGATGCCGAGCAGCAGCGTGGCAACACGCAGGTGTGTGTGCGTCATGGTAATACCCCTGGATCCGTAAAAATCAGCATGCGGCTTTAACGCGCTGTGCCAATGACGCCAGGGGTGCCGCTACCCTTGGCGCTGCTGCGTGGCCGATCGCGTTCTCTTTTAAAAGGGGCGCGTCGAACGCGCCCCTTTTTTAATTCTTACATGCAGGCGCATGAAGCGCGAAGCATGTATTGCCTGCTTGACACTTAGCGTTTGCCGCCGAGGCCGCCCAGCAAGCCACTCACGAGGCCGGTAACCGGCGCCAGGGCGTTGTTGCCCGAGCCGCTGCCGCTGCTCGCGCCATTGCCGCCATTGCCGCCGGTGACGCCCGCGACGATGCCGGTAACCGGTGCCAGCACATTGCCTGCGCCGCCACCCGAGGCACCGCCGGCTGCGCCGGCAACCGTGCTCACCACGCCGCTGACCAGGTTGGTGACAGGCGCGAGCGGGCTGCTTGCGCTACCGCCACCCAGGCCGCCGGTGAGCCCACCGGTCAGGCCGCTGACCAGATTGGTGACAGGTGCGAGCGGGCTGCTTGCGCTACCACCGCCCAGGCCGCCGGTGAGTCCGCCCGTCAGGCCGCTGACCAGATTGGTGACAGGTGCGAGCGGGCTGCTTGCGCTACCACCACCCAGGCCGCCGGTGAGCCCACCGGTCAGGCCGCTGACCAGACTGGTGACGGGCGCCAGCGGGCCGCTTGCGCTACCACCAGTCAGTCCACCCGTGAGGCCGCCCAGCAGGCCCGTGACCGGCGCCAGCGGGTTGCCGGTACCCGTGCCGCTCGGGTTGTAGACCACGCCGCCAAGCGCGGCCACCGTGCTGCCCGCACCGGCGACGATGCCGCCCACGCCCGATACCACCGGCGTGTTGGTCTGCTTGATCGTGTTGCCCGCCGTGGCCAGGCCGCCGCCAAGCGTCGCCAGCAGGTTGTTGACCGGAGCACCCAGGCCGGTGGCAGCGCCGAGCGTCTGCGTGGTGCTGGTGAGTTGCGAGGTGAGCGGCACGATGAGCTTGCTGACGCCGCCGGTGAGTTGCTCCACGGGGCCGGTCGAGAGGGCCGTGCCGAGCTGGGCGCCCGCGCCATTGACCGCGGTGCCGAGTTGCGAAACCAGTGAGCCCACCGGCGTGGTGACGGCTGCCAGGGGCGACAGCGGACCGCTGCCCAGGCCACTGACGAGCGCGCCGGCATTGGTCACGGCATTGCCCACCTGGCTGACCGCGCCGCCGGTGCTAGCCACCGTGGTGCCCAGCGGGTTGGTGGCGTTAGGGATGTTGCCCAGGCCGTTTTGCACGCCGTTGCCAAGCGTGCTGACCGCGGCGCCGAGTGAGCCGACCACGCCGCCCAGGCCATCCTTGGATTGGGTCGAGAGAATCGGCAGGTTGGTGTTCTTGATCTGCGTGCCGAGATCGCTCACCACGTTGCCGGCCGAGGTCACGATGCCACCCGCCTGATTGACGATCTTGCTGGTCGGCGTCAGCGCGGCCGTGTTGCCACCGTTATTGCCGCCATTGTTACCGCCGTTATTGCCACCGTTATTGCCACCGTTGTTCCCGCCATTGTTGCCACCGTTGTTGCCGCCGTTGCTGCCACCACCCGTGCCGGCGTTGGTGCCCCCACCGGTACCGGTGCCGCCGGTGGTGCCTGCGCTGGTACCGCCGCCATTGCTGGTGCCCGCACCACTGCCGGTATCCATGGACGTTGTGCCGCCACCGCTGGCGCAACCGCCGAGTGCCAACAGCGAGCCGAGCAATGCCGTGATGAGAATCTGTTGAGTCCGCATGACCTTTTCCTTTTTTTCTTCCCGTCGTGAAATCACGGAGCGCGTGGCGCATGCCGTGTTGTCACTGCATTGCGCAAAGGGTGTGCCAGTGCGTGCCCGCATGCCGCCGGCGCGCGGGCGGACGCCGGATAAAAACGCGCCAAGCCTTGCCACGCTTGGGTTTGAAGAGGATGAGACATAGCCGGGAAAGGACCAGACATGCGCGCGCTGTGCGGTGTTTCGGTGTTACGCGTTACGTAACGCCGTGGCGCCCATACGGAACAACGCGGCCCTGTTCCCTGTGCCGCGGCCGCATGCCAAGCGTGTCGGCAACGTTTGGGCAGACAGTGCGTGCGCGGCTGCGCGTCGGGAACATCTAGGGGGGAACACGTTACGTAGCACGTAACACGCCGCGCGGCACGGGGCGGCCTTGTTGTGCAACGTGACGCGTGACTAGCTCATGCTCGCCATCCCGCGTCAAACAACGGTTTGCGCCGCGGTGCCAGGGTGGATGGACTGCCGTGCCGACAGCGTGCCATGCGGGTGGCACGCAGCTTGCGGTATTGACTCCCGACAAGCGCGGCGCACAGCGCGGCGCGGAGCAAACGCCCTAGTCGTATTGCGATCCGCGCTCAAGGCTTCGCATGCATCGTCCAAGAGCCAATTCGATTGCAGTTCCAAAGGAGAACCTTCCGCGAGGAAGACCAGGAGATCCCATGAAAGCGCATTTCGCCCCGATGTCATCCGTGACCCTCGCCTGCGCGGCCGCACTGTTGCTGCTGGCAGGTTGCTCCTCAGGCGGCTCCGGCAGCGGCGCCAGCCCCAGCGCAGTCACGCCGACCACGCCCCCTCCGAACACGCCGGCTGCGACGCCCGACACCACGCCTACCGCCAAGGTCACGGAAGGCGTGGGCAATACGGTGGTGGCAGCGGGCAATGCGGTGAGCGATATCGGCAAGCAGATCCAGGCTGCGCAAGTGCCGCTCCTGCCGGACGCCACGCGCAACGCGCTCGGCGGCGTAGTCGTAAACGCGGGTAACACGGTCGGTGCGCTAGGCGTGGGTGTGCGCGACGGCCTTGGCAAGATGGGCGCAGTTACCGATCCGCTTGGCATCACCGTGTCCAGCACGGGCAACGTGGTGCAGAAAGCCGGCGTCACGGTATCGAGCGCGGGCGATCTCGTGAGCAGCCTCGGCACCGGGCAACTGGCGCCGCTAGGCGCGGTGACCACGCCCGTGGGTGGCCTGGTCAATCAGGTTGGCGGCGCGGTGACGATGGCCGGCGGCAAGCTCGGCGAGGCGCTCTCGACCGGCCCCGTGGCGCAGGTCACGGGCAGCGTGAGCAAGGTGATCGTGCCGCTGACCACGCAGGTCACCACCGTTGCCCAAACGGTTGGCGGCGCCACCGGCCTTGGCGCGCCGCTGGACAAGCTGCTGGCAACCCTTGGCAACTCCGTGGCCAGCGGCGGCAGCTTGCTGACCAATGCCCAGGCCCCGTTGGTCTCCAGCCTCGGCGGTGTCGTGACCGAAGCCGGCAAGACCGTCGCGGGGACCGGCGTGCTGGTGCACGGCAACGGCACCGGCGGCAATCCGCTTGGCGGGCTGCTCAACAACCTGCCCCTGGGCGGCATTGCGGGCGGTTCCAGCTCGGGCACGGGCGCAGGCACTGCAGGCGTGCTGGCACCCGTGACCGGCTTGCTTGCCGGCGTGACGGGCGGCGCTTCCGCGGGCACGGGCACTGCCGGCGCACTGGGGCCCCTGGCCGGTTTGCTGGCACCGGTGACGGGTGTGCTGAGCGGCGCGCGCAACGCCGCAGCGGGCGCGGCTTCGACGACATCGAGCACGCCGAACACGCCGGCGCTGACCAATCTGCTCGGCGGCCTGGCTCGTTGATTGTTGATCTGAATACGTCGAGTACGTCGAATAAGTCGAATAAGTCTTTACGGTGCGCAGTCGTCCTTACCCCGCGGCTGCGCATCCTTTTACATCACACCGCGCCACATGGCTCACCCGAACGGGTGTGGTACTTGACGCGATTAGAACGTTTGCTCTTTAAAAAGACACTGTTTTCAAACGGACGTCAGCCACTATGCTGAGACAACTATAACTCCAAGGGGGGGTATGGTTGATACATGGCTTTGATCTATAAATTCTTCACCAGCGTTACTGCTCGGTACTAGCCTGGCCACAAGAGCGAGGCGGTGTCGGAGGGGTAAGCGGACGCTGTGTGATGAAATAAATCAAAAACGGAGTGACATCATGAAAAACGCTTTGGCACGCTTTCTTCGGGACGAACAAGGAGCAACTGCAATCGAGTACGGGTTAATTGCAGGCTTGATTGCGATGGGCATGATTGTTGGTGCCACCGCACTTGGTAACAACCTTTCGACGAGCTTTTCCAACCTCGGAGCAAGGATCCTCGCGCTCCTTCCTGCCGCCTGACAGAGTGGTGGCAATTGCCGCACTCTTCTGCGCGGTAACCATCTGGACCGACCTAGCTTATCGGAAAGTACCCAATGCCGTGCTGGCAGCCACCCTGGTGGCTGTCTGCCTGATGCTGCTGTTCGGGCATATTCCTGAGCCGGGACTGGCTTCGCGCGTATTTGGGTTTGCGATTGGCTTGCTGGTCATGTTGCCGGTCTATGCGCTGGGGCGCATGGGTGCGGGTGACGTCAAGTTCTTCGCGATAGCGGGTTTGTTCACCGGCCCAATGGGGTTGGTGACGGTATGGGTCGTCGGCAGCCTGCTGGCGCTTGCGCATGCATTGCTGGTGCGCATGCAAGCCGGCACGGTCTGGGCTGTATGGCGAGACCATTTCGCAAGCTTGCTGCACCGAGGAGTCGGCATGAGCGTCCCCAGTGCGGCTCGCCATACAGCGGAGGAGCGCGGTATTCCGTACGCCGCGTACCTTGCGATCGGCTTGCTGGTCTGGATGATTTTGGGAAGGTAGCGGGCGACGGGCTGTTAGCCAACCGCCTGTCGCCCGCGCCACCGGTCGGCGCAAAAAGTAAAAGATAACCGGGTGAAGTATGCCATTGCGGGGAAACCACGCCGTGCGGACGCGCTCGTCCGGAACGGCTGCGCTTGAATTTGCCATCGTGCTGCCGGTGTTTCTGGCCGTCGTGATCGGCATTGTCTATTTCGGCATCGTGCTGGCCTTGCAGCAGACGCTGACGCTTGCCGCGGAAGAAGGCGCGCGTGCAGCCCTGCGTTATCCCAGCGGGGCATCAGCCAATAACGCGGCTGCCACGCAGGCCCTGCGGGTGAGTGCGGCTTCGACGACAGCTCTGGCTGTGCTGCCTGCCTCCATCAGCAGCGTCATTTCCACCGCTAATATTGCGCAAACTGTTTCCTGCGCCAACCCGAGCGGCTCGGTCTGCGTCAGGGTGACGCTGAACCTTCCCTCAAGCGCGATCTTGCCGGTCATTCCTGGGGTACCCATTCCCACAACGCTGACTGGCAGCGCAACGGTGCAGCTGGCGCCTGACACATGAGAATCTGCCCACGCCACGAGCGGGCGCCGTTTGTCGACATGTGCCTAAGCCAGATTTCAGCTATTCGAACCAGAGTATCCAAACCAGAGATTTAGCATGACCAGCAAACAGATCCGCGTGCTTGCCATCGCGCTGCTCGTCCTTGCCGCGTTGCTGGCGTTGCTCGCGTGGCGCGTGGCACGTACGCCGGCGAAACCAGCAGAGCCCGTGGCGGGAAGCACGCAGTCTTATCCGGTGGTGGTCACGGTGAAGCCGATTGAAGCCGGCAAGCCAGTCCCCGTCGATGCGCTCAAGGTAGAGCAATTGCCCATCAATCCGGCGGGTGCCTACACCGAGGTGGCCCGCGTGGCTGGCCAGGTGCCGCTGGTTGGCATCGGCGCGAATGTGCCGGTACTGGAAAGCCAACTGCTGGCGGGCCTTGCCACACAGGTCAAAGAGGGCGAGCGCGCGGTGGCGGTTGCGGTTGATGAGGTGATTGGCGTTGGCAACCAGGTGCAGCCGGGCGACTTTGTCGATGTGTTCGCGGTGTTCCGCCGCGATGGCCAGGAGATCGCAGGCAGCCAGGCGCGCATGCTGCTCGCGCGCCTGCGCGTGCTGGCCTATGGCGCCGGGACGGTCAATGAAGCCGTCAAGCCGGCGCCCGAGCAAATGATGGCGCGCCGCGAAGGCGCGAAGACCGCCGTGCTGGCGGTACCGGTGGCCAACGTCGGCAAGCTGGCTATCGCACAGCAAACCGGGCGCCTGTTGCTGGCCCTGCGCAATCCCGATGATCCGGATGTTCCCACCGAAGGCTTGTTTGAGGATCCTGCCCCGGTCATGCAGGCAAAGGCGCAGGCAAAAGGGGGGGCGCCAGCCGCAGTGCTGGCGCCATCCGATCGCGCAATGGCAGGCGTTGCACTATCAGGGATCGCAGGCGGGGCACGGGGTGACGCGCTTCCCGCCAAGGCAGCGCCATCGCCGGTCCCGGCACCCTCAGCCATCGCGCAGCGCGCCCATGGCGCGAGCAGCGTCGCGCAAAACAGTGTTGAGATGATCCGCGGCGGCAAGCGCGAGATCGAATGAAACCAGCAACGCCGTCGTGGTTGAAGCATGCCTCGTGCACGCCCGCCGGATTGCATTTGGATTGGTGTTTTCAGTGTTACTTCTGGATAGTCGATTGATGAAATCCATTCTTGCCGGGGCCGCCACCATCCTGGCCGTCTGCTGCACCGTCCCTGCGGCGTGGGCGCAGCAGGCCGACGGCGGCGTGCGTGATCTGAAGCTGGTGGTGGGTAGCCAGCGTGAGCTACGTCTGAACAAGCCACTCGAACGCGTGGCGATCGGCAATCCTGCCGTGGCGGATGCGTTGCTGCTAAAGAGCGGCTCGGGTGCCAACGGCGTGCTGGTGGTGGCCAAGAAGCCGGGCGCTACCGAGCTGATGGTTTGGCCAAGTGGCGAAGCCGCGCAAACCTACCGCGTGCAGGTGGATGCGACGCGAGGCGAGTCCGGCGATCCCGCCGTGGCGGTATCGGGCGGGGGCGCATTGATCAGCGGCGAGGCGCGTGATGCGCAGGCATCGCTGCGCGCGCAGCTGGTGGCGCGCTCGGCCACCGCTACGGCCGAAGGCAAGGGCGGTGTGGTGATCGATCGCTCCACGATCCCGGTCAGCAGCACGGTGCAGGTCGACGTGAAGGTGGTCGAGGTCAGCAAGACCGTGCTCAAGGAGGTGGGGTTCAATTTCTACCGGAACAACGGCGGCTTCGCCTTCGGCACGTTCTCCCCGTCGTCGCTGAACAAGTTTACCTTCACACCGCGAACCGACTCCGCGCCGGGTTCGTTCAGTGCCGACATCAGCTCGCCGATGAGCAGTGCCTTCAATCTTGTCGCGGCGTCACTGTCGCACGGGATCTTTGCCAACCTGAGCCTGCTGGAGAGCAATGGCATGGCGCGGGTGCTGGCCGAGCCGAGCCTGGTGGCGCTGTCCGGGCAGAGCGCGAGCTTTCTTGCCGGCGGGGAGATCCCGATCCCGGTGCCGCAGGCACTCGGCACGACCACCATCCAGTTCAAGCCCTTCGGCATTGGCCTGACCGTGACGCCCACCGTGCTAGCCAAGGATCGCATTGCCTTGAAGGTGGCGCCTGAAGCCAGCGATCTCGATCCGTCGCGCGGCATATCGATCAACGGTGCCATGGTGCCTGCCATCGTGACCCGCCGCGCTGACACCACGGTGGAACTCGGCGATGGCGAGAGCTTTGTGATTGGCGGGCTGGTCAGCCGTACCACGGTCAGCAACGTCAACAAGGTGCCTTTGCTCGGCGACCTGCCGATCATCGGCACCTTCTTTCGCAACCTGAACTTCAACCAGGAAGACCGCGAGCTGATGATCGTGGTCACGCCGCGCCTGGTGCGCCCGCTCGCCAAGGGCGCGGCGGCCGTGGCCGCGGTCAGCGAGGATGGGCGCACCAGTGGCAACCCCGATGTGTGGGGCCGGTTCGTGCTTGGCGAATATGTCGATCCGACGCTGCCAGGGTTTTCCAAATGACATTGGGCAAGCAGGATGACGGCGCAAGGCAGGGTCAGATGGACTTCTTCCTGTTCAATACCGCACAGCCGGAGCCGCGCCAATGGCTGGCCAACGCGCTTGGCAACCTGGGCCGGCTGGTTGTCGAGGCTGGCCCGCAGGATGCCTTCGTGGAGCAGATCGCCACCGTCAACCCCGGCATGGTTTTCCTGCATTTTTCGCGGGAGCAGGCGCTGGCATCAAGCCGGCTGGCTGAGCACGTGACGAAGCTGTACCCGGGGCTGGCGCTGGTGGCGGTGGGCAACGCGGGCGAGCCGGACATCATGCTGGCGGCGCTGCGGGCTGGCGCCAAAGATTTCATCGACATGACCGCGCCGCCGGCTGGCGCGATCGAGATCGTGCGCAGGCTGCTTGCGGTGCGCGGCCACGCCGAGCCGGCGCGCCGGGGCAAGGTCGTGGCGGTGCTTGGCGCGCGCGTGGGCGTGGGTGCCACAACGCTGGCTACCAACCTCGCGGCGGCGGTGCGCAAGCGCAGCCATGGCGAAGTGCTGTTGATGGACCTGGGGCTGCCGTCGCGCGACGGCTCGTTGTACATGAACATCAGCCCGGGTTTTCACTTTGTCGAAGGCGTACGCAACCTGCGGCGCTTCGACCAGGTCTTCGTGCAGACCGCGCTGGCGCGCCACGGCAATGGCGTGGCCGTGTTGCCGCTGCCGGCCACCCTGGCGGAGATGCGGGATATCTCGTTCATGGAGGCGCTTGGGCTGCTGAATCGCCTGCGCGCCTTTTTTGACCTGCAGGTGGTGGACCTGGGCGGCTTTAGCAATGTCGACTTCATGGCGCATCTGGTCAAGGCCGCCGACATGGTGGTGTTGGTGGTGGACCAGAGCGTCGGCGCCATCGTCTCGGCCGCGGAGTTGCTCCAGGAGTTGAAGAAGCGCGAGGTGGAGCGCGAGGACCTGCACTTGCTGGTTTCGCGTTTCGAGGCGCGCCTGGGCGTGGATGCCCAGCAGATCGCGCAGCGCCTGGAGGCGCCATCGGTGGGCACCTTGCCCGACCGGCGCGAGCCGCTGGTGCTGGCGCTCAACCGTGGCGTGGTGCTGGCCGATGACAGCCCCGCCGATCCCTATGTCCGTGCCATTGGCCAGTTGGTGGATCGGCTGGGATACCGTGCCGGCACTGCAAGCGAAGCTGGCTTGCTGGGCCGGGTAAAAGAAAAACTGCCCGAAGCGCTACGCGCCATGCGCGTGATACGCGCTGAGCGGGCTGGGAACTGACATGTCGCAAGCCATCGAATTCTCCGATAACTCCGCCGCGCCTTTTCCTGCTTCGCAGGAATTCCAGAACATCAAGGAAGCGGCCCATGAGCATCTGCTCACCCGCATCGAGGAGCTGGGCGCGGAGTTCGGCCGCTGGTCGCGCACCGCGATCAACCGCTTTGTCGACCTGGAGCTGGAGAGCTTCACGCGGCTGCGCCGCATCCCCATCAACGAGGCCGAGCTGCATCAGATCGCCGAGGCGCTGACCAAGGAGCTGGCGGGCTTCGGCCCGATCGAGGACCTGCTCAACGACCCGGCGGTGGAAGACATCCTGGTCAACGGGCACCTGGACGTCTACGTCTCCCGGCATGGCGTGCTGGAGCGTATTCCCGTGCGCTTTGCCGATAGCGGGCATCTGCTGCGCATCGTGCGGCGCATCCTGGCCCCGATCGGGCGGCGGCTGGATGAATCCAACCCCATGGTCGACGCACGCCTGCCGGATGGCGGGCGCATCAACGTGGTGATTCCCCCGCTGGCGCTGGCCGGCCCGGTGGTGTCGATCCGCAAGTTCCGCAAGGACCCGCTGACGCCCGCGGACCTGCAAGGCCTGGGCACCATGAGCCCCGAGGTCAACGAACTGCTCGAAGCTGCCGTCAAGGCCCGCTGCAATATCCTTGTCAGCGGCGGCACCAGCTCGGGCAAGACGTCGCTGCTCAATGCGCTGGCCACCTATGTGCCCGACGGCGAGCGCGTGATCACCATCGAGGACACGGCGGAACTGGCGCTCAACCATCCGCACGTGGTGCGGCTGGAGAGCCGCCCTGGCGGCTTCGAAGGCACGGGCGTGGTGTCGATCCGCGACCTGCTGCGCAACAGCCTGCGGATGCGGCCCGACCGCATCATCGTGGGCGAGGTGCGCGGTGGCGAGGTGCTGGAAATGCTGCAGGCCATGAGCACGGGGCACGATGGCTCCATGGGCACCATCCACTCGAGCAGCCCGCGCGAATGCCTGTACCGCCTGGAGATGCTGGCCGGCTTTGCCGGCTTCCAGGGCAGCGAGGCCAGCCTGCGCCGTCAGATTGCCAATGCCATCGACTTTATCGTGCAGATCGGCCGGCTCTCCAACGGCAAGCGCCGCATCCTCTCGATCACGGAAGTCACTGGCCTGGGCGACAACATCATCTCGACCCAGGAGCTGTTCCGCCACGAGCCGTTCGTCGGCCCCGACGGCAATGAGGTAGACCGCTGGCTCTCGCTTGGCATCTTGCCGCATTCGCCCAAGCTGGCGCGCATGCGCCCGACCAACTTTGGCCTGGACGACCGCTTCGATGTCTAGCGCGGCGCTGGTCGTTGCGGCGGCCGCTCTCGTTTTGCTGGGACTGGGCCTGCTGCTGCTGTCCAGCGCCAAGGCGCGCGCGCACGAAGAGAGCGCGCGTGCGTTCCTGCAAGCGCAGACCGAGCAGGTCAAGGCACGCTATGCGGCTACGCCGGAGCCGCAAGCCGGCAGGAAGCAGCATGACCTGCGGCGCAAGTGGGCGGATTTCCTGCGCCGTGCGGACCTGGCACCGACACGGCGTACTTATGCGCTGTGGGGTGGTTCCATCATCGGCTTAGGGATCGTGGGCGTTGCCATGGGCGGCTGGCTGGCTGCATTGGCCGCGCTGTCGACCGGGGTGGCCATCCTCTATTTCATGCTCTGGAACCGAGCCCGTCGTACCGGGCAGAGACTTCGCCAGCAGTTGCCGTCGTTCCTCGATGCGGTAGTCCGGATGATGAGCATCGGCAGCAGCGTGCCTTCGGCCTTTCAGGCTGCCATTGGGAATACCGAGGCGCCATTGCGCCAGTGTCTGGTACAGGCCATCCACTTGCAGCGCGCAGGCAAGGAACTGGATCAGGCGGTCTTGCAGGTCGCGCGGATCTACCAGGTTGACGAACTGATGCTGCTGTCTTCCGTGCTACGTCTCGCGGTGCGCTATGGCGGGCGTGCGGATATTGTCATGGAGCGTACCGCCGCCTTCATGCGAGACCGCCAGCAAGCGCAACAGGAGCTGCATGCGCTGTCGTCCGAGACGCGATTGTCGGCCTGGGTGCTTGGCTTGCTGCCGATGGTGGTGGCCGGGATGATGTTCGTGATGAATGCTGCCTACATCATGATGATGTGGCGCGACCCGGCCGGCAAGACGCTATTGCTGGTTGCCGTGACTCTGGAAGTGATGGGGGCGGCCATGCTCTATCGCCTGGCCAAGTCGGTATAGGAACAAGGGACCATGGATAGCACTACCTTGATCTCGCTGAGCCTATGCGCGGCGGCCATCGGGCTGGCCGCGCTGGCCTTGCCGCTGGTGGCGCAATGGCGGCAACGTCACCGCGCCGAGCGCACCATCGACGCTGCGCTCTCGCGACAGGCGGCCGCCGCTGCTGTTGTACCGGATGCTCCCGCCACGGCTCCGCCCAGCGCCGCCAGTGCTGCCAATGCTGCCAATGCTGCCGCGGTCCAAGGTGCCGGCGCTCGCATTGGCGCGCGGCTGGGCAGCCAGCTTAGCAAGCGCTTTGACCAGCGTTGGCTTGAGTCGCCTTTGGGCAAGGCCGTGGTGACGGGCGAAGAACAGCGATTGCTTGAGCAGTGTGGCTTTTACGGCGACAAGGCACGGGCCATATTTGGGGGGCTGCGCCTGTCATTACCGGCGGCGTTGGCGGTGGGGGTCTTTGCATGGCGTTTGCCCACATCGATGATGGGCGCAATGACGTGGGCCTTCGTCACGTTCGCGGTGTTTTTCCTGGCGCCGAAATGGGCGCTGCAGCGCCGGGCCAGCAGCCGCATGTTGCGCCTGGAGGATGAGTTGCCCGTGCTGGTCGACATGCTGCGCCTGCTGCAGGGTGTGGGGTTGTCGATCGATCAGAGCCTGCAGGTGATCGTGGCGGAGTTCGGCAGCATGCTGCGCGTGCTTGGCCCAGAGCTGATGCGTGCCAACCAGCAGTTTGCCTCGGGCCGGTCGCGCGACCAGACGCTCCAGCGCATCGGGAAGTTGTTCGACAGCGAGGACCTGAAAAGCCTGATCACCATGCTGAGCCAGGTGGATCGATTCGGCGGGGCCGTCCAGGAGCCGCTGCGGCAATTCGGCCTGCGCCTGCAGGAATCGCGCAAGGCGCGCATGAAAGAACAGGTGGGGAAGCTGACCGTGAAGATGACTGCTGTCATGGTGGTGACCATGCTGCCGGTATTGCTGATCATCACGGCCGGACCAGGCTTTTTGGGCGTGATAAGAATGCTGGCGCATATGTCGGGGGGATCGAAATGAACAAGCAAGACAAGCGCGCAGGAAGCAAGACGAGATATCGATCGCGTTGGCTCGCGCACTCTTCAACTGCGCTGGGGTCTGTGCTGGCCCTGACCGTGCTATCCGGCTGTGGTACCAGCCTGGCCACACGCATGAGCGATCAGGCCGATGCCCAGGTGGAGCTGTCCAAGCTGCGCGACAAGCAGGACCGGGCCATCTATGACGATAAATCGGTCTACCTCGGCCTGATCGGCAAGATGCAGGAAGAAGGCCTGTACTTCGCGTCGCTCGCGCATATCGACGTCTACGAGAGGCGCTTCGGCGCGTCGCCGGCGATGACGCTCATGCGCGCGGACGCGTTGCGCGAGACCAATCAGGATGCCGCTGCCGAGCAGGCTTATCGCAGCCTGGCCGGCACTGCGGTGCAGGCGCGGGCTTACCACGGCCTGGGCCTGATCGCCGGGCGCAGGAACGACTTTGCTGCTGCCGCGACAGCGTTTCAATTGGCAGCCGGCGCAGATCCCACCAACGCGCAGGTGGCCAATGACCTTGGCTACGCGTTGATGCGCACGGGTGCGTTGCCCGAGGCGCGCGTGCCGGTGATGCAGGCCCTGCAGCTCGATGGCAAAAACCCGCGCGTGGTGAGCAACGCGGCGGTCTGGCTCGCAGCCGACGGCAAGCGTGACCAGGCGGCGTCGCTGATGCAGCGGGCCGGCCTGCCCGAGGCAACGCGCAAGGCGGTGTTGCAGGAAGCAGAGCGGGTCCGGCGCGCGAGCACGCAACGCGAACGCGTTGCCGCGCAGCAGGCCGTGGCGCAGACCGCGCCACAATCGGCCCGGCTTGCCGCCGCCGGGACACCCGGCCCGAACCATCAGCGCCTGACCGACATCATCCAGGCCACGCCATGAGAGATCGCCGGATGGCACAACCTCGCAATACCCGATACCCGGTGTCCGCGCCGACGGCACCAACCCAGGAGATTTCCATGAACCAGACCGGAACAAGAAGCCTGCGTGGCCATGCCCGCCGCGGCGGACTGGCGCTTGCGATCGCCATGCTCGGGTTGGGCGCCTTCCCCGCCGAGGCCCAGACCGATGCACCGGCCACGCCGTCGGTGCGACCGGCCCGGCAAGAGGTTGGCCCGCATACCCGTGGCATCCTCGAGATCCAGCGCAGTGGCGCCCAGGCTGGCGAGCTGCAGGTCTTGCATGGGGAGCAGGCAGCCCTGTCCTACCAGCGCTATATGGCGACTTTCACCTATCCGATCCCCGAGTTCTACACGGGCCAGGCGGGATCGAAAAATGGCTCCGGCGGCGGCGCAAGCCAGGGAGTGGCTGGTCGATGATTGGCTGCCGCTCGCCTCTCGTCGCCGGGCGCCGACGCGGGCAGCGCGGTGCCATCGGCGTGCTTGGCGCCCTGCTGCTGGCGACGGTTGCGATCGGTTCGCTGGTGTCGATCGATGTCGGCCATGTGTTCTACCGGCAGCGCCAGTTGCAAAAGATCGCCGACATGGCCGCACTGGCCGGCGCGCAGCAGCTCAAGCAAGCCGCGGCCGCCGCCACGGTGTCGGCCAATGTGCTGAGCGCCACGCAATCGGCTGGCGCGCAGAATGACTACGCCGGCACGGCGACCGCCAATTGCAGTGCTGCGGGCAGCAGCGATGCCGATGGCATGCGTGTCTGCCTGGGCGTTTGGGATCCGGCTTACAGCACCGGGAGCGACACCGCACGGCATTTCAACGCTGGCTACGACACCACCAAGCTGTCGGCAAACGCGGTGCAGGTGGTCGTGACCCAGTCCGTGCCGATCCTGTTCATGATTCCCGGCAGCGCGTCGCGCCAGTTGCGCGCGGAGGCGATTGCCAATGCGAGCCCGCCGGTGGCGTCGTTTTCGGTCGGTAGCGGGTTGCTGGATGTCAACACCGGTAGCAGTGTGCTCAGCAGTTTGCTGGGGACCTCGGTGCAGCTGTCCGTTTTGGACTGGCAAGGCTTGCTCAACGCCAATGTCACGCTCGACCAGCTGCGCTTGAAGCTGGGTGTCGGCACCATTGACGACTTGCTGAAGACATCGCTGTCGATCCAGCAGTTCTATGCGCTCGTGCTGGGCGCGGCCGGCAAGGATTCGCTGCTGTCCGCGGCGCTGGGCAGTCCGCCCACGCAACTTGGGTTGAGCGGGGTCAAGGCCAACGTGGGACTGGGCCAGTTGCTGAACCTGGGTGTGCTGGCGCCGGCGGCGTCGTCAGCGGCTGACGTGGCGCTGAACGTGGCGCAGTTGCTGATGCTCGGGGCGCAGGTCGCCAATGGCAATTCGGCGATTCAGGTGAAGTTGCCTCAGATTAATGTGGCGGGCCTGACCAATATCGGTGCGCAGCTATATGTCGTGCAGCCGCCCGTGATGGCCGTAGGGCCGGCGCGCCAGCTTAGCCCCGGAGTCTGGCAAACCACCGCGCACACGGCGCAGGTGGGGTTGCGACTCGATCTCGGGGTCAATATCAACGTGCTCAGCCTGGTGGGCGTCGGCATAAACCTGCCACTCTACGTCGAAGTCGCGGCGGCCACGGCCTCATTGCAAGGCATTCAGTGTGCGGCCGCAAAGGCGGATTGCCGTGCCACATTGGGGGTGAACACAGGCTTGGTCAAGGCATGCCTTGCCGCGGCCTCAGGCAGTGGCTGCGCGTCCGGACCTGTCACATTAATCGATACCTTGGCTTTCGGCACGGGGGTGAGGATCATCGCCAGCGGCAGTCCGCAAACTGGTACGGTTGGTGTCAACAGTACGACAGTCAACATGGCGCCAGGTACGTCGATCCGGGTCGGGACCCCGCAGCCACTAAGTGGGGTGGTCAGAGATGTCCTGCGTAACCTGAACCTGGATATCGTCGTCAGGTTGCTCGGGATTGATATCGTGACGGTTCCATTGCCGCTAGCGGATCTCCTCGCCTCATTGCTCTCAGGGCTTGACCCCGTGCTGGTCCCATTACTAGCCGCATTAGGCATCCAGCTAGGCTACGCCGACATCTGGATGCAAGGAATCGACTGCAACAACGCCGAGCTGGTGTTCTGAGCCATGCAGCAGGCTAATCGCTATACGGCGGAAGACAGATGAAGACAGATCGCTGGGCTTACGAGAGCCTTGAAGTATATGTATGGGAAGGCAAGTCTGACATTGCCGATCGTGTGTCGCGCTTCCTGTCGCCGCTCGGCGTGGACGTGATTCGCGCCGGCGCGCTGGAGGCCTTGCCCGCGGAGCCGCGGCTCAAGCCGTGCGTGGCGGTCATCAGTGTCTCGGTGATCGGCGCGGCGAAGTTCACCGCGCTGGACTGGGAAGCCGCCCACGGCATGCCCGTGGTGTGGGTGGCGGCGCCGGGGCGCGAGACGGATCCGGGGCGCTTTCCCGCCGAGTATGCGCATATCTTGGCCGACGATTTCACGGGGCCTGACCTGCGCAACCAGATCGGCAAGCTGCTGCCGCAGTTGCTGGCGACAGCCGAGCCGGCAAACGCGGTGGCGGATCTGGTGGCGGAGTCGCCCGCCATGCAGCAGTTCCTGTCGCAGGTGGAGACCTTCGCGGATTTCAACAGCAACGTGATGCTGTATGGCGAGACCGGCGCGGGCAAGGAGCGGATCGCGCGGCGCTTTCACGAGCGCAACAACATCTATGGCAAGGGGCCGTTCGTTGCCGTGAATTGCGGAGCGATTCCCGATGGCTTGTTCGAGTCGCAGTTCTTCGGCCATGCCAAGGGCGCGTTTACCGGCGCCATGTTTGCGCACCGCGGCTTCTTCGAGCAGGCCAACGGCGGCACGCTGTTCCTGGATGAAATCGGTGACCTGCCGCTGTTCCAGCAGGTCAAGCTGCTGCGCGTGCTGGAGGAGAGCGCGCTGACCCGGCTGGGCTCGACCATGCCGGTCAAGCTGGATTTCCGCCTGGTCGCGGCCACCAACAAGGATCTGCGCGAGGCCGTGTCGCAGGGCCGCTTCCGTGCGGACCTGTACTTCCGGCTGGCGGTGATCGAGCTGCGGCTGCCCAGCCTGGAGGAGCGGGGCGCCGTCGATAAGGTGGCGTTGCTGGTGTCGTTCCTCAAGCAGATGCTCGGGGCCTCAGGCCTGGACGCATTGCCGCCCGTGCCTGACTGGCTCAAAGGTGCGGTGGGCACGGCGTTCTTCACGGGGAATGTGCGCGAGCTGCGCAACCTGGCTGAGCGCATCGGCATTACCGTGCAGCAGACCGGGCATTGGGACGAGGCGCGGATCCGGCCTTTGTTCCGCAGCCTGCGCCCGGGTGCGTTCGATAGCAGCGAGCGCACGGCCGACTGGCGCGGCGAGACCGAGGAGCGCCGCCGCATTGTGGCCGCGCTGGATGCCAATAGCTGGCGGCGCCAGGACACGGCGGCCAGCCTGGGCATCAGCCGCAAGGTGCTGTGGGAGAAGATGCGCAAGTTCCAGATCGCCGACAACGAGGCCGAGCCGGCGTGAATTGTCCCCGTCATGGCACGGGGGCGCTGCGCCTCAGAACGTCTTCTTGCCGCCCTGGTAAGCGCTGACGATGCGGTTCATTTCCGCCAGCAGCGCGGCGCTCTCGCCGTGCAGCGTGCGCGCAATGCCTTGCATGTAGCCGAGCAGTTCCTGCTTGGCGGCTTCGGCAAAGTCCATGGTCACTGCCTGGTCCTCGTACAGCAGCACGTACGAGCGCGCGAAGCCGTACAGCAGGAAGTAGGCCGCGGCGTGTGCGGGGTCGGTGTCGATCAGCTCGCGCGTGGCTTTCTTCACCGTCACGAAAGCGTCGGTGCCGGGGAGCGAATCCTGGAATTGCTGGAGGGTGGTTTCAAGCGTCATGGCGCAATATCGGTTAGTGAAAACGGGTTCGGTAGATCAAATGAAAATGGCTGCATGGCGGATCGCGCCCGCTCATACGCTGTTCAACATGCGCCGCAGCAGCGCGGCGCCATCGCGCCCCTTGTAGGCGCGTTGCCATAGGTCATTGACCATGGTGGTGTAAAGCCGTACCGCCTCGGGCGCTGCGGTCACGGTGGCGATGCCGGTGGACACGTTGGGAAATTCGCCGAAACGAAATGGGCTGGTGGCCACATATGCCTTGCCGGGCCGCTCGAAGACCTGGAAGGTCACGTTGGGCATGCTGCCGTCGACGATGCCGATCTGCAGGCCGATGGGCTGCGCGTCCAGCAGGTCGATCACGCGCTCGATCTCGCGCCGGGCTGCCAGCGAGCGCTCCATGCGCACCGCGGGCGGGAGGTCCAGCCGTCCCACCAGGCCAAAATGCACGAAGCGCTCCAGCGAGCGCAGGTCGATCAGGCTGGTGATGGGCGGCACGCTGCGCGCGAACGATTGCTTGCGCTCTTCCAGCAGGTCCAGCAAGGCGTCGATGGTTGCGGCTGGCGCCGGCTGCGGGCTCTCCGCCAGCATCTGGCGCAGGTGGCCGGCGTAATCGGGCGAGGTCAGCAGGTAGGAGATCGGTTCGAAATGGGCCAGGATGCGCGTTGCGCCATGCTCGAGCTGGCGCATGCGCTCGATATACGCCACGGCCGAGGAGTAGTACTCGGACTCGACCCCCAGCATGGAAGCCAGCGAGGTGCCGAGCAACTGGGCGAGTCGGCCAAGGGTCTCGATCTTGACGATGTCACCCTTTTCCATGCGATAGATCGCGGCCCGCGATACGCCGAGCTGTTCGGCGATGGCTTCCGCGCGCATCCCCGCGCCCAGACGGTACGCGCGCAGGCGATTGCCGATTTCAACGAAATCAACCATTGGGCCGGCAGCGAGCGGAGCGTCCATCCTCGGGGAATCTCAAAAAGAAGACAAGGCCCATCCTAGCATGGGCCGTGGCCGGATGGCGAGAGAAGCATCGTGTCGGAACGCCATGCCGCCGCGCTTCCCCGCGTTCAAGGCATCCGTGCCTCCGGACGATATACCCATCACAGCCGCATGATCCGGATCCACCGCATTTTGTGCATCAATATGCCTTTGATGCCCGATTGTGGTGCATGACGACGGCGTTAATGCGCGTACAGTCTCGTAAACGAGACTTGGCTAGTTTTTTGGATGGCATGTATATTGCGATCCGCATCATGAGGCCGGCAATCCGCTGGTTTCCCGCATCACGCTTGCCACACCAAAGGAGCGCCTCAGGCGCCAGAAAAAGGAATCCGATGAAGAAGTCCCTCGCCACGGCGCTGTCCGCCGCCGTCACGATCGTTACGACCGCCACGCTGACCCTGGCCGTAGCGCCTGCCCAGGCCGCCGGCTATCCGGACCGGCCCATTACCATCGTCGTGCCCTATGCCGCCGGCGGCAGCAACGACCTGGTGGCGCGCGTGCTAAGCCAGCGCCTTGGCCAGGACCTGGGTGTATCGGTGGTGGTGGACAATGCGCCGGGCGCCAGCGGCACCATCGGCGCGCTCAAGACCATCAATGCGCCAGCCGACGGCTATACGTTGCTGCTGGGTTCCAACAGCGAAATCTCGATCGCCAAGCTGACCAACCCGAAGATCAAGTACGACGGCCAGCGGGATCTCGTGCCCTTGCGCATGGTGGGCTCGCAGCCCATGGTGCTGGTGTCCGGCGCGCATTCCGGCATCCAGGGCGTGGCGGGTTTCCTGGCGCTGGCCAAGAGCAAGAAGCCGGTGAACTACGGCACCTCGGGCATCGGCACGCCGCTGCATCTGTCGGGAGAGCTGATCCGCGGCGCCAGCAAGGTTGATATGACCCACGTGCCGTACAAGGGCGGCGCGCCGGCCATCGCCGACCTGATGGCAAACCAGATCGAGCTGGGCGTGCTGGTGCTGTCGACGGCGCTGCCGCAGATCAAGTCGGGCAAGCTGCAAGCGATTGGCGTGACCTCGGCCACGCGCTCGCATGCCGCGCCCAATATCCCGGCACTGGCAGAGAACAAGACCCTGGCCAATGTGGACATGCGCCTGTGGTTTGGCTTGTTCGCGCCGGCCAACACGCCCAAGGCGGTGACCGACAAGCTGACGGACGCACTGGCTCGCGCCATCAACGCGCCGGAAGTGAAGAGCAAGCTGTCCGAATCGGGTGTCGATATCGATGCCAAGGACGCCGCCGCGTTTCGCAGCTTCATTGCCAAGGAAACCGAGTCGTACCGCAAGATCGTGAGCGAAGCCAATATCCAGGAATAATCCGGAATCCAGGCTTCCAGACGTCAGTACGGCGATGCCCGGGTGCTTACGGCCCGGGCATCGCCGTTTTAGCGCCGTGCATCAAAGAATGCGGATCTGCTTGACCTTGAACTTGGAGTCGCCGAAGAGCTGCTTGTCGTATTCGCCCAGCAGTTCCACTTTGGTGGTTGCGTCCACCGGCTTTCCGGCAGGCCACAGCTTTTTGTCGATCTTGATCCGGATCTGGCCGGTGCCGTCGTCGAACTGGTAAAGCTCGTGGCCTACGCCGCTGATGATCTGTCCGCGAAGCACGGCGTGCTGGTCATCCTTGCCTTGCTCCGTCAACGCCTTGACGGTGGTCGTTGGAACCGTGGTTGGGCCCACGTACTGTGCTTGTGCCAATGCGGCCGTAGCCGTCAGTGCTGCCGCGATCAGGATGCGTTTCATGGTTTCTCTCTCAGGTCTGGTTGAAACATAGCGGCTGGGGGGGGCGGCAACCTGGCCAGCCCGTAGTGCCGGAGGCGGTGCTTTTGCACTGGCTCGGCGCCTATTGTGGAGAGTGCCGGCTGAACCGAAGCTGAATGACGGCTGGGCAACGTTATGATGGCGCTTGCCGCCGCGGTCCGCTGCGGGCCGTCCACACACTGCTAGGGATTCACATTGCGTTTTCTTCACACTGCCGACTGGCATCTCGGGCGCGTATTCCATGCGCGCAGCCTGCTTGAAGACCAGGCCTGGGTGCTTGACCAATTCGTTGCGCTGGTGCGCGAGCGCCGGCCGGATGCGGTGCTGATCGCCGGCGACGTGTATGACCGCGCGGTGCCGCCGCCCGAGGCCGTGGCGCTGCTGGACGACGTGCTGGCCCGCATCGTGGTGGAGGCCGGCATTCCGGTGGTGATGATCGCGGGCAATCACGACAGCGCCCAGCGGCTAGGTTTCGGCGCGCGGCTGTTGACGGCGCAGGGTTTGCACGTGGCCGGCATCACCGAGCGCGATGCCACCTGCGTGACCTTGTCCGATGCCCATGGCGAAGTACGGATCTACGCCTTGCCCTATGCCGAGCCCGCAACCGTGCGCGACGCCTTCGACATGGAACTGCCCGGGCACGAGGCCGCGTTGGCGGCGCGCCTGGACGCGATCCGCGCCAGCCATCCGGCGCAGGCGCGCTCAGTGGTGGTGGCCCACGCTTTCGTGATCGGTGGCGAGGCCAGCGAATCCGAGCGGCCCCTGTCGGTTGGCGGCAGCGGCGCCGTTGCCGCCAGCGTGTTCGACGGCTTCGACCTGGTCGCGCTTGGTCACCTGCATCGCCCGCAGACCTTCAGCCAGCGCATCCACTACGCCGGCTCCTTGCTGAAGTACTCGCTGTCCGAAGTCACGCATGCCAAGTCGGTCTCGATGATCGAGCTGGCGGCCGATGGCGCGGTCAGCATCGAGCCGATTGCGCTGTCGCCCCGGCGCGACCTGCGCATCGTCGAAGGGCAACTGGCCGACCTGCTGGCGCAAGGCGCGGCAGACCCGCGGCGCGATGACTACATCCACGCGGTGTTGACCGACAATGGCGCCTTGCTCGATCCGATGGCGCGCCTGCGCCAGGCTTATCCCAATGCGCTCGCCATCGAGCGCGCCGTGCTGGCGCGCACGGGCGAGGCCGGGGCGGCGGGCCAGCGCCTGCGTCAGCTCGATACCGGCGAGCTGTTCGCCAACTTCTTCAAGGAGGTGGCGGACGAAGAGCTGGACGAAGACAAGCGCCGCGTGCTCGACCAGGTGCTTGAGGGCATTGCCCGCGCAGACCGGGAGTCCGCATGAGACCGCTGCGCCTGAAACTGCAAGCCTTCGGCCCGTTCGCCGCCAGCGAGGAAATCGACTTCACCCGGCTCGGGGAGCGGGCTTTCTTCCTGATCCACGGCCCCACCGGCGCGGGCAAGACCACCCTGCTCGACGCGATCTGCTTTGCGCTCTACGGCGACACCTCCGGCGGCGAGCGCAGTGCGCAGGACATGCGCAGCGCCAACGCCGATCCTGCCCTGCGCACGGAGGTGACGTTCGAGTTCAGCCTGGGTGGCCAGCGCTACCTGGCCACGCGTTCGCCCGCGCAGGAGCGGCCGAAGCTGCGTGGCGAGGGCACCGTCAAGGAAACGCCCAAGGCCCAGCTTGATGTCATGGGCGACGCGGGCTGGACCAGCAAGGCGAGCCAGCCCAACAAGGTCGATGACTTTGTGCGCAACCTGCTGGGCTTTGACAGCAGCCAGTTCCGCCAGGTGATCGTGCTGCCGCAGGGGCGCTTTCGCGAATTGCTCACGGCGGATTCCAAGAGCCGCCAGGCCATCCTCGAGCGACTGTTCCGCACCGAGCTGTACCGGCGCGTGGAGGAACTGCTCAAGGGGCAGGCGGCCGGCATCCGCCAGGAAGCCGAGCGCCTGCGCATCGAGCAGACGGCGTTGCTGCAGCAGTATCAACTGGAGTCCGTGGACGCGCTGCGGGCGCAGGCTGCGGGGTTGCAGGCCCAGTTGGCCGAACTGCAGCAGCGCGATGTGGCCGCGCGTACCGTGCTGGAGGCGGCCACACTGGCAACCCGGCAGGGCGAGCAGACGGATACCCGCCTGCGGGAGCAGCGCGATACCGAGGCGGCCCATGCCGCGCTGATGGCGCAGCGCCCCGAGATGGAGGCGCAGCGCCAGCGGTTGCAGGCCGCACGCCGTGCCATGCAGGTGCAGCCGTTCGAGCAGCATCTGGGGCAGGCCGTGCAGGAACACCAGCAGGCACAGCAAGCGCTGGCCGCGGCAAGCGCGCGGTCTGCCGAGTGCGCCGCCGTCTCGGCCACCGCCGCGGCGGGGCTTGAGGCCGAAGCGGCCCGTGCCGGCGAGCGCCAGGCGGCGCAAAAACAAGTGACGGAGCTGGAGGCCATGTTGCCGCAGGCACAGCGGCTCGGCCTGCTGCAGCAGGAGTTGGAGGCTGCAGCACACCAGCAGGCGCAAGCGGGCGCGGCCCATGCCGGGGCGCTGCAGGCGCAACAGCAAGTCACCGCCACGTTGCGCCAGGCCGAGGCCGGCCTGGCGCAGGCGCAGGAAGGCGCGCGCGGGCTGGAGACAATCCAGCTCAAGCAGGCCGGCCTGGCGCAGCAGGCAACCACGCTCGACAAATACGCCGCCACGCTGGCGCTGTGCGAGCAAGCGCGCCGCCAGGCCGACGCCGACCAGCTCGCCGCGCAGCAAGCCGCCAAGCAGCAGGCGGCAAGCCTGCTGCGCCTGCGCGAGACGGAGCAGGCCTGGCGGGCCGGGCAAGCCGCGCGGCTGGCTGCCGGCTTGCAGCATGGACAGGCATGCGCTGTCTGCGGGAGCACCGCGCACCCGCAACTGGCGCGGCACGTCGATGCGCCGGTCTCCGACGAGGCACTGGACCTGGCCCGCGAGGCCGCACGGCTTGCCGACCAGGCGGCGCAGGCCGCGGCCAGCCGCGCGCAGGGTGCGTTGCTGGCCGCCACGCACCGGCAGGAACAACTGGATGAAATGCGCGAAGCGGCGGGAGCGGTGGGCATGCCCGACGGCGCCGCGCAAGACCCGGCGGCGGCCAGGCAGCAGCTCGCCGGCGCCATCCAGGCGCTGCGCCAGCAGCAACAGGCGGCAGAGGCGGCCGCCGGCCGTTGCCAGCCGCTGGCCGCGGAAGTTGAGCGGCAGCAAGCCGCCCTCACGGCAGCGGAGGCGGCCATTCGCGCCGCCGAGGCCGCTGTGCAGGTTGCGGGTCAGCGTCACGCCAAGCTCCAGGGCGAATGGCAGGCCGCCAGCACGCAGGTGCCGCCGGACCGGCGCGAGCCGGAGCGGCTCACCGCTGCGCTGGCACAGGCACGCCAGGACCTTGCCGCGCGCGAAGCCGCACTGGCCGCCGCGCAGGCGGCCGACAAGCAGGCCGGCGTGGGGCTGGCAGCGGCCCTGGCCGCGCAAGCCGCCGCCCAAGCGAGCCTCGCTACCCACGCAAAGCGGGAGACGCAGGCGGGCGCCGCATTCGCGAGCGCGCTGGGGCAAGCCGGCTTTGTCTCCCGCCAGGCCTATGCCGAGGCGCGCATGCCGGGCGTGCAGATGGAGCAGGCCGAAGCCCAGGTCAATCGCTTCGACCTCGACCTGGCCGCGGCCGGCGATCGCCGCGAGCGCGCCGCGATCGCTGCGCGCGACCTTGCCCCGCCGGATCTTGGCGCGCTGCGCCAGGCGCAGGCGGATGCCGCCGGCGCGCTCGAGGCGCTGGTCCGGCAGCAGGCCGACCTGCACCGCAGCCGCGAGAACCTGCTGCAGTGCCAGCAGCGGCTGGATGCGCTGGCCAGCAAGGGCGCGGACATCGAGCGCAGCTACGCGGTGCTCGGCCGCCTGGCCGAAGTGGCCAACGGCAACAATCCGCGCCGCATGACATTCCAGCGCTTCGTGCTGGCCACCTTGCTCGACGAGGTGCTGGAAGCGGCCTCGCTGCGGCTGATGCGCATGAGCCGCAACCGGTACGAGCTGCAGCGCGTGCGCCAGCAGGGCGACCAGCGCACCGCTGGCGGCCTGGACCTGGAGGTGTTCGACCACGACACCGGCATGGCGCGCCCGGCCAACACCTTGTCCGGAGGCGAGGGCTTCCTGGCCTCGCTCTCGCTCGCGCTGGGGCTGGCCGATGTGGTGCAGTCGCGCGCGGGCGGGATCCAGCTCGATACCTTGTTTGTCGACGAGGGCTTCGGCACGCTCGATCCCGAGAGCCTGGACTTTGCCATCCGAACACTCATCGACCTGCAGCATGCCGGGCGGCTGGTGGGCATCATTTCCCACGTGGCCGAGCTGCGCGAGCGCATCGATGTGCGCCTGGAGATCCGTGCCGGGGCCGGCGGCAGCCGGGCGGAGCTGCAATTGCCGTAGCGGCCCGGGGCCACCTCAGCAGGGCCTGAAGAGCGTAAGCTGCTCGATGTTCCTGGCCGCCGTGGCCCCGTTGGCAAGCTAGCTTTCAACTGCCCTACGGTTGTGGCCGGCTAACGCACAAGCGATTTGCCGGCGCCTTGACCACCCGCGGACAGGGGGTGTAACCTGTTCATTCTGCGAATTGAAGTTCGCAATTAGAACAAACCACAATAATAAGAAACACCAAAGTCTGTTGGATTCGTTTCCGGCGGTGCGCCTTTTGCAAGCGGAGGGCGCCCAAGCCGGATGGCTCTTCCGGCAGGACTGTCCGGAGACAGCGTTTGCGCGCCGCCTGATTTCCCTCCTTGGCGGCCGGTTCCGGATAGTTCGTCCGGACTCTCGGAACTGGAACGCAAGTGATCAACAAGCTATTCGACTCGGTGGAATCGGCCATGGCCGATATCCAGGACGGCGCCACCATCCTGATCGGCGGCTTCGGCATGGCAGGCATGCCGGCGGAGCTCATCGATGCCCTCATCGCCCAGGGCGCCCGCGACCTCACCATCGTCAACAACAACGCCGGCAACGGCGACACCGGGCTGGCCGCGCTGCTCAAGACCGAGCGCGTGCGCAAGATCATCTGCTCCTTCCCGCGCCAGGCCGATTCCTACGTCTTCGATTCGCTGTACCACGCCGGCAAGATCGAGCTGGAACTGGTGCCGCAGGGCAACCTGGCCGAGCGCATCCGCGCCGCCGGCGCCGGCATCGGCGGCTTTTTCACCCGCACCGCCTATGGCACGCCGCTGGCCGAGGGCAAGGAAACCCGCATCATCGACGGCCAGGGCTACGTCTACGAGACGCCCATCCATGCCGACTTCGCCCTGATCAAGGCGCTGCGCGCCGACCGCTGGGGCAACCTGACCTACCGCAAGACCGCGCGCAACTTCGGCCCCATCATGGCGATGGCCGCCAAATGCCCCATCGTGCAGGTCAGCGAGATCGTCGAACTCGGCGAGCTGGACCCGGAACACATCGTGACCCCGGGGTTGTTCGTCAAGCGCGTCGTCAAGGTCGACGGCGCCAGCCAGGCCGCCGCCTGAGCGCCAAGGAGATCCAGAATATGCAACGCCTGACCCGCGATCAGATGGCCGCCCGCGTGGCCAAAGACATTCCCGACGGTGCCGTGGTCAATCTCGGCATCGGCCTGCCCACCCTGGTTGGCAATCACCTGCCGGCCGACCGTGAAATCCTGCTGCACAGCGAGAACGGCCTGCTCGGCATGGGCAAGGCACCCCCCGCCGGCGAAGAAGACGGCGACCTGATCAACGCCGGCAAGCAGCCGGTCACGATCAAGCCGGGCGGCTCGTATTTCCACCATGCCGATTCCTTCGCCATGATGCGCGGCGGCCACCTCGACTTTTGCGTGCTGGGGGCTTTCCAGGTCTCGGTGAAGGGCGACCTGGCCAACTGGCATACCGGCGCGCCGGGCGCGATTCCTGCCGTGGGCGGCGCGATGGACCTGGCGATTGGCGCCAAGGAGGTGTTCGTGATGATGGAACACCAGACCAAGCAGGGCGAGAGCAAGATCGTGGCGGAATGCACGTATCCGCTGACCGGCATGACCTGCGTCACGCGCATCTACACCGATCTGGCCACCATCGACGTCACGCCTGACGGGCTGGTGGCGCGCGACCTGGTCGAAGGCCTGTCCTTCGACGAACTGCAACGCCTGACCGGCGTGCCGCTCAAGCAGGGCGCTTCTGCCTGAGTGCCTGAGTGTTGGCCTGACCGCCGGGGCCAGCCCCGGCGAGCACGCTTGCAAGCCTCCCGATTTCACGATCACGAACAAGCAAGAGAGACAACCATGACCGAAGCCTTCATCTGCGACGCCATCCGTACCCCCATCGGCCGCTACGGCGGCAGCCTGTCCGGCGTTCGCCCGGACGACCTGGGCGCGGTGCCGCTCAAGGCCCTGATGGCACGCAACCCGAACCTGGACTGGTCCGCCATTGACGACGTGATCTACGGCAATGCCAACCAGGCCGGCGAAGACAACCGCAACGTAGCGCGCATGTCGCTGCTGCTGGCCGGCCTGCCGCAAAGCGTGCCGGGCGCCACCATCAACCGCCTGTGCGGCTCTGGCATGGACGCTACCGGCACCGCCGCGCGCGCGATCAAGTCCGGCGAAGCCGGCCTGATGCTCGCCGGTGGCGTGGAAAGCATGAGCCGCGCCCCGTTCGTGATGGGCAAGGCCACCAGCGCCTTCTCGCGCGATGCGCAGATTTTCGACACCACCATCGGCTGGCGCTTCATCAACCCGGCGATGCGCGCGGCTTACGGCGTGGACTCGATGCCCGAGACCGCCGAGAACGTCGCCACGGACTACAAGATCAGCCGCGAAGACCAGGACCTGATGGCCTTGCGCAGCCAGGAAAAGGCATCGCGGGCGCAAGCCGACGGCACGCTGGCGCAGGAAATCACCGCCGTGACGATCGCCCAGAAGAAGGGTGACCCGCTGGTGGTGGAGCGCGACGAACACCCGCGTGCCACCAGCATGGAAGCGCTGGGCAAGCTGCGCGGCGTGGTTCGCGCCGACGGCACCGTGACCGCCGGCAATGCCTCGGGCGTGAACGATGGCGCCTGCGCCATCCTGCTCGCCAGCGAAGCTGCGGCCCGCCAGCACGGCCTGACGCCCAAGGCTCGCATCGTCGGCATGGCAACCGCCGGCGTGGCGCCGCGCGTGATGGGCATCGGCCCGGCACCGGCTTCGCAAAAGCTGCTCAAGCAACTCGGCATGACCATTGACCAGATGGACGTGATCGAGCTGAACGAAGCGTTCGCCGCGCAAGGCCTGGCCGTGCTGCGCGAACTCGGCGTGGCCGACGACGACGCACGCGTCAACCCGAATGGCGGCGCGATCGCGCTGGGCCACCCGCTCGGCATGAGCGGTGCCCGCCTGGTCACCACCGCCATGTACCAGCTGCACCGCACCGGCGGCCGCTACGCGCTGTGCACGATGTGCATCGGCGTGGGCCAGGGCATCGCCATGGTGATCGAGCGCGTCTGATCGTCAGCTGCCTGACCGTTTGACGCCTGGGCGCCCGCGGGTTTCGGCTCGCGGGCGCCGTGCGCTAAAGAATGCCGCGCGGCTGCCGTTAGTACATGGTGGAAGTGCAGGCTGATGAAGTTTCCCAACGCAAAGAAGCAGCGCGACAGGGCCGACTGGCTCGCCGGCTCTCGTCGCATCCTCTTCAGCATGACCCGGTGCCCCTTGCCGGTCGGAGTATGTGATGTCCCTTCCCGTTGCCACGCTCGTTACCGGCGCCAGTTCCGGTATCGGCCGCGCCATCAGCGAAATGCTGCTGGCCGATGGCGTGACCCAGGTGGTCAATGTCGACTATGTCGCCCCCGCCTGGTCCCATCCCAACATGACATTTGTCCAGGCCGACCTGACCAATGCCGACGCGACCCGCGCCGCGGCCGAGCAGGTGAGCTCGCGCTTTGCCGTGACCCGGCTGGTCAATAATGCCGGCGCCACCCGCCCCGGCACGGCCGACACGGCAAGCGTAGAAGACCTGGACTACGTGGTTGGCCTGCACCTGCAAGCCACCCTGCTGCTGACCCAGGCCTGCCTGCCCGCAATGCGCGCGGCACGCTTTGGCCGCATCGTGAACATGGCTTCGCGCGCGGCGCTGGGCAAGCCGGAACGCGTGGTGTATTCCGCCACCAAGGCCGGCCTGATCGGCATGACCCGCACGCTCGCGATGGAACTCGGCGGCGACGGCATCACGGTCAATGCCGTGGCGCCCGGCCCGATTGCTACCGACCTGTTCCGCAAGAGCAACCCCGAAGGCAGCGAGCAGACCAAGCGGATCCTCGCCAGCATCGCGGTCAAGCGCATGGGCACGCCGGAAGACGTGGCTCGCGCCTCGATGTTCTTCCTGTCGCCGGAGAACGGTTTCGTGACCGGCCAGGTGCTTTATGTGTGCGGCGGCACCACCCTCGGCGTCGCACCCGTGTAGTCCCACGGCGTGACCGGCGCAAAACGCGCACCCGTCATCACGCCGCAGTATTTAGTCCGTAGAAAACTAAAAAAGATGACCCGCGCCACAAGCGCGGGCTTACCGCGATTTATCCTGGAGCAAACATGAAATCCCATTCCCAAGCTCGCACCCCGCACAACAGCGCGCGTCGTCGCCTGCTGGCTGCCGGTGTGGCATTGGCCGCCACCTTCGGCGGCATGACCAGCGCGGCCTACGCGCAAGGCAACTACCCGACCAAGCCGATCACCATGATCGTGCCGTTCTCGGCCGGCGGCACCACCGACATCCTGGCGCGCATCGTCGGCCTGCAACTGGGCAAGGCGCTCGGCCAGCCGGTGGTGATCGACAACCGTCCGGGCGCGGGCGGCAATATCGGCGCATCGATCGCGGCCAAGGCTCCGGGCGATGGCTACACCCTGTTCATGGGCACCATCGGTACCCACGCCATCAACCAGTCGCTTTATTCCAAGCTGCCGTTCGATCCGGTCAAGGATTTCGCGCCGATCTCGCGCGTGGCGATGGTGCCGAACATCGTGGTGGTGAACCCCAAGGTGCCGGTCAACAACGTCAAGGAACTGATCGCCTACGTCAAGGCCAACCCGGACAAGCTGTCGTACGGTTCGTCGGGCAGCGGCTCGTCGATGCACCTGTCGGGCGAGTTGTTCAACTCGATGACGGGCTTGCATATCCAGCACATCCCGTACAAGGGCAGCGCCCCGGCGGTCAACGACCTGCTGGGTAACCAGATCGGCCTGATGTTCGACAACATGCCGTCGTCGTACCCGCACGTGAAGGCCGGCAAGCTGCGCGCCATCGCCGTGACCTCGGCCAAGCGCTCGCCGGCACTGCCGAACGTGCCGACCGTGGCTGAATCCGGCGTGCCGGGCTATGAAGCGACTTCCTGGTTCGCGCTGTATGCCACCGGCGGCACGCCGCAGCCGATCGTCGATCGCCTGAATGCGGAAGTGGTGAAGATCCTGGCCATGCCGGAAGTGAAGAAGCAGATGGCCGACCAGGGCGCGGAGCCGCATCCCGAGAAGCCGGCCGAACTGGCCGCTTTCATGAAGACCGAGACCGCCAAGTGGGCCAAGGTGGTGAAGGCTTCGGGCGCCACGGTGGACTGATCGATTCCCGCACGGTTGCCCCGGCCCGGACTTCTGGCCCGGGCCGATGGCAGCAAAAAAAGGCCGGCCCTTCGGGGCCGGCCTTTTTACGTGCGCTTGACGTGTGGACGCGCTCAGGACAGAAAAAAGCCCGCGGTAGGTTGCGGGCCCAATCCTGGCCCACACACAGGGCAGGAGGAGACAGGAGGAAACATTGGCAGGAGACGATGCGCGGCGCACGCCGCGCATCGGCCGTCAGGCCAGGCTGTACTTGACAACCTGTTCTTCCACGCCCACGAAACGCACCAGCTGGCGCAAGCCGCTGGCGTACTCCTTGATATGGTGCCCGTCCGGCGTATCCGGCAGGCGGTAGTACACGGGCATCGTTGTAGCCGACGCGGGCTGGTTGGTAGCTTGGGGCCCATCGGCCTCCCACGGGACATCCCGGTCTTCGGCGAAATCTGTTCGTCCTGGCATGGACCACTCCTGGTGAATGACTGGCATGGCTGTGCCGTGGCCGAGAACCGGCAACAGGCATGCAGAATGACTATGTCTGCAAATGTATTGCACCCTGCCGAAAAATGCTATTTAGCATTTTTTAGATCTGCATCAGCGTTGTCGTCGCCTTGTCATTTTTCGTGTACCCGACTGCCGGAAATTGGCGGTATCCGTCGGCGGCAGCCCTGGCGGGGCCTGGCTTTGCGCTACCATAGGCCCTCGCCACCCAAAGCCAAGGCGGCAGCCATATGCCGCCACCGGGCGACCGGCCTCCACGTCACGCTTCCCGCATGTCCGTTCAGCACGCACTCCTGACCTCCCTTCTGGAAAAGCCGTCTTCCGGCTACGAGCTGGCTCGCCGCTTCGACCGCTCCATCGGCTATTTCTGGCATGCAACGCATCAGCAGATCTATCGGGAGCTGGGCCGCATGGCCGAGCACGGCTGGATTGCCGCGGATGAGGGGGAGGGTGACGCCAGGAACCGAAAGAAGGTCTACTTCGTGCTGCCGCCAGGGCGCGACGAACTGGCGCGCTGGGTGCTGGCGCCTACCGCCGGCCTTGACGTGCGCGATGAAATCCTGGTGAAGCTGCGCGCCGATGCTGTGGTGGGCCCGCTCGGGTTGAGGCCGGAGATGGCGCGGCTGATCGGCCTGCACCGCGAGCGGCTGGAGACCTATCGCCAGATCGAGCGGCGCGATTTCTCCGCCGCGCAGCCCACGCGCGCGCAACAAGTGCAGCACGCCCTGCTCAAGCGCGGCATCCGGTATGAAGAGGATTGGGTGTCGTGGGCCGAGGAATTGTTGCCGCTGCTGGATAAGCAGGACGACGCGGCCTGAAGTCGCGCCGGGCGATCGCGCCCGGCGGATGGAAATGCGTGGAAACGGGCGGCAACAGGGGGATCGGACAGGTGGCCAGGCGCCGCGGCGCGCTGGCCCCCGTCAACAACGCGCTCAGGCCACGTCGGCCGCCGTCGCGCCGTTGGCGTAAGCCGCTGCCGGGGCCAGCCCGAGGCGGCGGCGCGCCAGCGCGTATTCCTCAGCAAAGCGGCGCACCAGCTCGGCGGCCGGCACCACGCGCTTGATGGCGCCTACGCCCTGGCCAGCGCCCCAGATGTCTTTCCACGCCTTGGCGCTGCCCGAACCGAAGTTCATCTTGGACGGATCCGATTGCGGCAGCGCTTCCGGATCGAGCCCGGCATTGACGATGCTCTGGCGCAGGTAGTTGCCGTGCACGCCGGTAAAGAGGTTCGAGTAGACGATGTCGGACGCGGTGCTGTCGACGATCATCTGCTTGTAGCCGGCCTGCGCGTTGGCCTCTTCGGTGGCGATGAAGGCCGAGCCCACATAGGCCAGGTCGGCGCCCGCGGCCAGCGCCGCGAGGATGCCGTCGCCGCTGGCGATGGCGCCCGACAGCAGCAGCGGGCCGTCGAACCACTCCCGGATTTCATGCAGCAGCGCAAACGGCGACAGCACGCCGGCATGGCCCCCTGCGCCCGAGGCGACTGCGATCAGGCCGTCGGCGCCTTTCTCGATGGCCTTGCGTGCGAAGGTGTTGTTGATGATGTCGTGCAGCACGATGCCGCCATAGGCGTGCACGGCATCGTTGACTTCCTTGCGCGCGCCCAGCGACGTGATGACGATGGGCACCTTGTAGCGCACGCACAGTTCCAGGTCGTGATCGAGCCGGTCATTGGACTTGTGCACGATCTGGTTGACCGCGAACGGTGCCGACGGCCGGTCCGGATGCTTGGCGTCGTGCTCGGCCAGCTCGGTGGTGATGCGGTCCAGCCAGTCGTTGAGCACCGGGCCAGGGCGCGCATTGAGCGCCGGGAAGGAGCCGACCACGCCGGCCTTGCATTGGGCGATCACCAGGTCGGGGTTGGAGATGATGAACAGCGGCGAGCAAACCACCGGCAGCGAAAGACGGTTCTGGAGAATGGCGGGAAGTGACATGGCGTTTCTGCGAGAGTGAATACAGTGGAACGAATAGGAATACGGGATGCGGGAAACGGCGATGCGCTCAGGCGCCGGCGCCCTGCAGCACGGATTTCTGGCTGGCGAGGCGGGCGCCCATGGCGGCGGCGAGCGCGTCCAGGCCGCTCTTCGGGCGGACCATGACTTCGAAGTCGTCGATCTTGCCGGCGTCGTTGAAACGGATCATGTCGATGGCCTTGACGGATTTGCCATCGACCGTCGCGCTGAACTCCAGTACCACGCTGCGCCCGTCGTCGCTGACAAACGTGCGGTGGTAGCGGAAGTCCTGGAACACCTGGTTGACGGATTCCAGCACCATGCGCAGGGCAACGCGGCCCGGGTACGGTGTGTGGGCGACGGGCGAGTGAAAAACCACTTCGTCCGCCACGATGCTGTCCAGCTCGGACATGGAATGGGTGGCGATCATGCGGTGCCAGATGGCTAGCGAGGCCTGCGCCGCCGCTGACAAGGTTGCTTGGGTCACGGTGTCTCCTCCGGTTGGGCCGAGGGCGTGGGAGTCGCCCGTTGCGGCACGCTGCGCAGCGCTTGCCCGCTTGGCCCCTCAGGGGCTGCGGCAGCGGCGGCTTACACATCGCTATGCAACTGGTTGCATAGCGATGTGTGAAAGGTAGCAGCAGACGACGCCAAATGCAATGGCCTGACGTTGCGAGGGCAGGACCCGCCGCGTTCCGGATCGCCGGATGCGGCGCGCCCTTGCTTGGGCAGCGGTCAAACGAACGCTGCCTTTTGTGGCGACTTGTCTACAATAGCGGCATCGCCGAACACCAATGCAGGAGCGCGAGTGAGTACTGACATGAGCGCCAACGGGCCATCCCCCGACCTGTTCGATGCCGACCTGGAGGCCTGGCGCAAGCAGCCCGAGCGAGCCTTCAATGGCTGGCTGGCCAGCCACGGTTTTCGCCATGGCACGGCGGTGGTGTACCGCGCGATGTGGGGCAAGCTCTTGCGCTGGTCGGGCGAGCGCGGCCTGGCGCCGCTGTCCTGGTCGGCGGAGCAGATCGGGGCCTTCCTCGATGAGCAGGATCTGCACAAGCATCACCGTTACCGCTACACGCGGCTGATCGAGCGTGTCTTCCACCATCTGTCGCTATTGCAGGACGGCTTGCACAACCCGGCCAGCCAGGCGGTGCGCGCCCATCTCGCCGAAGGCGAGAACGATCCGACCGCCTTCCTGCTGCCCGCCGAGCGCGATGCCCTGATTGCCCGCGTGCTGGCACCGGCGCCCCTGGCGGCCGGGCAGGACGGCGCCGCGCTGTCGGCCACCCAATGGAAGCGTGCCCGCGATACCGCACTGGTGGCCGTGTTGCTGGGCGCCGGCCTGAAAGTGGGCGAAGCGCGCGGCCTGGGTATCGACAGCATCGCCGAGGACGCCGCCAGGCTGCGTTTGGTCCGCGCCGACAACGGCCGCGCGTACGAGGCGCCGGTCTTCGCTTTCGCCCGGGCGGCACTGCTGGCCTGGCTGGAAATCCGCTTCCGTTCCGGCACGCTGGGCAACCTGGTGTTCCCGGCCATGCCGAGCGGGCGGCACTTGCACGCGGCCTCGTTATACCGCCGTGTGGAGATCCTGCTCGACGAGGCTGGCGTGCTGGCGGGGCGCAGCGAGCGTGCGTCGCCGCAGACGCTGCGCAATACCTGCGGCGCACTGCATTTCGAGGCCGGAGCCGGCCCGGCCCAGGTGGCGCAATGTCTCGGCATGCGCGACCTGGAGTCTGGCTGGCGCTTGCGTGCGGCGTTTGAGGCCTGGCAGGCACGTGCTGGCCTGAAACCGGCGCTCGGCGGTGCCGGTGACACAGGCACGACAGATGCGGCCTGCTATGCTTAGCCGACCTCTTTCAACCTCTTTCAACCTGTTTCAACGTGTTTCGATCCGATGCGGGCCACCCTGGCCGGGCTTGGCTGCGGCCCGCCAGGACAGCGCCGCGGTATTGCAGCCTGAAGCATGGAGTCCGCTTGTTGCATCGTGCGCCCTGTCCTGGCGCCCGTTAAGTCTCTTTTCACAACTATCTGATGAATCGCTATGTCTGAAACCTTGCTGCTCACGGGAGCTACCGGTTATATCGCCTCGCACACCTGGGTCGCCTTGCTCGAGGCCGGCTATCACGTGATCGGCCTGGATAATCTGTGCAACAGCAATCGCGTCGTGGTCGAGCGCCTTGCGCAGATTACCGGCCAGCGCCCGCATTTTGTCGAAGGCGACGTGCGGGACCGCGCTTTGCTGGACCGTTTGTTCGCCGAGCACCGGATCTCGGGTGCGATTCATTTCGCGGCACTCAAGGCGGTGGGGGAATCGGTCAGCAAGCCGCTGGATTATTACGACAATAATCTCAATGGCCTGCTCACCCTCTGCTCGGCCATGAACAAGGCCGGCGTGAAGCAGCTGGTGTTCAGCTCTTCCGCCACCGTTTATGGCAATCCGCATACGGTGCCGATCCTGGAGGACTTTCCGCTGTCGGCGACCAATCCGTATGGCCAGACCAAGCTGATGAGCGAGCAGATCCTGCGTGACCTGGAACTGTCGGACCCCGCCTGGCGAATCGCCTACCTGCGCTATTTCAATCCGGTTGGCGCGCACGAAAGCGGGCTGATCGGTGAAGACCCGGGTGGCGTGCCGAACAACCTGATGCCTTATGTGGCGCAAGTCGCCGGCGGGCGCCGCGAGAAGCTGCAGGTGCACGGTGGCGACTATCCCACGGTCGATGGCACCGGTGTACGCGATTACATCCACGTCTGCGACCTGGCAGCCGGCCATCTTGCGGCCCTGGTCTACCTGCGTGACCAGCAGCAGTGCCTGACGGTCAATCTCGGCACGGGCCGGGGCTACAGCGTGCTGGAAGTGGTCGCGGCCTACCAGCGCGCCAGCGGGCGCCCGGTGCCCTACGTGATCGGGGACCGCCGCCCTGGCGATATCGCTTCGTGCTACGCCGATCCCGCGTTGGCGCAAAAGCTGATCGGCTGGCGCGCGCAGCACGACATTGATCGCATGTGCGAGGATTCCTGGCGCTGGCAGTCGATGAACCCGCTGGGGTTTGCCGGCTGAGTTGCCTGCCCGGATGCGCGGGCACGCAGGCAAGCGGGGCGCGTATCCGTTTTTGCGTGCCCGGTTTCTCCGGCGTGCCGAGGCGCGGACAGGGCAGCGCAGCAGGAAATAAACACGGCCGGGCAAATGCCCGGCCGTGTTCAGGAGTCCTGCGGGCTCGCGGCGCAGTCGGCCGCCCTGCCCGGCGTTGCGTCCGACTTTAGCGAATCAGGAAGTCTTCGATGGTCTTGCCCGCGGCCAGGGCCTGGGTCAGCCAGCCCGGACGCTTGCCGCGGCCAGTCCAGGTATTGCCTGCGCTGTCGCGATAGCGAACCGGCACCTTGCGGGTTGCCTTCTTGCCGGCGGCGGGCTTGGTGCCAAAGCCCAGGTCGTCCGCGGTCAGTCCATATTGGTCGATTTTCTGGCGAATATCGGCGATGACGGAAGCCTGCTCGCGGGCCTTGATTTCCTCGGCCTGCTTTTGAAGTTCGCTGATTTTCTGAACAATTTCCTGATAAGTCGCCATTACGAGCCTCGATTTACTGGGTGAGCATGATGAATCGGATGAATTATAACGGCCGCAAGCGATCCTGCAAACGCTTTTAACCCCGATGAGGAGAATTCTGATAAATCATCTGCCTCATCTAATTAATGAACTTCCGCGCGGGCCGCCGGTCATCGATGGGGTCGGATTTTCCGGCATGGTGCCCGCTTTGGCATCTCGCCGAAATCCATGCGTGGCGCGGTTTCGGTTTTTTTACATTCGCGCTGCGCAATAACCCTTCCCCTCGTAATGGCGAGGGTCATAAAGTGCTTTTGCTGCAACAATGCCGATCCGATTTCAGTTTGAGCGAACCTTCATCCGTATCCGACATGCCTGACGACTCGATTAACGTCGGCGCCGCCTCCCGGCGCGTTCCCGTAGAACTCGCAAAAGCCTATCGCCTGCTGAATCACGGCCCGGTGACGCTGGTCACCAGCGCCCATGCTGGCCGGCGCAACGTGATGGCGGCATCCTGGGCCATGCCGCTGGATTTCCAGCCACCGAAAGTCGCGGTAGTGATCGACGCCAGCACGCTCACGCGCTAACTGGTGGATGCCGGTGGTGAGTTCGCGCTGAACATACCCACGCGTGGGCAGGCCGCCGCCACGCTGGCTGTGGGCTCGCGTTCCGGCCGCGAGCTGGACAAGTTCGCCGCCGCGGGGCTGGCCACGTTCGCGGCGACTGAAATTGCCGCGCCGTTGGTGGCCGGTTGTCTGGCCTGGCTGGAGTGCCGCGTCATTCCCGAGCCGGCCGTGGCTGGCCGCTACGACTTGTTCATCGCGGAAGTGGTGGCCGCGTGGGCTGACTCCGCCGCATTTTCAGAGGGCAGATGGCATTTTCCGGACGCCGGGTGCCGCTCAATCCACTATCTGGCCGGCGGTGCTTTTTTTGCCACGGGTGAGGGTTTTCAGGTCGTGCCGGGAGAGCGCGAATGAGTTGGGCGAGGGCGCTGCGCCGCGGCCGTCCCGCCATGCGCGGTCTGGCGTGGCGGACACGGCACCCGGCTCAAGGAATCGCAGGGCACCGCCGTTATCTGCCCTGAGCGGGTCGCTGGGGTGTCGATCCGCCGGGCCGGGGCCGGTGGAGGCCTTGCGCATTCCTTACCGTATCGGGTGCTTCATGTCTTTCCATAACAATATCCAGATCAAAACTCTGCTGCGCGGCGCAATGGCAATGTTGTCGCTTCTTCTGATGCTGGTTGGCGGCGTTGGCCTGTATGGCATGTCGCACAGCAATGACGCGCTTCAGGAAACCTATGGTAACCAGCTTGCCTCGTCGCAAGCGCTGGGCGAGTCCATGCTAGGCATGACGCGCATGCGCCTGGCCCTCGATCGCGGCGTCATGCCGGGAGAGGGCGATGATGGCAAGGCGGTGGTGGACCGCTCAATGATATTCGTCGACAGTTCCGAGGCGGCCTGGAAGCGCTACTCGGCGCTGCCGCAGGATGCCGAAGAAAAGGCGCTGGCCACGGAGTTTGGCCGCAAGCGCCAGGAATTCATGGAAAAGGGCATCCTGCCCCTGCAAAAAGCCATCAGGGAGAACAACGCGGACGCGGCGCTCAAGGTTGCCAAGAAGGACTTGCCGGAACTGCAGCGCAGCATGGCTACCGCCTACGAAGCGCTGCAGGCTTTCCAGTACCGTACCGGCGAGTCCAATTTCAATGCCGCCCAGGCCCGCTTCCAGCAAGTGCGCGCGCTTTGCTTTCTGCTGATCGCCTTTGGCCTGGTGGTGGCCGCCCTGTGCACGACCACCCTGCAGCGGGCCATCGTCCGGCCGGTGGAGGAGGCCCTGGCGGTCTTCGAGCGTATCGCCGCGGGTGACCTGACCTCGCGTATCACCAATGTGTCGCGCAATGAGGTGGGCCGTATGATGCAGGCGCTGGTCGCCATGCAGGACAGCCTGTCGAACATCGTCTCGCAGGTGCGCGGCGGCACCGACTCGATCGCCTCGGCCACACAGCAGATCGCTACCGGCAATCTGGATTTGTCGCAACGTACCGAAGAGCAGGCCTCGTCGCTGGAGGAGACCGCTGCCAGCATGGAAGAGCTGACTTCGGCCGTGCGCCAGAATTCGGACAACGCGCGCCAGGCCGGCGTGCTGGCCAGCGATGCCTCGCAGATCGCGCTCAAGGGCGGTGATGTGGTGGGCCGCGTGGTCGATACCATGAACGAGATCAATGGTTCGTCGCGCAAGGTGGTCGAGATCATTGCCGTGATCGAAGGTATTGCCTTCCAGACCAACATCCTGGCGCTGAATGCCGCGGTGGAAGCCGCGCGCGCTGGCGAGCAAGGCCGCGGCTTCGCGGTGGTGGCAGGCGAGGTGCGCACCCTGGCGCAGCGCTCGGCCGCCGCCGCCAAGGAGATCGAGGCGCTGATCAGCGAATCCGGCCAGCGCGTGGAAAGCGGCACCAAGCTGGTTGCCGAAGCCGGCCAGACCATGGGCGAGATCGTCAATGCGGTCAAGCGCGTCACCGACATCATGAACGAGATCAGCGCGGCCACGCAGGAGCAGACCAGCGGCATCGAGCAGGTCAACCAGGCGGTGACGCAGATGGATCAGGTCACCCAGCAGAATGCTGCGCTGGTGGAAGAGGCGGCGGCGGCAGCCGGCGCCCTGGAAGAGCAGGCGCAGAAGCTCAATGGCGTGGTGTCGGTGTTCCGTCTTTCCGGCAGCCATGCGATGGCAGCACAGCCGCCGGCAACGCGCGCGCCCGTGGCCGTCAAGGCCGCAGCGAGCAGTTCACCCGCGCGCCCGCCGGCCGTGCCGGCGCGCCCGCGCACGCCGGTTCAGCGCCAGGCACGCGCGGCCCGTCCGGCCGTCCCGGCAATGGCGACGGCCAACGCTGGCGGTGATGACTGGAGCGCGTTCTGAGCCATGGTTGAACGTTTGCCGCCGTTTTCATCACCGGGGAAGCGCGTGTGATGCGATGATGCGGGTCTTGCGCCCGCATCGCCTGGATCGTCGCGCTATCGCCCCCAATTTTTGCGCAGCTTCCTTATTGACATGAGTGCTAGCCTTCTGCTGCTCGCTGCCCTATCCGGCCTCGCGGTCGGGTTGGGGATACGTGCAGCCAAGCCGGACCGGGAGCAGCCCAGCGGGCCGGCCCGGTCGCTGCAATGGGCGGTCTTGCTGCTCTCCCCTGCTTCCGTAGGCCTGCCGCTATGGGTCGCGCTGGGTTCCGGCAGCCTGCGGTTCACGCACGACGTGTTGCAGACCGCGGCGGCCCTCGTCGCGACGGCCGCACTCACGCTTGCCATTCCCTGGCTGCGCCGCAACGTGCCACTGCGTGGCGCCGCGCTGGTGATGACACTGGCCGGCGCCGGCGTGGTGGTGGCTGCCGGCATGCGCTTGAGCACCCTGTGCGGCGAGGCCGCGCACCCGTCCGCCCTTTGCCTGGATCCCGGCAGGTTCATGCCACCGGCCTGGGTGGCGGCGGGTGCGCTGCTCTTGCTGCCGCTGATATTCTTCGCCCTGCGCCGCGCCAACCTGCCCGGATGGCGGCTGGCCAGCAGCGGCAATTTCGCAAGTCCACAGAGTCATGCGCTGGACGAGATGTTCGAGGATCATCCGCCCGGCACTGGCGGCATCGCCGGCAGCGGCGGCCCGACCATGCGGCGCCGTGGCCGTATCCCGGGCCGCCTGACCGTGCGCGCGACCGCGCGCGGGCATGGCACGGTCGGGGAGTACAGCGTCAGCACGGACCTTCCGGACCGCACCGGCTTTGCTCGCTGGCTCGACCAGTCGATCGCCCAGGCGCGCCTGGCCGAGACCAGCTGCGCCGTGCTGCTGGTGCATATCGCCGATTTTCGCGAGGTCGACGAGGTTTTCGAGGTGCGCGCCGACGATATCCTGGCGCAGGATGCCGGGGCGTTGGCCCAGGCAGCGCTGGAGCCGCATGACTTCCTGGCGCGCCTGGCGCGGGACGAATTCGCGGTCGGCGTGCCGGAGATGGTGCACCAGAACCGCGCCAATGAGCTGGGCGCGCGCCTGCTGGGCTCGCTCGCGGAGTTCGTGGCCGCGCGTGGCCTGCAGATGCAGATCGGCGTGAACATCGGCATCGCCATCTACCCGCGCGATGCGCAAACCTCCGAGGCCCTGATGCAGGCGGCACGCGTGAGCCTGAGCGAGGCGCGCGAGAGCGGCTCGAACCAGGTGCGCGTATTCAACTCGGCAGCCGGCGAACGCGCCCGGCGCATGCGGGTGATCCGACGCGACCTGTGGCTGGCCATCCAGGACGATGGCCTCGCCTTGCAGTACCAACCGAAGTTCGACGTGCGCCAGCGCACCGTGATCGGCGCCGAGGCCCTGTGCCGCTGGCGCCATCCGACCCTGGGACAGGTCAATCCCGCCGAGTTCATCACGGTGGCGGAGCAGTCCGGCCAGATCGACAAGCTCGACGACTGGGTGATCGCCACGGTCTGCCGGCAGATCCGCCAGTGGCAGGACGACGGCATCCCCGTGGTGCCGGTGGCCATCAACGTGTCCGGCTTGCGCTTTGCCAGCCGCGACTTCCCCCAGTACCTGCTCGAGCAGATCCACCAGCATGACATCCCGCCATCGGCCGTCACGCTCGAGATTACCGAGACCGCGGCGATGAAGGACATCGCCCAATCGCTGGAAACGCTGCTGGAGCTGCAGGCGCTGGGCATCCACGTGGCGCTGGACGACTTTGGCAGTGGCTATTCAAGCCTGGGTTATCTCAAGCGCTTGCGGGTCGGGACGCTGAAGATCGACCGGACCTTGATTGGCGGGCTGGATGTCGATGCGCAGGGCAGGGCCATTGTCGGGTCGATGGTGGCGCTGGCGCACGAGCTGAAGATGCGGGTGGTGGCGGAAGGCGTGGAGTCGCTTTCGCAGCTGGATATCCTGGCGGGGATGGGGTGTGACGAGGCGCAGGGGTATCTGCTGTCGCATCCATTGGACCCGGTCACGTTTGCCAATTTGTTATCGGGAGCGTGAGGAGGGGCGGGCGGATCGGACGACTCGGACGACTCGGACGAAATACGCCTCGCCGTCAAACCTCACTTCCTCGGCGTGAAAGGCTCCGGTAACGCGCCCCCAGGCGGAAACAGCGCCAAAAGCCGGGTAAACCGCCCGCTCTCCGGCACCAGCAAGGCAAACCGGGTCTCGCAATGGTGCCCGGTAACGGCCCCAAGCCGGCGCAATTGCTGGCTGCAGCTAACCAGCGACGGCAGCCCGCGCGGCAGGTAGATGCTCGCCAGCAGCGCCTCCGGCTCGATCCGCGTGCGGCCATGAAAGCGCGCTAGCTGCATCAGCAGCTCATCCGACATGCCCGCCTCGCTGCTGGTGTCCAGGTCCAAGGGCAGGCCGATGGCGTCGCGATTCGCCACCGTCTGCACATCCCGCCAGTTCAGCGGCATGGGTCCGTCGCCGAGCACCGGTGCGAACAGCACTGAAGCCAGCAGCTGCAGGGTACGCGGCAGTGCCTCGGCGGTGGTCGGCACGATGGGCCCGCAGCCAGTGGCGGCATATGGCAGGCCGTCGACCAGCAGTGTGAGGACAAGACGATCGGGATGGCGCAAGGAGCGCAGGCGTTGGGCGGTGGTAGCGTTGATCTGCCGCTCCACGATCACGAACTGCGCATCGGCCGGCTGTCGAGGGCGCCGCGATACCCAGTGCAGGCATCCACCAAAATCCGGCAGCGGCGCCAGCAATGCGTCTGGCGCACCCTGGACGAAGACGGTGAGCTTGTCGGGTTGGCGCGGGTCAGGGGTATCCCGTTTGCTCCACTGCGGGCCTGGCAAGTTCGACATGATCACGTTCCGATGGTATTGCAGTGCCTCAGTCGCGGGTAGCGCAGGCGCGCCATGGCCCGCCGGTGCGCGGGCCATTTTACGGCGAGGCCGTAGTATGCCCACCCGCTGCCGCCAGATGCACCCCATGATCGTGGGGTAACAAAATCCGCAGATCGACACAACCGTACTACGGATTCGGCCGCTGCTGCCGATATGCCCCCAAGGGGCGTTGTTTGCACCGGCCACGCCGGCCACGCCAGTCGCGCTTCGCCGCACACCGCAGCCCCGTCCGCAGGAACATCGGTCCACCGTGCCAGAACCCCGGCTTGTGGACACACCATCGCGCTGTCAACGGAGCCGCTATGTCTTTGCCTCATATTCTAGTTGTCGATGATTCTCCCTCTTTGCGCCGCATGATCGGCGCCTGCTTACGCGCGGGGGGCTACGGCGTGTCCGAAGCCGCCGACGGCGACGAAGCGCTGGCGCTGGCCCTCGACGCTACCTTCGGCATGCTGGTGACCGACCAGGTGATGCCGGGAACGGACGGCCTGACCCTGATCCGCACGCTGCGTGGGAGTGCTGCCTATGCCGCCGTCCCGATGCTGATGCTGAGCACCGAGGCCGACAGCCAGGTGCGCGAGCAGGCTCGTGTGGCCGGCGCGTCTGGCTTCCTGGCCAAGCCGTTCGATCCGGATCAGTTGATGGAAGCCGTGAATGCACTGCTGAACCCCTCCAAGGTGGGGTAAATGCCTTGGTATTGTTGCCCTTCAGTCACGTCCAGGGCTGCCGTTAAGAGGTAAACGATATTCGTGCCTCGTCGCAGGCAGAGTCTCGGCCTGGCTGCCCCCCGCGGGCCGGCCGGCTGTGGCTTTGGCAGCGCCGCATGGCCGGTCATGGCAGCGGGAGCCAGCAAATGAAAACCGGGAACAAGACAGAGGGCGTGGGGGAAGAGTTCCTCGCGTTCAGGTTGGGCGGCGAGGAGTACGGCGTCGACATCCTCAAGGTGCAGGAGATCCGTGGCTATGAGAACGTCACGCAGATTGCCAATGCGCCAGCCTATCTCAAGGGCGTGGTCAACCTGCGCGGGATCATCGTCCCGATCATCGACCTGCGCATCAAGTTTCGCCAGGACAAGATCAACTACGACCAGTACACGGTCGTGATCATCGTCGACCTGCACGATCGCACCACCGGCATCGTGGTCGACGGCGTGTCCGACGTGCTGACGCTGGCCCCGGGCGAGATCCGGCAAGCACCCCAGCTCTCCGGCGAGACGGACTACATCCGCGGCATCGGCTCGGTCGAAAGCCGCATGCTCATCCTCGTCGATATCGAGAAACTGCTAGACACCGAAGAACTCGCGGCCATTGAGGCAGCCGCGGCCGCCTGAGGCGGTGCGCACGTAGCGAGAGTCCGATCCACGCAGTCTTCCATCCATGCGAAATAATCAACCCGTTACCACCCGAGAGTACAAGCTCTCCGCAGACGATTACCTGATCTCCAGGACCGACCTGAAGGGTCGCATCACGTTCGCCAATCGCGCCTTTATCGAGGCCAGCGGATTCGAGGCCGAGGAATTGCTCGGCGCCGCGCACAACCTGGTCCGCCACCCGGACATGCCGCCGGAGGCATTCGTCGACCTGTGGAAGACCATCCAGGCCGGACGTTCGTGGGTCGGCATCGTCAAAAACCGCCGCAAGGACGGTGATTTCTACTGGGTCAGTGCCACGGTGACACCCACGGTCGTCGACGGCCAACTGGTGGGCTATACCTCGGTGCGTTCGATGCCGCAGCGCGGGCAGGTCGAGGCAGCAGACGCCGCCTATGCACGCCTGCGAGAGGCCGGCGGCTCTGGCCTGACCGTGCGCGACGGTGCCGTGGTACGCAGGGGCCTGGCGGGACTGCCGGCACGCCTGGGCAAGATCACCCTCAAGCGGCGCATCCTGCTATCGCAGGCGGCGGGCCTGGTGTGGTTTCTCGCGGCGCTGCTGGCCTTCGAGGCGCTGGCAGGGGCGGAAGCCACGAGCCGGTTGCGGGCCTGGCTGTGGGGCGGCTTCGGGCTGGCGGTCGCGTCATCCTTTATCGGCGGTACGCTGCTGCTGGCACGCGTGAACCGGCCGGTGCAGGACATGCTCGACTTTGCTTTGCGCATGGGCGCGGGCGATCTCACCACGCGCCTGGACTACCGCGCAAGCGACGAGGTGGGGGCGCTGGCGCGTGCCATGCGCACGATGCAGCGCAGCTTGCTGTCGGTGGTGGGCGAGATCCAGGAAGGCATGACGAGCATTTCCACGGCCACGCGCCAGGTGGCCGCGGGCAACAGTGACCTGTCGCAGCGTACCGAGCAGCAGGCAGCCTCGCTGGAAGAAACCGCATCGAGCATGGAAGAGCTGACCAGCACGGTGCGTCAGAACGCGGACAACGCACGCCAGGCCAGTGGCCTGGCAGCCAACGCCTCCGAGATTGCCGTCAAGGGCGGCGAAGTGGTGGGCCGCGTGGTGCAGACCATGGACGACATCAATGGTGCATCGAAGAAGATCGTCGACATTATCGGCGTGATCGAAGGCATTGCCTTCCAGACCAACATCCTGGCGCTGAACGCGGCGGTGGAAGCCGCGCGGGCCGGCGAACAGGGCCGCGGCTTCGCGGTGGTGGCCGGCGAGGTGCGCGGGCTGGCACAGCGTAGCGCGAACGCGGCCAAGGAAATCAAGGGCCTGATCGGCGACACGGTGGCGCGGGTGGACAACGGCTCGGCGCTGGTGGGCCAGGCCGGGCTGACCATGGGCGAGATCGTGCAGGCGGTCAAGAGCGTGACGGACATCATGGGCGAGATCAGCGCGGCGTCCGCCGAGCAGAGCTCGGGCATCGAGCAGGTGAACAAGGCCGTGGCCCAGATGGACGAGGTGACACAGCAAAACGCGGCACTGGTGGAGCAGGCCGCGGCCGCGGCCGGCGCGCTGGAAGACCAGGCCGGGCGCTTGCGCGATGCGGTAGCCACCTTCCGCGTCAGCTTGCGCCCTGAGGCACGGCCGGTGCGCGCCCGTCAGGTCGACGCGCTGCATCTGGCGCAAGCCTGAAAAGACAAAGAGATCAAGCAGTGCCGAGGCAATCGGCCTGAAAGCGTGTTCTAGAAAAAGAAGTAGCGCCCGTCGTGCGTACTGCCGGCAACCCGCCGGCAGCGGACAGATGAGGCCCCCGGTCAAGTCATTCAGAAAAAAGAGGTAGTCTGCATGCAATGGTTCAATCAGCTCCGCGTCACGACCAAACTGGTCGTTGGCTTTCTGGTCGTGTCGCTTATCGGCGTGGTGATGGGTCTGCTGGGCGTCATCAATATGGGACGCATGACGGACTGGACCAGCAGGATTTATCACGGCGACCTGCAGGCGCTCAAGGCGGTGCAGAGCGGCAACATCGACCTGCTCTATTCCAGCCGCGCGCAGATTGCGCTGCTGTCGGCTTCGACCATGGGCGAGCGCGCCGCCGAGAAGGAACAGATCGAAAAGTCGCTGGTCCTGCTGGACGAGAGCATGAAGCGTGCGCGCCCGGCGTTCGGCCAGCCGGAGGGGTTAGCCCTCGTCAAGCAATTCGATACCCTGCTGCCGGCCTACCGTGAGCGTCTGGCCAAGTATGTGGCGCTCGTCAGCAAGCAACCGCTCGATACCTCGCAGTTTGAAAGCCAGGTCTTTAGCGAAAGCGCCGACCTGATCAAGGATAGCCGCGCGCTCGAAGACGTGATGGCAAAGATGGTCAAGCGCCGCGACGATCGCGCGCTGGCCAACATGGAGGAAGCACGTGGCGTCTACGAAAGCTCCCGCCTGTGGATGCTGGGCCTGGTTCTGGGCGGCCTGGCTGTCTCCGTGCTGCTGGGCGCCTTCCTGGCCCGTACGCTGTCGCGCCAGCTGGGCGGCGAGCCGGCCTACGCGGTGGACATTGCCTCGCGCATCGCCGAGGGCGACTTCTCGGCCGACGTGAAGCTGCGTGCGGGCGACAAGGACAGCCTGCTGCACGCCATGAAGCAGATGCAGCAGCAACTCTCGGCCATGGTGCGCGACTTCAAGGATTCCGCGGAATCGATCGCGTCCGCCTCGCGTGAGATTGCCGCAGGCAACAGCGACCTGTCGCAGCGCACTGAGCAGCAGGCGGCCTCGCTGGAAGAAACCGCATCGAGCATGGAAGAGCTGACCAGCACGGTGCGCCAGAACGCGGACAACGCGCGCCAGGCCAGCGGCCTGGCAGCCAACGCCTCGGAGACCGCGGTCAAGGGTGGCGAAGTGGTGGGCCGCGTGGTGAAGACCATGGATGAGATCAACGATGCATCCAAGAAGATCGTCGACATTATCGGCGTGATTGAAGGCATTGCCTTCCAGACCAATATCCTGGCGCTGAACGCGGCAGTGGAAGCCGCGCGCGCCGGTGAGCAGGGCCGGGGCTTTGCGGTGGTGGCCGGCGAGGTGCGCAGCCTGGCACAGCGCAGCGCGAACGCGGCCAAGGAAATCAAGGGCCTGATCGGCGACACGGTGGCGCGGGTGGACAACGGCTCGACGCTCGTGGGCCAGGCCGGGCACACCATGGGAGAGATCGTGCAGGCGGTCAAGCGCGTGACGGACATCATGGGCGAGATCAGCGCGGCGTCCGCCGAGCAGAGCTCGGGCATCGAGCAGGTGAACAAGGCCGTGGCGCAAATGGACGAGGTGACGCAGCAGAACGCCGCGCTGGTCGAGGAGGCCGCGGCTGCCGCAGGTTCGCTGGAAGACCAGGCTACGCGCCTGCAATCCTCGGTAGCCAGCTTCCGCCTGGGCGAAACGGATGCCTTTGCCGGCTCCCGCGTGCAGGCGCAGCAGCCCAAGGTGATCACCGCGCCCAAGGCCAAGCCCAGGCGCATGGAGCCCTCGGCACCGGCCGCCCGCCACGAAGAGTCCCGTCACGCCGAACCTGCGCCGGTAGACAAGGCTGAGCGCGAGAGCGGACGTGAAGCGCCTGCGCCGGTTACGGCACGCGCCGCACGTCCCGCAGCCCTGGCCACTTCGGACAGCGGCGACTGGAGCGCTTTCTGACGGCGAACAAGATGCTCCGGCCGTCGGCGACATAGCCAGATCTGCACATCATGACTACTGAAATCACCCTGGCGCTGCCCGAAGAAGCCGTAGCCAAGCTGCGTGCCGAGTTCGAGCACTTCGTCAAGCTCTCGACCGGCCTGGACAACGAGTTCACGCCGCCTGAATTCGATGATTTCCTGCGGGCACGCCTGCTGCACCATGATGGCCCGCTGACCGAGCGTGCCGTCACGCGGCTGCTCTCGGGTGGGGAATACGCCTGGGCCAAGCGCGTGTTCAACAAGCAGCTGCCCAATGCCATGGCGACGCTCATGCGCGACGCGCAGCGCTTTGGCTACGGCCTGGCGGTGCGCTACGAGTGGACGCCCCAGGAGCGCCTTGCGCATGCCCGCGACTGGTCCCGGCAGATTCTGGAGGACGCAGGGGCAGACCTGGCTTTTACCGATTCCCTGGCATCCCAGCTGGCTACCTCGGCGGTGGATATCCGCACGCTCGAGGAGCAGATGCAGACGCCGGCATGGCGCGTCGCGGAAAGCCTGCGCCGCCGGGTCTACGACCTCATGTACATGGTGCAGACTGAGCGCACCACCGGCACGGCACGCTCGCGGCTGGGCGAATTGCGCGCTTTGCTGGGGCTATCGATGGACTACGGCACCGTGAGTGCCGAAGAAGCCGCACGCGTGATGGAGCAGGTCGAGCAAACCTGCCCGCATCTGTTTCGCGAAGAGCCAGACGACCTGTTCGCACGAGTGGCTGCATGGCTGCGCAGGGTCCTAGTGTAGTGAGGCTGTCTCGTCAATAGAGGAATGCGACTAGTTCGCCCTCGGGCGGGATGGCCTAACGGGCCGTTCTAGAGCTTTTCCTCTGTTACATCCGCGTAACAGTTTTGATGCAAATCAGATGACAAGGAGATGACTGTTACAAAGTTTGAGTTCCATGTATGTTTCATGCGACATTGCCGTACCCCAACGTAAGAGGGGATTGGCAGTCTGCTCAAATTGCCGATATAACTCTGTCAGTCGTACTTACACTCTGTAACATTTGTAAAGTTTCAGAGAAGTCTGACCAAGCGCAGTTCCGTAGTTGTACGCAGTACCCATCGCACACGCACTCAAACGATCTGGTCGCCTTCAGCCTTCGGCTGCGGGTAAGCGCCGGACAAGCGGTCGAAGGGCTTTTGGTAGCGGGGAAAAATTGGAAAGCAGTGAAGTTCTCCAGGAGATCAGGGAGGTCAATCTCGCCTATCTGCTGCTCGCGCAACGCCTGGTGCGCGAAAATCATCTGGAAGCCATGTTCAGGCTTGGCGTCAGCAAGGAAATTGCCGACATTCTCGCCAAGTTGACACCGGCCCAGCTTGTCAAACTGGCAGCATCAAACATGGTCCTGTGCCGTTTTCGGTTCGACGACCATGCCTTGCTGTCGACACTCACCCATACGGCCAAGAGCCATGATATGCAGCAGATCCATGCTGCGATCCTGCTCGCACGGCAGCCCGTGGAGTCGCTCAATTGACCGCGCTCCTGCAGGCGCCGTCAGCCCGGAGTACCACGGCCACTCCCGTTCCCAATCGCAAGAGCGTCTTGCAGGATGCCAACCAGACCCAGCTCGCCATTGAGCTGATCGGCCTGGGTGCGCGCCTGCAAGTCCTCGAAGCCGAGACCACGCTCTCGCGCGATCGCCTGATCCGCCTCTACAAGGAGCTGCGCGGCGCCTCGCCGCCCAAGGGCATGCTCCCCTTCTCGACCGACTGGTTCACCACCTGGTTGCCAAACATCCATTCCTCGCTGTTCTTCTCGGCCTATCAGTTCATGGTCCAGCAGGGCGAGACGGTTGGCATCCGCGGCGTGGTGGCGGCCTATCGGCTCTATCTTGAGCACGTATCGCTGCTCGAAAGCGAAATTGTCTTAAGTTTCACCCGTGCTTGGACGTTAGTACGGTTTTTCGAGAGCAACATGCTGCAGCTTTCCAGCTGCACCTGCTGCGGCGGGCGTTTCGTCGCGCACGCGTACGAGCCGCATGCGAATTTCGTATGCAGCCTGTGCCGTCCGCCCTCGCGTGCTGGCAAAGCCAAGAAGCTCTCGAAGGACATCGCACCAGCGCAAGCTGTCGCCTGACTGAAATCCTTGGGTCGATAGGGCACTAAGTCTTCAAGTCTTGCCGTCTTCAGTCGTTAAGTCTTAGGACGGACCAGACTTCAGGACCCAAGGCTTCAAGGCCCGATAGTCCCAAGGTCTCAGATCCGATGGCAGCCTGCGTGACAGGTGAGCCCTGCCAGGACAGGCGGTATATCCGCCTGGCTGGAGGGGTGACGCTTGTGCGTGCCTGACGCGTGTTTTTCTGACGGGGAATCAATCGTGCTAGTTGTAATTGGCTTTGTTGTCGTGATAGCGGCGGTGCTTGGTGGATACGCCATGACCGGTGGCCATATGGGCGCGCTTTATCAACCGGCAGAGCTTGTCATCATTGGGGGCGCCGCGATCGGCGCGTTCATCAGCTCCAATAATGGCAAGGCTATCAAGGCCACCATGCGCGTGCTGCCGACACTGTTTCGCAGCAGCAAGTACAGCAAGGCGCTGTACATGGAAGTCATGGCGCTGCTCTATGTCCTGCTGTCCAAGGCCCGCCGCGAAGGCATCCTGTTCCTCGAGAAGGAAATCGCGGACCCGGCGGCCAGCAGCGTGTTCAGCCAGTATCCGCGCATCCTTGCCGACCCGGGAATGATGGAGTTCCTGACGGACTACCTGCGCATGATGGTCAACGGCAATATGAACGCCTTCGAGATCGAGACCCTGATGGATCACGAGATCGAGACTTTCCGCCACGAGGCCGAGGTGCCGGCGCACGCGCTGACCCGGATCGGCGACGGCCTGCCCGCCTTCGGCATTGTCGCCGCGGTGATGGGCGTGGTGCACGCGCTGGCCTCGGCAGACCTGCCGCCGGCCGAGCTGGGCGCGCTGATTGCCCACGCCATGGTCGGCACCTTCCTCGGCATCTTGCTCGCCTACGGCTTTGTCTCGCCGCTGGCGGCGCGGGTCGAGCACCAGGTGGACGAAACCGTGAAGATGTACGAGTGCATCAAGGTCACGCTGCTGGCTTCGCTCAACGGATATGCACCTCTGGTGGCGGTGGAGTTTGGCCGCAAGGTGTTGTACTCGACCGAGCGGCCATCCTTCCTCGAACTGGACGACCACGTCCGCGAAGTCAAGAGCATCACCTGACGAAGAGGAGCGACAGCGATGAGCAGTGAGCACGGTGCGCACCCCATTGTCGTCAAACGCATCAAGAAGAGCAGCGCCGGGCATCATGGCGGATCGTGGAAGATCGCTTACGCCGACTTCATGACGGCAATGATGGCGCTGTTCCTTGTGCTTTGGCTGCTGAAGGCTGCCCAGCCCAAGGACCTGGTGCAATTGGCCGAGTATTTCCGCACGCCGCTTAAAGTGGCCATTGCGGGCGGCAACAAGAGCAGCATGTCTTCCAGCGTGATCCCTGGCGGCGGCACGGACGTGACCCGCCAGGACGCGGAGGTCAGGAAGACGCCCGAAGATGCCACGGAAAAGGCCAAGGAACGCCAGGAAGCCGAGCGCCTGCGCTCGCTCAAGAAGCGTCTTGAGCAGATCATCGAGAACAACCCCGTGCTGCGCCAGTTCCGCCCGCAGTTGTTGCTCGATATCACCAGCGAAGGTTTGCGCATCCAGATCCTGGATACGCAGAACCGGCCGATGTTCCGTACCGGCAGCGCCGCGGTCGAGCCGTATATGCGCACCATCCTGCGCGAGATCGGCCCGGTGCTCAACGAGATGCCGAACAAGGTCAGCCTGTCCGGCCATACCGACTCCGCCAACTATTCCAATGGCGAGCGCACGTATAGCAACTGGGAGCTGTCTTCAGATCGCTCCAATGCCTCCCGGCGCGAGCTGATCGCCGGCGGCATGAACGAGGGCAAGGTGTTGCGCGTGATCGGCCTGGCCGCCACCATGCCGCTCGACAAGAAGGACGATCTCGCGCCGGTGAATCGCCGCATCAGCATCGTGGTGCTGAACCAGCGCGCGCAGTCTCGGATCGAGGCTGAGAATGCCAGCGCCGCCGAGGTTTCGATCGCAGCAAAGGCCGGTGAAGCCGGCCAGGAAGTGCAGGCAGGCCTGGCGGCCGCCTCCGCCCCCGCAACCGCAGTCGCGCCGGCCGCTTCGGCCGCCCCGGCTGCGGCTGCGCCGGGCAACGCCGCCGCGGCCCCGGCCAAGCCGGGCAGTGTTCAATGAAGACCGCCTGCCATGCCGGCAGCGGGCTTCGCAGCAAAATTCAGTGAGCCAGGACGGTTATGTCTGTCGATATCGATATCACGCAGTTCTACCAGACCTTTTTCGAGGAGGCGGAAGAGCTCCTCGTGGAAATGGAGCAACTGCTGCTTGGGCTGGATCTCGAATCCCCCGATGCAGAAGAGCTCAACGCGATTTTTCGCGCGGCGCACTCTATCAAGGGCGGCGCGGCAACGTTCGGCTTTGCCGCCCTGACCGAAACCACGCACCTGCTGGAAAACCTGCTTGACCGCACGCGGCGGCGGGAACTGGCGTTGTCCCGGACCATCATCGACACTTTTCTGGAAACCAAGGACGTGTTGCAAGATCAGCTCAACGCCTACCGTAACGGTACGGAACCCGATCCGGAAACTCTGGCGCGTATCTGCGCCGTTCTTCAACAACTGGCGCTGGAGGCCGCGGGCGGCACGCCGGCGGCGGCGCCCGCCCCGGCTGCGCCTGTTGCCGCAGCGCCAGCCGCGGCACCGGCGGCACCCGCACCCGCCGGCGGCGGCCTGAAGGTGACGTTGGTGAAGGTGTCTCCTTCGGACCAGGCACTGTTGCGCGAGGAACTCGCCAACCTGGGCGAGATCACCGGCCAGAAGGAAGAGGGCGGCGATCTCACCGTGTGGCTGTCGAGCCAGTGCAGCGCCGATGACATCATCGCGGTGTGCTGCTTCGTCGTCGACGGCGACCAGATCGTCGTGGAAGCCGCGGATGCGCCGGCGCCGGCAGCGGCCGAGCCGGTAGCTGCGGTGGCGGCCGCGCCGGCCGCCGCCGCACCGGCGCAGGCTCCGGCCGCGCCCGCTCCCGCCAAGGAAAAAGCCAAGGCACAGCCCGCCGCGGCTGCGCACGCGCAGGAGAACGGCTCCATCCGCGTGCCCACCGAAAAGGTGGACCAGATCATCAACTTGGTGGGCGAGCTGGTCATCACGCAATCGATGCTGGCGCAGACCGCATCGGCGCTCGATCCGGTGCTGTTCGACCGTTTGTTCTCCGGCATGGGCCAGCTCGAGCGCAATGCGCGCGACCTGCAGGAAGCGGTGATGTCGATCCGCATGATGCCGATGGACTACGTCTTCTCGCGCTTCCCGCGCCTGGTGCGCGACCTCGCCGCCAAGCTGGGCAAGCAGATCGACCTGGTTACCTTCGGCAAGGCCACCGAGCTCGACAAGAGCCTGATCGAACGCATCATCGATCCGCTGACCCACCTGGTGCGCAACAGCCTGGACCACGGCATCGAGACACCGGACTTGCGCGTTGCCGCGGGCAAGGAACCCACCGGGCAGCTGATCCTGTCGGCCCAGCACCACGGTGGCAACATCGTCATTGAAGTGAGCGACGACGGTGGCGGCCTGCGCCGCGACAAGATCCTCGCCAAGGCGCTGCAGAATGGCCTGCCGGTGTCCGAGAACATCAGCGACGATGAAGTCTGGCAACTGATCTTCGCGCCGGGATTCTCCACCGCCGAAGCGGTGACCGACCTGTCCGGCCGAGGTGTGGGCATGGACGTGGTCAAGCGGAACATCCAGGAAATGGGCGGCCACGTCGAGGTCACCTCGCGTCCCGGCCAGGGCACCACCACCCGCATCGTGCTGCCGCTGACGCTGGCGATCCTGGATGGCATGTCCGTCAAGGTGGGCGCCGAGACCTTCATCCTGCCGCTGAACTGCGTGATGGAGTCGCTGCAGCCCAAGCCGGAAGACGTGCACACGGCGGCCAACAACGACCGCGTGATGCATGTGCGTGGCGAGTACCTGCCGCTGCTGGAGCTGCACCGCGTGTTCAACGTGGCCGAAGCCGTGCACGAGCCCACCCAGGGCATCGCCGTGATCCTGCAGGCCGAAGGCAAGCGCTTCGCACTGCTGGTGGACCAGCTGATCGGCCAGCACCAGGTCGTGCTGAAGAATCTCGAAACCAACTACCGCAAGGTGCCTTGCATTTCCGCCGCCACCATCCTTGGCGACGGCAGCGTGGCACTGATCGTGGACGTCGGCGCGCTGCAGCGCACCGGGGTGCGCCGCCAAGACCCGGCGCTTGCTTAACGCTCAGGAGAACAAGACATCATGGCCGGCATCGGACACATCGATACCCCCGGGAGCGAAGCTTCCGGGCAGGAGTTCCTGGTTTTCACGCTGGGAAGCGAAGAGTATGGCATCGACATTCTCAAGGTGCAGGAGATCCGCGGCTACGACGCGGTGACCCGCCTGGCGAATGCGCCTGACTTCATCAAGGGCGTAACCAATCTGCGCGGCGTGATCGTGCCGATCGTGGACCTGCGCCTGAAGTTCCGCCTGGGCAACGTGCGCTACGACCACCAGACCGTGGTCATCATCCTCAATATCGCCGGCCGTGTGGTTGGCATCGTGGTGGATGGCGTATCGGACGTGCTGACGCTGACCGGCGAAGCCATCAAGCCGGCCCCGGAGTTCGGCGTCTCGGTCTCCAACGATCACCTGACCGGCCTTGGCACTGTCGACGGCCGCATGCTGATCCTGATCGACATCGAGAAGCTGATGACCAGTGCCGAAATGGAACTGGTCGAAGCCGAACTCGCCTGATCCCGCGCGGATCCGCCTGAGTTCACCAGAGCAAGCCCCAGTAAGACCACGGCCCAAAGCCCTCGCAACACATGACGCAGCCTCGCCCAACCGCCTTTGCCGCCGGCCCGCAATCAGCGCAGCCCGCTTCCCTGCGGCGCGACGAGCCGCGTGACTTCCTGCTGACCGAGCGGGACTTCGAGAAGATCCGCGCGATGATTCATCGCCGCGCGGGCATCTCGCTTGGCAGCCACAAGCGAGAGATGGTGTACAGCCGGCTGGCGCGACGGCTGCGCACGCTGCAGCTGGTCGATTTCGGCACTTACCTGGCGATGCTGGATGCCGACGACGGCTCGGACGAGTGGGAGTTTTTTACCAACGCGCTCACCACCAACCTGACGTCATTCTTCCGCGAAGCCCATCACTTCCCCTTGCTGGCGGAGCACGCCAAGAAGACCGGCCGGCCCTACTCGGTATGGTGTTCGGCCGCGTCCACCGGCGAGGAACCCTACTCGATCGCCATCACGCTGGCCGAGGCGCTCGGCGAGCGCGCCGCCACGGTGCTGGCAACCGATATCGACACCCAGGTGCTGGCCAAGGCCCGCTCCGGTGTCTACACGGCCGAGCAGGTGAACAAGCTCTCGCCGGAGCGGCTCAAGCGCTTCTTCCTCAAGGGCACCGGCCAGCGCGCCGGCGCGGTCAAGGTCAAGCCAGAACTGGCGGGCACCATCAGTTTCGAGCCGCTCAACCTGCTGGCGCCGGACTGGGGTATTCGCGAGAAGTTCGACGCGATCTTCTGCCGCAACGTGATGATCTATTTCGACAAGCCTACCCAGGGCAAGATCCTGGAGCGTTTCGTGCCGCTGCTCAAGCCGCACGGGCTGTTGTTCGCGGGCCACTCCGAGAATTTCTCCTACGTGACGCGCGCCTTCCAGTTGCGCGGGCAGACTGTCTACGAACTGGCGCCGCAGTCGGCCCGGCTGGGAGGATCGTGATGCGCACGCCCCAATTGCCCGAGGCAATCGCCACCCGCAGCTACTTTGACCGCGAATTCGGCAAGCAAGCCATCAAGTTGCTGCCCAACGAGTATTACGTGACCCGCGAGGACGTGGTGCTGACCACGGTGCTCGGCTCGTGTGTAGCGGCATGCATCCGCGACGAGACGGCCGGGGTAGGGGGCATGAATCACTTCATGCTGCCGGACGACGATGGCGCGGGTGCGGACCGGCTGCTCAGCGCATCGATGCGCTACGGCTCCTACGCGCTGGAAGTGCTGATCAACGAATTGCTGAAGATGGGCGCGCGCCGTGAGCGGCTCGAAGCCAAGGTGTTCGGCGGCGGTGCGGTGCTGGCCAACATGACCACGCTCAATATCGGCGATCGCAACGCCGAGTTCGTGCTCCGGTACCTGAAGGCCGAGGAGATCCGCGTGGCCGCCCAGGACCTGCGCGGCCCGCACGCGCGCCGCGTCAGCTATTTCCCGCTTACCGGGCTGGCGCTGGTGCGCCGGCTTACCCGGCAGGACGACCAGGTGGTGGTCGAGCGCAACGAACGCGCGCTGGCACGCGCCATTGCCAGCTCCGCGACGACGCCGGCAAAAGGCGGCGCGGAGCTGTTTTCGCGGCGCGTGCCATCGGCTGCCGTTTCCTGATACGACAAGGATTTTTTCGAGACATGACTGCGGCCAAGATCAAGGTATTGTGCGTGGATGACTCCGCGCTGATACGCAGCCTGATGACGGAGATCATCAACAGCCAGAGCGATATGGAGGTGGTTGGTACCGCCCCTGATCCGCTGGTGGCGCGTGACCTGATCAAGCGCCTGAATCCGGATGTGCTTACGCTGGACGTGGAAATGCCGCGCATGGACGGGCTGGATTTCCTGGAGCGGCTGATGCGCCTGCGCCCGATGCCGGTGCTGATGGTGTCGTCGCTGACCGAGCGCGGCTCGGAAATCACGATGCGCGCGCTGGAGCTCGGCGCGGTGGATTTCGTCACCAAGCCCAAGCTCGGCATCCGCGACGGCCTGATGGATTACACCGACACCATCGCCGACAAGATCCGCGCCGCGTCGCGCGCGCGCATCCGCAGCAAGGCACCCGCCAGCGGCGAAGCGGCAGCGCCGGCTACCCCGATGCTGCGCAGCCCGTTGCTGTCCACGGAAAAGCTGATCATCGTCGGGGCGTCCACCGGCGGCACCGAGGCCATCAAGGACTTCCTGATGCCGATGCCGCCGGATTGCCCCGCCGTGCTGATCGTCCAGCATATGCCGGCCGGCTTCACGCGTTCGTTCGCGCAGCGCCTGGACGGCCTGTGCCGGATCACGGTCAAGGAAGCGGAGCACGGCGAGCGCGTGCTGCCCGGCTACGCCTACATTGCCCCGGGCGACTCGCACCTGCTGCTTGCGCGCAGTGGGGCCAACTATGTGGCCCACCTGTCGCAGGAGCCGGCGGTCAACCGCCACCGGCCGTCGGTCGAGGTGCTGTTCGACTCCGCGGCCAAGCATGCGGGCAAGAACGCCATCGGCGTGATGCTGACGGGTATGGGCAAGGACGGGGCGCAAGGCATGCTGCGCATGCGCGAGGCCGGCGCCTATAACCTGGCGCAGGACGAAAGCAGCTGCATCGTATTCGGCATGCCCAAGGAGGCGATTGCCGCCGGCGGGGTGCATGAGGTAGTACCGCTGCACGCGATGAGCCAGCGCGTGATGGCACGCCTGGCCACCTTCGGGGCACGCGCGCAGCGAGTTTGACAGGGCACAAGCGCCGGCCCGGCAGTATGCCGGCCGGGATGGCGCAAGTATCACAGCAACTTTCCACAACTGTATTGGAGCCGTTAGAGTGGACAAGAACATGAAGATCCTGGTGGTCGATGACTTCCCCACCATGCGTCGCATCATCCGCAACCTGCTTAAGGAACTGGGCTTTGCCAACGTCGAGGAAGCCGAAGACGGCGCCGCGGGCCTGGAGAAAGTCAAGGACGGCAGCTTCCAGTTCGTCATTTCCGACTGGAACATGCCGAACATGGACGGCCTGAGCATGCTGCAGGCGATTCGCGCCGAAGGCCCGCTGGCCAAGCTGCCGGTGCTGATGGTGACGGCAGAGGCCAAGAAGGAGAACATCATCGCCGCGGCACAGGCCGGCGCGAACGGCTATGTGGTCAAGCCGTTCACGGCAGCGACGCTCGACGAGAAAATTACCAAGATCTTCGAGAAACTGGCGAAGGAAGGGGCATAAGGTGGGCGACATGTCGACGACTCCGACTCTCAGCAACGAATCTGCCGAGCAGCTGTTCCAGCGCATTGGTGCCTTGACGCGGATGCTGCGCGACAATATGCGCGAATTGGGGCTCGACAAGGAAATCGAGCGTGCCGCACAGGCCATCCCCGATGCGCGCGACCGGCTCAGCTATATCGCCTCCATGACCGAGCAGGCTGCCGAGCGCACGCTGAACGCGGTGGAACTGGCGCAGCCGATCCAGTCCGGCATGGAGAAGCAGGCCGAGGCGCTCGACAAGCGCTGGGAAGCCTGGTTCGAAACGCCGGTGGAGCTGGGTGACGCGCGCGAGCTCGTGCTCGACACCCGCGCCTTCCTGACCGACGTGCCGCAGCAGGCCCGCGCCACCGGCAGCCACCTGCTCGACATCATGATGGCGCAGGACTTCCAGGACCTGACCGGCCAGGTCATCAAGAAGATGATGGACATGATCCACTCCCTGGAGCAGGAACTGCTGCAGGTGCTGATCGACAATGTCCCGGCCGATCGCCGCGTGGAAGCGCCGGCTACGTTGATGAATGGGCCGCAGGTCAACCCCGAAGGCAAGGCCGACGTGGTCTCCGACCAGTCGCAGGTCGACGACCTGCTCGCCAGCCTGGGCTTCTGATCGCCAGGCATGGCCCGTGGCGCCGCTAGCGGCGCCGCGCCATCCCGCGTGCACTCATTCCGCGGAGTGCACTGCCGGAGCGCCCTCGCCGCCAAGGCGAGGGCTGCGCATCGCGCATGCCGGCCCTCCCCCGCGCGCCGCGCGCAAGCGGCGCCATCGCGCAAACAGCGCCAGAATCCCAGTCCTATTCCGGCTAATGCCCGCCGGTCTGCGCTCCGATAATCGATCCTGACGAACGGCCGCATGCCGCTTCGTAACGGAGCGGCCATGTCCGAAGAAAGCGATCTCGAGAAAACCGAACCCGCCTCAGCGCGGCGCCTGGAAAAGGCGCGCGAAGAGGGGCAGGTCGTGCGTTCGCGCGAGCTCGCCACGCTGATCATGCTGATGAGCGGCGTAGTGGGCCTGTGGACGCTGGGCGGCACGCTTGCCAGCAAGCTCGATGCCGTGTTGCACGCCAGCCTGGCCTTCGAGCCGGCGATTGCCTTCGACACCACGCGCATGATGTCGCGCTTTGGCATCGCGGTCTGGGAGGGCCTGCTGGCCTTCCTGCCGCTGTTGCTGTTCTTTGGCGCGGCAGCGCTGGCCGGCCCCATGCTGCTGGGCGGCTGGATGTTCTCCGCGAAGTCTTTCGCCCCGGATTTCTCCCGCCTCTCGCCGCTCAAGGGGCTGGGCAGGTTGTTCTCCTCACAGTCGCTGGTGGAGCTGGCCAAGGCCATTGCCAAGGCGCTGCTGGTTGGCAGCGTGGCTGGCTGGGTGCTGTGGCGGCGGCTGCCAGAGGCCATCGCGCTGATGAGCGCGCCGATCCACGAAGCGCTGCTGCACATGCTGGAGATGGTGCTGAGCTGCTCGGCGATGGTGGCGGGTTCGCTGGTGCTGGTAGCGGCGCTCGACGTGCCCTGGCAGTACTGGACCTTCTACAAGAAGCTGCGCATGACCAAGGAAGAGGTCAAGCAGGAGCACAAGGACAGCGAAGGCGACCCGCACATCAAGGGGCGCATCCGCCAGCAGCAGCGTGCCATGGCCAAGCGCCGCATGATGTCGGAAGTGCCGAAGGCGGATGTGGTGGTCACCAACCCCACCCACTTCGCCGTGGCGCTGCGCTACGAAGAAGGCCGCATGAGCGCGCCGCGCGTGGTCGCCAAGGGCAGTGACGCGATTGCCGCGCGCATTCGCGAGATTGCCGTCGAGAACGGCGTGCCGTTGCTGTCCGCGCCGCCGCTGGCGCGCGCGCTGCATCGTCACGTAGAGCTGGGCAGGGAAATCCCTGCCGGCCTGTACACCTCCGTGGCCGAAGTCCTGGCCTGGGTCTATCAACTGAAGCACTGGCACCACAGCAGCGGCCCGCATCCGGCGGCACCCTCCGATCTGCTGGTGCCGGACGAGTTAGCCGTACCGGAAAGCCAAGCATGAACGCATTGACCTCGCTGTTCAAACTGCCGGGGGGCCAGACAGGCGGGCAGATGAAGGCCCTGGCCGGCCCGCTGCTGATCATCATGATCCTCGGCATGATGATCCTGCCGCTGCCGCCCTTTATCCTGGATCTGCTGTTCACGTTCAACATCGCCCTGTCCATCATGGTGCTGCTGGTGGGCATGTACACGCAGAAGGCGCTGGACTTCGCTGCCTTCCCGGCGGTGCTGCTGTTCACCACGCTGCTGCGCCTGTCGCTTAATGTGGCCTCGACCCGGGTCGTGCTGATGGAAGGGCACACCGGGCCGGATGCCGCGGGCAAGGTGATCGAGGCCTTCGGCCACTTCCTGGTCGGCGGCAACTTTGCGGTGGGCATCGTGGTGTTCGCGATCCTGGTGGTGATCAACTTCATGGTCATCACCAAGGGCGCGGGGCGTATCGCCGAAGTTGGCGCGCGCTTCATGCTCGACGCCATGCCCGGCAAGCAGATGGCGATCGACGCCGACCTCAACGCTGGCCTGATCAATGAAGAAGGCGCCAAGAAGCGCCGCGCCGAGGTCTCGCAGGAATCGGACTTCTACGGCGCGATGGACGGTGCCAGCAAGTTCGTGCGCGGCGATGCCGTGGCGGGTCTGATGATCATGTTCATCAACGTCGGCGCCGGCATGGTGGTGGGCATGGTGCAGCATGACCTGGACTTCGCCACCGCGGTGCGCAACTACACGCTGCTGACCATCGGCGATGGCCTGGTCGCGCAGATCCCGGCGCTGGTGATTTCCACCGCCGCGGGTGTGATCGTTTCGCGGGTCTCCAACGAGCAGGACGTGGGCCAGCAGCTGACCGGCCAGCTGTTCTCCAATCCGCGCGTGCTCTACCTGACCGGCGCCATCATTGGCATGATGGGCATCATCCCGGGCATGCCGCACGTCGCCTTCCTGGCCTTTGCTGGTGCGCTGGTGTGGTTCGGCCGCTATGTGGCACGCCGCGACGTGGCGCAGGCGCAGGAAAAGAAGCGCGAGGAACGTGCTCCCGCGGTGGCGCCGGAATCGACCGAAGCCAGCTGGGACGATGTCACGCTGGTCGATCCGCTCGGCATGGAAGTGGGCTATCGCCTGATCCCGCTGGTGGACCGCGCGCAGAACGGCGAGCTCCTCGGGCGCATCAAGAGCATCCGCAAGAAGGTGGCGCAGGAGATCGGCTTCCTGGTGCCGGTGGTGCATATCCGCGACAACCTGGAGCTCAAGCCCAACGCCTACCGCATCACGCTCAAGGGCGTGGAGATCGGCCGCGGCGAAGCTGCGCCCGGGCAGTGGATGGCGATCAACCCCGGCCAGGTGTCCGGCGCGCTGCCGGGCACGCCCAGCCAGGACCCGGCCTTCGGCCTGCCCGCGGTGTGGATCGAAAGCGGCCTCAAGGAGCAGGCGCAGACCTACGGCTACACCGTGGTGGACGCAAGCACGGTAGTGGCCACTCACCTCAACCACCTGATACACATGCACGCGGCTGAACTGCTTGGCCGCCAGGAAGTGCAGGCTCTGCTCGACCGCATCGCCAAGGAATCGCCCAAGCTCACCGAAGACCTGGTTCCCAAGGTCATCACGCTCACCGCGCTGCAGAAGATCCTGCAGAACCTGCTGGACGAAAGCGTACCGATCCGCGACATGCGCACCGTGCTGGACGTGGTGGCCGAGCACGCGCCGAAGGTCAGCGATCCCAACGAGCTCACCGCGCTGGTGCGCGTGGCGCTTGGCCGTGCCATTACCCAGCAGTGGTTCCCCAACGGCGCCGACCTCCAGGTCATCGGCCTGGACGCTGGCTTGGAGCGCGTGCTGTCGCAAGCGCTCACTAACGGCGGCGGCATCGAGCCGGGCCTGGCCGATGCGCTGCTGCAGCAGACGCAAGCCGCGGTGACCAGGCAAGAACATCTGGGGCTGGATCCGGTGCTGCTGGTGCCGCATCCGCTGCGCCCGTTGCTGGCGCGCTTCCTGCGCCGGACCATGCCGCAACTCAAGGTGCTCTCGCATGCCGAGGTGCCGGACAACCGAAATATCAGGATCACCGCCATGATCGGTGGCACAGCGTGAGGGGTTTCGCAAAATGAGCGTAGCTAAATTCGTGGCGGCCAATGGCCGCGAGGCTTTGCGCCAGGTGCGCGAGGCGATGGGACCGGACGCGGTGGTGCTGTCCAACCGCATCGTTGAAGGTGGCGTGGAGATTGTCGCGATGCGCGATACCGATCTCGGCGCCATCTCCAGCAACGCGCCGGTGTTCACGCCGCCGCCGGCTGCCGCGGTCGCTGTCGACGGCGCCCTTGGCGACCTGCGCGGCGAACTGCAGACCATGCGCGCCATGATGGAGCGCCAGTTCTCCGGCGTGGGCACGCACAGCCTGCCGTCGATAGGCGGAGACCCGTTGCGCGATTCGCTGTTTACCTGGTTAGTGACCGCTGGCTTTTCCGGGCAGCTCGCCCGTTCGCTGCTGGGTCACTTGCCGCTGGGCCATGACCGGCCTGCCGCCATGACCTGGATCCGCCAGGAGCTCGCCCGCAAGGTGCCGGTGCTGAACGACGAAGATGCGCTCTTCGCTCAGGGTGGCGTGCTGGCGCTGGTCGGTCCCACCGGCGTTGGCAAGACCACCACCACCGCCAAGCTGGCCGCGCGCTTCGTGCTCAAGCACGGCCCGGAACGCCTGGCGCTCCTGACCACCGACACGTTCCGGATTGGCGCGCACGAGCAATTGCGCATCTACGGCGACATCCTTGGCGTGCCCGTGCATGCGGTCAAGGACGCGGCCGACCTGCGCTTTGCGCTGGCGGCGCTGACCGAGAAGCACCTGGTGATCATCGACACCGTGGGCATGAGCCAGCGCGACCGCAACCTGTCCGAGCAGATTGCCATGCTGGCCGGCGTGCAGGCGCCGGTGCAGCGCATCCTGCTGCTCAACGGCGCCAGCCACGGCGACACGCTCAACGAAGTCGTCCACGCCTACCGCCACGATGCCACGCCCGACGGCGGCATCGACGGCTGCATCGTCAGCAAGCTGGACGAGGCCACGCACCTGGGCTCCGTGCTCGACGTGGTGATCCGCCACCGCCTGCCAGTGTACTACGCCTCCACGGGCCAGCGCGTGCCCGAGCACCTTGAGCTCGCCAACGGCGCGGCCCTGGTCGAGCGTGCCTTCCAGACGCCGCGCCGCGGCTCGGTGTTTGCCGACGCGGAAGCCGCGCGCCGCGCCATGCCCGCGCAGGACGATAGCGAAGCCACGCGCGCGGCCAGCCCCGGCGGTGCCGACGGCATGCTGCGCACGCTGACCGACAGCGCCAACGCGGTGGGTGACTGCGTGGAGCAACTGAATGCTGGCAGCTATAGCTTCGAGCTGGTCCGCTCGCAGTGGCAGCAACGCAATGAGAGCGCACCCTCGCCGCGCCTGATGGCGCAGCAAGTGCGCGAGGCCGCCTGCCGCGACCTCACCCGCCATTGCGACCGCTTCGTGCTGTCGCTGAGCGCCACGGTGGCCACACCCGTGGCGGGACGGCGCGCGCCGCGCCCCTGGCAACACACGCTGTTCCTGGCGGACCGCGACGGCCTGCCGCTGGCGGCCGCCGCCGCGCCCGCCGGCCGTACCGGCCCGGCGCTGCAAGGCGGCCAGGGCGGATGGGAGGCCGATGCCGCCACGCTGTGCGCCGCCATCGCTGCCGCCCGTACCGTGGTCAACGTACTCGACGCCATGCCTGCCGCCCCCATGCTGGCACGCTGGCAGCAAGCAGGTGAGCGCTGGCTGGCCACCGCGCGCAAGACTACCCGGGTGGCCAGTGGCGGTAACGCCGTCAAGCTCGATGCACTGGCCGAGACGCTGACCTTCCACGCCGTGCAAGACATGGACTACCGCGGCCGCGATGCTGTGCAGTGGATCGCGCAAAGCCCGGTACGCGTGCTCGAGGGCCAGGCGCGCGGCGCCCGCGCTGGGGCCGAGGGCGGCATCGAGGCAGGCTTGCTGGTGTCGCGCGTGGTAGACCGCGAGAACGGCCAGACGCTCGCCGTGCATTACCTGCTGTGCGACCCGGCGCTGTCGGCCGAGGGCGCGCAACTGGCCCGCTGGGCCCGTTGGGCCGAAGCCGGCGAAGCGCAACTGCGCACGCTACGCCATGCACTGGAGCACCTGGGCCAAGGTGACGGTGGCAATGAACCCGCACAGGCTGAAGCGCAGGCCTGCGCCCGCTTGCTCGCGCTGCAGATGGGCGTGGCCGCGCTGCGCCTCGAGCAGGCCAGCGACGATTCAGTCGGCGCATTCCTGGCGCGACTGACCGGCCGCGCGCCGGCTCGCCAGGCTTGCGGCGCCGCCGTGCTGGTCGAAGGCATCGGCCGCCTGCTGGCCTTGCTCGACGTGCTGGAAAACTATCCGGCCCGTGGCGGCCGCGCCGCGCAGCCCGTTGTTCAGGAAGCCCCGCCGGAGACGTTCCAGCTGGGCGGCGCCGGCGGCTTGCTCGAGGCGCGCATGAGCGCAAGCCGCGTGTTCGAGACGCTGGCACAGGGAGAATAAGCCGTGAATTCACTCGCATCCGACCAGGCGGAAAGCCTGCGGCGCATGCTGGCGCCCCGCGCCACGCGCCGCATTGCCGTGGTCGCAAGCGATGCCGGTGCCGGCGCCACCACGGTGGCACTGGGGCTGGCCAACGCCCTTGCCCTGCAAGGTGAACGTGTACTGCTCGTCGATGAGGACCGCTTCGGCGCCCGCGCCACGCGGCTTGCCGGCGCCATGCCGGAAGGCACCCTGGCCGCGGTGCTGGGCGGCGCAGTGACGCTCGATGCCGCGCTCGGCAAGCGTCCCGCCGGCACCATCGCCGTGCTGCCGGGCAGCCCCCAGGCCAATGGCGACCTGCAGTTGCTCAAGTCGTTTCGCACCGTGCTCAGCGACGCCCGCAGCGATGCGGATGGCGGCTTGTCGCAAATGGCTGGCGCGGCGCACAACCTCGTTGTGGTGCTGCGCGCCGAGCCGGCCTCGATCAAGGCCGCATACGCCTGCATCAAGCAGCTCAATCACCTTTACGCCTGCCGGCGTTTCCACCTGGTGATCAATGCCGCTGCCGGGGACGCCGCAGCCAGTGCGGTGCTGGGCAACCTGGCCCGTACCGCCAGCCAGTACCTTGGCGTTGAGGCCAGCCCCGCGGGCAGCCTGCCGCACGATCCGCTGGTCGAGCGTAGTACCACATTGGGCCGTTGCGTGGTCGAGGCCTTCCCGGCCGCGCCCGCCACTGCCGCATTACGCCGAATTGCCACGGGCATTGCCAGCTGGCCAATGTCCACCGATCCCCGTTCAACCCTGTCGGCGCCGATGGCGCCGACGGCCACGGCCCTGGCTTAAGCGCCGGGACCTGCAAGCTAGGACTCACGAGAATTCCACCATGTATACGATTCAGGGAAAGCTCGAACAGACTGATACCGTGACGGCGCATGCGTCGCTGGTGCGTCGCATCGCTTTGCAACTGGCGGCCAAGCTGCCGGCCAGCGTGCAGCTCGATGACTTGATCCAGGCCGGCATGATTGGCCTGCTCGACGCCGCCAAGCGCTATGAAGACACTCACGGTGCGCGTTTCGAGACCTACGCCAGCCAGCGCATTCGCGGCGCCATGCTCGACGAGGTGCGCGCCAACGACTGGCAGTCGCGCAGCCTGCGCCAGTTCACGCGGCGGATCGAGCGCACCGTGCGCGGCCTGGAACAAACGCTGGGCCGTGCGCCGCTCGATTCCGAAGTGGCGCAGGAGCTGGAGCTGCCGCTGGACGAATACCAGACGCTGCTCAACGAGGTCTATGGCTGCCAGTTGCTGCACTATGAAGACTTCGAGCGCTCCGGCGAGGAAGACTTCCTGGACCGGCACCTGAGCGTGAGCGATGACGGCAACCCCCTCACTGTGCTGATGGAGAGCGGGATGCGCGAAGCGCTGATCCGCGCCATCGAGCGTCTGCCTGAGCGGGAGAAGCTGGTGCTGTCGCTGTGCTATGACCAGGAGCTGAACCTGCGGGAAATCGGCGCGGTGCTGGAAGTCACCGAGTCGCGCGTGTGCCAGATCCGTAGCCAGGCGATTACACGGCTGCGTTCGCAGTTGCGCGGATTGCTATGAGCGGCTGGTGCCAGCGAGTTTCCGCTGCCGTGATCGCCGCGGCTTGCTGTGCGGCCTGGGCCGCGCCCGGCGGTACGACCTTGCATTCCTGGACGGCGTCGGTGAGCGGACCGGCGCTGCATGGCAAAGGACTGCGCATCGTCTCCGCGCCCATGACGCCTTCGGGCTATTTGCCGCAGGCGGAGGGCACGATTACTACCGTGCGGTGGCGCTACAGCTTTGCGAGTACGCCGCCGAACGGGTTGCAGGCCTATCTGTGCAATGCGCAGAGATGCATGCTGTTGCCGGGGGCCGAAGGGCTGACCGAGGCGTTTGGCGGCGACGATGCGGCCAAGGGCTTTGTATTTGCGTTTCAGGTGCCTGGGCGGGGCGCGTTGACGCCGGTGTTGTTCGGACAGTCGAACCAGGTGACGGTCAGTTTCAGGTGATGCGTTCGCCAGGCCCCTGACTACCGCACGGGCAGGGATTGGGGGATCCCCAGGACTGTTGCTGCGCCTGTCGAAGCCTGCCTCGCGAGGCACGCTGTCCGCCAGATAAGTGGGGTTGTGGCTGACATCGAGCCAGCCCGGAATCCATGGCGGCGGGAGTAAAGCCGGTGTGATTCATCCGCCAAGTCTGGCCGGATTTCATGTGGCCGCCGCGGGCAGCCACATTTGCAAAGCATCGATTTCAACCGTTGGCCAGGCTGACGCCCTGCGGGCCGGTCTGAGTACGTCCATCGCGCCCATACACCGTGGCTGTGTCGCCGCGCTGGCGCAGGACCTGGATGGCTTCGTCGGTATAACCGCGCAGTGCATCCACCACCGCTGCGTTGAGTTCATTGCCGTCGCGCGCCGTGCGCGCCGCGAGCAACAGGGACCGCCATGCCGTCTCAGTGCCAGGGTCAATGTGCCGGCCGACCAGTTGCCCGCCTGCGGCAACGCGGATCCCGAGTGCACCCATCTGCGCTTCACGCGCGGTAGTGAGCGCGCCGAGCAAGCCAGCCAGTTCGACTTTGCGATCGAGCGCCGCGGCAAGGGCGTGGTAGTCGCCCGTCTTGAGCAGCTTTCTTTCCTCGCCGAGCACGGCGGAGAATTCCCGCACCAACTCGGTTTCCCGGCTCAGGTTCTGAATCAGGGACTGGCTCATGGTTGTTGCCTATCGTCTGTGGTCTGTGGCTGGCCTTGCGGCCCGGTTATCGCTGGCGGCGGCCGGAAGGCAGTCCGTCACCAGCCGGCTACGCCCCGCCGTTCAGTTCGCGAAGCGACGCGAGCAGCCCGTCGGCGATCTTGCTGGGGTCAATCTTGATGCGGCCTTCGGTGATTGCCTGGCGGATCTCGTCGACCTTGGCGGTATCGATGTCATCGTCCTGGTCCTGGACCAGGCGCGAGCCGATGTCGCGCACTTGGGCAGCCAGGGGGCTCATGCGCACGTCGGTCGTGACCGGTGCTGCGGCCGCTTGGGGAGCACCGGCGGCTGTACGGACAGCGCCGTCGGTGGCATCGGTCGGCCTCGACGAGGTGGTCTGATTGATCTTCACGGTGATTCCTTGCTGGGTTCCTTCGGCTTATCGGATGATTCCTGCAAAACTTTAGGAAGAATAAGTCTGGCGTTCGGCCTGGCATTGTCTCACGAGCCGCATGGCCGCCCCGGTCCGGGGCGCGCCGTGCAGCGGCCTCGCCACATGCGGATCTCGCCTGCCGTCCCCATCCTGCCCATCCTGCCTACTGTTGCAGCACCACCGTATCACCGCTGCGCACCAGCGCACTGACCACCTGTCCGCTCTTGAGCCTTACCTGCACGTTGCTGCCCACCGAGGCATCGGCCATTACCTTGCCTTCGCTGCTGAGCTGGAAGGAATCGCCTTCTACCATCACCGTCACATTCTGCCCTTGCCGCACCGCGATCGCCTTCTTCAACAGGTCCGTTCGGATTGGCGAACCCGCCGCGATGCGGTTGGCCGCGACCGCGCCGTTGATCTGGGCCGGATCCGTCACCACAGCGCGCGGCAGGGTGGACAGGTCGCCCTGGCGTACCTCAAGTGCGGAAGCATCGATCGATTCGCCGGGCATGAGTGCGCGCGCGGCCACATAGTAGTCGGCTACCACGGACACGCGGGCTTGCACATAGCGGGTCCACGGGCGTTCACCTGCGCAACGCACACCCACCGACACGCGGCCCCAAGGTGAACCTCCCGGGGGCAGGAAGGGTTCGGGGGAGGGGCAATCCGGCGCCCGGCCGCCTGAGGGCGGCACGACCTGGATACTTGCCTTGCCGGGCAGCCCGGCCGTCTGTTGTGCAAGGAACTGCTCGACCGCTACCCGCACCGGGTCTTCGGGAAAGGGCGTGGGCTGCGCCGCCCGGGCGCCGCCGGCCAGCATGCCGCCGGCAGCAAGCGCGCAAAGCAGGGCGCGTGCGGCAGCGGCCCGGAAACGAGAATTCATGTGGGCATCCAGCAAGGAAGCTACGCGGCACGCGCCGTGAACGCGCGAGCCAAGTGTGTGAGAACGGACCCCATTGTAGGCAAGCACGCGTTCCCGTTCGGGGCGAAATGCGCGGGTTTCCATGTTCTATTCATGCGATTGGCATGATGGCAACGACCCTAAGATGGCACACCTGAAGAAGGTTGACCTCCGTTGTTCTCCCCTTCCAGCGAGACACAGACATGATTGACAGACTCGACGCGGCATTGCGCTTCCAGCAGGAAGCACTGAGCTTGCGGACCCAGCGGCAATCGGTGATTGCCTCCAATATCGCGCACGCCGACACCCCGGGCTACAAGGCACGTGACTTCGATTTTTCCAGCACGTTGGCGCAGACCGTGGAACGCGGCAAGCAGGCCGAGGGGGTGACGCTGTCGACCACGTCAGTGCGCCACCTGCCGGGCCAGGCGCCTTCCGCCGATAGCCAGGATCTCGCCTATCGCATTCCGATGCAGTCGAGCATGGATGGCAATACCGTGGAAATGGACACCGAGCGCATCGCTTTTGCCGACAACGCGGTCCACTTCGAATCCGGTCTCACCATCATGAGTGCAAAGATCAAGACCATGCTGTCGGCCATCCAGCAATGAGCACACCATGTCAGCACTGAATATCTTTGAAGTTGCCGGCTCGGCCATGGCTGCGCAGTCACAGCGCATGAACGTGACGGCCTCCAACCTGGCCAACGCCGACAGCGCGGTGACGCCGAACGGCCAGCCCTACCGTGCAAAACAAGTCATATTCGGACTTGCGCCCACGCCGGGCCAGAGCGATGTCGGCGGTGTGCAGGTGGAGGGCGTGGTGGAAGACTCATCGCCGCCGCGCATGGTCTACAACCCCACTCATCCGCTTGCTAACGCAAACGGCTATGTAACGATGCCCAACGTCAACCCGGTGGAGGAGATGGTCAACATGATCTCGGCCTCGCGCTCCTACCAGGCCAACGTGGAAGTGCTGAACACCGCCAAGAACATGATGCTCAAGACGCTGACCATCGGTCAGTAACCCGGGATACGAAAATGACTACGACTTCTTCTGTCAATAACAACACCACCACAGCAGGGATCACCAATGCCCTGCAGGGTGGCAGTGCCAGCGCGTCCGACCTGCAGAACAGCTTCCTGACGATGCTGGTGACGCAGATGAACAACCAGGATCCGCTCAACCCCATGGATAACTCGCAACTGACCTCGCAGCTCGCGCAGATCAGCCAGGTGAGCTCCATGCAGACCATGAACACCACGCTGAACTCGCTGCTGAGCCAGGTCAGCGCAGGGCGCGCGATGGATTCGGCGGCGCTGATCGGCCGCACGGTGATGGTGCCGGGCAGCAGCGTGAGCGTTGCGAGCGGCGTCCCCTCGAAGATCGGCATCGATCTGCCTTCGGCCGCGGATTCCGTGTCCGTGAGCGTGCTCGACCAGTCTGGCAACACCGTACGCACGATCAACCTGCAAGGCCAGGCTGCCGGCGTGCAGGACGTCACCTGGGACGGCAAGAACGATGCCGGTGCCACGGTGGCGGATGGCACTTACACCTTCAAGGTGGCGGCTACCGCCAATGGCACGGACGTCAAGCCCGTGGCCCTGGTCTACGGCGCGGTGCAGAGCGTTAGCGGCGATTCGACCGGGGTGCTGGTGGGGCTGGCTAGCGGCACCACGGCGAACGTCAATGACGTTCGCCGCATCCTTTAATCAGCCGGGCTGACGCAAGGCCCGCCGGCTTTTCACGAACTAAAGGTAACAAGGGGAAATCATGGGTTTCGGTCAAGGGGTAAGCGGCATTAACGCCGCAGCCGCCAATCTGGATGTGATTGGCAACAATATCGCCAACGCCAACACCGTTGGCTACAAGCAGTCGACCGCGCAGTTCGCCGATGTCTACGCCGGGACCAAGATTGGCCTGGGTACCAGCGTGAACTCGGTGGTGCAGTCGTTCAGCCAGGGGAACATCGAGTCGAGCGGCAGTTCGCTCGACGTGGCGATTACCAATGGCATGGGCTTCTACCGCATGGTCAGCTCCGACGGCTCTGTTTTCTACTCGCGCAATGGCCAGTTCCAGAAGCAGGCTGACGGCAAGCTGACCAACGCGCAGGGCTTGCAGCTGACAGGCTACCCGGCAGGCGTGGCCGGCGGTGGCGGCGTGAAGCCGCAGCCGCTGGTGATCTCGAATGCCCAGATGCAGCCCAAGGCGACCTCCACGACCAGCGCGCAGTTCAACCTGAACTCGGGCAGCACCGTGCCGGCCACCGCCTTCGTGAGCACCCCAGCTGCTCTGCCAACGCAGAGCATGTTCAACTACAGCACCGGCATCACGGTCTACGACTCGCTGGGCAATGCGCAGCAGCTGACCGCCTACTTCAGCAAGCAGGCTGCCGGCCCCGGCACCGCCGCCGGCGGCTCCGACTGGCAGATGAATATTACCGACGCGGCCGGCAACCTGGTTAGCGGCCCTGCCGGCGCGCCTGCCCCTATCGCCCTGCAATTCAGCTCGAGCGGCCTGCTGACTTCGCCGACCCCCGCCGCGCTGGCCAGCTTCACCCTGCCAGCGGCCAATGGCGCGGCGGCATTGACCTCCACGATCGACCTGTCTGGCACCACGCAGTTTGGCGCCGACAACGATACCAAGTCCCTGACCCAGAACGGCTACACGTCGGGCAGCCTGCTGGGCTTCGCGATGCAACCGGACGGCACCATCCTCGGCAGCTACTCGAACCAGCAGACGCAGAGCCTGGGCCAGGTCGTGCTGGCTGGCTTCGGCAACGTGCAGGGCCTGCAGCCCCAGGGCAACAACGTATGGTCCGCGACCGGGTCGTCGGGCCAGGAGCTGATTGCCACACCCGGTGGCAGCCTCGGCCAGCTCAAGTCGAACGCGGTGGAAGACTCCAACGTGGACCTGTCGGGCCAGCTGGTCAACCTGATCGTGGCGCAGCGCAACTACCAGGCCAACGCGCAGACCATCAAGGCGCAGGATACGGTCATGCAGACCCTGGTCAACCTGTGACCGGCGCCGCCGGCACGATGAGCTGCAACTGAGAGCCCGCCATGGACCGCATGATCTACACCGCCCTGTCGGGCGCCAAGCAGACACTCGACCAGCAGGCCGCGGTGTCAAACAATCTGGCCAACGCTTCCACGCCGGCCTTCCGCGCGCAGATCAATCTGTTTCGCGCGGTGCCGGTGGTGGGGCAGGAGTCGCCTACGCGTGCGTTCGCGCTGGCGTCCACGCCAGGTGCGGACTTCAAGGCGGGCCCGCTGACCTATACCGAGCGCCCGCTCGATGTGGCGATGCAGGGCAACGGCTGGCTTGCGGTGCAGGCGCGCGATGGCTCCGAGGCCTATACGCGCGCAGGCTCGCTCCAGCTCTCGGCCGACGGCCAGTTGCAGACCTCGACCGGCCTGCCAGTGATGGGTGACGGCGGGCCGATCAGCGTGCCGCCGGGCTCCAGCGTGACCATCGGCAGCGATGGCACCATCACTGCGCGCGGGCCGGGCGAGGCTGCGGCCGGCATGGCGCAGGTCGGCAAGCTCAAGCTGGTGAACCCGACGCCCGAGTCCATTGCCCGCGGCGACGACGGACTCTTCCACCCGCGCGAGGGGGTGCAGCCCCTACAGGCAGACACCACCATGCGGGTTGTCTCCGGCGCGCTCGAAGGCAGCAACGTGAACCCGGTGGAGTCCATGGTGGACATGATCGCCAATGCCCGCCGCTTCGAGATGCAGATGAAGATGATCCAGGGCGCCGATACCAATGACCAGCGCGCCAATTCGCTGCTGTCGACCAACTGAACCTGATTTGATGTGCCGCCGCGTTTAGCGGTGGCCTTGCAAGGACAACCATGATCCGCTCACTCTGGATTGCCAAGACCGGCCTCGATGCGCAGCAGACGCAGATGGACGTGATCTCGAACAACCTGGCCAACGTTTCCACCAATGGCTTCAAGCGCAGCCGCGCCGTGTTCGAGGAACTGATGTACCAGACCGTGCGCCAGCCGGGCGCGCTGTCGTCCGACCAGACCACCCTGCCATCGGGCATGCAGCTAGGCACGGGCGTGCGCCCGGTGGCGACCGAGCGTCTGCATATCCAGGGCAATCTGCAGCAGACCGGCAACGCCAAGGATGTGGCCATCAACGGGCAGGGCTTCTTCCAGGTGACGATGCCGGACGGCACCACCGCCTACACCCGTGACGGTTCCTTCCAGACGGACCAGAACGGCCAGCTGGTGACGTCCAGTGGCTTCGTGATCCAGCCCGCGATCACGATCCCGGCCAACTCCACTTCGCTGACGGTTGGGCGTGATGGCACGGTCTCCGTGACCCAGCCCGGCTCCAGCACCAATGTGCAGGTTGGCCAGTTGCAACTGGCGACGTTCATGAATCCGACCGGGCTGGAGAGCATGGGTGAGAACCTGTACGCGCAGACGGATGCGTCGGGCGCGCCTAACACCACCGTGCCGGGACTGAACGGCTCCGGCACGCTGCAGCAGAACTACGTTGAAACGTCGAACGTCAATGTGGTGGAAGAGCTGGTCAGCATGATCCAGACGCAACGTGCCTACGAAATCAACAGCAAGGCGGTGCAGACCTCCGACCAGATGCTGCAGCGCCTGACCCAGCTCGGCGGATGATCATGGTTGCCTCGCTGACTCGCCTGGGCGCGTTCGCCCTGTGCTGCCTCGTGACCGGCTGTGCCTTGGCGCCGCGCGAGCCGCTGGTCCAGCTCCCGACCACCGCGCGTGCCGAACCGCGCGCGCTAGGGCGGGCCAGCGGTTCCATCTACCAGTCCTCGTACGCAGGCAACCCGCTGTTCGAAGACCGCCGGCCACGCAATGTGGGCGACATCCTCACTATCGTGATCAGCGAGAATGTCAACGCCAGCAAGAACTCCGGCACCAATGCCTCCCGCACCTCGAACAGCGCGCTCGCATTCGATGCCGTGCCGAAGGCACTGGGCGGCCTGTTCAGCAGCAGCCAGAACGCCACCATGAGCGGCGCCAATGGCCTCAAGGCCAGCGGCGGCGCAACTGCCGCCAATACCTTCAACGGCACCATCACCGTGACCGTCCTGGAAGTGCTGGCCAACGGCAACCTGGTGGTGTCGGGCGAGAAGCAGCTGGCGATCAACCAGGGAGCCGAATTCATCCGCTTCTCCGGCGTTGTCAACCCGCGCACGATCACCGGGGACAACGGCGTGTCCTCCACGCAGGTGGCCGACGCCCGCATCGAATACACCGCCAAGGGCTATATCGACGAGACGCAGAACATGGGTTGGCTACAGCGTTTCTTCCTCAATGTCTCACCGTACTGATCGCAATATGTTCCAGTCCTCGCTTCCCGTCTTGCGCTGCCGCTTTGTCCGCGCCTTTATCCTTGCGCTGACGCTGGGCGTGCTGGCGGGCGCGGCCCATGCGGAACGGCTGAAGAACCTGGCCAGCTTCCAGGGCGTGCGGGACAACCCCCTGGTGGGCTACGGCCTCGTGGTCGGGCTGGACAATACCGGCGACCAGACCATGCAGACGCCGTTCACCACGCAGAGCCTGACCAATATGCTGTCGCAGCTGGGGGTCACGCTGCCCGCCGGCAAGAACATGCAGCTCAAGAACGTTGCCGCGGTGATGGTCACCGCCACCTTGCCGCCGTTCGCCCAGCCCGGCAGCCCGCTCGACGTGGTGGTGTCGTCGATGGGCAATGCAAAGAGCCTGCGCGGCGGCACCTTGCTGATGACGCCGCTCAAGGGTGCGGACGGCCAGGTCTATGCGCTGGCGCAGGGCAATATGCTGGTGGGGGGCGCGGGGGCGTCGGCCAACGGCAGCAAGGTGCAGGTGAACCAGCTGGCGGTGGGGCGCATTGCCAACGGCGCCATCGTCGAGCGCGCGGTTCCGTCGTTCCAGCCCGAAGGTGGCGTGCTGAATATCGAACTGCGCGATACCGACTATGGCACCGCGGAGCGGGTGGTCGAGGCCATCAACCGCAATATGGGTGGTGGTGTGGCCAGCGCGCTCGATGGCCGCGTGGTGCAGGTGCGCGCCCCGGCTGCGCCGAGCGCGCGGGTGGGCTTCATGGCGCGCCTGGAGAATATCGATGTCACACGCGCCAAGGCGGCCGCCAAGGTCATCCTCAATGCGCGTACCGGCTCCATCGTGATGAACCAGGCCGTCACCGTCGATGACTGTGCCATTGCGCACGGCAATCTTTCGGTGGTCATCAACACCCAGCCGGTGATCAGCCAGCCAGCTCCCTTCAGTGGCGGCCAGACCGTGGTGGCGCCCGTGTCGCAGATCAACATGAAGCAGGAAGGCGGCGCATTGCAGATGGTCAAGGCCGGCGCGTCGCTGGCGGCGGTGGTCAAGGGCCTGAATGCCCTCGGCGCCACCCCGGCCGACCTGCAGACCATCCTGGAAGCCATGCGCGCGGCCGGGGCGCTGCGGGCTGAACTGGAGATCATCTGATCATGTCCTCCAGTCAAATGGCGGCTCAGGCCGATCTGTCGCAACGCTTCGCGCTCGACACCCAGGGCTTCGAGGCGCTCAAGCAGAACGCGCGCACGGGCGCCAGCGATAGCACGTTGCGCACCGCCGCGCGCCAGTTCGAAGCGGTGTTCACGCAGATGATGCTCAAGAGCATGCGCGACGCGACGCCGCAGGACGGCATGTTCGACAACGAGCAGACCAAGCTGTACATGTCCATGATGGACCAGCAGTTGTCACAGCAGCTGTCGTCGCGTGGCATAGGGCTGGCCGACGTCATGATGCGCCAGCTCGCGCGCGCCAACGGCAGCGGGCTTCCGCCCGAACTGGCCGGCGGCGCGGGTTCGGCCGCGGGCAAGGCCGCCGCCGGACTGCAGGCCGGCATGGACGAAGCCGCGCCCGGACTGGCACGCGTGCTCGATATGCGCAACGGCGACGCGGATACGCCGCGCGTCGGTAGCGTGGTGGCCGGCGCGAACTGGAACCCGACCGCGGGCCTGCGCCAGTACCAGGCGCAAGATGCCGGTGCCTGGCAGGGCGGCAACGGCGCTTTGCCGGAGGATACGCCGGCCCATATCAGCGCTTTCATCTCGCGCATGGCGGGGCCGGCGCAGTCCGCGGCTCGCGCCACCGGCGTTCCCGCGCGGCTGATCCTGGGCCAGGCGGCGCTCGAATCCGGCTGGGGCCGGCGCGAGATTACCAATCCGGACGGCAGCACCACATTCAACGTTTTCGGCATCAAGGCCGGGCCAGGCTGGAAAGGCCAGGTCGCCGAAGTCACCACCACCGAATACGTCGACGGCCAGCCACAGAAGGTGCGCGCGCGCTTTCGTGCCTATGGCTCCTATGACGAAGCCTTCGCCGACTACGGCCGGCTGCTGAGCAACAACCCGCGCTATGCCCCGGTCCTGGCGGCAGCGACGCCGGACGAAGCGGCGCGCGGCCTTCAGCGCGCGGGCTATGCCACGGATCCCGCCTACGGCGAGAAGCTGGTGCGCATCATGCGCAAGGTACCCGTCTGAGCCCATTGCGGTAACGCGCCCGGAGCGGCGCGGGATGGCGCGGGATGGCGCAGGATGGTGCGAGAAGGGGGGGCGAACGGGCGAAAAGAGCCGAACGCCGGGCCGTGTCTGCGCGGCTCCTTGGCAATACCGGCGTGGCCAGCCGGGAAGACGTTGGCCAGTACGAAAAACGCTCGGCAGCGCACTAAAGTCTTGTTGCAAATCTGCCGTTATCTACCTCATTCACCGCCGTCGAGTCCGGCAGCGGCGAACCGGCATCGGCAGGCTTCGTACAGCCAGATGCGCGGTTCGCCAGGCCTGGTCCGCGGCAGCTAACAGTTGCGGGGTTCGAGCATGTCTCTCTTCTCTATCGGTCTTTCTGGTCTGAACACGGCGCAGAACGCGCTGACGACCGTTGGTCACAATATCAGCAACGCCGCCACAGCGGGTTATTCGCGGCAGAACACGCTGATTGCGTCGGCGGGCGGCCAGCTTGGCGCCGGTGGCTACTATGGCCAGGGCTCGAACGCCACCTCGGTGGTGCGTGTCTATAGCGACTTTCTGAACACGCAGCTGCGCAATGCCCAGGGCGCCAGCGCGCAACTGTCGAGCTACTCCGACCAGATCAGCCAGATCGACAATCTGCTGGCCGACCAGAAGGGTGGCCTCGCGCCGGTGATGCAGAGCTTCTTCTCCGCGGTGCAAGGTGTGTCCAATACCCCGGCAGATCCGTCCGCACGGCAGGCACTGCTGAACGCGGGTCAGACACTGACCGGTCAGATGCGCTCGGTCAACAACTACTTCCAGCAACTGCAACAGGGCGTCAACAGCCAGCTGCAGACCTCGGTGACCCAGGTCAACACCTACGCGCAGCAACTCGCCCAGCTCAACAGCCAGATCACCCAGGCTACAGCCGCGTCGGGTGGCTTGCCGCCCAATGACCTGCTCGACCAGCGCGACCAGGTGGCATCCCAGCTGACCCAGTTGATTGGCGCGAAGGTCGTGGTGCAGGACGGCGGCATCTACAACGTGACGATCGGCAACGGCCAGGCGCTGGTGATGGGCAGCAATGCCTTCGCCCTGAAGGCGGTGCCGTCGGCGGCAGACCCCTCCAGCACGTCAATCGCCTACACCCTGGCCAACGGCAATACTGTCGAGATGCCCGACAGCACGATCACGGGCGGCTCTGTCGGCGGCCTTCTGCAATATCGATCGCAGACGCTCGACAGCGCGCAGAACGCGATCGGCCGCCTGTCGCTGGCAATCGGCCAGGCGTACAACACGCAGCAAGGCCTTGGGGTTGACCTGACCGGCCAGATTGGCGGCAATATGTTCAAGCTTGGCGCTCCGGTTGCGATCGCCAACACCAACAATACCGGCGCTGCGCAGGTGACGGCGTCCATCAGCAATACCGCGACCCTGACCACCAGCGACTACACGCTGAGCTACGACGGTACCAACTACAATCTCGTGCGCGCGTCGGACAACAAGACGGTAGCGACCGCGCCGGGCGCCGCTGCCACCTACCCGATGACACTGTCCGCGGATGGCCTGAACATCCAGGTCAGTGCGCCGATGGCGGCCAACGACTCCTTCCAGATCCAGCCGACCCGCAATGTGGCGGCCTCGATGGATATGGCGGTCACCGATCCGGCCAAGATCGCCGCTGCCGGCCCGATGCTCACCACCGCGACGGCGGCCAATGCCGGGACCGGCACGGCCAAGGTCACCAACGTGGCAAGCGGCTTCAGCATGCCGGCTTCGGCGATTACCGCGACGTACAACGGCGCCGGTTACACGTTCATCGATACCAGCGGCAACCCGGTGGTGCCGACCGCCTCCGCCCCGAATCCCAGCGGTAGCGGTACCGACTACACCTTCAATGGCATCACTGTCACCCTGGCCGGCGCCCCGAAGGCCGGCGACTCCTTCACACTGACGCCGAATCTGGCGGGCGTGTCGGACAACAGCAACGCGCTGGCCATGGCGAAGCTGCAGACCACCAAGACCATCGGCGGCATCTCCAACTTCAACGACGCCTATTCGCAACTGGTCAATGACGTAGGCAGCAAGGCCCAGTCGATTAGCATCGCGTCGACGTCCCAGGACGCCATCACCACCCAGGCCACGAGCGCGCAGCAAGCCGTTTCCGGGGTGAATATGGACGAGGAGACCGTTTCGATGCTGCGTTTTCAGCAACTCTACCAGGCCAATGCCCGGGTCCTTCAGACCGCATCGACGCTGTTTGACGCCATCATCGGCCTCAACTGAACGAACTGACTGAACTGACGAAACGGATTCCAAAGGAACAGACATGCGCGTTTCAAGCTCGATGCTCTATCAGCAAGGACTGGCCTCGATGAACAACCAGCAAAGCTCGCTGCTGCATGTGCAGCAGCAGCTCGGCTCCGGTCGTCGCGTCCTGACCCCGTCCGACGACCCCGTTGCCGCCACCCGCGCGCTGCAGGTGACCCAGGCCAGCGCGGTCAATGACCAGTACGCCACGTCGCGCAAGCAGGCCAATATCAATCTGTCGATGGAGTCCAGCACGCTCACGAGCGTGGTCACCACCATCCAGAATATCCAGACGCTGGTGGTGCAGGCAGGCGGCGGCTCGATGAGCGACGCCGACCGGGCCTCTATCGCGACGTCGCTGCAAGACAGCTACAACCAGTTGCTGGGCCTTGCCAACACCAACGACGGCAATGGCGTCTACCTGTTCGCAGGATACCAGTCCGCTACGCCGCCGTTCGCCACGAACGCCGGCGGCGCGGTCCAGTACAACGGCGATACCAGCCAGCAACTGCTGCAGGTCGACGTTGCACGGCAGATGCCTGCCGGTGACGATGGCCGCTCGGTGTTCCAGAGCGTGCAGAGCACGGCCACCTACGTGGCCTCGGCGCCGGCCGGGAATACTGGCGCGGCGACATATAGCGCGGTCACGGTCACGGACCCAACCAATCCGCTGTATGGCCACAATCTCTCGATCAATTTCAGCAACGCCTCAGGCACGATGCAGTATCAGGTGATGGATCAGAGCGCCGTCCCGCCTGCGGCTGTCGGAGCGCCGGTGAACTATGTGGACGGCACCGGGATCCAGGTTGGCGGGCTCTCGATCACCGTCAGCGGTACGCCGCAGAACGGCGACAGCATCAACCTTCAACCTGCCCAGCAGGCGGGCACGGATATCTTTGCCAACCTGCAGAACCTGATCACTGTGCTGAAGAAGCCCGTGGTGACTGACGCCGACCGTGCCTCGCTGGCCAACGCCCTGTCCACGGCGAACCGCAAGATGAGCAACTCGCTGGACAACGTCAGCACGGTGCAATCCTCGGTTGGCTCGCGCATGCAGGAGCTGGACGCGCTCGATACCATTGGTACGAACCGCGGCCTGAACTATACGCAGACGCTTTCCGGCTTGCAGGATCTGGACTACGCATCGGCCATCACCCAGTACTACCAGCAGCAGACCGCGTTGCAGGCGGCACAACAGTCATTCATGCAGATCCAGGGGATGAACCTGTTCAAGTATCTGCAGGGGTAGTAGATCCGGCCGGAACAAGCGCTTGGCCGCACAAGCCGGCTGCTATCTCACGACGATAGGATATTTCGCCAAGGCATGTGTTTGGCTTCTGAAGGATATCTATTGTCAGTCGAATAGTCATACAGCCGGTGCAGCGCCAGCGCAGTCGCGCATGACCTCGAATACCCGCTTTCACAGTGCACAACGATAGTCAAGACGTTCGCTGGTAGCTCCCGCACGCGTTCCGGCCTGTTCCGGCCTGTCCCGGCCGAAATGCATCTGCGAGCTTATCCCTCGCCCTGGCCGACAGGTCCGCGCTCATATGGGCCACATTGGCAACGCTGAGCCAAAGCACGCGCTCGAATCCATCCAGGCCAGCCGGCGGCCGTCCAGGTGCAGTCACTGAGATGATCGCAACCGACGCCAGCCGTGACAACTTCTCGGCCACATCCCGCGACACCGCCAGCACCTGGCGTGTTCCGTCCCTCTGAGGGCGGTACGGCTTGTCGGCGGCGTCTTTCAGTGGAAGTGGCACGCGTTCCTCCTGGTCATCCCGCCCACGCTTGCAGCAGCACGCCGAGCCGCCGGATGCGCCAATTCAGCTCGTCCTCGGAACACCAGTCATTCTGAGGCACGGAGATGCGCAGCCGCCTCGGCCAGGCAAGTCAGGCAAGACCAGCGCTGGAGAGAGGTGCCGGGGCCGGGACGTTCGCGCCGAGTATCGACTGAAGCTCGTCAAGTTCGCCGCGCTTCGCCAACTGCTTGACCTTCGCGACGAACGATGCGCACGTGGGGTCCAGGGACGCAATCTTCTCCGTCCAGTCCAGCAAGTCGGAGACAGCGCCGAGTTCAACCAGCATGCGCGCCTCGTCCAGCAGGCTTTTGGCGGGTCGCTTGAGCATGGCCACGTCGATTGCCGCGGAGGTCGCGAGCTGCTCGGTACGGGGCAGGTTCAACAGCGTGGCGATCGTGTTGCGCAGGTCGGCGAGACTCACCGGCTTTTGGATATACGCGTCAAAGTGCTCGCCTGCCGTCGACTTGGGCACCGGCACTGCTGACATCATGATCACCGGAACGTGCGGATGCCGGTCACGTGCCGCATGCAATACCGCCCGTCCGGAAGCGCCCGGCATCAGCAGATCTGTCACGATGAGCGAGAACGGCGCCTCATCCGGGGACGACAGGCGATGCACAGCCGACATGCCGTCGCCGTACGCCTCAACGTCAAAGTCAAGACTCAGCAGATCGGCACGCAGAAGTTCGCGGATCTCGGCAGTATCTTCGGCCACAAGCACGCGATGTCCACGCCCATCGATCTGCGGCAGGGTGGCCGCCGGTTCGTGCATACGCAGATTGCTGATCGCGGCTTCGTCCATCTCGTTGACGAGCATATCCATGACGACGGTGGTTCCGGCGCCCGGCACGCTGTCGAGGTGCAGCGTCGCGCCCATCCGGGTGGCCCAGAGCTTGACAATCGAGAGGCCGAGGCCGATGCCCGGCCGATGGTCGTCCTGCTGTGCGCGTACGAACGGCTCGAAGACGCGTGTCTGGTCGACGGTGGCGATGCCGCAGCCGCTATCGGCAATGGAGAAACACAGATTCCAGCGACGCAGCGCCGCATCGACCTCGCGACCCGTGACCGTCAGGTGGATGGTGCCGTGCTCCGTGAACTTCGCGGCGTTGTCGAGCAGATTGCCGAGCACCTGCTGCATGCGCCGATCGTCGAGTTCGATCACGGGCGGCAAGTCGCCGACGATATCGACGGAGAATGTATTGCCGCCGCGTGCCGCGAGCGCGGCGCCATGTTGCGAGACGGTGTCCAGCAAGGCATAGGTATAGGCCGGCTGCGGCGACAGCGCATCGGCATCGCGTCCGTTTGCGTAGTCGATCAGATCGTTGACCATGCCAAGCATATGCGTGGCACTACGGCGGATGATGCGTCCCCGTTCGGCATCCTCTCGGCCATCCGCCTGGATGAGGTCGGCGAAACCGATGATCGACGTGAGCGGCGTACGAAGATCATGGCTGATCCGTGCGAGAAAGTCGGTCTTGACGCGGACGGCGTCGTCGGCGCGGACGAGCGCTTCGCGCAGTTCGCGGGTGCGCGTCGTTACCGCCTGATCGAGTTTTTCCCGGGTCGCCTCGCGTTCCGCCAGCAGCGCCCGCTGCGTACGGTGTTGCTTGAGGACCAGTTGCCGCGAGCGGCCACCGATCACGAGCGAGAGCAGGACCAGCGCACCGATGCTGTCCCAGATATGGGAGGTGCCCGCGTTCCACTCGGGGGAGGCGATCCCGGCGAGGGTCGCCAGTCGCACAAACAGCGTTGCGCAATCCGGCAGGAACGCCAGCAGGATCAGGCGCGCATTCGGTATCCCGCGCCGGACACCGTCCACAATGGCGGCGATCCATAGCAGATTGCAGAGGAAGACGCTTTGCACCGCGAGCGCCGCGCTGGTCCGGTAATCACCGAAGGCGGTCCAGGCGGCGGCGCCGACCTGCGCGGCGATCATCGCAAGATAGATCCAGCGCCAGGCGCGCAAGCGCTCGAATCCCAGGAACCACAGGATCAGCAGCGTGAACAAGGCGACGCTGATGCTGCCGGTGACGCTCGGCAACCGTAGCACCCAGTCCCCCCCCTGACGCAGGAACAGCGCGTACAGGAAGCCTTCGAACGCCAGCTCGTAGACGACTTCGGCGATGATGGCCGCAGTCAGCAGTATGAAGATCCGGTCGCGCCAGACGACTGCCAGCACCGCGGAGATGACGGCTATCGCCAGCATCGCGCCTGCCAGCAGCATGTGGACGATCGTCTCTTCATATTGCGCATCCTGGAATGCGCTCGGGTGCCAGATCTGCAGCGACAGGAGCAGGGCCGACCGGCTCTGCACGCGCACCAGATACCGCATCTGTTCGCCGGGTGCGAGCGTGACCGGAAAGCCGATCTGTGCGGAGTCGATGGGCCGCGCCGCCAGCGGCGCGCCCACCCCGGAGCGGTAGCGTTCCTCGGCCGCGGTGCCAGCATCATCGACCACGTAGAAGGCGACGTCTTCGAGCCGGACAGGATCGACCGCCAGCCAGCGCGTCACCGGCTGCCTGCCACGATTGACGAAGGTGCCGGCTATCCACACCGCCGAGCGGGTGAAGCCGCGCGAGAGCGTGCGCGGCGTGGCTGCCTGCCAGTTCGACTGCCGCAGGACCGCGCCGGCATCCAGGCTGTGCGAGGGATCGTCGAACAGCATTAGCTCCGCCGCCAGCGGGAATTCGTCCTCGACCGAGGCGAGATCGACTGCCTGCGGCCAGGGCGCGTCGGCTGCCACGGCCTGGGGCGCCAGGATCATGACGAAGCAGGCGAACAGGAGCCGGCCCAATGTGCGGAAAGCCGGCAGCGTCACGGATTTCCCCGCGCTGCGCTCTGGCGGTCCCGCACGTTGCGCATGTCGGTCGGCGAGATGCCGAAGCGCGCCTTGAATGCGGTCGCGAAGTTCGCGCCGCTGGTATAGCCGACCCGCATGGCGATGGTGGCGATATCGCTATCGCTTTCGAGCAGCAAGCGCTTCGATTCCCGCAGGCGCTCCTCGCGCACGTAGTCGAACACCGTCAGGCCCGTGCAGCGTTTCAGTGCCTGCGACAGCCGCCGCGCCGAGGTGCCGGTCTGGCGCGCCAACGCTTCCACATCGGGGACATCGACGAAGTTCCCCAAGACGATGGCCCGTACCTGCCGGAAGAGGGCGACATCGAGGCCGCTGGCCTCGTCGCCCGGCGTGGCGATGTCGGTCGTTGGCGAGGGCGTGCTCGCGTCGAACTCGAGCGTCAGGTGGATGGAGACGCGCAGGCGGACTTCATCGAAATGAAATGGCTTGGTGATGTAGTCGATCGCGCCGGCCTCGAGCCCTGCAACACGTTCCTGCGGATGGCTGGACGCCGTCAGGAAAATGACGGGGATATCGCGCGTGGCTGGATCGTCCTTCAGTTGCCGGCAGGCGGCCATCCCGTCGCAGCGCGGCATCGCGATGTCCATCAGGATGAGATCGGGCCGGCTTGCGCGCGCCTTGTTCACGCCGTCCAGGCCGTCGCTTGCCATGTAGACGCGAAAGCCCTGTTGCCCGAGGAAATCCGCGAGCAGACTGCGATCACTGGGGTGATCATCGACGACGAGGATACGAGTCATGGCGCAGAAGGGCAATGGGCATTGGAGAAAAGGCGGAAGCGAGGGCGGGACTCGTCCGGCAGCCCGTTCCCGGAACGGCGGATGGCGGCGCGTGCCTGCGGCGACCGGTGCCAAGGCATGCGCGCCGGCCCTTCCATCCGTAGAGAGTTCATGCACGCAATACGATACCAGATTGCCCATCTGGCCTGCGGCCGCGCCGCCAAATACAAGAGAAAAGTCGATACGTAAAACAATATTGACTGGTGAGCAAAGGGCTGCGCACAGTCAAGCATCGGGTCGCGCTTCGAAATACTGCAGGCGGGATTCGTTCGGCGATATGCCGAAGCGCCTGCGATAGGCCGTCGAGAAATTCTGCCGGGTCGTGTACCCGGTGGCACTGGCAATGGCTTGAATGTCGATGGTTGTCCTGGTCAACAGGCTCGCAGCGTATTGCATGCGTGCCTCGAACAGGAAATCCAGGACGGTGGCGCCGGTGCACCGTTTGAACGCCAGGTTCAAACGCACCGGGTTCGTGCTGAGCGCACCCGCGAGAGACAGTAGCGCCGGCGTTTCGTGGAGCCGCGACAGCAGATGGCGGCGCGCATCCCGGAACAGGTGGGTATCGAGTACGGTGCTTCCCGCCGTCCTGGGACTCGTGTCCCGGTTGTGGCGGCCCGCACGCGCATGGATGCCCAGGCGAAGCGACACTTCCTTCAGCTCGAATGGCTTGACGACGTAATCGATCGCACCCGATTGAAGTCCTTGGACACGCTCGGCCGGCCGAGCCGCCGCGGTCAGGAAGATGATCGGAATCGCACGCGTGTCGGGCGCCGATTTCAGCAGTCGCGACGCAGTCAGCCCATCGCAGGTCGGCATGCCCACATCCATCAGGATCAGGTCGGGAAGAATAGCCAGTGCCTTGCGGAAGCCGTCGTGCCCGTCATTCGCGAGATAGACGCGGCTGCCCTTGGCGCCGAGATATTCCGCCAATAGAAGGCGATCGTCGCGATTGTCATCGACGATCAGAATGCTTAGCCCCGCAAGCGCGTCGCTGTGCGCTTGTGCGGCAGCGTTTGACATGGTTACTCCCGTGTTCGGTCTTCGGCCAGAAGTGCAATGGGTGCCTGCCGGGCAGGCTGCGCACCTCCCGCCGGTTTCTGCCGGTGAGTTGTGACAACCTGGGTTATCGGACAAAACGGGACCACCTTGAGCGCGGCGCTTCGTCATGGCGCACGCACGGCATGGCGCGCGGGCATTCCTTTGGCAGGATCGCCTTGCGCTGCACGGTTCAGTACTGAATATCGGCGTCCGTCAAGAGGCTCATCTGCGGTTTTAAAAATTAATGCCTCGATCAAACTCCTGATGCAGTTGCGCAAAGATGTGCGCTTTCCCGCGGGATTCCTGCTTCATACCATTGGCCCCTCATTCTGACTCTACCTATATCCGTCAATGAAACGGCCATCTTTGAATCACGTATTTCGATTGGTTTGGAACGCTGCAACGAGCAGCTGGGTGGCCGTTGCCGAAACGGCCCGGGGGCGCGGCAAGCCGGGGCGTTCGCGCTCGGCACGCATCGGGACGGTCGCTGCGATCGCGCTGACCTCGGCCGGTGGGGTACACGCCGTCACGCAGAGCATCGTGGACGGTAATGGCGCAGGGGGCTGGATGGTCGGCGTGGCGAGCCAGGCGGCCCCGACGATCACGAGCAACGCCACCTTCACCAATTTCGTGACCCAGGGTGGCGCGGGCAGCGGCGGCGGCGCGGGGCTGGGTGGCGTCTTCTTCGTCAACAGCGGCGCCAACCTGACCCTCAATAACGTGAGCTTCGTGCAGAACGTTGCCAGGGGCGGCGATGGCGGCAGCACGCCGGATGTCAGCGTCAGTGCCCAGACAATCGCGCTGTCGGACAAGAATGCGACGGTGTCGTCGGTGACCGCGTTCCAGCTGACACCGACGCTGGTGAACAACAACGGCACGATCATGGTGACGGGCGCGACCATGAGTTCGGCCAACCCGCTGGTCCAGGCCGGGGAACTGGTCAGTGTCGGCGGCACCGGCTCCGCCACGACCACCATCTCGAGCGTCAACGGCAATGCGGTCACGTTCGGCCAGCCCGTCGCGGTTGACAGCCAGTCGGTCAAGTCGCTCACGAGTGCGCAACTGGCTGCGGGCACCAACGTGATCAGTGCGGCCAACTTCGGCGCGCTGGCCATCTCGGATATCGCGATCGGCATGTCGGTCCTGGGCACCGGCATCCCCCCGGGTACGACGATCAGCAACGTGACCCGCGACCAGAACAATGCCGTCACCGGCATCACGCTGAGCAACGCCGTCACCGCCAGCGGCAGCCAGTCGCTCAGCCTGGTCAACGTCACGCAGTTCTCCGCCTCGCAGTTCGCTGTTTCCGGCGGCGGGCAGGTCCTGACCCTGCCGGCGACCGGCCTGGGCCTGTCGGTCGGCATGACGCTGAGCGGCGACGGCATTCCGGCCGGGACCAAGATCCTGGCCATCAACGGCAACCAGGTCACGCTGTCGCAGGCGATTTCGTCGTCTGCCCTGCAGTTCTCGGCGAGCCTGCCGGCGACCACGGTCGGCCAGTCGACCATCCAGCTGACGGCGGTGGACAGCCATCTGAAGGTCGGCACGGTGGTGACGGGAACGGGCATTCCGCCCAATACCACCATCGTCGCCATCGACCCGGCATCGGGCGTGGTGACTCTGAGCAACGCGCTCACCGGCAAACCGACCGCACTGACCATCCAGAGCATCTCCGCACAAGGCGCGCGCAGCCTGACGCTGACCACGACTTCCGGCCTTCAGGTCGGGATGCAGGTGACCGGCTCAGGCATTCCCGATGGGACGACGATCACAAGCATCAGCGGCAATGTGGTCACCCTCAGTAACGACCTGGCCCCGGGCGTGGCTGTCAGCGCCTTTGTCGCCAGCTCGCCCTACAGCGTCGGCGGATCGCTCAACAATATCGCTGCCACCGGTACCGCGGGAGCGAACGGCGGCAACGGCGTTTCCGGCCCGCAGGCCATTGTCTACGTGACCGATGGCGAAGGGCGCAGCGGCACCAACGGCGGTTCCGGCAAGAACGGCACGGGCGCGGCGGGCGGCAAAGGCGGCAATGCGGGTTCCGGCAGCAACGGGATTCCATTCAACTACGAGATGACCGAGGCCGTCATCAGCGCGACAGTCGATGCTGTGAACAATACGTCGGAGGCTGCGGCGGCCCTCGCCACCTTCCCGCCCGCGGCGGCCTTGTCCGCGGCGCACGTTGCGGCGGCGGCCAAATCCTATGTCGACCTCGGCATCGCGATCGCCAACCTGGCGCAATGGGGCGTTGACCTCTCCAATGGCACCGCCGGGCGTGGCGGCGACGGCGGTACCGGCGGCGGCGGGGGCAACGGCGCTACCTTCTACGGTGGCGGGGCGGGCGGCAACGGTGGCAATGGCGGCACCGGCGCGCTGAGCATCACCGACGGCGGCAACGGTGGTGATGGTGGCGCCGGCGGTGCCGGTGGCTTTGGTGCCGGCGGTGGCTCGGGCGGTTCCGCCGGGCTGGGCGGCGGCACCGGGAACGCGGCCGATGGCAGCGCCGGCGCTGGCGGCAAGGCCGGCTTCGGCGGCGGTGCGGGCAGCGACGGCGACGGACTCGGGGGCACTGGCGGTTCGGGCTATGGCGGGGCCATCTTCGTGCGCTCGGGCGGCAGCCTGACGCTGACGGGCAACGTGCTGTTCCGGGACAACACCGTCCTTGCCGGCTCCAGCAACAATGGTGGGCAGGCGGGCCAGGCTTCCGGCTCGGACATTTTCATGATGAAGGGATCCAATGTGCTGCTGGCGCCCGGCGTCGGCAATACCATCCGGATCGAGGGGCAGATCGCCGACGATAGCGCCGCGAGCATCGCCAGCGGAGGCTATGCACCCGGCGCTGGCGCCGACCTGCAAATCGGTGGCGGCGGCCTGGTGCAGCTGGCCGGCACCAACACCTATTCCGGCAAGACCATCCTGACAGGCGGCACGCTCCAGGCAGACCTGGGGGTGGGGATCAACTCGGCCAGCAGCGTCGTGTTCAACGGCGCCGGCAGCCTGCCGTCCGGCCTGACCACGAGCAACGCGGGCACCTTGCTGTTGAATTCGGACGTGACCCAGCGCGCCGGTACGGCCGTGCCCGGCCAGTTCATCTGGAATGGTGCCGGTGGCTTCGCCGCAGGCACCGCCGCGGGCATCACGGTGGCCCTCGGGCAGACACCGTCCGGCGCGACCCAGAACCTGCAATGGGGCAGCTCCTATCTGTCGGCGAACTCGACGCTGGTGTTCGGCTCGGAGTACAGCCAGGGTGCGGTGCGCTTCCAGAACAACATCGACCTGGCGAGCAACCAGGGCAATATCGCGGTCTATGGCCAATATCTCGGCAGCCAGGGCAATATCGCTCCCGACGCGCGGTACACGGCATACATGGCCGGCAACATCACCAACGGCGGCCTGAACGTCGGCGCCGCTGGCTACAACGGTACGCTGTACCTGACCGGGCAGAACCAGCTCAGTTCCTTCGTCCTGAACGGGGGCCTGGTGTCGACCATCGATGACCACGCCAACCTCGGCCACCTGATGCAGTCCACGGGCGGCAGCGTCACCATCAAGGGCGGCACCTTGGTCCTCGGCGGTGCGGAAAAGATGACCACCGTGGATGTGCAGGCCGGCGGCCAGATCGTGGCCGGCGCCGCGCTGACGACGGGCAATGTCAGCAATAACGGCGTGATCTCGCTGGTCGATGGCGGCACCATGCAGAGCGTCACCAACAATGCCGGAGCGACCTTCGCGACGGCCGGCTCGCTGGCGGTGGCAGGGGCATTGGCCAACAACGCCACCGCCACGGTCGTGCAATCGGGCGACGTGGTCGCGGCCAGCGTGGTGAACAACGGCAACTGGTCGGTCGGCGGCGCGCAGGCCATCCATACCCCGACCCTGACCGGCAACGGCGTCTTCGCCATGGCCGGCGCGGCCGACACGGTCACGATCGACCAGAGCGGCAACTCCACCTTCGCCGGGACCTTCACCGGCAATGGCGGCTTTGCCAAGGACGGCGCCGGCACGCTCACGCTGACGGGGGCCAGTACCAACCTGGGCGGCACCCTGGTGAACGCCGGGACGCTGGACACCACCGGCGGCGGCACCCTGGCGGATACCGGCGCGGTGAAGATCGCCAGCGGCGCCACCTTCACGGCGGGCACGGCCGATCTCATCGGCGCGGTGACCAACAACGGCACCTTCAACGTCAATGCGGTACAAGCCGTGGCGTCGGTGACGAACAACGGCACCGCCAACCTCAATGCCAACCTGGCGAGCGCGGGCACGGTGACCAACAACGGCATCGTCAACCTGTCCGGCGACCGCTCCGTGGCGACGGCCGGGCTGGCCGGCGGCGCATCGGGCGTCATCAACCTGGCGCAGGCCACCGATGTGCTGCACCTGACCCAGAGCGGGGCCAGCACCTATGCGGGCGCCATCGCCGGCAACGGCGCGCTGGAGAAACTCGGCACCGGGACGCTGACGCTGACCGGCGCCAATACCTACAACGGCGGCACCCTGGTGACCGCAGGGACGCTGGACACGACCGGGGGCGGCACCCTGGCGGACACCGGCACGGTAGCGATCGCCAGCGGCGCCACCTTCACGGCGGGCACGGTTGATACCATCGGCGCGGTGACCAATAGCGGCACCTTCAACGTCAACGCGGCACAAACCGTGGCGGCCGTGACGAACAACGGCGGTGCCACGGTCGCACAATCGAGCGACCTGGCCGCGGGTAGTGTCGTCAACAACGGCAACTGGTCGGTCAGCGGCGCGCGGGCCATCCATACCCCGACCCTGACCGGCAACGGCGTCTTCGCCATGGCCGGCGCGGCCGACACGGTCACGATCGACCAGAGCGGCAACGCCACCTTCGCCGGGACCTTCACCGGCAATGGCGGCTTTGCCAAGGACGGCGCCGGCACGCTCACGCTGACGGGGGCCAGTACCAACCTGGGCGGCACCCTGGTGAACGCCGGGACGCTGGACACCACCGGCGGCGGCACCCTGGCGGATACCGGCGCGGTGAAGATCGCCAGCGGCGCCACCTTCACGGCGGGCACGGCCGATGTCATTGGCGCGGTGACCAACAACGGCACCTTCAACGTCAATACGGTACAAGCCGTGGCGTCGGTGACGAACAACGGCACCGCCAACCTCAATGCCAACCTGGCGAGCGTGGGCAAGGTGACCAACAACGGCACCGTCAACGTGTCCGGCGACCGCTCCGTGGCGACGGCCGGGCTGGCCGGCGGCGCATCGGGTGTCGTCAATGTGCAGCCGGGCAGCGTGCTGCGGCTAGCGCAGTCGGGCGACTCCACCTATGCGGGCGCCATCGTCGGCGCCGGCTCGATGGTGAAGGAAGGCAGCGGCACGCTCACGCTTTCCCGTGCGGCGGGCAGCCCCGCCGGGGCCGTGAATATCGGCGGCACCCTGGTCATCAACCAGGGCGTGGTCGCGCTCGACGGCGACGCCATTCTCAGCCAGTCGATGAATGTCGCCGTCAACAGCAGCCAGGGCGCGGTCGGCACGCTGAAACTGATCAGCGGGAACGAGAGCATCCATGCGCTGAGCGGCGCCGGCAACATCGATCTGGGGGCGAATCGCCTGACCGTCCAGCAAGGCGGCGAGTTCTCCGGCACGGTAACCGGCTCCGGCGTCTTCGACGTCCGCGGCGGCAGCTTCAACGTCAACAATACGCTGGCGTCGACCGATGCAAACAGCGCGTTCTCGCTGGGCGGCACCACGGGAACGGTGTCCGCGACGGTCACCTCGGGCAGCACGCTGTCCTTCCCCCTGATCCAGCTGAACCAGGGCGCTACGTTGTCGGTGGCATCCGGCGGCGCGGCCAGGGCGACCACCATCGACCTCAACTCGAACGCGCTGCTGTCGGTGGGCGCGCAGGCCAATGTCACCTCCAGCACGGTCAACGTCTTCGACAGTGCCAGGCTGGATGTGCAAGGCTCGCTAGCCGCCGGCACCATCTCCGTGGTCTCGAACAACCCGGGCGCGGTACCGTCGCTGCATCTCGGCAATGCCGCCGACCCCTCGGTGCTGGGTACGGTGACCGCCTCCAATACGGAGATCATCGGTGGCGTCCTGTCCGGTAACGGCTCGCTATCGGGCAACCTGGTGATGGGAGCGAACTCGCTGCTGTCCCCGGGCAACTCTCCCGGCAGGCTGCAGGTGGAGAACCTGACCCTGGGCAGTGGATCCACGAGCAAGATGGAGATCGCCAATGCCGCATTCAACCGCGTTGCCGGCAAGGACTTCGACCAGGTCAAGGTGACCGGATCGCTCAAGATCCAGGATGGCGCGACGCTCAACATTGCCAACTACAACGGCGGTGCGGATGTCGCGTTCGGCGAGGTCATCCCGCTGTTCGCCTACACACCGGGGCAACTGAGCGGCGCATTCTCTACCGTGCAGAAGGGCTATGGACAAGAAGCCTTGTTCAGCCTGGGCACCGGCAGCGTGATCGGCCTGGGCAGCGCCGGCTACAGCGGCTTCTATCAAGCGGTCGCGAAAAATGCCAATGACAGCGCCATCCTGAGCGGACTCGCAGTCAATTCGGCCGGCAACGTCAAGCAATTCCACGGCGCAAGCCTGCTCGACCGGCTGGTGACGACGCTTGCTGCTGGCGGCAGTACCGAGACCGTATTCGCCAAGTTCTCGCCAGAGGCGTACACCAGCCTGACCGAGCAAGGCAAGCAGGCCCTGTTCTTCTCGCCGGGCTCGGACATCGCTGGCGATATCGGCAGGACGCAGCAGGGCGTAGATGCCAGCGTGTTCGGCGGCCGCCGCAGTGCCGACAACGCAGGCTATGCCTCTTACGCGCTGAAGACGGATGGCCTGCAAGGCAGCTACACCGGGGTGCTGAAGAACACGGTATGGAAGGCGAACCTGGTGGTCGACGATGTCTCGACCAGCAGCAGCTATCTGAATGGCAGGTCGAACGGCGTGACCGGCTCGCTTTCGGCGGCCACGGAACTGCCCGGAGGACTGGGACTGCATGCCCTGGCCCGTGCCGCCTTCAGCTACTACCGGAGCGATCTGACCCGCCAGACCGGCAATGGATCCGCCAAGGCTGATGGCGTGTCGTCCGATGCCTGGCTGGGTTCGATTGGTCTGGCCCACGTGTTCAACGGTGCAAGCCTGCGCCTGCAGACAACGCTGGAGGTCGCCCCGTACTCGGTCCGGACCAACGGGTTCTCCGAAGTGAATGCGGCGTCGCCGTCCGACGCACTGTCCGTGCAGCAGTTGAAGCAGAGCGGCGCCGCGTTCATGCTGGGCATGAGCCTCAGCGGCAATGTCACCGACCGCTTCGGCTTCGACACCGGCTTCAAGATCATCCGGGACAGCCGGCGCGACCATTCGGTGGTAGCCAGCGTTGCAACGGAAAGCGCGAACTTCACGGTGCGCAATCCGGGGTTCGGTCAGACCCAGTTCAGTGTGAAGGGTGCGTTGAATTACCGGTTGGCGCGCGACATGCAGGTGGGACTCGGGGTCTACTACTTTGGCGGGAGCGATGTGCAGGGGAAGCTGTCGTTTGACAAGCGCTTCTGATTGCATCCGTATCCAATTGCCATCGTCGTCCCGGAAGGACGGAGAACGGCCAGTGCGTGCGGTTTGCGCTGGCCGTTCATCGTCCGCCGGTTGCGGGCCTGGATCCACCTTGCCCGCAACCGTATATGGACCATGTCTTTCTGCCACAGCCCTGAGTTGGCGCGAGATTCCGGGCGTAGTGGAAATCGGCGGCACCTGGTGGGATGGACTTCGCGGCATTAGCGCCACCAAGGCTGCCGCGCTGGAGGCGTTCCTGAGAGGGCGTGCCGGAACGCTCGGTACGCTGCCATCAATATATAAGAACGACGAAGACGCTGAGCAGGCCGAGACGGAGAGTCAGAAGGAGAGCCCGGTGTCGCCGTGGATGCCTGGCCACGCGAGCGCAAGGCAGGACGGCAGCAATGGCCCGGCGCCTGTACGCCTGATTCACCGCAATACCAATACCGTGCACTAGGCCGAGGGCCTGATGTTTTGGTTCAGGCGAAAGAAGTTGGCCGCCGTATATGGCTTTGAGCGCGGCGAGACGCGCATGGTTTTCACCATAGGCGGCGCGCACGCGGTCCTCGCCCTCGTCGCCGAGGTTGTTCGCATAGACGCCTCCAGTCGAGAAGGGCTTGACGGCGCTCCAGACGTCGCGTGCCCAGCGGATGGCCGCATCCTCCTCGTCCGGCGCATCCCAGATCGAGATGGGGAAGCAGTCGTAGCGCGCGTCACGATTCGCATAGGGCGTTGCCGACGCAGGAACGCGGGCAATGGCACCGCCGACGTGCTGGAACACCAGTAGTGAGGAAACCGAGGGCGCACGCGCGTAGGTATCAAGAACTGTGTCGATGGCGGCGTCGGTGAGCGTGTGCAGATACTGCGCCTTCCAGTAGTAGCGGCGTCCGCGCGGAAAGAGGCCGTCGCCGCCGGACTGGATCTGAAGGTAGGGTACCGGGGCCAGCTTGCTCTCGACCGGGGTGCCGTGCTCCAGCAGTGGGCGGATGATGCGCTCGCCGGGCTCGTTCGCGCCGCAGTAGCAGGCCGATATGTTGAAGAAGCGCTCGCCCGACGGGGCCGTCACGAGAGCAGCGTCCACACTGAGTTCGTCCGGGGCCCGGGCGCAGAAATCATCGTAGAACCGCATCGCATCTCGCGCGCGGTCGTAGGGGTGGAGTACCGAGCCCACCAGCAGTAACGGCCCGACCGGGTGGAGCTGATATTCGAAGGCGGTAACAATGCCGAAGTTGCCGCCGCCTCCGCGCAATCCCCAGAACAGTTCCTCGTTTTCGACGGCGCTGGCTGTCACAAGCCTGCCATCGGCCAGCACGACATCGGCGGCCAGGAGGTTGTCGCAGGCCAGGCCGTGCTTGCGCCCGAGCTTGCCAAATCCGCCGCCCAAGGTCAGTCCGGCAATGCCCGTGTCGCTATTGACGCCCATCGTGGTGGCCAGTCCATGGGCCTGTGTGGCGGTGTCAAACTCGACCAGGCTCAGGCCGGCTTCGGCACGGGCCACACGCCGCGCTGGGTCGACGGCAATGTGCTTCATGCGCGACAGGTCGATCACGATCCCATTGTCGCAGACCGACAAGCCCGCCACATTGTGTCCGCCGCTGCGGATCGCTACGAGGTGGTTGCCCGATCGGGCGAACATCACCGCTTCGATGACATCGCGTGTGCTGGCGCAGTACACGACCATGGCCGGCCGCTTGTCCACAGCGCCGTTCCAGACCTTGCGAGCCTCCTCATAGCCGGGATCGTCCGGGAGGACAACATCTCCGTCCAGTTTGCGCCGCAAGGTGTCGATCATCGACGCCGGCCGATTGGTCCCGAGGCGATTGACCCGTTGTCCAGTGTCCATGCTTACCCCCAATCTCTCGGTTTCGTCGGGGCCAGTCCCATCCGACTGGGAGCATACTGTCACGCGCTCTTTCGCATGGCAAAATCAAAGAACTCAGCTCCAGGTGAGGAAAATTCATCTACGTCCATGAGAAAGCTGCCCCCTCTGCGATCGTTGCAGGCCTTTGAGGCTGCCGCCAGGCTTGGCAGTTTCAAGGCTGCGGCGGCCGAACTCCATGTGACGCCTACTGCCATCAGCCATCAGATCCGGCTGCTGGAAGAGACGTGTGGGCACCGCCTGTTCCAGCGCCACCCGCGGCCTCCGGTGCTCACGGGCGCTGGTGCGAGGCTGTATCCGGCGTTGCGTGATGGTTTCGATGCCCTCGTCGGCGCGGTGGAAGGGATGGCCGAGTCCGGTGCGCCGATTCCGCTACGCGTCACGAGCCCCAATGCGTTCGCGAGCCGATGGCTGGTCCCGCGTCTGCCGCAGTGGCGGGAGCGATACCCCGACATCGCGCTTGAGATCATCGGAACGGACGCGATCCTGGACCTTCGATCGGGTGAGGCCGATGTGGCGATCCGCTATGCCAGGACCATGCCAACAGGATTCGTCGTGCGGGAGATCTGTCGGGACACGTTTTTCCCGATCTGCAGCCCGGCGCTGCTGGTTAAGGATGGACACACCATCGAGCGCGCTTCGGATTTGCTGCGCTTCCCCCTGATCCACTTCGACTGGATGACACGGGATCCGCAAGCCCCCACATGGCGGCAATGGCTGGCAACAGCGGGCCTGATCGATCCGAGCTTGAAGGCGGCCGACAAAACGTGGGCGCTGAGTTTCCGCGAGGAAATGCACGCGATCGACGCCGTGGTTGCGGGGCAGGGGGTCGCGATCTGCAGCGACGTCGTGGTGAGCCATGAACTGCGATCCGGGACACTGGTCAAGGCGCATCCCCTGTCGCTGCCAGGCTATGGCTTTTACCTGGTCGCCATGGCCCGGAACGTGCGGCAAGCGGACGTTGAGGCTTTTGCAACTTGGATTGGGGCGATGGACTGAGCGGAGCCTGCATTCCTCCTGCCATTTTTGTTTATAAGCACGCTACTTTCGGCGAGCCGCGATAGTTCCGGGCCGCACCGGCAATCCCGGCGTCAAGGGACTTAGGCCGCCTCCGCAGCCTCGTGAATGTTGACCATATCGGTTTCGTCCTGGATTGCTTTCAGCGCCGAAGGCCGGGCATTGATGCGCGCGATGTAAGTCATCGGATTCTTCAGGTGGCCAATTTGCGCGCCCAAACATAACTGCCCCAGTCAGTATTGAATTGCGGCCAGCGTTGTCGGACGGTGGTGACCATGCGCTGCTCAACAGTTCGCGGCGGCGGAATCCAGCGAGGCGTCGGCTGCGAACCGTTACCGGCAGCTGGTTTGTTGTCCGGCTCGGGCGAGGGGATGCCTTGCGGGTCCATGTCGGCCATCTTGCTTACACGCCGCTCGTGACCGGATGGGGCTCGTCGCTCACCGTGTAGCCCAAGTCGCGCAGCCTCTGCTTGACCAACTCGCGCTGCTCCTTGGAATAAGTCACGTCGTCCTCGATCTTGAACGGCACGTCGATGTTCAGCGTCTTGACGAGGATGTTCAGCGCGTAGTCGCGGGCGCGTAGATAGCGCAGTTCTTCGGGCGTCATGGCAGATTCGCTGCCATCCGCGTTATAGCGGCGCAGTCCGATATCCTTGATCGGCATGGGGTCGTTCAGCACGGGAATCAGCACCGGCACAAATTTCGGCATGCGCCATGCGCGGAACTGATAGAAGATCATGAGTGGGTCCCTTTTCCCGTCACGGTCACCCGCACCCAGCGCACGCGTCATCAGTTCCATACTGCCGGGGTCCTCCAGCAGCGCGAGGCCGAAGACCGCGCCGACGCGCACCCCGTAGTTTCTTGCCGCTAGATAGGGCTTCAGATCGGCGATGCGCTGCTCCGGTGGCACGGACATCTGCGCCATTGTGAGCAGGAGGTTCTTGTTTTCCTCCTCCTTTGGAGGTTGGAGCTTCGCTTTGAGAATCGGGTAGACCTCAGCACGGGGGTTCTCGATCAAGCCAAATACGCTGTTGTCTCTACCGCCCTCTCCCAGCCCGTGCGCCAACAAAAGTGCTGATTCCAGCGTAGGCACCTTTCGCAGAAAGCTATAGGCAATGTACCTCGTGGTGCTGCTTGTGTTTGGGTCATCCGCGATAGCGCGGATTTCCGGCACGATGGCATTCTGTTGCCGGCGAACATAGGCGTAAGCGTCATCCCACTGCTCGTGGTCGATCATTTGTGCCAGGCTAGGCATATTCGGTTGCTCCTGTATGACTTGATCTTGCGCAGCACACACCAGTGGTACTGCTACGCTGCAGGTGAGCAGCAGACTCAGGCAAAGACGCCTTGCCCAGCGTTGTCGGACGGTGGTGACCATGCCGTTTTCTTCTCCGTTGACGATTCAGACTGGTTGAGTAGTGCGATCCCGCGCGCCGTGACAATTTCAGAAAATCTCGAAGAGGAAACGACCTTCGGCACCGTCTTGCAGCACAGCATCTTGCCGCCCACATGCCAGCCATTGCCAACATCCTGTTGCCGTCCTCGTTGCCGGGTATTGGCGTCCAGTGGACCGATGCCGTTCAAGCCGGTATAGACATACATCAGCATCCGGCGAGACCAGAAATCCTCCAGGTTGTGGCGTTCATCCCTGCCTTGAATTTGCACTTGAACATCGTCCCCCTCGGGGTTATGCGTTGCGGGGTGCCACAGTCCGAGAAAATGCCCGATCTCGTGGGCGAACGTCTGGATGAGCTGATCCTGGCTGGAAGGCTGGCCGCCATGCATCTGCTCGGCGGCCACCAGGGCGGTATTGCAAAGCCCCCAGCCAATGCCACTACCGATTGTGGATTCCACCACATACATGTTCAGATGCCTCGCCTTGCGATTCAGACTGGTCACCGCGGGGAACTCGTTCACCGCGGGTTGCCCGTCTTTGGCAGGCTTGACGGTCATCGCCCCTGCCTGCGTCAAGTCGATGGAGTCATTCAGCCATTGCTTGACCTCAAAGCGAATCCCCGCTGCCCGCCAGATGTCATTGATCTTGTTGAAGATGGGTTCAAGCTTTGGACGCTGAAGGGACGGAGGAATCCGTGGAATCTCCGGCCTGCCGGCCTGCCCAATGGACACAAAATGCACCGCCACAGCGACGTTGATGGGGTCGTAGACCTGCACAGCCAGGGTGTGTAGCAGTGGCCCAGTGGAACTGCCGAAGCGCACTTCAATACTGGCCGTGCGTGGAGATGCTTCTTCTCCGCCACGTACCCCTGTCAGTTCGATCAGATCGCCCGTCACATGACTGATCTTGACCGTGCTCTCATCCGTACTGACGAAGCTCAGCGGCACGCTCGCCCCGACATGCAGGCGCAGCAGCAACAGGTCAATTCTCTGTCCAGCCATCAGGCTAACGATGGGCCCGTCATGCTCCCGGTAGCCGCGCTCGTCCAGTTCGGGCCTGCTCGGATGAAAGGTGGTCGATTCGTTGTAGCGCACGAAACGGACCGGTACAAACCGGTGTCCATCGTAGATTTCACGTGCCAGCGGTTTTGGCGACGGCCCCGGCGTGGCAGATCCGACTGTGCCTTTGTCTTTCGGTCGTGGCGGGGGCGGGACGGTACATGGCTCCATGGTGCCCGGAGGGGCGCTGCCGCCGCCCGCTGCCAGCTTGGCGACGAAGTCGGGGTGAAACTGCTTGACGCTCGAGCCAGTGAGGTCGCGGTGAAAGCCAAACGCCTGCGATGGATCGATCTTGCTGCCAGCGAGTTCGTGCCGCTCAATTTCGCCATTGGGCTCGATGCCGCTGTCCACCTGAAAACGCAGGATCGCGTCCTCGATTTCGATGTGGTCCAGCTTGTCATCGGGAATCTGCGACACAGCCACTTGCCCGGGCCGTACGGACCGATAAGGCTTGTCGTAGTAACCCAGCACCATCAGGCGACGCTTGGCACCCTGGATGCCCATCGTCGTTGTGCTGTCGGTCTTCTCGTCATCGCTGTAGTCACGCGCGGTCAACTGGATCAGCGTGCCAAGAATCTCCAGTTCGCCTGTGATGCCAGGTTGCAGGCCCGGCAAGAGAATCTTGCCGTTGGCCTCCGTCGTGCCTTCGCTATCCGTTTGTCCAGGGATGCGCAGTTTGTAGCTGAGGCCGGCCAGCCCGCGCTCGGCTTCAGTCCGGGAGATACCCGGGAACAGCTGGAAATAGATGCGCAATGGGCGTAGCGGTATCGCCACCTTGCACACCGCACCGCCCGGCTTGAGGGTCAATTCCGGATACGATGCAGGCGGCATTTGCGAAGGATGTGTGGAATGGGTTGCCATAAGCGGTCTTATAGAATTTCAATCTTTACGGTTTCGCCGAACTCGGCTAGCTTGAGCGCAGTCTCGCCGTGCGCATTGGTCACGCCTTCGATGAGGCTGCCACCGGCGCGCGTAATGCGGTACCCGTGCAGGTAAGCTCCTTGATGTCCGGCGCCCTCGCGGCACTCCTGACACAATGCGAAAAAAACCAGGTTAACTTGCGTGACTTGGGCTTCCGAAAAAAATCCGCTACTCCAATGAATCTAGCTTCACAACCCTATCGACTTGGAAACGGGACGTCTATGAGACTATTCCGGAATTGAACCCAGACAATTCGCAGCAATGCGAAAATTACGGAGATTTTGGATGGCACTGCGAACAAGCATGATGCCAATTCGGCCAGCCTTGCGGCTGCCCCATCCTTCATCAATGACATCCAGCGCCGCACTGAAGGCATCGTCCCGGTACATGGCGGAATAGACCAGCGGCAGTGGCATGGGGTCGCTCTTCACCACGCGCAAGAGCCCCTGCTCGATATCCGTGGCGAAGTAGTCCAGGGCAAGCATGGCATCCATGCTCCCGGCGCCAGGCGCCGTAGAAAGTGTTCTTGGCGGACCCGATGGATTGCTCCAGCACGGGATACTGGGCAAATTCTTCGGGGCGCAGCGGCCTGTCGGGTAACGCTAGGGTGGGGCTTGCCATCCACAGGTCTTCCACGCGGCCGACCTCCACCGTCTTGCAGGCTTCGCCCCAAAACGTGCCCGGCAGGATCGCCAGGTCGATCCTTTTTGCCGCCAGGCCTTCGAACAGGTTCATGCCCGCATCGACCACCGGTTCCAGTTGCAGCTCCGGATTGCCGACGGCGTGGTGGTGATCGGGCGGGCGGCCGAGAATGTGGCGGTGGAGCGAAAGCGGATCGACGGCATCCGGTCTGGCCAGGCGTTGCGCCCGGCCCGGCTCGACGCGTCCTTGCGGGCGGCGGGCGTGCCCAAGGAGGGCGAGGCGCTCTGAGCGTAGCTGGTGCTCAGGGCCTGTCTGCGGCCCTGTCCCTTCCGATATAAACAAAATTAACAAGAATTGTTATCAATATCTTTCTTGTCTGATTGGCCTGATTGACGTACCCCACGGTGTCCCCACGCCATCAGCGATCTTTCTAGTGGACGAAATAACTTCTGTGCGTCATATTTCCCCTTAATACTTCCCTAAGTATTCACGCTATACCGTACAACTTTAGTCAAAACCTTAATTTGAGGGCTGGCCGAAATGACGTTGGGGGGGCTCGCTGGTCCGGCAGTGGCATGGCTTGCGGCAGGATATGCGGTGATGGCGGCGTGGCTCAGCCGGCGCGCCTCGCCCGGCCCGGCGCCCGCCTGCGTAGCCCCGGATAGCACGAGCGTTCACCCTGTGAGCGTGCTCAAGCCACTCTGTGGCGCCGAGCCGCGTCTCTACGAAAACCTGGCCACTTTGTGCCGACAGCGGCACCCGGCCTACCAGATCGTGTTTGGCGTATGCGCTGCCGACGATCCCGCCATTGGCGTCGTGGAGCGCTTGCGCGCCGATTTCCCCGCCTGTGAGATCGACCTGGTCATCGATCCCCGGGTGCATGGCAGCAATCTCAAGGCCAGCAACCTGATCAACCTCTACGCCAGGGCGCGCCACGCATGGCTGGTGGTCGCCGATAGCGACATTGCCGTGGCGCCGGATTATCTGGCACGCGTTACCGCCCCCCTGGCCGACGCCCCGGTCGGTGTGGTGACCTGCCTGTATCGCGGCCATCCGGTCGGCGGCTTCTGGTCGCGCCTGGGGGCGGGATTTATCGACCACTGGTTCGCGCCTTCGGTGCGGATCGCCCACGCGGGCGGCTCCCGCAGTTTTTCCTTCGGTGCCACCATTGCCCTGCGGCGTGACGCGCTGGCCGCAATTGGCGGGTTCGAAGCGCTCTCCAACCGCCTTGCCGACGATTTCTGGCTGGGCGAGCTGGTTCGGCGCCAGGGGCTGGAGACGGTGCTGTCGGATGAGATGGTTACCACCGATGTGACGGAATCCAGTCTTGGCGATCTCTGGGCGCATGAATTGCGGTGGATGCGCACCATCCGCTCGCTCAATCCGACGGGCTTCGCCTTCACCTTCATCACGTTCACCTGGCCGATGCTGGCACTGGCCGCCTGGATTTCGCCGCAGCCGCTGGTGCTGGTCGCGGCGGTGCTGGGCGGGCTGGCACGCAGTTTCCTGGCTGGCGGCCCCGGCGCCGCGCTGATGGCGCCACTGCGTGATATCTTGCTTCTCGTGGAGTGGGCGGTTGCCCTGGCCGGATCGCAGGTACGTTGGCGCGATCGCATATTGCCGGTGCGAGACCCCCCCACAGCCGAGGCGCCGCTGCAGCCGCGCGCGCCGGCGGCGCGTGCGGGCATGGAACCCTACCAGGGGGCTGGCGTAACGCTTCGCCCCCTTCCCTTGATGACGGAGGGGACGGACAATGGCGTGCCGGAACGCCAGTCGTCCCGCTCGACAAACGGATTGAATCCCCCGAGGCTGCTATGAAAACCCTCTTCCTCCAGGTGCCTTCCTTTGACGGCTTTGACGGCGGCGCCGGCTCGCGCTATCAAGCCAAGCGCGAGATCAAATCGTTCTGGTACCCGACATGGCTGGCGCAGCCCGCCGCCCTGGTGCCGGATAGCCGCGTGCTCGATGCGCCCGCCGACGGCCTGGGTGTGCAGGAGACGCTGGATATCGCCGCCGGTTATGAACTGGTCATCATCCACACCAGCACGCCGTCCTTTCCCACCGATGCCAAGTTCGCGGAAGAGCTCAAGGCACGCCACCCAGGGGTGATGATCGGCATGGTAGGCGCCAAGCCCGCCGTCGACCCCGGCGGCACGCTCGGCGCCAGCCCCGCCATCGATTTCGTGTGCCGCGAGGAATTCGACTACACCTGCCAGGAGGTGGCCGCCGGCAAGCCGCTCAAGGACGTGCTCGGGCTGAGCTATAAGCTGCCCGATGGCTCGCAGGAGCATAACGGCCCACGCCCGATGATCGAGAACATGGATGAGCTGCCCTTCGTGGCACCCATCTACCAGCGCGACCTGAAGATCGACAACTACTTCATCGGCTACCTGAAGCACCCCTACGTCTCGATCTACACCGGGCGCGGCTGCCGCTCCAAGTGCACCTTCTGCCTGTGGCCACAGACCGTGGGCGGGCACCGTTATCGCACGCGCTCCCCGGAGAACGTGATCGCCGAGGTCAAATGGATCAAGGAGAACATGCCCGAGGTCAAGGAGATCATGTTCGACGACGACACCTTCACCGATTTCAAGCCGCGCGTGGAGGAGATCGCGCGCGGGCTGGGCAAGCTGGGCGTGACGTGGTCCTGCAATGCCAAGGCCAACGTGCCCTACAGCACGCTCAAGATCATGAAGGAAAACGGCCTGCGCCTGCTGCTGGTGGGCTACGAGTCCGGCGACGACCAGATCCTGCTCAATATCAAGAAGGGCCTGCGCACCGATATCGCGCGGCGCTTCACCGAGGACTGCCGCAAGCTCGGCATCATCATCCACGGCACCTTCATCCTCGGCCTGCCCGGCGAGACGCGCGAGACGATCGAGAAGACCATCGCCTACGCCAAGGACATCAACCCGCACACGATCCAGGTCTCGCTGGCAGCGCCCTATCCGGGCACCACGCTATACCGGCAGGCGGTGGAAAACGGCTGGCTGGAAGACAACAAGGTCATCAACCTGGTCAACGACAAGGGCGTGCAGCTGGCCGCGATCAGCTATCCGCACCTGAGCAAGGAAGAGATCTACCACGGCGTGGAAACGTTCTATAAGCGCTTCTACTTCCGCCCGAGCAAGATCTGGGAGATCGTGCGCGAGATGCTGGGCAGCTGGGAAATGATGAAGCGACGCCTGCGCGAAGGGGTGGAGTTCTTCCGCTTCCTGCGCTCGCACGAGGCCTGACCCTGGCTGGCGATCCTGTGACGTCTGATCCTGCGCGGCGTGCCCTGATCATCACCGCCGACGATTTCGGCCTGCACGGCGGTGTCAACGAAGCGGTGGAGCTGGCGCACCGCGATGGCGTGCTGAACGCCGCCAGCCTGATGGTGGGCGCGAGTGCGGCCGCCGACGCGGTGGCGCGCGCCAGGCGCCTGCCGCGCTTGCGCGTGGGCCTGCATGTGGTGCTGGCCGACGGCCCGGCCGTGCTGGCCCCGGCTGCCATTCCGGCGCTGGTGGATGCGCATGGCCGCTTCGGCTCGGCCATGGCACGCGACGGCTTCCGCTTTTTCTTCCTGCCGCATGTGCGGCGCCAGCTGGCCGCGGAGATCCGCGCCCAGTTCGAGGCGTTCGCCGCCACCGGGCTGACGCTGGACCACGTGAACACCCACAAGCATTTCCACTTGCATCCCACCGTGTTGTCCCTGATCTTGCAGATTGGCCGCGAGTTCGGCCTGCACGCCATGCGCCTGCCCAGCGAGCCCGCGGCGCCGCTGCTGCTGCGGCCCTGGCTGGCTTTGTTGCGCAGGCGGCTGGACCTGGCCGGCATTGCCCACAATGACTACGTGCTCGGCATCGCCAATACCGGCGGCATGGACGAAGCCGCCTTGCTGGCCGCGCTGGCGAAGCTGCCGGCGGGCGTGGGCGAGATCTACCTGCATCCCGGCGTGGTCTCCGGCGCCGAGGTCGCGCCCAGCATGCGTGGCTATCGCCATGCCGACGAGCTGGCCGCGCTGCTGTCGCCCCGCGTGCGCGAGGCGCTGGAGCGCGCCGGGGTGCGTCGCGGCGGCTTTACCGATATCTTTGGCGCGCCCGGTGCCCTGGCCCCGGCATGAAGCGCCTGATCTACCTGACCGGGCTGCTGGGCGTGCTGGCCTTGACGGCACTGGTGCTGCACCAAGGCGCGTCCGACATTGGCCACATCGTTGGCCAGGCCGGCTGGCCGCTGCTGCTGCTGGTGCCCTTCCATGCCCTGCCGCTGCTGCTGGACGCGCAAGGCTGGCGGGTGTTGCTGACTTCGGCCGATCCGGATGAGTCCGCCGGCCTCGCCTTCCTGTGGTGGGTGGCCACCGTGCGCGAGGCGGTCAACCGGCTGTTGCCTACCGTGGGTGTGGGTGGCGAGCTGGTTGGCATCCGGCTGACCCGGCTGCGCCTCGCGGATACCACGGCGGTGACCGCCAGCATCGTGGTGGAAGTCATGGTGACGCTGTTCGCGCAGTACCTGTTCTCCGCGCTCGGCGTGGTGCTGCTGCTGCTGGCGCTTGGTGGTGGCGATGGCCATGCCTGGGTGATCCTGGCGGGCTTGCTGCTGTCCTTGCCGGTGCCAGTGCTGTTTGCGCTCTCGCTGCGCCATAGCGCGCTGTTCGAGCGGCTGGAGGGCGCCGCGCGGCGCTTGTTCGGCACGGACCACCGGGTGGTCGCGCTGATCGACGGCGCCCGGCTCGACGCGCAGATCCGTGCGCTGAATGCGCGCCGCGGCGAATTGCTGGCCGCGCTGTGCTGGCAGTTCGCCGGCCTTGCCTTGGGCGCGGTGGAGATCTGGTTCGCGCTGTGGCTGCTGGGCCATCCCGTCCCGCTCTGGCAGGCGCTGGCGATCGAGTCGCTGACCCAGGCCGTGCGCCATGTGGCCTTCTTCGTGCCGGCCGGCCTTGGCGTGCAGGAGGCGGTGGTGATGTTGCTGGGCCACCTGCTTGGCGTCGACCCGCAGGTGGCCTTGTCGCTGGCACTGGTCAAGCGCGCGCGCGAGGTGCTCTTTGGCATCCCGGCGCTGCTGTCGTGGCAGTGGGTGGAGCTGCGGCGCTACCTGGCCCCCAAGGCCGGGCCGGCCAAGGGGGCGCATCAGCACGCAGCGCCGGAACTGCCTACTTCAGGTCGCTGAACTTCTTGCCCTGCGCAACCAGGTCCTCGAGCAGCTTGGCCGGCTTGAAGTCCGCGCCCAGCGTTGCCTCGAAGTTCTTCATGGTCGCCAGCACCTTGTCCAGCCCGATCGTGTCCGCATAGCACATCGGGCCGCCCCGGTACACCGGCCAGCCGTAGCCGTTGACCCACACCACATCGATGTCGGAGGCGCGGATGGCCTTGCCTTCCTCCAGGATCTTCGCGCCTTCATTGATCATCGGGTAGATGCAGCGCTCCAGGATCTCCTGCTCGGAGACCACGCGGCTGGTCTTGCCCTGCCTGGCGGCAAAGTCGCGGATGATCCCCTCGACCACGGGCGAGGGCATGGCATTGCGCTTCTCGTCGTAGTCGTAGTAGCCCGCGCCGGTCTTCTGGCCGCGGCGGTCCATCTCGCACAAGATCTCGCGCAGCGTGGAGCTGCTGGATTTCTCGCGGATCCAGCCCAGGTCCAGGCCGGCCAGGTCGCTCATGGCGAATGGACCCATCGGGAAGCCGAAGTTGTACAGCACGCGGTCGATGTCCCACGGCAGCGCGCCTTCGAGCACGAGCTTCTGCGCTTCGCGCTGGCGCTGGGCGAGCATGCGGTTGCCGACAAAGCCCGGGCACACGCCCACCAGCGCGGCGATCTTGCCGATCTTGCGGGCCAGCTCCATCGACGTGCGGATGACGGGTTTGGAGGTCTTGTCGCCGCGTACCACTTCCAGCAGCTTCATGACGTTGGCCGGCGAGAAAAAGTGCAGGCCGATCACGGATTCCGGGCGCGACGTGGCGCGGGCAATCTCGTTGACGTCGAGCGCGGAGGTGTTGGTGGCCAGGATGGCACCGGGCTTCACGATCTTGTCGAGCTTGCCGAAGATGTCCTTCTTCACGTCCATGTTTTCATAGACGGCTTCGATGACCAGGTCGGCGTCGGCCAGCTGGCCGAGTTCCAGCGTCGGGGTCAGCAGTGCCATGCGCTTGTCGACATCGGCGGCGGTGATGCGGCCCTTTTTTGCCGTGTTGTCGTAATTGGCGCGGATGGTGCGCACGCCGCGGTCCAGCGCTTCCTGCGCGGTTTCCACGATCACGACGGGAATGCCGGCGTTGAGCATGTTCATGGCGATGCCGCCGCCCATGGTGCCCGCGCCGATGATGCCGACCTTCTTCACGTCGATGACCGGTGTGTCGGTTGGCACGTCGGGCAGGTTCCAGACCTGCCGCGAGGCGAAGAAGTAGTAGCGCTGCGCGGCGGATTGCGTGCCGTTCATCAGTTCCAGGAAGAGCTTGCGTTCCACCTTCATGCCTTCGTCGAAGGGCAGGTTGACCGCGGCCTCGATGCAGCGGATGTTGTACTCGGGCGCGTCGAAGCCACGGAACTTGCGGGCGTTGGCACGGCGGAAGTCGGCGAACAGCTCCGGCTTGCCGCGCGCGGCTTCCACTTTTTCGTTGAGGTCGCGCACCTTGCGCAGCGGGCGCTGCTCGGCGTTGACCTGCCTGGCGAAGGCGATGGCGCCAGCGCGCAGCGCGGCGTCTTCGGTCACCAGGTCGAACAGGCCCATCTGCGCGGCGGCGGCCGCGCCGATGTGGGCGCCCGAGGTCACCATGTCGAGCGCCTTGGCGGGGCCGACGATGCGGGGCAGGCGTTGCGTGCCGCCAGCGCCGGGCAGCAGGCCGAGGTTGACTTCCGGCAGGCCGCATTTGGCGGACCTGGCTGCCACGCGGTAGTGGCAGACCAGCGCGACTTCCAGCCCGCCCCCCAGCGCGGTGCCGTGGATGGCGGCGATCACCGGCTTGGGTGAGCCCTCGATTGCGGCTTGCACGTCGGCCAGCGACGGGCCTACCGGCGGCTTGCCGAATTCGGTGATGTCGGCACCGGCGATAAAGGTCTTGCCCGCGCAGGTCAGGACGATGCCCTTGACGTTGCTGTCGGCGATGGCGCGCTCGACGCCAGCGAGGATGCCGGCGCGCACTGCGGCGGACAGTGCGTTGACCGGCGGTGAGTTGAGCGTCAGGATGGCGATATCGCCTTCCACGGCGAGATCGGCGACTGCGTTGATCGTGCTCATGCGTGTGGACTCCAGTGTGTCGGTGTGTCGGTGTGTCGGTGTGTCGGTGCGTCAGTTAAGGCGGCTTGATGCCAAGGCTGGCGCCCGGCTCAGAAAATCTCGAACAGCCCGGCGGCGCCCATGCCGCCGCCGATGCACATCGTCACCACGCCAAACCTGGCGCCGCGGCGCTTGCCTTCCAGCAGCAGGTGGCCGCTCATGCGCGCGCCGGACATGCCGTACGGATGGCCAATGGAGATCGCCCCACCGGAGACGTTCAGGCGCTCGTCCGGAATGCCGAGCGTATCGCGGATATGCAGGACCTGGCTGGCGAACGCCTCGTTCAGTTCCCAGATGCCGATGTCGCTCATCGACAAGCCATGCTGCTTGAGCAGCTTGGGAATGGCGAACACCGGGCCAATGCCCATCTCGTCCGGATCGCAGCCGGCAACGGCCATGCCGCGGTACGCGCCCAGCGGCTGCAGGCCGCGGCGTTCGGCTTCCCTGGCCTCCATCAGCACCATGGCGGATGCGCCGTCGGACAGTTGCGAGGCATTGCCGGCAGTGATGAAGCGGCCCTCGGCCACGCGCTGCCCGTTCTTGAAGACCGGCTTGAGGGCCTGCAGGTCGGCCAGCGTGGTGCCGGGGCGGTTGCCCTCATCCTTGTCCAGCGTGACCTGCTTCTCGCTCACGGCGCCGCTGGCCTTGTCGGTGACCAGCATGGTGGTGGTGATTGGCACGATTTCCGCGTCGAAGCGGCCGGCTTGCTGCGCGGCGGCCGTGCGCTGCTGCGATTGCAGCGAGTACGCATCCTGGGCTTCGCGGCTCACGCCATAGCGCTGCGCCACGATCTCGGCGGTCTCCAGCATGGTCATGTAGATCTGCGGCAGCGTTTGCACCAGTTGCGGGACCTGCGCGCGGTAGCGGTTGATCTTGTCGTTCTGGACCAGCGAGATCGACTCCAGCCCGCCGCCCACGGCAACCTGCATGCCGTCGACGATGATCTGCTTGGCGGCCGTGGCGATCGCCATCAGGCCGGAGGCGCACTGGCGGTCCATCGACATGCCCGGCACCGTGACGGGCAGCCCGGCGCGCAGCAGCGCCTGGCGCGCGACGTTGCCGCCCGTGGAGCCTTGCTGCACCGCGCAGCCCAGGATCACGTCGGCGATTTCCGCCGGGTCGATGCCGGCGCGCTGCACGGCGTGCGAGATGGCGTGGGCGCCGAGCTCCTGCGCCTGCGTGTTGTTGAAGGCGCCGCGATGGGCCTTGCCGATCGGCGTACGTGCGGTGGATACGATGACTGCTTCACGCATGGGAAGTCTCCTGCTGTGTTTTGAGTAAATGCCTAACCGTGGCGATGCGAAACATCCTTGGCGATGGCCAGGAATGTCTCCAGGTCATCGCGGATCTGCTTTTTGTTGTACTTGCCTACGCTGGTCTTGGGGATGTCCCGCGTGATGGCGACGAGCTTGGGCAGCATCCACCTGGTGATCTTGCCGGTCTCGACGCCGTGGACCTTCAGGAAATCGATGACGCTGTCCTCGTCGGCCTCAAAGCCGTTGCGCACGCTGACCAGCGCCAGGGGCTTCTCGCCCCAGACCGGATCCGGCACGCCGACCACTGTCGCCTCGTGCACGAAATCGGCCATCGCGATCAGGTTCTCCAGCAGTACCGTGGGTACCATTTCCGCGCCGCTGCGGATCACGTCCTTCATGCGGTCGGCGATGGTGATATAGCCCTCGGCATCTACCTTGGCGATGTCGCCGGTGTGCAGCCAGCCGTCCTGCCACAGCTCCGCGCTTTTCTCGGGGTTGCGGTAGTACTGCCCGGTTGCCCAGGGCGCGCGCACCACGATCTCGCCGACCGTGTGGTCGTCCTGAGGCACCGGCTTGCCTTTGTCGTCGATGACCTCCACCTCCACGCCAAGAATCGGCAGGCCGGATTTGACCAGCACCGCATCGGTCTCGTCCCGCTCCAGGTGGACCATGGTCTTCTTGATGAACGAGCCAACGATGGTGGGCGCGGTCTCGGTCATGCCGTAGCCCGAACTCATGCGGAAGGTGGGGATCAGGGCTTCCAGCTTGCGCTTGAGCCCGAGTGGCAGCGCGCCGCCGCCCACGCTGACGCGCACCAGGCTGCTGAGGTCGTACTTCTTCAGGTCCGGGTATTCGAGCAGCATGGCCGCGATGGTTGCCACGATGCCCACCGACGTCACCTTCTCGCGCTCCACCAGCTCGCAGAAACCCTGCACGGTAAAGGTCCCGTGCAGCACGATCTTCTGCGCGCTATAGACCGCGACGAAAGGCTGCCCCCAGCCGTGGATGTGGAACATCGGCGTATTCAGCAGCGGCACCGCGCCTTCGCCCAGCCGCGTGCCCAGGCCATCGGCAATATCGTGGTCCGGTGTGTTGCCGATGGCGAGCTGCGCCATCATGTGGATCGTCAGCAGGTAGAGCTGGCGATGCGTGAAGGTGGCGCCCTTCGGCTGGCCCGTGGTGCCGGTGGTGTAGCACAGCGTGGCGTTCACGTCCTCGTGCAGGGCGGGCCACTCGATGGTCTCGGCCTGGCGGGCGAGCAGCGTTTCGTACTCGATGATGTTGGGGATGCGGGTGTGCGGCAGCCCCGGCTTGTCCGACATATAGACCACCAGCTCGACCACATCCTTGATCTTGTCGTAGATGCCTTCCAGCAAGGGAATCAGGGTGTCGTCGACAAACAGGATCTTGTCCTGCGCGTGCCGGATGGTGTAGACGATGTGCTGCGGGGACAGGCGGACATTGATGGGGTGCAAGGTGGCGCCAATGCCCGTCACGCCGTAGTACAGCTCCAGGTGGCGGTGGGTGTTGAGCGCCATCGTGGCGATGCGCTCGCCAGGTTCGCCGGGCGTGCCGGCTTGCACCTTGAGCTCGCCGCGCAGGCCGTTGGCCAGCCGGGCCACGCGCCGGTACCACTGCATCCAGGTAAAGCGGAAATACTCGCCGGTGGCCGGGTTGCGGTAGACGACGCCGATCTCGTTGGGATACATCCGCACCGGGCGCTTCATGATCGTGGTGAGCACAAGCGGGTAGTGCGTGCTGAATTCCGGATAGGTCCTGAATGTCATCCTGTCTCCTGTTGATCCGTGATCCTGTTGATCCCGATGATCCCGATGCTGGCGCTACGCGTTGCCCTCGCGCTGCGGCCGCGGGCGGCGGCGCGGCTCCTCGACCCGCAGGGCGAGCACAAAGGCGATGCTCATGACCACCATGGCCGCGACGAACACCAGCGAGAAGCGCACCCCCTGCGCCAGCATGCCGCCGAGGATCGGCCCGCACGCCATCATCGTGTAGGTAGCAGTGTCGGACACCGCCAGCAGCATCGGGCGATCGCGCCGGTTGCCGAACTCCAGCGCAAAGTTGTCAGCGGACAGGAAGTAGCCGCCAAAGCTGGCGCCCAGCCCGCAGAACACCAGCAGGAACGCGCCCAGCCCATCGCAGAGCAGCAGCGCGGCGGTGGACAGCACCCACAGCCCGATGCTGCACAGGAACACCAGCCGATAGCCGTGGCGGTCGGCCAGGCGGCCCCAGACCAGGTTGCTGGTGGTCTGCGCCAGCAGGTAGGCAATGCTCAGGTAGCCCAGCGTGGCGCCCGAGAGCGGCAGATGGCTGCCAACATAGATGGCATAGAACGGCACGGCCATCATGCTGAACGCCACCAGCGCGCGGGCCACGAAGAAGCGCACGTAGTGCTTGTCCGCGCGCAGCAGCGCCGGCACTTCGCGCAGGCGCTGGCGAAAGCCCGATTGCACGCGCACATCGTGCAGCACCGGCTCGCGCATGCGGGTCAGCGCGGAGATGCCCAGGCTGGTCAGGACGAAGGCGGCGAGGAAGGTGGTGGCGTAGCCATTGCCGAACACATTGCCGCCAACCAGGAAGCGGCCCCCCAGATAGGCCACCGCCGCCGCGATCAGCCCGCCGAGGAAATTGCGGAACGCACTCAACGCGCCCCGCCGCTCCAGCGGAATGATCTTGGACGTGAGGTAGTTGAAGGTGACGTTCTGCACGCCGTTGAACAGGCCGAACAGCAGCAGGAACCCGGCGGCGGCGGCCAGCGCGCCGTCGCCCGAGAGCAGGAAGGCGGACAAGCCCAGGCCGAGGATCTGCAGGCGCACCAGCCAGCCCACCAGGTAGATCAGCGGCATCACGCGCTGGCGATGCTCGATCTGCGTGGCGCCCCAGATCGAGGACATCGCCATGCCCGCGTACTGCGCGCCAAGCACGCACCCCACCACCAGCTTGGAGCCGGACAGCAGGTAGATATAGGCCGGCACGAAGGTGGGGGCGGTCACCAGCCGGAAGCCGGTCATGCCCAGCATGCCGTGGACCAGGTAGGCGCGCGCGTTGCGCGGCAGGTGCTGCTGGACGTGGGCGCGGAAGCTGTCCTCCGCCAGTGCGTGCGCATCGCCATGTCCGGCATTCGTGCCACGGGCGGCTTGCGCGGCGAGTTCCGCTTTCATGCCCGAGTGCCTCCACGCATCGCCGCTTGCGCCGCGTAGTGTTGCAGCGCCTGGTCCAGTTCGACCTTCTCCAGCGAGAGCAGCTCCGTCACCGCCTTCAGCCAGTCCGGGCGCTCGCGCGTGCACACGGAGATCGGCTGCGGCGTGTCGGCGTGCTGCGCGGCCAGCATCGCGTAGTTGGCCGCGTAGCTCGGCGGGCGCACGTCGGTTGCCAGGTCGGCAATGGCGTACGGGTCGGGCGGGCCTGTGCGCGTGGTATCCACCACCGGGATATACGGATTGCGTGCGGCGGTGCCGCCACCGGCCAGGCCGGGGCCGTCGCGCAGGATGGCGCCGCGCACCTGCTGCGGGCGCGCGCCGGCCAGCAGCAAGGCGATATAGCCGCCCAGCCCGCGCCCCGCCACGGTTGACGGGCCCAGGTGCGCCAGTGCGATATCCGCGTCCGCCATCAGGAACTCGCAGCTGTAGCCACCGCCGCGCGGGATGTCCGAGAGCCCGTGCCCGGTGAAATCCAGCGCGTGCACCGTGCCGGGCCAGCCGGCGTACTCGGCCGGCAATGTGTCCGGCGAGCGCTCGCCCAGCCCGTGCAGCAACAGCAGCGCGGGCCCGCTGCCGGCCTTGAGCGGATGCAGGGCAAGGCGCAGGCGGTTGTGGCGCAGGTAGAGGGTCATGGACGGAGGAAGGGCAGGATGCGTTCCGCGGTCTCTTGCGGTCGCTCGATATGGATGAAGTGCCCGGTGTCGGCCATCACCTGTACCTGGGTCGAGGGCGGGAAGTACGGCGCCAGGTCGGCCGCGGTGGCATCCCACCCCATCGGCTCGCGCTCCGTGCCGAAGATGGCCAGCATGGGAATGGGAAAGCCCGGCAGGCGGTCGGTCATCCAGCGCGCGCGCATGGGGCCGAAGCCGGAGGAGCCGATCACCGGGTCGAGCTTCCAGCGCCAGCCGTCCGCATCCTGCCGCGCGCCGAGCGCTGCCAGGTAGCGCAGCCACGCATGGGCCAGCCGCGGGTTCATGCGGGCGCGCCGCCGGGCGAGTTCTTCAAGGGTGCCGGGCTTGCGTGCGAGGCCCGGGCTTTGCCGGCGCGTATCGAGCCACTGCGTGATGATGGGCGCGGTCATCGACTTCTTGTCGCGCACGGCGCTGTCCGCGTGCGGATTGCGAAAGGGCAGGCCATCGATGGCGACAAAGCGGGTGAACCGGTGCGGCAGCGCCTGGATCGCATGCACCAGCAACGAGCCGCCCTTGCTATGGCCGATGGCGATCAGCGGCTCGCGCGTGACCGAGTCGGCCACCGCCAGCAGGTCCCGCTCGTCCGCGACCCAGCTGTACAGGTCGGCATGCTCGGAGTCGCCGTGGCCACGCTGGTCGTAAGACACCACGCGGTAGCCGGCATCGGCCAGCAGCGGCGCGAAGACATCGAAGGTCCGCGCGAAATCCATGGCGCCATGCACCAGCAGGACCGGCGTGGCGTCGATCGGGCCCCACTCATGGACGGCGATGCGGATGCCGTCGGCGCTGACGGTGCGCGAGCGATCCGGCGCCCGGGCACCCGGAAAGGCAGGGATGGCACAGCGCGGCGCGCTGCTGGCTTTGGCCTCCACATTGTCTCCTGGTTGCGCCACACGGGCGCAGACCGGCTTGGTGTTCTTGCCGGTTTAGTGGTTACGGTATGTTTCCGGGAATGCTATCACATTGGCAGAAAATGCATTATTTGCTGCGATGGTTGGATGTCTTGTCATGCCATGGATCAATTTTAGGAAATGGAGTATTGACGTTGCTGGGTCGGGCTTATATAACGAATCCAAACCAAAAAAGACAAGCCATAAAAACAGGAGACAAGCGTGGATGACCTGGAAACCTTCCGGCAGGAGGTACGTGCCTGGCTGCAAGCGCAATGCCCGCCCGAAATGCGGCAGCCCGTGCGCAACGAAGACGACATCTGCTGGGGCGGGCGCAAGTTCCGCTTCCAGTCCGAGGCGCAGCGCCTCTGGCTCGCGCGCATGGCGGACAAGGGCTGGACGGTGCCGGAGTGGCCGCGCGAGTATGGCGGCGGCGGCCTCTCCCGCGAGCAGGCCAAGGCGCTGCGCCAGGAAATGCAAGCGCTTGGCTGCCGCGTGCCGTTGCAAAGCTTCGGCATCTGGATGCTTGGCCCGGCCTTGCTCCGGTTTGGCTCGGAGGCGCAGAAGCGCGAGCATCTGCCGAGGATCGCCCGCGGCGAGATCCGCTGGTGCCAGGGGTATTCGGAGCCCAATGCCGGGTCGGACCTGGCCTCGCTGCAAACGCGCGCGGACGAGCGCGGCGATCACTTCGTCGTCAACGGCCAGAAAGTATGGACTTCCTACGCCGACAAGGCGGACTGGATCTTCTGCCTGGTGCGTACCGACTTTTCGGCACAGAAGCACACCGGCATCAGCTTCTTGCTGTTCGACATGGAAACGCCGGGCGTGACGGCGCGGCCCATCGTGCTGATCTCCGGCAAGTCGCCGTTCTGCGAAACCTTCTTTGACGATGTGGTAGTACCGCGCGCCAACCTGGTGGGCGAGCAAAACGGCGGCTGGGCCATCGCCAAGTACCTGCTGACCCATGAGCGCGAGATGATCAGCGGCATTGGCGGGCGCGGCCAGCGCCCGCCAATGGGCAAGCTCGCGCGCGACACGCTCGGCCAGAACGAGCGCGGCGAAGTCGACGCGCCCATGCTGCGCGCGCAGATCGCCACCTTCGAGATCGATGAAGCGGCATTCGCCCTGGCGGGGGAGCGCGCGCTGGACCTGGCCCGGCAGGGCGAGGGCATTGCCGCGTTCTCGTCGGTGTTGAAGTACTACGGGTCGGAGCTGAACAAGCGGCGCTATGAGCTGCTGATGTCCATTGGGGGCAGCGAGGCCCTGGAGTGGGAGAGCGAGCGCAGCAACGACGGCGCCACCGCGCGCGGCTGGCTGCGCAGCAAGGCCAACTCGATCGAGGGCGGCACGAGCGAAGTGCAGCTCAACATTATTGCCAAGCGCTTGCTCGGCCTGCCCGGCGCCTGACCGCCCCAACTCCACGCTCGAATGCTTAGAGACCGACTATGGCCATCGTATTGAATCAGACCCAGGAGATGCTGCGGGACAGCGCCCTGGCATTCCTGCGCGAAAGCGCACCCATCCCGATGCTGCGCAAGCTGCGCGACACGCGGGACGACACCGGCTTCTCGCCGGCCCTCTGGCGGGAGTTTGCCGAGCTGGGCTTTGCCGGCGTGCTGATCCCCGAACAGTATGGTGGCAGCGAGCTCGGCGTGGTGGAGGCGGGCGTACTGATGGAGGCGCTTGGCCGCACGCTGGCCCCCACGCCGTTTTTCTCCACCGCCTTGCTGGGCGCTTCGTTGATTTCCCGGGGCGGCAGCGCAGCGCAGAAGGCGCATTTCCTGCCCGCCATCGCGGCTGGCAGGCACCTGACCGCGCTGGCGATCGACGAGGGCGCGGCGCACCGCCCGGAGCGCCAGGCGCTCGCCGCCGTGCGGCAGGACGGCGGGTTCGTGCTCAATGGCGCCAAGGTCTTCGTCATCGACGGACATATCGCCGATACGCTGATCGTGGTGGGCCGCACCAGCGGCAACGTCGACGACCGTGACGGCGTCACGCTCTTCCTGGTGCCGCGCGGTGCCGATGGCATTGCCGTGGAGCGCACCGTGATGGCGGATGCCCGCAATGCCGCGCGCGTGCAGTTCCGGGATGTGCGCGTGGCGGCGGACGCGGTGCTGGGCGAGGCCGGTTGCGGCGCGGCCATGCTTGAGCACGCGCTCGATATCGCCCGCGTGGCGCTGGCGTCCGAGCTGGTCGGCATTGCCGACGAAGCCTTCGCGCGCACGCTGCAATACCTGAAAGAGCGCAAGCAGTTCGGCAAGATCATCGGCGAGTTCCAGGCGCTGCAGCATCGCGCTGCCCATCTGTTCAGCGAGATCGAGATCACGCGCGCGGCGGTGCTGCGCAGCCAGCAACTGCTCGACGACGGCCCGGCGCAGCCAGTCGCGCTGGTCTCCGCGGCCAAGGCCCGCGCCGGGTCCACGGCGATGCTCGCGGTGCAGGAGGCCGTGCAGATGCACGGCGGCATTGGCATGACCGACGAGTTCGAGATCGGCTTCTACATGAAGCGTGCCTGCGCCGCGCAGATCCTGCTCGGCGATACCAACTTCCACGCCCAGCGCTGGGCGACCTTGCGCGGCTACTGAGCGCCGCAGCGCACCATCCTCAATCGTGTTTGCAGGCCGTCCACGCGCAGGCGTGGCGCCTGCGCTCGCCTTCGCGTTTCCCGCCGCGCGTTTGCGCCGCACAAGCGGCCCGCCACGGCGGCGGCGACCTAGGTAAATCCACTAGACATTCAAGGGTCAGTTCGGTTGTCATGAATTAGAACTCTGGGTATGCTGAATGGGCTATCTGCACAAACAGCAGCTCGGTGGAAGACCCCCAGGGATACATTCCTGGCTCGCACCAGACATCGCATGATTTACGTGTTAATCGATGCTTGTCTGGTGTGTTTGGCGACCACGCGAAGCACCGAACAGGAGACGGCATGGTCGGGGCGGCACTCTTTCTCGTATCCACGGTATCTTTTTTCAGGGCACGCGGCGTGGCCTGGGCGGGCGTCACGGAAGCGGGCGCGCCATGAGTGCCTACATCCTGCGCCGCCTGCTGGCGCTGCTGCCCACGCTGCTGTTCGCCAGCCTGATCGTCTTCGTGATCGTGCGCATGGTGCCGGGCGATGTGGTCGACCTGATGCTGAGCCAGAACGACATCAGCGCCGATACCAAGAGCCGCGAGGACCTGATCCGCGCGCTGGGCCTGGACCAGCCGATGTGGTTCCAGTACGTCCACTGGATTGGCAACATCGTGTTGCACGGGGATCTCGGCCAGTCGCTGTGGCAGGGTGAGCCGGTGCTGAAGATGGTGCTGGCGCGCATGCCCGCCACCTTCTCGCTGGGCGCGCTTGCCCTGTTCGTGGCGCTGTCGGTTGCGTTGCCCGTGGGCGTGCTCTCGGCGATCCGGCAGGACACCGCGGCCGACTACGTGGCGCGCTCGTTCTCCATCCTGATGCTGGCGGTGCCCAGCTTCTGGATGGGCACGATGATCATGGTGTTTCCTTCCGTGTGGTGGGGCTGGTCGCCCGAGGTGCGCTACGTTCCCTTCCTGGAAGACCCCCTCCAGCACATCAGCAACATGCTGGTGCCCGCCATCATCCTTGGCATGGCGCTGTCGGCCATCACCATGCGCATGACGCGCACCATGATGCTGGAGGTGCTGCGCCAGGACTACATCCGCACGGCCTGGGCCAAGGGCTTGAACGAGCGCCTGGTGATCCTGCGCCATGCGCTGCGCAACGCGCTGATCCCGGTGGTGACGCTGATCGGCCTGCAGGCGCCGCTGCTGATCGGCGGGGCCGTGGTGATCGAGCAGATCTTCGCGCTGCCGGGCATGGGGCTGCTCCTGCTGGACGCCGTGAACCAGCGCGACTATCCCGTGATCACCGGCGTGTTCCTGGTGGTCGGGGTGGCCGTCATGCTCATCAACCTGCTCGTGGACCTGAGCTACGGGCTGTTCGACCCGAAAGTGAGGCATCGCTGATGGCACGCCCAATCGCAAACGCCCCGGCGCTCAAGACGGCGCAAGCCGCCCCAGCCGCGCCGCCCACTTCCGGCCCGGGCCGGCTCGGATCGGCTTTCGCACTCGCGGGCCGCCTGTTCCGCGACAAGCCGCTGGGCGCCGCCGGCGCGGTGATCTGCATGATCTTCCTGTTCTGCGGCGTCTTTGCCGACTGGCTGGCGCCGTATGGCGTCAACGAGATCAGCATGATGAAGCGGCTGCAGCCGCCGTCGTGGGCGCACCCCTTCGGCACCGACAACCTCGGGCGCGACATGCTCTCGCGTTGCCTGTACGGCGCGCAGCTCTCGGTCGTCATCGGGCTGTCGGCCGCCACGCTGGCTACCGCCATCTCGGTGCTGATCGGCATCCTGACCGGCTACCTGGGCGGCAAGTTCGACCTGATCGTGCAGCGCATGGTGGATGCGTGGATGAGCTTTCCCGACCTGGTGATCCTGATCGTGGTGGTGTCCGTGCTCGGCCCGGGCAGCTGGCAGATCATCGGCACGCTGGGCCTGCTGCTGGGCGTGGGCGGCTCGCGCATCATCCGCAGCGCGGTGGTCTCGGTGCGCGAGAACATGTATGTGCACGCCGCGCAGTCCATGGGCGCGTCCACCGGCCGCATCCTCTGGCGCCATATCCTGCCCAATGTGCTGCCGCCCATCATCGTGCTGTTCACCACGCGCGTGGGCACCGCGATCCTGGCCGAATCCGGCTTGTCTTTCCTCGGGCTGGGCGTGCCGCCGCCCGCGCCGACCTGGGGCGGCATGCTCTCGGGCAACGGCCGCACCTTCATGTTCCAGGGGCCCTGGCTGGCCTTGGCCCCCGGCATCTGCCTCACCGTTGTCGTCTATGCCATCAACGTCTACGGCGACGCGCTACGTGACCTGCTTGACCCGCGCATGCGCGGATCGCGATAACCAACAACGGAGGATGACGATGGAGGGACGCGGCTTGAACCGGACAATATCTTCAGTGGTGGCGGGCGTGGCGCTGGCGCTCGCCGCCGGCGCCGCCTGGGCGCAGGCCGAAGCGCCGAAGTACGGCGGCAATCTCGAGATCGGCTCCATGTATCCCACCATCTCCGCCCTGTCGTGGGACCTGGCAGACTGGAACTGGAAGCAGAATTACGACACCGGACAGGTCTACGAACAGCTCTTCGTCGCCGATCTTTCCAAGGCCAGGCGCAATGGCGGCAAGTATCCGTTCCAGGCCGATGCGTGGCTGCCGGAGGATGCGATTCGCGGCGAGCTGGCCGAGAGCTGGAAGTGGGTCGACCCGCTGACGCTCGAAGTCAAGCTGCGCAAAGGCGTGAAATTCCCCGCCAAGGCGGGCGTCATGGAAGAGCGCGAACTGGTGGCCGACGACGTGGTCTTCAGCTACAACCGCCAGAACACTAGCGCCAAGAAAATCCCCACGTACTACGACCACCTCAACAAGGTGGAGGCAACGGACAAGTACACCGTGGTCTTTCGCTTCAAGGAGTTCAACGCCGAATGGGATTACCGCTTCGGCTGGGGCTACTACTCCGGCATCATGCCCAAGGAAGTGGCGGCCGCCGGGGCCGGCAACTGGAAAAATGTGAACGGCAGCGGGCCGTTCCTGCTGAGCAACTTTGTCCAGGGCACCGCCAGCACTTACACGAAGAACGAGCAATACTGGGATAGCGACAAGATTGCCGGTAAGGACTACAAGCTGCCCTTCGTCGACAAGGTCGTGCTGCGCACGGTCAAGGATGAGTCCACCCGCAACACCATGCTGCGCACTGGCAAGCTGGATGTGCTCGAGTCTGTCCGCTGGACCGCGGTCGATGAGCTCAAGAAGAACGCGCCGGCCCTCAAGTGGTCGCGCTGGCTGTCGACCAATGGCCAGTACGTGGCGCTGCGCGTCGATACCAAGCCGTTCAACGACCTGCGCGTGCGGCGCGCGCTGAACATGGCGGTCAACAAGCAGGAGATCGTCAAGCAGTTCTATGGTGGCAATGCCGAACTGTTCGCCTACCCGCAGCATCCGGATTACACCGGCTACTTCGAGCCGCTGAGCGCCATGCCGGACTCGGTGAAGGAGCTGTTCGCCTACAACCCGGACAAGGCGCGCAAGTTGCTGGCCGAGGCGGGCTACGCGGAGGGCTTCACCTTCAAGGTGCAGGTATGCGCCTGCCAGCCGGAGCACCTGGAGCTGCTGCCGCTGATCGGCGCCTACCTGGAGCAGGTTGGCGTGCGCATCGAGATCCAGCCGATGGAGTACGGCGCATTCCTGTCGGCCATGACCACCAAGACCAATGCGCCCGGCTACCTGATGAGCAACGGCCATACCAACCCGACCACCACGATCCGCAAGAGCTTCGTGAAAGGCCAGGTCTGGAACGCCGCGCAGTGGGGTGACGCCAAGTACGAGCAGCGCGTGAACGAAGCCTTCCAGATGCGCGACCTCGGCCGCCGGCAAGAGGCCTTGCGCTCGCTGACGCGCGATGTGCTCGCGGATGCGCCGTATATCTGGTTGCCGACCCCTTACGTGTACACCGCATGGTGGCCCTGGGTGAAGAACTACAACGCCGAGCTGCGCGCGGGCGCGGTCCGTCCCGGCCCGATCTACGCGCGGATGTGGATCGACCAGGACATGAAGAAGAAGATGGGGTTCTGATTTCCTTGCTCCAACCTTGCTCCAACCTTGCTCGACGCCCGTCCCTTTCAAGGAGGCCCGCATGACGCAGCCCATCCTGCAGGTGAACCAGCTGACCACGCGCTTTCGCACCGACCGGGGCGTGGTTACGGCGGTGGACCAGGTCTCGTTCGATGTCGCCCCCGGCGAGACACTGGCCATCGTCGGCGAGTCCGGCTCGGGAAAAAGCGTGACCGCGCTGTCCATCCTGGGCTTGATTCCCAGCCCGGCGGGCCGCATCGAATCGGGCGAGATCCTCTTTGACGGGCAGGACCTGCTCAAGCTCAGCCCGGCAAAAATGCGTGCGATCCGCGGCAACCGGATCGCGATGATCTTCCAGGAGCCGATGTCGTCGATGAACCCGGCGCTCACCGTGGGCAAGCAGATCGCCGAGCCGATCAACCTGCACCAGGGCATGCCGTGGAAGACCGCCCTGGGCATTGCCGGCGAGCTGCTTGGCAAGGTGCAGATCCCCGAGCCGCAGAGCCGGCTGGGCGCCTATCCGCACCAGTTCTCGGGCGGCATGCGCCAGCGCGCCATGATCGCCATGGCGCTGGCCTGCAAGCCGCAGCTGATCATCGCGGACGAACCCACCACCGCGCTCGACGTCACGGTGCAAGCGCAGATCCTTGATTTGCTCAAGGACCTGGCCAGCCAGTCCGGCACGGCGCTGGTGCTCATCACGCACGACCTGGGCGTGGTGGCCCGCTATGCCGATCGCGTGGCCGTGATGTACGGCGGCCGCATGGTCGAGACCGCCACGGCGCGCGAGCTCTACGGCCATCCCGCGCACCCGTACACGCGCGGGCTGATGGCCTCGGTGCCGCGCATCGACGGCGATACCCGACAGCCGCTGGTGCCGATCGACGGCCAGCCGCCCGACCTTACCGCGCTGCCGCCGGGGTGCGCTTTCATGCCGCGGTGCAAGCTCGCCACCGATCAATGTAGCCTGTCGCGCCCCGCGCTGCGTGCCGTTCGCCCGAATCACTTCAAGGCATGTTTCCTCCATGACCATGACCACCACTGAAGCACGGGCAGTGCCCGCTGCGCGCCAGCACGGCAAGATCGGCGACGAGATCCTGCGCGTCGAGAACCTCAAGGTGCATTTCCCCGTCACCCGGGGCGTCTTTATCAAGCGGCAGGTGGGCTCGGTCAAGGCGGTGGACGGCGTATCGTTCACCCTCAGGCGTGGCGAGACATTGGGCCTGGTCGGCGAAAGCGGCTGCGGCAAGTCCACGACCGGCCTCGCCATCATCAAGATGCTGGCCGCCAGCGGCGGACGGATCGCCTTCGATGGCGACGACTTCGCCACCTTCAGCAAGGCGCAGGAGAAGAACTTCCGCCGCAGCGTGCAGATGGTCTACCAGGATCCGTTCGGCTCGCTGAACCCGCGCATGAAGGTCTGCGACATCATCGGCGAGCCGCTCGAAGTGCACGGCATGGCCAACGACCGCGAGCACTATCGCGCCCGCGTCGCCGAGCTGCTGCAGATGGTCGGCCTGCTGCCCTATATGGCGGACCGCTACCCGCACGAGTTCTCCGGCGGCCAGCGCCAGCGCATCGGCATTGCCCGCGCGCTGGCGGTGGAGCCGAGCCTGATCGTTTGCGATGAACCCGTCTCCGCGCTGGACGTATCGATCCAGGCCCAGGTGGTCAATGTGTTCATGGAACTGCAGCGGCGGCTCGGGCTGACCTATCTCTTCATTGCGCACGACCTGGCCGTGGTGCGCCACATCAGCGACCGCATCGCCGTGATGTACCTCGGCCGCATCGTGGAGATCGCCAGCCGGGACGCGCTATATGCGAATCCCCGGCATCCCTACACCAAGGCGCTGCTGTCCGCCGTGCCGGTGGCGAGCGTCGAAGCCGAGGAACGGCGCCAGCGCATCGTGCTCAAGGGCGAAGTGCCAAGTCCGCTGAATCCGCCATCCGGCTGCCGCTTTCACCCGCGCTGCGCGCAGGCAACGCAGCGCTGCAGGGTGGAGGATCCGGTGCTGAGGGCGCGGGGGGATGGGCAGATGGTGGCTTGCCATCTCGAGGGTCTGGCGGGGTGATGCGGGAAGCGGGGAGCGGGCCTTGGCGCATCGAAGCGCATCAAGGCGTATCCTCGCGCTCACTGCCCTGAAAATATCCCCAGGAACAAAGGCCGGATAAACAGATCCGCCGCATTCTCCCCGGATGCATCCGGCACCCACCGCCGCAACTCCACCGCGGCATTGATCATGCCGTTTACCTGCAACGAAGCAATCGACTGATCCAGCGCCCGGATCGACCCGTCCTGCATCCCTTGCACCAGGAATCGCGCAAACCGCGCCGACAGCCGGTTCATCGTCAGCATCTTCTCCTTGCGCATTTCCTCGGGCAGCGCGCCGTAGATAGTCAGGCGCAGCAGCGGCCCCTGGCTGGAAAACTGGTAGCTGACCAGCGCGCGCGCGATTGCGCACAGCTTGTCCCAGCCGGTGCCCGGGCCGTCCTCCACTTTCGACTGCGCATCGCGGATCACCGCGAACATGCGGTCGAAGCAGGCGGAGATCAGGTCGTCCTTGTTTTCGTTGTGGTGATAGAAGGCCCCCTTGGTGAGATTCAGCCGCGCGGAGATGCGATCGGCGGAAGCGCCCCGATAGCCCAGTTCATTGAGCAGTTCCGTGGCGGCGCGCAGGAAGGCTTCCTGGGTGGTTTCGGCTTTGGAGATCGGCGGCGTCCCGGCCGGGCTGCTGTCCCATCGCGATGACGGTGACGCAAAGCCGTTGAGCAGGATATCCACGACGGTATCTGCCACCTTCGGATAGTCTTCCGGCTCATAGCGCTCCACCCATGTCATCGCGCCGCTGGTCAGCGACAGCAGCAAGTGCGCCGCCGCGCTCAGGGCGCTGCGTTGCGCCGGGTCCTTGGGTGTGTCGCTGCGCAGCACCTTGCGGATGCGCCGGAACATGTCCGTGTAGGCCGCGAAGGCGACGTCCGCGTGGGTGTCGGGCAGCGAGCGGATCTCGCGAAAGCTCATCAGCTCGGGGCGCTCACCCGTTGCCGTCCTGGCCAGCCGCTGGAAGAAAAGCGCGATGAAGCGGCGCACCCTGGCCTGCGGCAGCGGCTCGCCGGCCGTGGCGTCGGCGATGCCCGCGATTTCATCGATGGTGCGCATCAGGCACGCCACCACAAGGTCTTCCTTCTTGCGGTAGTAGTAGGTGATGCTGTTGGTGCTCAGGCCCACTTCCTGCGCCACGTCCGAGAGCGTGGCGCCGCGCAAGCCCTTGCGGTTGAACAGCCGGGCAGCGGCATCGAGGATCGCCTCGCGTTTCTCCACGTACCGGCGTGTCGGGCGGGCGTCCGCTGTTTCCTTGAGCATGAGGCGAGATTTCTGCGATGGTTGGCCGGGAGCGCGGATTATAGAGGTGGCCCGCGCGGGTTGAGGCTTTGCCGAGTCTACCATCGCGCCGGCCTGCCTTTTCACCGGTTTCTCGGGCGTCTATAAGCAGTACTTCTGGAACCGGCAAGCAGCCCAACGTGCCGGTGCGCACGCGCGCCGAAGCGTTGCGGCTGGTGTCGCCGGGAGGGCTGGTCGAGGTCACCGTCACCGCGAGCCGCGTGCCGACGCGCCCCGCAAGGTAGACGCCGGGGCCGCTTGCCATCTATTGCCGGGTCGCAGCATAATGCAACAATGTTGCATTATGCGTGGCGAGGTTCTGGATGGCGATTGGTAACGGCGAACATAGCGAACATGGCGAACATGGCAAGGCGGGCGGTGATGCCGTCATCGACCTGAGGGACATCGCATTCACCTGGCCCGCGCAGGCCGCGCCTGGCCTGCGGCTTGACCGGCTTCGGCTGGGCGCGGGCGAGCAGGTGTTCGTGTGCGGCCCCAGCGGCAGCGGCAAGAGCACCTTGCTGTCGCTGCTGGCCGGCGTGCTGCTGCCACAGCAAGGCACCGTGCGCGTGCTGGGCACCATGCTTGGCGCGTTGTCGGCCTCGCAGCGCGACAGCTTCCGCGCCGATCATGTTGGCCTTGTCTTCCAGCAGTTCAACCTGCTGCCCTACCTGTCGGTCGTGGACAACGTGCTGCTGCCTTGCCGCTTCTCGCCCGTCCGGCGCAAGCGGGCGGCAGCGCAGGGCGAGACGCCGGAGGCCGCCGCGCACGCACTGCTCAGGCAGCTCGACCTGTCGCCGGCCCTGTGGCGGCGCCCAGTCACCCAGCTCTCGGTTGGCCAGCAGCAACGCGTGGCCGCAGCGCGCGCGCTGATCGGCTGCCCGCAGGTGGTGCTGGCCGACGAACCCACCTCGGCGCTGGACGCGCCGCGCCAGCAGGCCTTCATGGCGTTGCTGCAGCGCGAATGCGGCAACGCCGGCGCCAGCCTGGTGTTTGTCAGCCATGACGAGCGCTTGTCGGCGGGCTTCGCGCAGAGGTTGTCGTTGCCGGCGATCGATACGATGGATGTGATCCGCGCGTTGGAGCCGGCATGATGCTGATGCTATCGATGGCGGCGCGCAGCGCCTGGAACCGCCGCTTCAACCTGCTGCTGATGCTGCTGGCGATTGCTATGTCCGTTGCCATGCTGCTGGGCGTGGAGCGTATCCGGCATGCGGTGCGGGCGAGCTTTGCGCAGTCGGTGTCCGGCACCGACCTGGTGGTCGGCGCGCGCACCAGCCCGATCCAGCTGATGCTCTACACCGTGTTCCACCTTGGCGGGGCCACCAACAATATGCGCTGGGACAGCGTAGAGCGGCTGGCGCGACATCCGGCAGTGGCGTGGACCATCCCACTCTCGCTGGGCGACTCGCACCGCGGCTTCCCGGTGCTGGCGACCACGGCCAGCTATTTCACCCATTACCGCTACGGGGATCGCCGTGCGCTGGAACTGGCGCAGGGCAGGATCTTCCCGTCGCTGTTCGATGCGGTGCTTGGCGCCGAGGTGGCTAGCCGGCTGGGCTACCGCGTGGGCGACCGCATCGTGCTTAGCCACGGCGACAGCGGTGACAGCGGTGACAGCGGTGACGATGGGCCACATGCCGATCCTGCCGGCGATCATGACCATGCCGACAAGCCCTTCGTGGTCAGCGGCATCCTGGCGCGCACCGGCACGCCGGTGGACCGCACCGTGCATATCGGCCTGGATGCCATGCAAGCCATCCACCTGGGCTGGGAGGGCGGCGCGCCGCTGCCGGGCCTGGCGATCCTGCCGGAGCAGGTGCGCAAGTTCGACCTGACACCCCATAGCGTGACGGGCGTGCTGGTCGGGCTGAAGCTGCGCTCGCAAGTGTTTGCCGTGCAGCGCGAGATTGCCGAAGACCCGCACGAGCCGCTGACGGCGGCGTTGCCAGGCGTGGCGCTGGACGACCTGTGGCGCGTCATTGGCGTGGCCGAGCGCGCCATGCTGCTGGTGTCGGCGCTGGTGGTGGTGGTCGGGCTGGCGGGGCTGGCGTCCTCCATCCTTGCCGCGCTGGGCGAGCGGCGGCGCGAGCTGGCCATCCTGCGTGCCGTCGGCGCCCGCCCGCGCGACCTGCTGGCCATGCTGGCGCTGGAGGGGCTGGTGGTGATGGCCGCCGGTGCCCTGCTCGGGCTCCTGTTGTTGAGCACGCTGGCAGCGGGGCTTGGGCCCTATCTGGAAGCCACGTACGGCGTGGCCTTGCAAGCGGCCTGGCCCACGCCGGGCGAGTGGCCGCTGCTTGTTGCCGCGGTGGCCGCCGGCTTTTGCGTGAGCCTGCTGCCCGGGTGGCGCGCTTACCGCCTGAGCCTGGCGGATGGGCTGATGCCGACCACATGATGATGAAGATGATGAAGAAGCCCGGCGTGACCTCACGCGTGCGCCGTGCCTTGTTTGTGCTCGCCAGCATCGGAGTGGCCATCGCGGGCGCCGCATATTTCTTCCGGCCATCCCCGCAAGCGCAGGCGGATGCAGCTACTGCCAAGCCGCCCGGCTATGCGATAGGCGAGGCGCTGCAACCCGCGCCCGCCGCACCCGACCCCGCCTTGCGCGAGATCGGCTGGCAGGCCCTGCTGCCCAAAGGCTGGGATCCGCTGGCGCCGTTCAAGGGCCTGCGGCTCGATGAACTGGAGGACGCCGACCCGCGCGCCCAGATCGCCCTGTACAAGGCCCGGCAGTACTGGAAGAACGCACCGGTGGAGCCCTCGCTCGATGGCGCGGCGGTGCGCATAGCCGGCTTTGTCGTCTCGCTCGATGGCGAGGGCGAGGCGATCCGCGAGTTCCTGCTGGTGCCGTACTTTGGCGCATGCATCCATGTGCCGCCGCCGCTCGCCAACCAGGTCATCCATGTGCGCACGGACAAGCCGCTGGCGGGGCTGCGCAGCATGGACACCGTGTGGATCAGCGGCGCGATGCGGGTGGAGCGGGCGGACACCATGATGGGCTATGCCGGCTATGCCATGCCGGCGGCAAGCGTGCAGCCTTATCTGGCATCGCCGCGCCGTTGATCGGTGGCGATGATCCGCGCGCACCACATTTTGCATTCGCGCTGCGTATTCTTGCGCCGGAATCAAATATGTTCTGCTCGCCGCACGGTTTTTCTCTGCATGGGTAGCGCGGAACTCGGGTCCTGTTCATCCGGCCAGGCCACGGCCTAACGGTTTCACGGCCCCGCCCCAATCCGGCTCGCCTCGCAAGCCCGCTTCCAGGAGCATCCCATGCAAATCTTCATCACCGGCGCGGCCGGCTTTATCGGCGGCTCTGTCGCGGCGCACCTGATCGCCGCCGCGCAGCTGGCCGTGCGCGGCGTCGTGCCCGTGCAGGGCACGCTTGACGACGCCGCCCTGCTGACGCGCGAAGCCGCGCAGGCCGATGGCGTGATCAACGCTGCCAGCAGCGATCACCGCGCCGCGGTAGCGGCGCTGCTGGCCGGATTGCGCGGCTCGGGCAAGCCATTGCTGCATACCAGCGGCTCCAGCGTGATCGGCGATGACGCCGGCGGCAATGCCTTGTCGCCTCGCATCTTTGACGAACAGACGCCGTTCGTGGTGGAGCCGGGCAAGCAGGCGCGCCACGCCATCGACCAGATGGTGCTGGCGGCCGCCGAGCAAGGCGTGCGTAGCGCCGTGCTGTGCAACAGCATGATCTACGGCGTCGGCGCCGGGCTGCATGCCGACAGCGTGCAGATTCCGCCGCTGGTGGCGCAGGCCAGGCAAAGCGGCGTGGTGCGCATCGTCGGCGCAGGCGTGAACCGCTGGTCCAACGTGCATATCGCCGATGTGGTGGACCTCTATGCGCGCGTGCTCGACAGCGCGCCCGCGGGCGCCTTTTATTTCGTCGAGAACGGCGAGGCTTCGTACGCGGAGATCGGCGCCGCCATTGCCCGGCGGCTCGGCCTCGGGGCCGTGCAGTCCTGGTCGGTCGAAGAGGCCACGCCCATCTGGGGCGAGGGCCAGTCGCGCTATTCCTTCGGCTCCAACAGCCGCGTGCGTGCCCGGCGCGCGCGCTCGGAACTTGGCTGGCAGCCCCGGCACGCGTCGGTGACGGCGTGGATCGAGAACGAGATGCCGCTCGCCTGACGCCCGCCTGAAGCGCGGCTTCATTCAGGCCATGGCCGCCGCCGGCCGTGGCCGCCAACGCATGACCTGATATAGGAAAACACAATGTCCATTCCCGCCATTGGTCTCGGTACCTTCCGCCTGCAAGGCCAGACCGTCATCGACTCCGTGCGCAACGGCCTTGACGTTGGCTACCGTGCCATCGATACCGCGCAGATCTACGGCAACGAGGCCGAGGTCGGCCAGGCCATCGCCGAGAGCGGCGTGGCGCGCTCGGCGCTGTTCCTGACGACCAAGATCTGGACCGAGAACCTGTCGCGCGACAAGCTGGTGCCCAGCCTCAAGGACAGCCTTGCCAAGCTGCGTACGGACCATGTCGACCTGACGCTGATCCACTGGCCGTCGCCAGGTGACGGGGTGCCGGTTGCCGAGTTCATGGGTGCGCTGGCCGATGCTCGCGAGCAGGGGCTGACGCGTCAGATCGGGGTGTCCAATTTCACGATCGGGCTGATGCGGCAGGCGATCGACGTGGTGGGGGCGGGTGCCATCGCGACCAACCAGATCGAGTTGCATCCGTTCCTGCAGAATCGCAAGGTGGCTGACTTTGCCCGCAGCCAGGGGATTCCGATCACTTCGTATATGACGCTGGGCTACGGCAAGGTGTTGCGGGATCCGGTGGTTCAGGAGATTGCGCAGCGCAACGGGGCTACGCCCGCGCAGGTGGTGCTGGCTTGGGCCATGCAGCTTGGGTATGCGGTGATTCCTTCCTCTACCAAGCGCGCGAACCTGGAGAGCAACCTGGGTGCGCTTGCGGTGCGGCTGTCCGAGCAGGACATGGCTGCCATCGGCGCACTGGACCGGGGCGCACGCCTGACCAGCCCGCAGGGGTTGGCGCCTGCCTGGGATTGAGGGCGGGTTGCTGTCGTTCCTGTAGTCGCTGTAGTTGCCCACGTAGATCCGCGCGCCCGGATAGATGGCAGATTGCGCGCATCACTTGCCTGAGCGCGGCCGGCATCGCCGGGCGCATCTTCCCAGTCCCCTTGGCGCCATGAAAGTTGCCCGCGCCAAGGCGGTCAAAGCCTGAATCACTTCCTTCAGAATGCGCAGCCGGATACCGCCGCGATGGCGGCGGTATCCGGCAAGGCGTCGCCCTTGCATTTGCCTCACGACCATCTATGCTGGGTAAATCGATTTAGTAAATCGTTTTACGGAAACGCTTAATACCTGGCCTTTGCCGCCGGCGCTGATCCTGTTCGGCCTGCTGCTCGTGCCGGCTGCTCATCTCCATTGGCCAGCAGGCCGGCGTGCATCCGCTACACTTCGGCACGGTGATGGTGATCGCCATGGGCTTTGGCCTGTGCATGCCGCCCTTGGGCCTGGGGCCGGTCGCCCCTTGTGCGATGGCCGGCACGCGCACGGAGCAGGTGGCGGGGCCGTTGCTGAAATACCTCGCCTTGCTGCTGCTGGTCTTGCTGTTGACGATCCTGTTGCCATCGCTGACGCCATGGCTATCCCGCCTGATGACGCTGGCATGAGATCCCGATAATGGCAACCATACAAGATGTCGCCAGACTGGCGAACGTATCCGTGAGCTCCGTTTCCAACGTGCTCAACGGACGCACCGAACGGCTCAATCCCGCCACGTTCGAGCGGGTGCGGGAGGCCATCCGCACGCTCGGCTTCCGGCCCAGCCAGGTCGCGCGCCAGCTCAAGACCGGCCAGACGCCGATGCTGGGGTTGCTGGTGCCATCCACCGCCAACCCCATGTACGGCCAGCTCGCGCTGAAGATCGAGGCCGAGGCACAGCGCCAGACCGGCTACCGCGTGCTGCTGGGCAATACCAACCGGGACCGGGAGCAGGAGTCGCGCATGCTCGATGACTTGCTCTCGTTCGGCGTGCACGGCGTGATCATCGTGTCGTCACTCACCGGCGAGCGGCATTTCGAGGTGGCGACCCGGCAGGGGCTGGCCATGGTCAGCTACGACGGTGGCGTCGACCCGAACATGCCGGCGTGCATCGATCATGTGGCGCCCGACAACTTCCAGGCGGGCCACCTGGCCGCGTCGCACCTGCTCGAGCTGGGCCACCGGCGCATCGCCTTTGTCATGCCCGCCGGGCGCACGGTAAGCCGCGCGAGCAAGATCGCCGGTTTCCAGGCGGCGGTGAAAGAGGCCGGGCTGGGCGACGCGGTGGTGATAGAGTGCCCGCCCGCCGCGCATTACGGCGATGCCGAACTGGCGGAACTGGGCCAGGTCCTGGCGGGGCAGCTGGCGCAGGTCAGCACGCGCCCCACCGGGCTGGTCGCCGTCAACGACATGATGGCGATCGGGCTGATGTCCGGCCTGCACCAGGCTGGCTTGTCGGTGCCGGCCGATGTCTCGGTGATCGGCATGGACGACATCAGCATGTGCTCGTACACCAATCCCGCGCTGACCTCCGTGGCCATGCCTTTTGGCGAGATGGCGCAAGCCATGGTGCGGCGGGTCATGCTGAGGCTGGCGCAACCGGAAGAAGCGCCGGTCCGCCTGTGCTTTCCCAGCGGGCTGGTGGTGCGCCATTCCACCGCGAAACCGCCAGCCGCCAACCGGCTGGCGGGCGCGCTCGCGCCAAGGCGCGGCTGACGCTGACGCACGCGTTGCATGCCCATGGCCGCGGGGGGAGCCCGCTGCCATGGGCCGATGGGGCCACGCACGCCGTGCGTGGCCGTGGTTGTCTCAAATCGACCTGAATCGTGGAGGAACGAGATGGTGCTCGACAAACCGGAACGCCGGCTGGCAGGCCCGGCCAGGACGTATATCGAGGCCGGATATGCCATCGAGGTGGATATCCTGCGGGTGGAGGATGGCAGCTGGGGAGCGCTGGTCCGCCTGTCAAAGCTGGCCGACGGCCAGGTGCCTGCCGCGCACTTCATGCTCAACCGCACGTTCGAGGACCGCGCCATGGCGTTCTCGTACACGCTGGCGCTGACGCGTTCCTGCGTAGCGCAATTCGCACCGGCCTCCGCGATCGAGATTGCCGAGATGCTCAAGGCCGGAAAGGCTGACCAGCAGGCAAGCTGATAGCCAAGGCCAGCCAGCACGCACCACGCACGGCGCACCACCAATGCCCGGAACGATTCAGCGCCAGCCCTGGCCGGCGCGGGATATCCGGCGAACGATCGCAACGGCACGCGCGGCCCCCACGGGCGGCGGCACGCTGCGGCAAGAGCTGAAGAGGGGACCCACCAGGCAATCAGGGGGGCAGCATGGAAAACACCACGGTGTTCACACGAGAGGAACTGGACACTTACTTTGCTTCATATGTGGGGATGGAGGGGGGCAATCCGCGGGCCTCGGTCTGGTTTTGCGACAGGAGCCCGCACCCCTGGTCCGAGCACCTGCGCGCGCCACTCAAGCCGCGCCTGGCGCCGCTGGCCTGGGACGCAGCGTTTCGCGCCGCGCACCGCGCCAGCATGGGCAAATGGCTTAGCCACCAGCGCATTGCCCGCATCATGGCCGCCGCCCGCGCCGAGGTGCTGGACTTGAGCGATACCGATGCCGACTGGAAGCCGTACTACGAGCACCACCTGTATGCCGCCTGCGGGGCCGAGTTCAAGCTCAATCTGTTTCCCCTGCCCATGCAGCTCGATGGCCAGACCCCCTGGTCCACTGTGTTCCGCGGCCAGCCGGCGCTGGTGCCCAAGGAGCGCTACCTGGATCTGTGCCGGCACGGCGGACGCTTCCGCTTCCTGGCGGAGATGTGCGCGCATTGGCGGCCCAAGGTGGTGGTGTGCCTGGGCCACAGGCATACGGAAGATTTCGTCAACGCGTTCGCGCTGGACTACGCGGCGGTGCGGGACGAGAAGCTGCAGCCCGCTGACCTGGTGAAATCACTGCGGGTGTTTACGCGCGACGACACCACCTGGATCATCTGCCCGGCGCTGGCCGGCCCCTCCGGGCTGACCTCCGATGTCTTGCTGAACGCCTTCGGCAAGCTGCTTGCCGCCAGCCTGGACGCGAGCGACTTCGGCGCTGTGCAGGCAGGCCGCAAGGCCGTGGGCTTCAGGCCATGGCCGCAGGCCCCGGCTTACCCGCAGGCCGAGCCCTTGTGCTGACGTTGTCCTGTGCTTGCATCGATTTGCATCAGTCAGCCTTGAGGCCGATCCGCAGGGCCAGCTTGGTCCATCGCGCGATATCGGCGTTCACCACCCGCTGGAATTGCGCTGGCGTGCTGTGGGTGGTGGCGAATCCCAGGTTCGCCAGGTTGGCCCTGACCTCGGGCCTGGCAATGACCCTGGCGATTTCCAGGTTGAGCTTTTGCACAACCTCGGGCGACGTGCCCGCTGGCGCCAGGATGCCGAACCACTGGTCGACGTCGTAGCCCGGCAGGCCAAGCTCGCTGACCGCCGGCACCTCGGGCAGGAATGGCGAGCGGCCACGGGACGTGACCGCCAGCGCGCGCAGCTTGCCGGTCTTGAGGTAGGGCAGGGTGTTGGTGAGCGTGTTGATGCTGACGTCCGCCTGGCCGCCCAGCACGTCGGTCATGGCGGGAGCGCATCCCTTGTAGGGAATGTGCAGCAGATCGGTCCTTGCCGAGATCTTCAGCAACTCGCCTGCCAGGTGCTGCGGCGTGCCGTTGCCGCACGACGCATAGCTGGGCGGCTTGCCCGAGCGGCCCGCAGCGATCAGGTCCTTGAAACCATGGATCGGGGAGTGTTCCGGCACGGCGATCACGGACGGCACCGAGGCAAATGCGATGACCGCGCTGAAGTCCTTGCCAGGCTCGAAGGGCAGCTTGCGGAACACGCCGGGATTGATGGCGAAGCTGCTGTTGACCACCAGCAGGGTATAGCCATCCGCCGGGCTCCTTGCCACCAGCTCCGCGCCGATATTGCCGCTGGCGCCGGGCCGGTTGTCCACCACCACGGCCTGGCCGAGGCTGCGCCCAAGTTCCGTGCCGATCACGCGCGCCAGGGTATCGGTGCCGCCGCCCGGCGGAAAGGTCACCACCAGGCGGATTGGCCGCTGCGGGAAGTCGCCGCCGGGGGCGGCGCCGGTATTGGCGTTGGCCCGGGCCGGCATGCCTGCCAGCGCCACCCCAAGCAACGAGATCGCCGCGAGGCAGCGTACGACGGATGAGAGTTTCATGTGAAGCCATCTTCGGATGACCGACATGATAGTGCAGCGTGCGCGCACACACGGCGGCAGGGTTATTACCGCAGCCGTGCGGCGCCGTGCGGCTTCGGTTCCCTTCGTCCTGGCCTGCGCGCATCCCACAATCACATCACAATCACATGGCGTGACGCCGTCGCGCCCAGGGTCCGGCATTTCGTGTCCACGCCTTGGCGCGCCACGGCAGGCGCCGAGGCATGAAGGACATCATGCCTTCCAGGCGCAGTTTGCCGGTCCTTGGGGTTTGCGTCGGGCTGGTCTCCAGCAACTACGCGCACCACTGTGGCGCGCCAACGCCTCGTTGCTTCGGGACGTCCTCCCGCGCGCGTCGTAGAATTGCGCCATATACCGCACAACCCACTTTCCCGCCCGGCTTGCGCCGCAAGCGCTGCACCGCGCAGTGCAAGGATGATTGACATGACTGACACGACTGACACGAAGAACCCGTTCCTCAATATCTACGCCCATGGCTTTGTCCGCGTGGCCGTGGGCGTGCCGGTGTGCCGCGTGGCCGATCCGGCCTTCAATGCTGCCGAAACGATCGCGCTGGCCAGGGATGCCGCCAGCCAGGGCGCGGCGCTGGTGGCCTTTCCGGAGCTGGGCTTGTCCGCCTATACCTGCGATGACCTGTTCCATCAGCGCGCCTTGCTTGACGCCTGCGAGGCGGCCCTTGGCGCCATCGTCGATGCGTCCAGGTCGATTGCCGCGACGCTGGTGGTGGGGCTGCCGCTGCGGGTCGAGCATCAACTGTTCAACTGCGCGGCGGTGGTAGCCGGCGGGCGCATCCTTGGCGTGGTCCCCAAGACTTACCTGCCGAACTACTGGGAGTTCTACGAGGCGCGCCAGTTCAGTTCGGCCGATAGCGCGGTAGCTACCGAGGTGGCGCTTTGCGGCAGCAAGGTGCCCTTTGGCGCCGGCCTGCTGTTCGAGGCGCAAGACGTGCCGTTCTTGCGCTTCCACGTGGAGATCTGCGAGGACGTGTGGGTGCCGATCCCGCCGTCGTCGTTCGCGGCGCTGGCGGGCGCGACCGTGCTGGTGAACCTGTCGGCCTCCAACATCGTGGTCGGCAAGTCCGGCTACCGGCATCAGCTGGTCAGCCAGCAGTCGGCGCGCTGCCTGGCGGCGTACCTGTACAGCTCGGCGGGCAAGGGCGAGTCGTCCACCGACCTGGCGTGGGACGGGCAGGCGCTGATCTACGAGAACGGCGAGCTGCTGGCGGAGTCCGAGCGCTTTGCGGACGGCTCGCACCTGACCTTTGCGGATGTCGACCTCGAGCGCCTGTCGCGCGAGCGCATGCACCAGACCACGTTCGGCCACTCGGTGCGGCGCCATGGCGCGGAGGTGGCGAAGTTCAAGGTGATCTCCTTCGCCATGAACCCGGCGCTGGACAAGCCATTGCCGCTGCGCAGGACGGTGGAGCGCTTCCCCTACGTGCCGTCCGATGCGCGGCGGCGCGACGAGCGCTGCAGCGAGGTCTACAACATCCAGGTGCAGGCGCTGGTCCAGCGGCTGTCGTCCAGCGGCATCTCCAAGGTGGTGATCGGCGTCTCCGGCGGGCTGGATTCCACGCACGCGCTGCTGGTGTGCGCCAAGGCCATGGATCGGCTGAAGCTGCCGCGCACCAACATCATCGGCATCACCATGCCGGGCTTTGCCACCAGCGAGCGCACGCTGCTCCAGGCGCGCAAGCTGATGGAGGTGGTGGGCTGCGTGGCCAAGGAGATCGACATCCGGCCAAGCTGCGTCGAGATGCTCAAGGACCTCGAGCACCCCTATGCGTGCGGCAAGCCCGTGTACGACGTCACGTTCGAGAACGTACAGGCGGGCGAGCGCACCAACCATCTGTTCCGCTTCGCCAATCACAGCCACGCCATCGTGATCGGCACCGGCGACCTGAGCGAGCTGGCCCTGGGCTGGTGCACGTATGGCGTGGGCGACCACATGTCGCACTACAACGTGAACGCCAGCGTGCCCAAGACGCTGATCTCGCACCTGGTCCGCTGGGTGGCGGAGACCGGGCAGATCGGCAATGCCGGCTCGGACGTGCTGCTCGACGTGCTTGGCACGGAGATCAGCCCGGAACTGGTGCCGGGCGACTCAGCCGACGCGCCCCAGCAAAAGACCGAGCACTTCATCGGTCCGTATGAGCTGCAGGATTTCAACCTGTACTACACGCTGCGCTTCGGCTTCACGCCGACCAAGATCGCCTTCCTTGCCCTGAGCGCATGGGGCGAGCGCGACAAGGGCAACTGGCCTGACGGGCTGGACGTGGTGCGCAATGTGTACAAGGTGGCCGACATCAAGCGCAATCTGCGCATCTTCCTCGACCGTTTTTTCCGGACCAGCCAGTTCAAGCGCTCGTGCGTGCCCAACGGGCCCAAGGTGGGGTCGGGGGGCTCGCTGTCGCCGCGCGGAGACTGGCGGGCACCGAGCGATTCGGAGTCCGTGGTGTGGATGAAAGACCTGGAGCGGGTGCCGGACGAGATCTGATGGGGCCGGGGTGGCTCTGGTTTCTGGGCTCTGGGCTCTGGCTATCGCTCGAAGCGGCCCGGCAGGTCGATGCCGAGCCCCTCGATACTGAGCCTGCCGCCCGGCGGCAGCTTGCGCTGCGCCAGGATTCAGCCTGCCATGGTCGCCGGCACGCATTGCCGCATCGTCTCCACAAAGCGGCGCAGCTTGGCGGGATAAAAGCTCGCATAGGGATAGATCAGGTACATCGGCAGCGAGGATGCCTGCCACTCGGGCACCAGGTGCAGCAGCCGGCCCTGTGCAATATCCTCGGCCATCAGCCAGGCCGACGCCACGGCCACGCCCAGTCCCAGCGCCGCCGCGCTGCGCAGCGCATACAGGCTGTCGGTGCCCAGGCGCGGGCGGAACGTCAGCCGCTGGCTCTCGCCTGTCACCGCATGGGTCAGCGTCACCTCGTTGCGATAGAAGGTGCGCAGGGAAAGCCAGGGCAGCATGGCCAGCTCGTTCGGGTGCGAGGGCGTCGCCAAGCCTTCCAGCACGGCAGGCGCGGCAACGACGATGCGGGGCACCTCGGCAAGCCGGATCGCCACCACCGACGGGTCGCTCACCTCGCCCACGTGGATGGCGCAGTCGATGCCGTCGGCAATGAACTCCGGTGTCCGGTCATACAACAGCCACTCCACCGTCACCCGCGAGTGACGGCGCAGGAACTCCGCCAGCGGCCCCACCAGCTGCTGCTGCCCGAAGGCATGCGGCACCACGACCCGCAGCGTGCCCTCGGGCTCGTCACCGGCGCCGCGCAGGTCCGCTTCGAAAGCCTCCCATCCCGCTACCAGCTCCTTGGCGCGCCCAAAGCAGCGCTCGCCATCCTCGGTGAGCTTCATTGCATGGGTCGAGCGCTGCAGCAGGCGCAGGCCAAGCGAGCGCTCCAGGCTTTGCAGGCGGCGGCTGATGGTGGGCTGGGTGGTGCCTAGCTGCGCGGCGGCCGCCGACAGGCTGCCGGCCTCGACGATCCGCACGAAGGTCTGCATCAGCTCGACGCGGTCGGCGGAAGGCGTGGCGGAGGTGGCCGGAGCGACTGGGGCGACTGGTGCGACTGGTGCGGAGGGCAGGGTTTTCATGGTTTCCGGCATGGCGGCTGTTGGTCATGCGTCTGGCGTATAGCCATTGTGCGAAGTGTAGTACTACCACGTGCCGTGGGCCACCGGCAAACTCCAGCCATGTTTTCCAACCGAGGGCTAACGCAATGTCTTCCATTCAAGCCACACATACCACCGCTGCCGCGCGCACAGCGCACACGGCGGACTCCCCCGCCACCGGCCTGCCCGCACGGCTGGTCCTGCTGCTTGCCGCGGGCGCTGGCCTTGCCGTGGCGTCGCTGTACTACAGCCAGCCGATGCTCGGCGTGCTGGGCCCGGACATCGGCGCGTCCGATGCGGCGGTCGGCCTGGTGCCCACGCTCACGCAACTCGGCTATGCGCTGGGCATCCTGCTGCTGGCGCCGCTAGGCGACCGCTACGACCGCCGGCGCATCATCCTGGCCAAGGCTGCCGTGCTCAGCGTCGCGCTGCTGGCCAGCGGCGCCGCCTCCGGCATCGGGCTGCTGCTGGCCACCAGCCTGGCGATCGGGCTGGCCGCGACGATGGCGCAAGACATCGTGCCGGCCGCCGCCACGCTGGCGCCCGAGTCGCACCGGGGCAAGGTCGTCGGCACCGTGATGACGGGGCTGCTGCTCGGCATCCTGCTCTCGCGCGTGCTCAGCGGGTTTGTGGCCGAGCACTTCGGCTGGCGCATCATGTTCGTGATCGCAGCAGCCAGCATTGCGCTGATCGGCGTGGTGGCCGCGCGCGGCCTGCCGCGCTTCAAGCCCACCACCCATCTTGCGTACAGCGCGCTGCTGGGCTCGCTCGGCAAGCTGTGGCAGAAGCACGGCGCGCTGCGCCGGGCGACGCTGTCGCAGGGGCTGCTGTCGGTTGGCTTCAGCGCATTCTGGTCGACCCTGGCCGTGATGCTCCACGGCGCGCCGTTCCACCTGGGCAGCGCGGCTGCCGGCGCATTCGGCCTGGCCGGTGCCGCCGGCGCGCTCGCCGCACCGCTGGCCGGCCGGCTGGCAGACCGCAAGGGCCCGGAGCTTGTCACCCGCCTGGGCATCGCGCTGACCGCGATCTCGTTCGCCGGCATGCTGCTCTCGCCGCTGCTCGCACCGCACGCACGGCTGTGGCTGATTGGCGCCAGCGCGCTGGGCTTCGACCTTGGTGTGCAAGTGACGCTGGTCGCGCACCAGACCATCGTCTATGGCATCGAGCCTGGCGCCCGCAGCCGCCTCAATGCGGTGCTGTTTGTCGGCATGTTCGTGGGCATGGCGGCCGGCGCCGCGCTGGGCAGCGTGCTGCTGGCGCGCTGGGGCTGGATGGCGGTGACACTGTTGTCGACCGCGACGGCCGTCGGGGCCCTGGTGGTGCGGATGTGGCCGGGGGCACGGCTGGCCCGGTGATGGCATCGGTGGCTTGACGGCTTTCCTGCCGGAGATGAAAGGAGCCCCGCCAGCCAGGGAAAGGGCATGGCGGGGCGAAGGTACGGTGCCAGGGGCCAGTCACGTACAGGGATGAGTCTGGGACCAGGAGATGGCTGCGAATGTCTGCCGCCACACAGAGCGGGGGGAGTGTTGTCGGCCCGAGACGAATGCCCCAAGGTTCAGGTCCTCGCAATGCCCGAGCCGGCTCATGGCTGGCACTACGTGGCAAGCAAGGGATGCCACGGCTGCCAGGAGATGCCGGCATCCGCGATGTCCGCGATGCCCGGCTCGGCGACATCAAAGGGCCGCCAGGCAGCACCGGACAGCGTGGCTGGCTTGCCCGTCGCGACAAAGCTGGATATGGCCAGGCGGAAGGCGGCGCCCACGTTCTCGAATGTCTCTTCAGGGATATCTGCAATCATGGGCGCATCAAGCCAGTTGCCGCGGTTGCCGAACAGGAAGGGCAGTTCCAGGCAATGCGGGCTCATGAGGTTTGGCACGCGGCTCTGTACGCTGAACCGGTATGGATAGACAGGCTTGGCCGCGCTGGCGAGAGCGCTGGCGATCTCGCGTGCCGCCGCGCCGAACAGCTTGTACCCGCTCGCATCGACGATCTGGGTGTACGGCGTGTGAGCAGGGCGCGCGGCGGCAAAGGCGGCATAGTACTTCATCGCATCCGTCCCGAATTCGGCTTCGAACCAGGCTTTGACCCGGGGCTCGGTGGCTTGCACCACCTCGGGCGCCGCCGCCATGAAGGCGCTACTCTCGTCAGCCGTAAAGCCGAGCAGGGACGCTGACACGTGCGCTTGCCTGGCCGCACGCGGCAGGTCGAAGAGCCAGTCGGGGACAAGGCCTTCTTCTGCCACCGGCCGCAAGCCGACCGAGACTGCACCGAAACTGGCGCGCGAGCGCATCAACTGGCCCTGCGCGGCAAGGATGTCATTGACCGACAACGCGCCGATGTCTTGCGCGCCTGCGGCGTCGAGCAATGCGAGGCTCGTGCGATACGCGTCGTCCGGCGACAGTGGCGGCAGGGCCGGCAGGCTGAACATGGCGTTGCGATGGAGCAGCCCCTTCGACGCGGGGCTGACGCCAAGCAACCAGGCGTAGTAGGCCCCGGCCGACTGGCCGCCCACCGTGACGCACGCCGGATCGCCGCCAAACCGGCCGATATGCTCCTGCACCCACTCCAGGGCGCGAATCAGGTCGCGAACGGCGCGATTGGCGCCGCGCGCATCGCTGGCATCGGTGAAATGGCCCAGCGCGCCAAGCCGGTAGTTGACCGTGACCACCACCATCCCGCTTTCCCTGGCTATGCGCTCGCCGTCATACCAGGCAGCGGTGCCACCGCCGGTGAGAAAGCCGCCGCCATGAATGAAAAAAAACACTGGCCGGCGCTCCGCGTCCCGCGGCGCCCACACATTGAGGAGGAATGCGTCTTCGGATTGCGGGTTGCGGTCGATGCCGTTGCCCATGACCGTAGCCAGACGCGAAGGGGCTTGCGGAAAGACCGCGCCGAGCGCGGTGGCATCGCGTTCGCCAGTCCATGCGGACGGCGGCATCACTTCGGATAGCCGGCTCCCAGCATGGGCTCGCTCGCCATAAGGCACCCCGCGAAATGCAAAGACGCCATCGGTCGCCTCGCCACGGAGGGCGCCGATGGACAAGGACACCACAACGGATTTCTCTTTGACAGGCATTGGATCAGACTCCAGGTTCACGTAATTTGCGGATTAGGAACGGTACGATCACGGCGCACACCAGCACCGTGGCGCTGACAGCGGCGATGATCTCGGGCAGGCCCACGCCGGACTTGATCAACAGCCCGACGCAGCCTGCGCCCGCCAACGATCCCACGCGGCCGAGCGCGCTGGCCCAGCCCGCGCCCACGGAACGTATCTGCGTGGGGTAGGCCGCAACCGCGACGGCGTTGAGCACGACGATGGGCCCGCTGATCAGGAAGCCCGAGCAGAACACGGCGGCGGCGTACCCTGCCGTGGCATCGGGCGCGGCGATCAGAAGCGGGCTGGCGGCACCGATCAGCAAGGCGATCCCGACGAAACGCAACGGCGCGACGCGCCGGATGGCGAAGGCGCCGACCACTGCGCCGGCCAGGCCGCCAAACTGGAACAGGGAGGCTGTCCTGGAGGCCATGGCAACGCTTTCCCCGGTACTCTTGATCAAGGTCGGGAGCCAGCTCGCGATGACATAGAAGCTGCCCAGTATCAGGAACATCAGCAGCCAGAGCAGCACCGTGGTTGAGCGGTACTGCGTGCTGAAGAGCTGCGCCACGCTGCCCTTGGTGATCTCGGCCGCCTGCGCGGGGGCCTTGAACACCGCTGCGCCAGGCTGGGGCGCGCCTAGCTTGGCCAGCGCGGCGCATACCCGGCCCGAACCGGCCCCGGTTTGCACCAGGAAGGCTGGCGACTCGGGCAAGAGCGCAAGGATGGCGGGAACGAGCAGCAGCGGCCCGATGCCGCCGAGGAGAAGCAGCCCCTGCCAGCCGATGCCATCGATCAGGTGCCCCGTCAGGAAGCCCGCCGCGGCAGAACCGAACAGGAATCCGCAGAACACGCCGGAGAGCGCGGAGGCGCGCCGGCGGGCGGGCAGCAGTTCCGCCAGCAGCGCGGCAACGGCGGGCATCGCCACGCCGACGCCCACACCGGTCAGGCATCGCCATGCCACCAGCTGGAATAGCGACGCGCTGAACGCAGAGGCGAGGGTGGCTAGCGCAAACGCGAGCGTGCCGGCCACAAGCACAGGCTTTCGTCCCCGCGTATCGGCCACGCTTCCCGCAGTGATGTAGCCGAGCAGCAGCCCGAACATGCCCGCTGCGATGGCAGCGGAGATCTCGGCAGGCTTCGCGCCGAAGTGCGTGGCGACCTGCGGCGCAATGAATCCGATGATGGCCGCATCGAAGCCCTCGAGCGCAACCACGGCAAAGCAGATGGCGATGATGCGGCGGCGTTGTCGATTGGGCGGGATGTTGTCGATCACCTCGGAGATGTCCAGGGGATCGGCACGCAATGGGGGATTCTTCATGGTAGGCGCTCGTTCCGATCAGAATGCGTGCTCGACAAAGAGCCCGGACAGTACTTGCTTGTTGCTGTCCGACGGGCCGGCAGCGCCGTTGATAAAGGCCTTCGCATCCGCGGTGCCCCCCGCCTTCTGGAACGCGGCTTGCAGGTAGACATGGGTTCTCAGCGACAGTGCCTTGTCCAGTTTCAGCAGGACCTGATGCGCGTAGCGATCCTGCAGCGCCGCGTTGCCCTTCATGTACTGGTAGTGGAGGTTGATCGTGTAGCTCTCGCCCACAGGCACTGTCGCACCAGTGCCGAACGTGTCGATCGCGCCATTGGTGAGCGCGTTTCTCACGCGGGTGTAGGACCCGGCAATCGTCGATTCTCCAATGTTCCACTTCGCCCCCAGGCCCATCGTCTGAAAGTGCCCACGGCTGGTCGGCGTGCTGCTATCCCTGAAATCCGTATAGGCGACGGCGGCGCCATAGCGCGGGGTTTCGTAGAGTGCGCCGAGGCTATAGGTGCTTCCGTCGTTGATCGAGGTGGTGCGCTCGCCAAGGGCGTACATCGCGCCGAGCTTGAGCGGCCCGAACTGCTTGGTGTACTTGGCCGCGTTGGCCAGCGCTTCGCCGTTGGTCCGGTCGGCGTCGAACGAACCCACGCGAGCCGGGCTATAGACGCCGCCAAAATTCAGGAACGGCCCCTGCGGGCTGCCCCAGATGCCGCCGAACCACGAGCCGCTGAAGCCCGGGATCGTCAGGAAATCGAACATGAAGTCCCGCGTGTATCCCAGGGCGAGGTCGCCCAGCGAACCGCGCAGGCCAACGATCGCGTTGGTGTTGAAGAGCTGCCCGACGGTCTGGCCGTTATCCGCAAAGAACCGGCCGGCCAGCCTGAAGTACGCCGCCATGTCCGGCGAGAGCGTCTCGGAACCGTTCATGGCGATGTAGTTGGGCCGGTACGGGCCGGAGTCGACGCCATAGCGGGAAGCCCCTCCGACATTCGACGTCACCGTGGGGCCTGCCGTTACCAGGCCGCTGAGTGAGACGCCGTCGGGCTGCGCCGCCGATGCATTGGCCGCCATGCCCAGCGCGGTTGTCGCCAGGCTCGCCAGGCAAAGCCGGCGCAGATGAATTCGTGGAAATGCACTTCCCGTGATGGCAGACCTGCAGCCTTTCTTCCTCATTGTTTCCTCCTTTTTTGGTTTCGGTTGGAGCGCTCACGTTCAGCAGTACAAGGTGGCGATCTCTCTGATATCCGGCGAAGACTTGCCGCGTGGGCGATGTCTCTAGCCTGTGACCGATACCGATGGTAGAGCGAAGGTGGCGCGGCAAGGCATGACGAATTTGAGAAGCGCCATGCGTAGGTCGCATGGCCTGTGCCGGTGCTTCGAGGCAGGTGAGAAAGCATGGCGGACGCGGGCCACGCCACGGGAAAACGCAGTGGCGCAAGCGCGGTGCGGACGGCTTTGAAGGGGTGTTTGATTGCCCGCGAATGGGGCAAGCCGCAGGCTCAGTGGCTGCCTGCGTCCCAGGAGGATTCGACGACGCGCCGCAGGCTGAGGATAAAGCTGCGCGTCTGCCGCGTGCTGGTCCGCTCGCGCCGCCAGATGGCCGATAGCGGACCAAGACTAAGGTTGAACGACAGCGGAAGGATGCAAACCTCGCCGCGCGCGGCCATGAAGCGCGCAACGCTTTCGGGGAGCTGCCACAGAAAGTGGCCGTGCGACATCAGTTCGCGCCCTAGTTCCAGCGAGAGCGCGCCCACGATTTCCGGCGCCGGGAGACCGGTTTCCCGGATTTCATGCACCAGCATTTCCCGCAGGATGCTTCCCGGTGGCGCGGAGATCCAGGGGTACTGGACGCACGTCGCGATATCGACATCCTGCCTGGCCAGCGGATGATCCGGTGCGCACGCAAGCACGATGCTGTCATGCACCAGCGCGGCGGTCCGGTAGGTTTCCGCGCTTTGGCTTCTCGGGGCGCGGCTGATGAGCAGGTCGATCGCGCCCGCATCCAGTTTCTCGATCAAGGCCTCGTGCGATCCGACTTCCACCGTGATCTCCACGCGCGGATTCGCCTGGCGGAACAGGAGAATGGCCTCCGCCAGCGGCCACCGGCTGAACATCGAGAAGCAGCCCAGGATCATGTTGCCGAGATCGCCCCTGGCGATGGCACCCAGATCCGCCTCGGCCTTGTGGAAGTCGCTCAGGAGCAAGGCCGCATGGCGGCACATGGCGGCCCCGAGCGCGGTGGCCACCATGCCCTTCGCGGATCGCTCGAACAGCTTCCCGGCAACGATCTCCTCGACCTCGGCAACCGCCCGCGAGAGCCCGGACTGCGTCATGTGCAATTGCTCGGCGGCCTTGGACAGGTTCCCAAGTTCCGCGACGGAGAGAATGATCTCCAGATGGCGCGTCCGAAGCTTTCCGCGAAATGGGGTCATCGTTTGTGGATTTGAATGAACGTTCGGGATGCGCCCGTCGAGCGGGCAGGTCGGAGCTAACCGCGATCTTACCCGCAAGTGCATGCGTGGCGGCGCCCGCGCCGCACGCCCCCTTACGATGCTGTGTGTGACCCCGCCAGCGCGTCGATCTGGTTCGATTTGAGCAGGAAGGGCGTGGGGGGGCTCCTTTTGGGTTTTGTTTTTGTTTGGTGGGGTTGCTAAACGTCAAAGTCAAAGGCTTAAAGTCAAAGGCGGTTTCACCACCCCTGCGGGGTGGCGACCTACTTTCTTGTCTTGCCAAGAAAGTAGGCAAAGAAGGCGCGCCATACGGCCTTGGCACACCTTCACGGCTCGCTTCGCATCGCGTTGGAGTGATTCCCGCCCTTCGGGCGGGAATCACGGCTACACCAGTTGGTTGATCTTGCCGCTGGTTGGCTCCCCTCTCCCACTTGTGGGAGGGGCCGGGGGAGAGGGCGGGCGCTTGTTATGCCGTTGGGCGCTGGCGTGCTCCTGCTTTGCTTGTCATGCCGGCGCGCCTTCCATCTCCCGCAGCCTGAAGCGCTGGATTTTCCCCGTGGCCGTCTTCGGCAGCGCGTCCATGAATTCGATGATGCGCGGGTATTTGTATGGCGCCAGCCGTTCCTTGACGAAGGCTTTCAGCTCTGTCTCGCTGACCTGCGCGCCGGGTTTGAGCACCACGAAGGCCTTGGTCTTGGTGAGGCCAGCCTGGTCGGGCACGCCGATCACGGCGGCCTCGAGTATCGCGGGGTGCTGGGCCAGTGTGGCTTCCACCTCGAACGGGGAGACATAGATGCCGCTGACCTTGAGCATGTCGTCGCTGCGCCCGGCGTAGCTGTAGCTGCCGTCGGCGTTGCGCACGTATTTGTCGCCGCTCTTGGTCCAGCCGCCGCGAAAGGTCTCGCGCGATTTTTCGCGGTTGCCCCAGTACATCAGCGCTGCGCTCGGGCCCTGGATATAGAGGTCGCCCACATCGCCGTCGGGCACGGCGTGGCCGTCTTCGTCGCGCAGTTCCACCGCATAGCCCGGCACCGGCCAGCCCGTGGTGCCGTAGCGAACCTGCCCGGGGCGGTTGGACAGGAAGATATGCAGCATCTCGGTCGAGCCGATGCCGTCGATGATCTCGCAGCCGAAATGCGCGGTGAATCGTTCGCCCAGGTCGGCGGGCAAGGCCTCGCCGGCGGAGGAGCACAGGCGCAGCGAGACCTGCTCGCGCGTGGGCAGCCCGGGCGCGGCGAGCATGCCCGCGTAGCCGGTCGGCGCACCGAAGAACACGGTCGGCTGATAGTCCAGCCAGCGCCTGAACGTGGCCTCGGGGGTTGGCCGCTCGGCCATCAGCACCACGGTGGCGCCCACGCTCAGCGGGAAGGTCAGGGCATTGCCGAGCCCATAGGCAAAGTAGAGCTTGGCGGCCGAGAAGCAGATGTCGGCCTCGCCCAGTGACAGCACGGGCTTGGCATAGAGCTCCGCGGTCCAGTACGGGTTGCCCTGGCTGTGCAGCACGCCCTTGGGGCGCCCGGTGGAGCCTGATGAATAGAGCCAGAAGCCGGGATCGTCGGGGCCGGTGCTGGCCGGCGCGGCTAGCGGCGCGTTGCGCTCGATCCACGCTTCGAGGGCGATCATGCCATCGGGCAGCGGACCGGCGGGCCGCGAGACGATTACCGTGGCGGCTTCATGGCCGCCCTGGGCCATGGCCTGCCGCAGCACGGGCAGCAGCGCGCCCGATACCAGCACGGCCTGCGCGCGGCTGTGCTGCAGCATATAGGCGTAGTCGTCGGCGGTGAGCAGCGTGTTGACCGCCACCGGCACGATGCCGGCATACATCGCGCCCAGGAAGCACACCGGCCAGTCGTTGCCATCGTGCATCAGCAGCAGCACGCGTTCTTCGCGGTGGATGCCGCTGGCCTGCAGCGCGCCGGCAACACGGCGGATGCGCTCGGCCAGTTCGCCGTAGCGCATCGTGCCGTGGTCGTCGATGTAGGCGGTCTTGCCGGGGCGCTGCGCGTTGCACGCGATCAGGTGCTGGGCGAAGTTGAACGGCGTGCCGGGTGGCTGGACTTGTGGTTCGGCTGTCATGCTTGTCTCCCCCTATCGACGGATCGATGGATCGATGTTCTTGGTGGGTCTGCCGTGGCGGTGCTGGTGGTGCCGGTGGTGCTTTAAAGCTGTGCCAGCACGCTGGTGCTTGCCTGCACGGCACTGCGCCGGTGATAGAAATTCAGCGCGCGCAAGCCGCCCAGTTCTTCGCCACCGCCTGCGCGGCCCGGGCCGCCGTGCAGCGATTGCGGCATGACGTTGCCGTGGCCGGTATGCAGCTGGGCAACTTCGGGTGAGATCACGTGGACACGGCCATGGCTATCGGCCAGTTCCACGGCGGCTTGGGCCAGCGCCTCGGCATCGCTGCCGTAGAGCGATGCCACCAGCGAGCCCTGGCCCCGGCGCACGAGCGCCAGTGCATGAGCGCCATCGCGGTAGGGCACCAGCGTGGCCACGGGGCCGAACACCTCGGTGTCATGCACGCGATCGGCAGCGTCCGCATCGCGCGTACCTAGCAGCGTGGGCCCGACGCAGCAGGCCGCGGCCGGATCGGCATCGACCAGCGCGTGCGTCGCGCCGTCGTGCAGCACCTCGGCCTGTGCTTGCAAGTAACCCAGCCCTTCGCGCACCGAGGCGAGTTGCGCCCGGCTGACCAGCGCGCCCATGCGCACCGTTTCATGGCGGGGATTGCCCACGGTGACCCTGGCCAGCCGCGCGCCGATGGCGTCGGCGGCAGCGTCATACAGCGCCTCGGGCACGAAGATGCGGCGGATGGCCGTGCATTTCTGCCCAGACTTGACCGTCATCTCCCGCGCGGCTTCCCTGGCCAGCAGGTCGAACGCTTCGCTGCCGGCGGCTTCGCCGGGCAGCAGCAGGGCCGAGTTGACGCTGTCGGCCTCGATATTGACGCGCACCGAGCGCTGCGTCACCGCCGCATGCGAGCGGATCAGCGCGGCGGTCTGGGCCGAGCCGGTGAAGGAGACCACATCGAACGGCTGCAGCTGGTCCAGCAATCCGGCCGCGCTGCCGCATACCACCGACAGCGCGCCGGGCGGCAACACGCCAGCGTCCACCACGTCCCTGACCATGCGCTGGGTCAGCCAGGCGGTGGCCGTCGCGGGCTTCACGATCACGGGCACGCCCGCCAGCAGTGCTGGCGCGGCCTTTTCCCACAAGCCCCAGCTCGGGAAGTTGAAGGCGTTGATCAATAGCGCCACGCCGCGCGTGGGCACCTGCACGTGCTGCGACTGGAACAGCGGGTCCTTGCCGAGCCGCGCGGCGTCGCCGTCGATCAGGTAGCGCCGCTCCCCTAGCGTATCGCCGAGCTTGGCATAGGTGCCAAGCGTGAAGATTCCGCCATCGATATCCACGGCGGAATCGTTGTGCACGGTGCCGCTGTTGGCGGTGGCGATCTCATAATAGGCATCACGGTTGGCCTGCAGGATCTTGACGATGGCGGCCAGCATGGCGGCGCGTTCGCGGTAGGTCATGGCGCGCAAGGCGGCGCCGCCTTGCGCGCGCGCAAAGGCAAAGCCGGCGGCAAGGTCGAGCCCGGTGGCATCCACGCGCACCAGCGCATCGCCCAGCACCGGGTCGGACAGCGTTGCGCCGGCACCGGAGCCGGCTTGCCAGCGGCCGCCAAGATAGTTGGAAAGCAGTTCGGTCATGAAGGAAATCTCAGCGGGTGAAGTCGATGCGGCCGTCGGGCAGCAGGTAAAGCACGAGCGCGCGGCCGTGGCTGACGGTGGGGCGGTGTGCGCTGCCCGGCGGGCAGACCAGCCAGCCGGCGGGGCGGCCGTCGAATTCGGCGGCGGCGTCGATCGGCACGATCAGGTCGATCTCGCCATTGGGGTGCGTGTGATGCGGCCCGACGATGTCTTGCATGTCGACCACGTCGACGGAGAACCCGTGCAGGTCCTCGGCCGGCTTGAAGATGCGGCCGTAGCGGATGCCGCCGCCCTCGCGGTCGCACAGCCAGCCCTCGGCCACGCCGGCCTGGCAGGCCGCCTTGAGTTCGCTGTAAGTGGTGCTGCCTGCGCCATGCTCGGCATTCAGCCAGGTATCCAGGGCGGCATCGAGTGGGCGGCCGGCAATGCGGGCCGTGAGCCGCGCGATCTGCTCGCGCAATTCGGTGGGGGACATGGAAGGGGCTCCGTTAGACTCAGCCGGGTTGCATACCCGCGCTTCATGCATTATTGTGCATGTGTGAAACATAGAGCCACCAACAAATCATGTCAAGCACTATATTGCATGTTCCCGGGTTAACGCGGGAGGCTGCCGGCGAGCAGGACGCCGATGCCGCGCCAGGCAACGGTATGGCCGCGGAAGCCGGCGGGGTGGAGAAAAACGCCTTTCTCGCCGCATTGGGCGAGCGCGTGCGTGAGCTCCGCTCGCGCCGGGGGCTGACCCGCAAGGCCACGGCGCTGGCTGCCGGGGTTTCGGAGCGGCACCTGGCCAACCTGGAATACGGCAGCGGCAACGCTTCCATCCTGGTGCTGCTGCAGATCGCCTCGGCGCTGCATTGCTCGCTGGCCGAATTGCTTGGCGATGTGTCCACCTCGTCACCGGAATGGCTGCTGATCCGGGAGTTGCTGGAACACCGCGACGAAGGCACGCTGCGCCGCGTGCGCATTGCGGTCGGCGAGATGCTTGGCACCGGCGGCGGCAACGCCGCGCGCAGTCCGCGCGTGGCGCTGATCGGGCTGCGCGGCGCCGGCAAGTCCACGCTGGGGGCCATGCTGGCCGAAGACCTGGGCTTTCCCTTTGTGGAACTCAGCCGCGAGATCGAGAAGTTCGCCGGCTGCAGCATCTCCGAAATCCAGGGCCTCTACGGCATGAACGCCTACCGCCGCTACGAGCGGCGCGCGCTGGAGGAGGCCATCCAGATCTATCCCGAAGCAGTGATCGCCACGCCCGGCGGCCTTGTGTCCGACCCCGCCACCTTCAACCTGCTGCTGGCCCATTGCACCACGGTGTGGCTGCAGGCAAGCCCGGAAGATCACATGAACCGCGTGCGCGCCCAGGGCGACTTCCGCCCGATGGCCGCCAGCAAGGAGGCCATGGAAGACCTGCGCCATATCCTGGCTGGCCGCGCGGCCTTCTATTCCAAGGCGGAGTTCAGCGTCGACACCAGCGCCGAGCCGCTGGAACCGACCTTCCTGGCGCTGCGGGAGCGCGTGCGCTACGCATTGCAACTGCCGCTCTGACGCCTTGGCGATTAGATGCACAATATTGCTTGACTGAGTTTTTGTGAATGAACTATAGTTCTTTCACTAACACCCGATCCATGCACTATTGTGCTTCATTGCTGAGGAGACACAGCCATGATTACCGCCCCCCGCGTCGAATACCAGACTGATCCGTCCCAGTACAAGCACCTCAAGCTGAGCTTCGACGGCCCCATAGCGACGCTGGCGGTAGACATCGATGAGAACGCCGGCCTGCGTCCCGGCTACAAGCTCAAGCTCAACAGCTATGACCTAGGCGTGGACATCGAGTTGAACGATGCGGTCAACCGCATCCGCTTCGAGCATCCCGAGGTGCGTACCGTGGTGGTCACCAGCGGCAAGGACAAGGTGTTCTGCTCCGGCGCCAATATCTTCATGCTGGGCGTCTCCAGCCATGCCTGGAAAGTGAACTTCTGCAAGTTCACCAACGAGACGCGCAACGGGCTGGAGGATTCGTCGAAGCACAGCGGCTTGAAGTTCCTCGCCGCGGTCAATGGCGCCTGCGCCGGCGGCGGCTACGAGCTGGCGCTGGCCTGCGACGAAATCATCCTGGTCGACGACCGTTCCTCCGCCGTGAGCCTGCCCGAAGTGCCGCTGCTGGGCGTGCTGCCCGGCACCGGCGGCCTGACCCGCGTGACCGACAAGCGCCACGTGCGCCACGACCTTGCGGATATCTTCTGCACCACCACCGAAGGTGTGCGCGGCCAGCGCGCCAAGGACTGGCGCCTGGTGGACGATATCGCCAAGCCCGCCGTCTTTGCGCAAAAAGTGCAGGAGCGCGCCCAGGCCCTGGCCGCGCAGAGTGACCGCCCGGCCAACGCCAGCGGCGTGGCGCTGACCCCGCTTGCGCGCACGCTGGAGGCCGACGCACTGCGCTACACCTACGTCACCGTGGAGATCGACCGCGCGGGCCGCAAGGCGACCTTCACCGTGAAGGGCCCATCCGCCACGCAGCCGACGAGCGTCGCCGCCATCGCCGAGTCCGGCGCCGCCTGGTATCCGCTGCAACTGGCGCGCGAACTCGAAGACGCCATCCTGTCGATGCGCACCAACGAACTGGATATCGGCACCTGGCTGATCAAGACCGAAGGCGACGCCGCCAACGTGCTGGCGATGGACGCCACGTTGCTCGCCAACCGGGATCACTGGCTGGTGCGCGAAACCATCGGCCTGCTGCGCCGCACGTTCTCCCGCCTGGATGTGTCCTCGCGCAGCCTGTTCGCGCTGATCGAGCCGGGCTCGTGCTTTGCCGGCACCTTCCTGGAGCTGGCGCTGGCGTGCGACCGCAGCTACCACCTGGCGCTGCCGGACGACGAGGCGCGCGCGCCCAGGATCACCGTGGCTGAGACCAATTTCGGGCTGTACCCGATGGTGACCGGGCAGAGCCGCCTGGGACGGCGCTTCTACGACGAGCAACCGGCGCTGGACGCGGTGCGCGCCAAGGCCGGACAGCCGCTGGACGCCGACGCCGCATTCGCGGTGGGCCTGGTGACCGCCAACCCCGACGACATCGACTGGACCGATGAAGTGCGCATCGCGCTGGAAGAGCGCGCGGCCATGTCGCCGGATGCGCTCACCGGCATGGAAGCCAACCTGCGCTTCAACGGCCAGGAAAACATGTTCACCCGCATCTTCGGGCGGCTCACCGCCTGGCAGAACTGGATCTTCCAGCGCCCCAACGCGGTGGGCGAGAAGGGCGCGCTCAAGGTCTACGGCAAGGGCGACAAGGCCGCGTTCGACTGGAACCGCGTCTGACCTGACATCCCCGATATCGCCGATCCGGGTGATATCGCACCCGTAGCCGCACCCGAACCCGAACACGCCGCATCCAACGCATAGCCAGCCCGGAGACCATGATGTCCAGCATCAACTACAGCGACAAGATCCCCAACAACGTCAACCTCAGCGAAGACCGCACGCTGCAGCGCGCGCTCGAGCAATGGCAGCCCAACTACCTGAGCTGGTGGAACGACATGGGCCCGGATGGCTCTCAAGATTTCGACATTTACCTGCGCACCGCCATCAGCGTCGACCCGCAAGGCTGGGCGCACTTTGGCCACGTGAAGATGCCGGACTATCGCTGGGGCATTTTCCTGAACCCCGCCGAGGCCAACCGCAAGATCCACTTTGGCGACCACAAGGGTGAAGACGCCTGGCAGGACGTGCCCGGCGAATACCGCGCCAACCTGCGCCGCATCATCGTCACGCAGGGCGATACCGAGCCCGCATCGGTGGAACAGCAGCGCCACCTCGGCCTGACCGCGCCGAGCATGTACGACCTGCGCAACCTGTTCCAGGTCAACGTGGAAGAAGGCCGCCACCTGTGGGCCATGGTCTACCTGCTGCACAAGTACTTCGGCCGCGACGGCCGCGAAGAAGGCGAAGCGCTGCTGGAGCGCCGCAGCGGCCAGCAAGACAACCCACGCATCCTGCAGGCGTTCAACGAGCAGACGCCGGACTGGCTGTCGTTTTTCATGTTCACCTATTTCACCGACCGCGACGGCAAGTTCCAGTTGTGCGCGCTGGCCGAGAGCGCGTTCGATCCGCTCGCCCGCACCACCAGGTTCATGCTGACGGAGGAAGCGCATCACATGTTCGTCGGCGAGAGCGGCGTTTCGCGTGTGATCCAGCGCACCTGCCAGGTGATGAACGAGCTCAAGACCGACGACCCGGCCCGCTTGCGCGCCGCCGGCGTGATCGACCTGCCGACCATCCAGCGCTACCTGAACTTCCACTACAGCGTGACCATCGACCTGTTCGGCGCGGATGAGTCGAGCAACGCCGCGACCTTCTACAGCACCGGCCTGAAGGGCCGCTACGAAGAAGGCAAGCGCGCCGACGACCACGTGCTCAAGGGTCAGACCTACAAGGTCCTGCAGGCCAGCGGCGGCCAACTGGTCGAAAAGGAAGTGCCGATGCTCAACGCGCTCAACGAAGTGCTGCGAGACGACTACATCAAGGACAGCGTGGCCGGCGTGGAGCGCTGGAACCGTGTGATCGAAAAGGCTGGCATCCCGTTGCGCCTGAAGGTCCCGCACAAAGCCTTCCACCGCAATATCGGCGCGCTCTCGGGCGTGAAGATCTCGCCGGATGGCCGGGTGATCTCGGACGCGGAATGGAAAGCCAATGTCGACCAGTGGCTGCCTAGCGAGACCGACCGCGCCTATGTGGCCAGCCTGATGGGCCGCGTGGTGGAGCCCGGCAAGTTTGCCGGCTGGATCGCGCCGCCGGTAATGGGCATCAACCGCCAGCCGGTGGATTTCGAGTACGTGCGCTTCAACTGAGCGCCGCGAGTCGAAAGCCGAAAATCGAACGTCAAGAATCGCAAGAAGGCGGGGGCCCGGCGGGCTCCCGCGGCAAAAGGCCCCGGCCACAGGGGTCGCATCACCCCCGGAGTTCGCCATGGACATGTCCGACATCCAGGTCATCAGGCAGCACCTGATCGACCCCGAGATCTGCATCCGCTGCAATACCTGCGAGGCCACCTGCCCGGTCGCGGCCATCACCCACGATGCGCGCAACTATGTGGTCGACGCGGACAAGTGCAACGGCTGCATGGCCTGCATCTCGCCATGCCCGACCGGCTCGATCGACAACTGGCGCACCATGCCGCGCGCCAAGGCCTACGGCATCGTGGAGCAGTTTGGCTGGGACACGTTGCCTGACGAACTCTCCTCCGAGCAGCTTGCCGCGCAAGGCGTGGCGGCGGATGCCGAGCCGGTTCCCGAAGCCGCCCCGGCGTCATCGCTGGCGGCCGTCACCGGCGAAGACGGTTTCAACAGCGCCCAGTACGGCGCCACCGTGCCGCCGTGGTCGGCCGCCCACGCCTATACCAACCTCTATGGCGCCAAGGCCACCGCCCGCTCCGTTACGGCCACCGTGGTGGGCAATGCGCGCGTCACCGAGGTCGGGCGCGACTACGACACGCACCATATCGTGCTGGACTTCGGCACCGCGCCGTTTCCGGTGCTGGAAGGCCAATCGATCGGTATCGTGCCGCCGGGCGTGGATGCCAGCGGCCGCCCGCACCATGCGCGCCAGTATTCGCTGGCCAGCCCGCGCAATGGCGAGCGGCCGGGCTACAACAATATCTCGCTCACCATCAAGCGCGTGCTGGAAGACCACCAAGGCAACCCGGTGCGCGGCGTGGCATCGAACTATATGTGTGATCTGCAGGTGGGCGACAAGGTGGAAGTGATCGGGCCATTTGGCGCGAGCTTCCTGATGCCCAACCATCCGCGCTCCCATATCGTGATGATCTGCACGGGCACCGGCAGCGCACCGATGCGCGCGATGACGGAATGGCGCCGGCGGCTGCGCAAGTCCGGCAAGTTCGAGGGCGGCAAGCTGATGCTGTTCTTCGGCGCGCGCACGCAGGAGGAGCTGCCTTACTTCGGCCCGCTGCAAAGCCTGCCCAAGGACTTTATCGATATCAACTTCGCGTTCTCGCGCACCCCGGGGCAGCCCAAGCGCTATGTGCAGGACGTGATGCGCGAGCGCGCGGCCGACCTTGGGCAACTACTGGCGGACCCGAACACCTGCTTCTACGTCTGCGGGCTCAAGAGCATGGAGGAGGGCGTGGTGCTGGCCTTGCGGGACGTGGCGCAGCAGGCGGGTTTGTCGTGGGACACGGTGGGCGCCGCGCTCAAGAAGGACGGGCGGCTGCACCTGGAGACGTACTGATTCCCTGAGGATGCGCGCCGCGTCCCCGAGCCCTGGTGCGGGCCCGGTCCGGTTACGCCACCAGCTTGCTCAGGCTTTCCACCGTCTTGATGCAGGCCTGCGCCGCCTCGCGGCCCTTCACGACGAAGTGCTCGCTGAAGAATTTGCGGTGGTCTTCGTGATCGTGGAAGCTTTTCGGCGTCAGCACGGCGGAAAGCACGGGCACCTGCGTATCGAGCTGCACGCGCATCAGGCCGCTGATGACGGCGTCCGCGACAAACTCGTGGCGGTAGATGCCGCCATCGACGACAAAGCCCGACGCCACGATCGCCGCATAGCGCCCGGTGTCCGCCAGCTTGCGTGCATGCAGCGGGATCTCGAACGCGCCAGGCACTTCAATCACGTCCACCGCCTCGCGCGCTACGCCGCGCGCGGCCATTTCAGCGAGGAAGGCGTCGCGGGCCTGATGAACGATATCCGCGTGCCATTGCGCGTGGATAAACGCAAAGCGCCAGGCCGGATTGACGGGAGCGGTGTCCTGGAGGTCGCGGTGGTCGCGCTGGACAGGAGAAACTAGCTGATTCATGGTCTTCATCGGAAGAGTGGGTTACCAGAATCAGGGCGCACGAGTTTACTCCCCCGGCGCCGGGAGACGGAGCGGGGAACAGAAACATCGCGCTCTCTTTCATCCGGACTATGACCGTCGGCTTCGGAGTTGCACCGAATCTGCTGACCCCGGCTCTCGGAGACTTCGAGGAGAGCCGGGCGCTCGCGGGCTTATGCGAAAAAATCGCCATCACCGCCGGTGGGGACTTTCACCCCGCCCTGAGAACGCTGATGCAGGCGCGAAGCCTGCAACGCAGCGATGATACACCGTGATGCGATTGTGAGTTTGGCGTGGCTCAGGCCTGCCGTTTGGCCGTCATGCGCCCGGCATTGTTTTTCTCAGGGCTGTTCGTTGACGATGCGCGGGCTTGCGGCCGGCATCGGTTTGCGGTTGCGGCGCGTCTTCACGTCCAGCCACCAGCGATCCGCGGCGTGCGCTTGCAGGATGCTGACGGCCTCGCCCATGCGCGGGGTGCTGACTGGAACGCCGCGCGCGGCGGCCAGCGCGATGATGCGGTCGAAGGGCTCGTGCCAGGCGTGCATGGCCAGGTCGAAGGTGCCGTTGTGAATCGGCAGCAGGCAATTGCCATTCAGGTCGATATGCGCCTGCAGGGACTGCTCAGGCTGCATGTGCACGGCGGGCCAGTTCACGTCGTAGGCGCCGGTTTCCATGAGCGTGAGATCAAATGGGCCGTAGCGCTCGCCGATGCGCTTGAAGCCGTCGAAGTAGCCCGTGTCGCCACTGAAGAACACGCGCAGATCGGTATGCAGAATCACCCACGACGCCCACAGCGTACGGTTGCCGTCAAACGGCGTTCGCCCGGAAAAATGCTGCGCCGGTGTCGCGACAAAACGCACGCCTTCCACCTCGGTGGTCTGCCACCAGTCGAGCTGCCTCACCTTGCCCGCGTGGATTCCCCAGTCGATCAGGCGATCCCCCACGCCGAGCGGCGTCAGGAAGTGCTCGGCCTTGTCCGCCAGTGCCATGATGGCCGCGCGGTCCAGGTGATCGTAGTGATCGTGCGAGAGGATCACCGCCTTGATGGGCGGCAAGTCGTCGATGCTGATCGGCGGTTGATGGAACCGCTGCGGGCCAGCCCACTGCACCGGCGAAGCGCGCTCGCTAAAGACCGGATCCGTGATCCAGAAAGCGTTGCCTAATTTCAGCAGCACGGTCGAATGCCCAAGCCGAAACACCGTGTTGTCCGGCGCGGCGAGCAGGTCAGCCTGCGTCAGCGTTTGCACCGGAACCGGGCCGGCTGGCTGGGTGTCCGCGGGTTTGTCGAAGAGAAAGCGCCAGGCGATGCCCAGTGTCTTGAGCAAGCCGCCTTTCGGCGGCCTGGCCAGGGCGCGAGCCTGGCTCGCGCGCGATTCCGGCGACTGGGTGTAGCGCTGACGGCTGACGGGGCGGGGCGAATGATTGGTCATGATGGCAATCAGGATCCAAGGTGGGGGAGCAGGGCAAGCGGCGGGGGCGTTCCATCCAGCTTCGATTTGCAAAAACTGTACTGCACAGTGTAGTTTCCATTTTCTGGAAAGTAAACTTGTCGGTGTAAAATTACCCATTTCCCCAACGCCAAGGCCCCCAGGAACGCCATGCCCCCAGCCCAACGCCTGACGGATCGCAAACGCGAAGCCATCGTTCAGGCCGCCATCGCCGAGTTCCGCGACAACGGCTTCGAAGCCACCAGCATGGACAAGGTCGCCGCCCGGGCAGCGGTTTCCAAACGCACGGTGTACAACCACTTCGCCAGCAAGGACGAGCTGTTTGCCGAGATACTTTCCCAGCTATGGGAGAGCAGCCAGGGCGAACTTGACATGGCTTACGCGAGCGACCAGCCGGTGGATGCGCAGTTGCGCGAGCTGGTGCGCCTGAAGATGAACATGCTCAACAACGCTAGCTTCATGGACCTGGCACGCGTTGCCATCGCCGAGACCATCCACTCGCCGGAGCGGGCGAGGGAAATGGTCGCCAGGCTGGGCGAGCGGGAAGAGGGCATCCATGTCTGGATACGCGCGGCGCAGGCCGACGGCAAGCTGAAAGCGGCGGATGCCGCCTTTGCGGCCTGTCAGCTGCAGGCGCTGATCAAGGCGTTTGCCTTCTGGCCGCAAATCACCATGGGACAGCCGCCGCTGGATGCGGCGATGCAGCGGCAGGTGGTGGATTCGGCGGTTGCGATGTTTCTCGCGCGGTATGGGGTGGCTCGGGCTTGAAGGGTTTTGCCATTCCACGCCGCTGATTGGCGCTACATATCCCTGCGCGCTGCAAGCACGCCTGCAAGCTCTCCCAGGCGCCGGACGCCATTCCCGATGCGATCGTTCCACTCGGATCCAGCGCTCAAGCGAAGGCAATTACGGAATCCTTGGCTCGCAGAAAAAACATCGCCAGGCGCAAAGCAGATGCCTTGCTCCAGCGCCTCGTCGAACAGCACGCAGGCTTGCCACCGAGCTCGTCTCGGGCAAGCGTTTCGCCGCGCTTGGCCACAGCGGTAAGGGCGAGCGTTACCGCCTCCGTGCAGCCGATGGTGATAAGCATGTCGTCGGGTGACAACGCATGTCCGAAGCGCATTGTGCCCGCTTCGCCATTTCCTGACGCAGTCGTGTGCCCCCCTGCGGGGCGCAAGGCGGCTACGTGGCTGCGCAGGGGCACCGCGTCGGGCGAGATGGACGGGTCAGGATCAGCGTCGACGAGAACGGAAAGGTACGTGTCGGCGGCTCTTGTGTCACGTGCGTGGAAGGCTCGCTCATGCTTTAGAAATTGAGCAATTGGATGAGTTCACAGTCAACGCCTTGTCCTATAATAGTTGACTACACAATCATTGATGGAACAATAAAATGATTTCGCAGCCTCACGAGGCGCATAGCAGCGGGCAGGTGCTGCCATTCCGCGAGTCCCTGCTGGCCATGCTGGGTATCGCGTTCGTGGTCATGTTGGTCGCACTTGACCAGACCGTGGTCGGCACCGCGCTGCCGACCGTGGTGGCGGAGTTGCAGGGGTTTGAGTACTACGCCTGGGTGGCGACGGCCTATCTGCTGATGTCGGTGATCACGGTGCCGATCTTCGGGCGGCTGGGCGATTACTACGGGCGAAAGCCCTTCGTGATGGCGTCCATTGTCGTGTTCACGCTGGCTTCCGCGCTGTGCGGCATGGCGACGAGCATGCCGTTCCTGGTGCTTGCGCGCGGCCTGCAGGGCATTGGCGGCGGCATGTTGGTGGGCACTGCCTTTGCTTGTATCCCTGACCTGTTCCCCGACTCGCATGTGCGCTTGCGCTGGCAGGTAATGATGAGCGCGGCGTTTGGCATTGCCAATGCGGTGGGGCCGTCGCTTGGCGGCGTGCTGACCGAGGCCTACGGCTGGCGCTCGGTGTTCTATGTGAACTTGCCGGTGGGCTTGCTGGGGTTGTGGTTTGCCTGGCGCTACCTGCCGCACTTGCGCCAGCAGGCCAATACCGGCGCGATCAAGGTGGATTGGCTCGGCGCAGCGTTGATCGGCGTGGGGCTGGGCGGCTTGCAGTTGTGCGTGGAGTTGATGCCCGAGCGTGGGTTCGGGCTGGTCACCGGCGGCTTGCTGGTGATGTCGGTGTGCGCCTTGGTTGGGTTATGGCAATGGGAGCGCCGCACGCCGAACCCGATCCTGCCGCTGGAGATGTTCCGCAATCCCGGGCTGGCGCCGTTGTTCCTGCTGGCCGTGTTCGTCGGCTTCGCGATGTTCTCGTTACTACTCTACGCGCCGCTGCTGTTCCAGGGGGGCTTTGGCTATTCGCCGAAGGAGGCGGGCGTGCTGGTGACCCCGCTGGTGGTGTGCATCACCGTGGGCAGTATCATCAATGGGCGCATCATCACCCGCATCCGCCAGCCTAACAATATGCTGTATGCGGGATTCGGCATGCTGGCGCTGGCTTGCCTTGGGCTGTCCCAGGCGACGCGCGGGATGTCGCACCATTTGTTGCTGGGCATGATGCTGCTATGTGGCTTCGGGCTCGGTTTCATCATGCCCAACCTGACGGTGTTCGCGCAGCAGACCGCGGGCCGCGAGCATCTGGGCATTGCCACGGCGATGCTGCAGTCGCTGCGCATGGTCGGCGGCATGATTGGTACCGCCGTGGTGGGCACATTGGTCACTCGCAGTTACCTCAGTGGCGTGCACGATGCGCTGCAGAGCGCTGGTGCCGGGCAGTGGCAGGCGCGCATGGCGGATCCGCAGATCCTGATCGACCGTGCTGCGCAGGCAAGCCTGCTGTCGCAGCTGGAGGCGGCCGGGCACAATGGCGCCCTGTTGCTGGAGCAGGCCCGGCTGTCGCTGGTTGGGGCTATCCATATGGGGCTGGCGCTGGCTGCGGTGATTGCGGTGCTGGGCCTGTGGCGTTCGCGGCGGGTGCCGCCGATCAAGCTGGAGCGTGCCGTCAAGCCGGTCATGGCAACGGAGTAGGGCGGGGCGCGGGGCTAGCCGATAATGTGGGGAGGTTGCCCGTCGCGTGACGGTGCCCCAAGCAGGAGATTGGAGTGGAATTGGAGCGTCAAAGCCTGGCTGTGCTACAGCAGTTCGGGCGAACTTACCGGGCCTATGCCGCAGCTTTCGAGCAGCGCATCGGCCATCCCTTGCCACGCTGGCGCATTCTGTCCGCGTTGTACGCCCATGCCGGGCCCATCGCGCAGAAGCCCCTTGCCGACCGCGTCGGCATGGACCCGGGCGCGCTCACGCGCCAGCTCAAGGCGCTGCAGGAGCTCGGCTGGGTCGAGCGCAACACCAGCGAGCGCGACAACCGCGTGACCAACGTCACCCTGTCGGCGCTCGGCCATGGCGTTGTGGAGCAGGCATTGCCGCTGCGCTCGGCATTTCTGCAGGATGTGCTGGAAAACGTCTCCGAGACCACCATGCGCAATCTGTCCAAGGGCCTGGAAGAGCTTGAGGGTGGCATTGCCGAAGCGGTGCTGCGCACACAGCAGGACAAGGCGGACGCCGTGTGAGCGCGGCATCCGCGACGACCTTGGCCCAACCGTACTGACTACCCAGCCCTTGCTACGGCCGAGCCGGTTGCAGCCTCAACGGCACCGTCCATATCTCGGCCAGCAGCACGCCCAACACCGTGAGCATCCCTCCGACCGCGTGATAGGGCGCGAGCGATTCGCCCAGCAAGCCCGCCGCAATCAGCGCGGTGAGCAAGGGGATCAGGTTGAAGAACATGCTCGCACGGCTTGGCCCGATGCGGGCGACGGCGTGCATCCACACCAGCGGTGCAACCATCGACGCCATCAGCCCGGCGAACCCCACCAGGGGGAGATTGGCGGCCGAGAGCCCCATCTTTGGCGTGAGCAGGTATAGCGGCAGCAACGCGATGACGGCGGCGACGATCTGCAGGTAAAGCATTTGCAGTGCCGGCACGTCTTTCATCTTCCAGCGCTTGAGCAAGATCACATAGACCGCGTAGGCCAGCATGGCCAGCAGCATCAGTGCGTCCCCGAGGTTGGCGCCGCTGGTCAGCAGGCTGCCTAGGTCGCCGGACGATACGACCACCAGCACGCCGGCGATCGACAGCACGGACCCCGCCACGGCGCCGGCGGTCAGGCCCTGCCCCAGCAGCAAGATCGACAATGCCAGCACCATCATCGGCGTGAGCGAGCCGATGATGCCCATGTGCGTGGCGGTGGTCAGGTAGGCGGCATAGTAGGCCAGGCACTGATAGGCCACCATGCCGAGCAGGCCCAGCACGGCGATCCGCCACAGTCCGGGCCGGATCGCGGCCCAGTTGCGCAGCACGGGGCGCAGTGCCAGCGGCGTGAAGAGCACGGCGGCCAGGAGCCAGCGGTAGAAGCTGATCTCGGCCGGCGCGATGGTGCCGGCGGCCATTTTGCTGACGACGGTGTTGCCCGACCAGATCACGACGGCCAGGAGCGGAAAGGCGTATTGCCACATGAGCGCTTTCTCTGATGTGTATGGCTCGCTATCATGAGCGCGTCCGTGTTGATCTATATAGCTCAATCAGGACATCTCGACCGGAATTCCGGACTCTGTCTTGCGGACCCAAAGAACATGGCTATGGCCGACAAGTGGCGTTTCCTGCCGATCCTGGATGTCGAAGGGATGGAGGGCCCCTTCTACCTGCGCTACGACGAGTTCGGCGCCGATACCCTGGCGCAGGCGCACAGCCATAGCTGGGGTCACCTGAACTACGCCGCGCACGGCTCGATGCAGATGGAAACCGTAGGCATGCGGCTGCTTTCCCCGCCGCAGTACGCGATATGGATTCCGCCAAAGGTGGTGCACAGCTGCACGTTGCGCCACGCGATCGTTTACCGCTCGATCTACATCGAGCCCGGCCTATGCGCGCAACTGCCGGCCGAGCCCTGCACGGTGCGCATCAGCCCGATCATCAAGAGCGTGCTGGCGGACTTTGCCGCGCGCGACGTGCATGTGCCGCGCACGCCGGCCGATCTTCGGCTGGCGCATGTGGTGGTCGACCAGCTTGCCGTGGCGCCGGTGCAGCGCTGCTACCTCCCGGCGGCAACCACGCCCGCCCTGGCCGCCGTGCTGGAGGCGCTGCAGGCCGATCCCGGCGACCATCGCACGCTGGCCGAATGGGCCGCCAGCGTACACATGACCGAACGCACCCTTGCGCGCCGTTGCCAGCACGAGCTGGCCATGTCCTTCGGCGACTGGCGCCAGCGCCTGCGTTTCCTGCGTGCTATCGATGCCCTGGAGGCGGGCCGCAGCGTGCAGGAGATCGCGTTTGAACTCGGCTACAGCACGGCATCCGCGTTTATCGCGATGTTCCAGCGCGAGGCTGGCGCCACGCCGGAGCAGTACCGGCGCGAGTTTTGTGGCATTGCGTGATGTTTGCGCTTACCGCGTGCCGCTGAACAGCGCCGCGATGGCCAACGGGTTGGACGGGAAATACAGATGCGTGTAGGACGCCGTCAGCGCGCCCTGCCGGAACACCGCCTCGCCCCGCGACCCGTCGCGCGGCACGGTGGCGTGGCAGTAGGGCGCCAGCGGGGTTTGCGCGCTGGAGTAATGGAAGGTGTGGCCGCGCAGGGTGCCTTCGGGCAGTGCCAGTTGTTGATGGCCGAGCGCGGCAAGGCGCCGTTGCATTGTCACTGTGCCAGGCAGCAGGCCCGCCACGGCGTGGCTATCCCCGGCCTTGTCGACCAGCGTCTCGAACAACGCCATCATGCCGCCGCATTCGGCGAGGATCGGCAGGCCGTTGGCATGGGCGTGGCGCAGGGCGGCCAGCATGCCTGTGTTGGCCGACAGGCGCGCGGCGTGCAGCTCGGGGTAGCCGCCGGGCAGCCAGAGCGCATCGCAGGCGGGCAAGGCAGCGTCGTCGAGCGGGGAGAAGAACGCCAGCCGGGCGCCAAGCGCCTGGAGCGTATCCAGGTTGGCAGGGTAGAGAAAGCGGAACGCGGCGTCGCGGGCGATGGCGATGGTCTTGCCGGCCAGCAGCGGCGGCAGCACGGGCAGCGGCGGTGCCGCGGCGATCTCCACGGCCGCAGGCAGGGTGCCGATGGGTTGCCCGGCAAGTGCATCCGCGAGGCGGTCCAGCCGCGCGTTGAGGTCGGGCAGTTCATCGGCCGCTAGCAGGCCCAGGTGCCGCTCGGGCAGCGATGCCGCGTTGTCGCGCGCCAGCGCGCCGGCCCAGGCGATATGCGCTGGCAGGCTCTCTTGCAGCATGCTGGCATGCCGCGGGGAGGCCACCCCGTTGGCAAGCACTTGCATGGAGGCCAGCGGCTGGCCGTAGCCAGCGAGGCCGAAGGCCAGCGCGCCGAACGTCTGCGCCATTGCGCAGGCCTGGATCACGCTAAGCACCGGCAGGCCGAAATGGCGTGCCAGGTCGGCGCTGCTGGGGGTGCCGTCGTGCAGGCCCATGACGCCCTCCACCAGGATCAGGTCGGCTTCGGCCGCTGCCTGGGCAAGGCGCGCCGCGGCGTCTTCGGCGCCGGTCATCCACAAGTCGAGTGAGTGGACCGGCGCGCCGCTGGCAGCCGCGAGAATGGAGGGATCGAGGTAATCGGGGCCGCTCTTGAAGACGCGAACGGTGCGGCCGGCCCGGCGGTGCAGCCATGCCAGCGCGGCCGTCACGGTGGTTTTGCCCTGGCCCGAGGCCGGCGCCGCCACCAGCATGGCGGGCACGCGCAGGGGCCTTGCTGCATCGGATCGGGTGCCTGGAACGGCGCGTGCAGTGGTTGCGGCAAAGTTGGACATGGAGAGGACGTTGGCTGGCTAAGTGGCGGGGCTGGCAGAAACGGCTGCCTGCGCGGCGCTGCGATTATAGCCAGTCGGACTGGCTGGCCGGCGGGCTCTCCTGAGGACGATCCGGGTTCGGCAGCACCAGCCCCTGTTGCGCCGCGAAGTCGAACAGCTCGCGCTCATTGCTGGCCCCAAGCTTGCGCATGGCGCTGTTTTTCTGGCGGCTGATGGTCTTGACGCTGCGGCTCAGCTGCCCGGCAATCCCGGTGATCGAGTTGCCGCTGAGGTAGAGCCGCATGACTTCGGACTCGCGTACCGACAGGCACAGGGCGCCGGCGCGGCCGGGTGCGTAGTGGGCGCCGGACTGATCCAGCACGCGCGCGGCGGAGTCACCGATAAAGCGCAGCCCGCGCTCGACGCGGATGATGGCGGTGACCAGTTCGTCCAGCTGCGAGTCCTTGAGCAGGAGGCCATGGGCGCCCGCGTTCAGGATGGCACGCAGGACCAGCGGGTTGGTGATCATGGTGAGCACCACCACGCCTAGCGCCGGAAAGTGCCGCCGCAGGCTGGCTAGCAGGCGGATGCCATCGCTCGCGTTGCTGCAGGGCATGTGGTAATCGGTGACGACGATATCGGGCCGGAATGCGCGCACGGCCTGCAGCAGCTCGGCGGAGCTGTGGACGTCGGCGCAGACCTCCCAGCCGGTTTGGTTCCGCAACTGGCTCCTGACTGCTAGCGTAATGGCGGGATGGTCATCGGCGATCAAGATTTTCAAAGGCATGGCAATGCTCCTGCGCAAGCGCAGGCACGCGCGGTGTCCGGGCCGCACATGCCTGGCGCGAGCTGGAAGGACTTGCGGCACGGATGCCGCGAACATGAAAAGGGAGTGCTTCGATTCGCGCTGGGCGGCGCTTGCCGCAAGTGGATCGCGCCCTTGAAAAAAAGCGCCGCGCGGCTTTTCGCCGGCGGCGCGAACAGCACAGGAACAAAGCACCTCCAGGCGCATGCTTTGCTCGGACGAACAGGAAGCGGGAGGTGCCCACGAAGCATAAGCGTTGGCTTCGGCGTCAGGACTGAGACTATTCTCAATTTTGAGAGGAGGGCGCGGAAGCTCTCAGGGGCCAGCGGGCGTGGCGAGCCGCAAGCCGACACGCCGTGGCGCGGCGTGCTTCAGGGGCAGCAGGGTCAGGCTGCGTAAGCAGCGGTGCGCGTCTCGTGCGACAGGTGACGACGGTCGATGGCGGCGACGGGATCATGCAGCACGGCGCTGCCGATCTCCATGATGCCGCGCAGTGCATTGCCGGCGCGGACCGGCGCCCAGAAATGCAGGGCCGCCCATTCCGGGAAGCTGCTGGGTGGCGCCAACAGGCGTGTTTTGTGTTTGCGTGTCACTAGTGGCACGTTGAAGTCCAGCAGCGGACAGATGCCGCCCGCGGCAAGCAGCAGCGCAACTTGCGTGTGCCACGACGGCACCACGGTTTCCCGGTAGGCGGGATCGTGCGCGAGCCGGTTCAGGAAACCCTGCAGCGGGCTGCCGGGCTCGGTGTCTTCCTGCAGCAGTATCCACTCATGCCGGCCTTGCGCATCCTCGACGCCGCCTGGCCGCACCACGCTGACCAGGCGGCGCGGCGTGGCCATGATGTTGTGCAGCGCGACGTCCTCTGGCACGAAGTGGCTATCGACCACGAAGGCACAGTCCAGCTCGCCGCTGCCAAGCTGGGCGGCCAGCGCGGCGTCGGCAAAGACCGGCCGCGTCATGAAGCGGTCATCCGGGAACTGCTCGCACAAGGCCGTGAGGATCTCGGTGATGACCGGATCGCCGATCGACGGCGAAAACCCGATGGAGATGCGGCGGTGCGGGCTTGTTTCCTCGGCGACGGGGCCGGGCGGGCGTACCAGGTGCGCCCATTTTGACAAGATCTGGCGGGCGGTCTGCTCCAGCCGCAAGGCATGCGCGGTAGGTTCCAGCGTGCCATTGCGCTTGATGAAAAGGGGGTCGCCGGTGATTTCGCGCAGCCGCGCGAGGCTGTAGGCAATGGTCGGAACCCGGCCTTGCGTGCAGGCGGCGACGGCGCTGAGGTCACGATATTCCATCAACAAAACAAAAACGTGCAAGAGCTTGGTGCTGACATGCCGCATGGTGACTTCTCCCGATTCGAAACTTGTTTTTTGTTTTCTTCTCTGCCTCTCCGCCTGAGCCTCTCGCAGCACCATTGCATTCGTAAGGCGTGGCGATCTTCAAAATCTACCGGCTAACTGGGGGAAACTACGACGCAGTGCGGCTTGCATGTGGCCCGGTATGTAGAAGCAACGCTGAAAAATGACCAGCCGACCGGCTACGCGTTGCGCTTATCGTCACCAGTCCGCGCCGGGGCGCGAGGCCCGGTTGCTGGAGATCGAAATTTAGTTAATGCTGGACAAGATTAATACATAACTTTGAAACTTGCCAGTATTCCTTCGGAAGTAATCTCATAAATTCAAGTCAAAAAGTACTTTTTGTCATGACATAAAGACATTAAAAATATTTGTGTCATTCGCTTCATAACTTTGTGCAATAAGGTGCGTTGTGCGACGCAAAATCAGCTTTTTTTCGCTTATCACGATTTCTTTGCGGTTGCGTGACAGTAAAAAATCGAAGCAGAGAATCGGGAAATGGACTATCAAATTTTGGCAATTCGATCTAGTTTTTTTATGCCTTTTTCCAGCTTGGCACGTGATGGCGTTGGATTTCAAAAAATGTTTTTATCGATAAATTTAAATGTTGAATTGCTTTTTCTGTCATGGGTGATATGCTCAAAGGTTGGCTTGCATCGCCGTAGGTTGCGGGTCAGGCGGGGGCTGCCTCGTGGCGGGTTGTCTCTCCAATTTGCTTAACTCGCGGCTTGAACACACTGAATTGCCTTTTGCGGTGCGGATGGTAACTTTGCGGCAGGGGTAGAAGTGGTCTCGCTCGGGCATTGGCACGAGCGGCCTTTGCTAGCGGAGGCAGTCAGTGAACAGACGTTTCTCGGAGGAGCAGATCCGCGGCTACCTGGCGGAAGCCGCCACCGGCGTGCCGGTGCGCGAGCTATGCGCGCGCTATGGTTTTAGCGACGCTTCCTTCTACGGCTGGCGCATCAAGTACGGCCAGGGTGCCGGCAGCGAAGCGCGCGACAGCCGTAAGTTGCGAGACCTGCAGGAGGAAAACACCCGCCTCAAGAGTATGCTTGCAGATGCGCTGCTCAAGCTTGAGCTGCTGCGCAATCGCACGGGTCGGGCTGGCAACGGCAAGGAACGAAGCTAAGTCTGGTTCGTCCCGCATTGTCGGCGGCTGCCGCCACCCGAGGAGGGACATCGGAAACATGTGGTTTTTCGAGCCGGCAGGGCGACCCCTGGAACATCGTCATGGAAGGCGCAATGCGTCCCCGCTGTGGAGAACTGAACATGAAACGGGCTTCGATCATCATGGCTGCCGCACTGGGCCTGGGGCTGCCTGCGGGCCAGGCTGCCACCGCGGCCGAGTTGGAGGTGCCTGCACCGATGGTCGCGCCGCCGCCGCCGCGGCTCTTGCTGGATACCGCCACCGACAATGTCGGGCCGGCGGCTGACGGCACCCTCACGCCATCCCAGCGCACCCGTTGCCAGGGCTTGCTCGACAAGATCAACGCACTGCCCGCGGGGGCGCAATGGACCACCGGCAAAGCCACGGTGACCAGCGCGGATGGCAGCACCCATCCCAATATCGAGCGGCAAGCGGAACGCAAGAAGCTCGATGAGGCGTATCGCCAGGAATGCGCGCAGGAAAGAAAGTAATCTCTATTTTGCGCGGCAGCGGTCTGGCGTAATCGTGACTTCTCCCAGCGCACGGTTGCCGATTCCCGCATAGCGATAGTTCAGCGTGACACCCAGCTGGCCCAGTACCGGCACATCCGGGTTGCGGCAGATGCCGCGCTCGAGCACGGGGCGGGCGCTCGCCATGAACGCCACGGTGCCCTCGCGGGTCGCATCCACGCCAACCAGGCTGAGGCGGAACTGCACGCGCTTGCCTGGCGAGACGCTGCATCCCTCCAGCCGCGTCGCGGCGTCCAGCGTGAATGGCCCGGCGCGAGTCAGTTCCTGGCATGCCGTGTTGAGTTCCGCATCTGAGCTGGCCACGCTGCCGGTGAGGCGTGTCACGCCACTCATGCCGGTGCTTCTGCCATCGACGGTGCCTAGCAGCAGTCTCGCCAGCGTTGACAGCGAGGCCGGTGCGTTGGCCTGCGCGGCGGCCGCAGGCGTCAGTCCGGTCACCATCAGGAAGCCAAGCGGCGCCAGGCCCGCGCGCACGGCAGAAGAAAAGTCCCGCATAGACATACAGGTACCGGAAGCGATGTCGAGCGCCAGCGGCATGGCCGCAGGGTGATGTCCTCCTGAAGGCTAGCCCGCATACGGCGGCATAGTCTGAACATAGCCGCGTTTGCACGGGCTTGCTGTCGGCGTCTGTCCTACGCAACCGAGGCGCCCGCGGTGCGCACGCTTCTGGCGGTGTCCAGCCGGGACTGGCCCGGAGCGGAGGCGGACGGGCTATCCGTCGCCGGTTCGGGCGGGCGTAGCGGCACCCGCTCGGGGTCTTCATAGACGGAGCCCAGCCCAGCCGGATCGACGATGCGCAATTGCCGCTGCCGCACGGTGATCAGCCCGACCGTGGCAAAACGCGCCAGCAGACGGGATACGGTTTCCAGCGTCAGTCCCAGGTAGCTGGCGATATCGTTGCGCGACATCGCCAGGGTCAGCGCCGCTCCGGCATTGCCCCGGCGGCGTTGTTCGCCGGCAAGGTCGAGCAGCAGCATAGCCAGCCGCTGGGCGGCTTTCATCGATCCGATCGCGACCAGCAGCGTGCGCTCGCGCTCGGCATTGCGGCGCAACGTGCTGAGCATTGGCTCGCGGTACTCGGCGCTGAGCAGGTGCGCGCGTGCCGTCTCCACCGGCACCACGCAGCAGCGCGTGTCCTGCATGGCCACTGCGCTGGTGCAATGGGCCTGGCCATCGAGATCTTCCAGCCCGAGCACTTCGCCCGGGTGCGCGAAGGCGGTGACCTGGCGCCAGCCAAGCGGGGACTCGAACACGGATTTGGCGCTGCCGTCGCGCACGGGAAACACGGCCAGCACAGGCCGGCCCTGGCGATGCACCGTTTCTCCGGCGCGCCAGAGCATGCTGGCCGGGGCCAGGCTGCGCTGCCGCCGATCGTTTGCAACTGACGCTTCCGAGTTGCGGCAGATTGGCTGGAACAAGCACAGCGAGCAGCTTGGAAACGCTGCGTCGGGCGTGGTCATGACATTCTCCGTTTGCCTGCGATACACGCAAACGCAGTATAACCGCACGCCTTTTGCCGCTATCTCTTAGTGATCTGCATTCTTTCGTCGGCTGAATTCAGTGTTTTGGTAATTGTGGGCGCGAACGGAAGTGCATCTGCGGGCGCATGCCGGATTAGATGAAAGAATCTAATGTCTTGTCTTCATAACATGTGATGGAAAAGCGACAGCAAGCGCCGGGTTGTCGTGTGCTATGCTGCATCGCAACAATATCGATAGCAGGAGTCTTCATGACCAAAAGCCTTTCGGCGGACTGGCATGCGCAGCTCCGGCAGATCAGCCGGGCGCAACCCCAGTCCGCGCACCATCTCAAAACGTGGTTCAACCGTATCGCTACCCTTAATCCCGCAGCGCCCCGTCTTCGGGCGCGTTCGCCGGCGCCGCTGCCTTTGCCGCCGCGCCACCCCTTGCCCGGAGAATGGGCTCCCCACCACCACCGCCTCGCGCCGCTGCCGGGTGAGCTGGTGCCTCGCTTGCCCTACTGGCTATACGTGCCTTCCGGCGCGCCCAAGCGGCCTATGCCGCTGGTGGTGATGCTGCATGGTTGCCGGCAGACGCCGGAAGATCTCGCGGCGGGCACGCGCATGAACGCGCTTGCCGAGCGCGAAGGCTTCATGGTGGCCTATCCCCAGCAGCCCCTGCGGCGCCAGATGCAGCGCTGCTGGCAGTGGTTCGACCTGGGTGCCACCGAAGGCGGCCGTGAGGCGCAGGCGCTGGCGGTATTGATCGATGCGTTGGCGGCCAGGCGGGACGTCCGTGCCGACCAGGTGTATCTGGCGGGCTTGTCCGCGGGCGCCAGCATGGCGGCGGTCGTGGCCTTGCGCTATCCCGAGAAGATTGCCGCCGTGGGCCTGCATTCCGGGGTCGTGATCGGTGCGGGCCACACGGCCAGCGACGGCTTGCGTGCCATGCAGCACGGCACGCAAGCCGACCCGGCGATGTTGCTGGATGCCGCCGGCGTGACGCCGGGCGGACCGAAGATGCCGGCCATCGTGCTGCACGGCATGGACGACGGTGCGGTGCATCCCATCAACGCCCGCTTGCTTGCGCGCCAGTTCCTGGCCTACAACGGCATGAACGACCGGGTCGAGGAGCGGATGAATGGCGCTGCGGTGCGGCACCTCACCGGCGCGGAGCAGGAAGCCGCTGTGGCGGCGGATGCTGATGCCGGTGTGGCGCAGGCTGACAGCGCCAACGGCCAGCCAGCCAGTCTCCTGCTGCCGGCCGGGGACTACCTGGAAGCCAGCTTCGGCACCTGGAACCGTGAACTGGTCGAGCTGTGCGAGGTTGCGGGCCTCGATCATGCCTGGAGCGGCGGCGATGGCGACTACCCCTACCATGCGCCGATCGGCCCCGACGCCAGCGCGTTGATGTGGGCGTTTTTCAAGCAGCATCGCCGCTAGCGCTGGCCAGCGCATGGGCGTAAAAAGGGAGGGCGCGGATGCGGCCCTCCTTTTTCTTTCACGGCCGGCGTGTGGCTTAACGCCGGCGCAGCCGTTGCCATCAGGTTCAGGCGAGCGATCGGTCCTTGACGAACAGCGCCGTCGCCATGCCCAGCAGGCACAACGCCACCACGTAGTAGGCCGGGGCCAGCGGATCGTTCTTGAGCATCAGCGTCACGATCATCGGGGTCAGCCCGCCGAAGATCGCGTACGACAGGTTGTACGAGAACGACAGCCCGGAGAACCGCACCTGGGCCGGGAACGCCTTGACCAGCACATACGGCACCGCGCCGATGGTGCCCACGAAGAAGCCGGCTACTGCGTACAGCGGGATCAGCAGGTCCGGGCGTGTGTGCAGGGTGCTATAGAACACGTACGAGCTGATCGCCAGCAGCAGGCCGCCAACGAACAGGGTGACCCGCGGGCCCACCTTGTCGGCCATCAGGCCGGCCACCACGCAGCCGACCGTCAGGCACAGCGTGGCCACGCTATTGGCTACCAGCGCGGTGCGCGCATCGAAGCCATAGATCTTCTGCAGGAAGGTGGGCGTCATCAGGATCACCACCACGATGCCCGCGGACAGCATCCACGTCAGCAGCATCGATACCGCCACCGCGCCGCGGTGATCGCGCACCACCGTCTTGAGCGGCATTTCCGCGGCCAGCGCCTTGCGCTTCTGCAGCTCGGCGAACACCGGGGTTTCGTGCAGCCAGCGGCGTAAGTACATGGAGCCGATGCCGAACACACCGCCCAGCAGGAAAGGCATGCGCCAGCCCCAGTCGACAAGCTCGGCCGGGGTGAAGATGGTATTGACGCCGGTGGCCACCAGGGAGCCCAGCAAGATGCCGGCCGTCAGGCCTGCGGTCAGCGTGCCGCAGGCATAGCCGGTGCGGCGCGCCGGTACGTGCTCGGAGACGAACACCCAGGCGCCGGGCACTTCGCCGCCAACCGCCGCGCCCTGCATCACGCGCAGCAGCAGCAGTGCCAGGGGCGCCAGCAGGCCGATCGCATGGTAAGTCGGCAGCAGGCCCATCAGCAGTGTCGGCACCGACATCAGCAGGATGGAAAGCGTGAACATCTTCTTGCGGCCAAGCAGGTCGCCGAAGTGGGCCATGATGATGCCGCCCAGCGGGCGCGCCAGGTAGCCGGCGGCAAAGATGCCGAAGGTCTGCAACTGGCGCAGCCAGTCCGGCACCGACGGCGGGAAGAACAACTGCCCGATGACGGTGGCGAAGAAGACAAAGATGATGAAGTCGTAGAACTCGAGCGCCCCCCCGAGGGCGGCAAGGGCAAGCGTCTTGTAATCCTGTCCGGTCAGCGGGCGCGCTTGCTGGCTGTGCGCGCTATCTGCTCCGGCAGTACTGCTGATGGTAGGCATGAGGAGACTCGCATGGAAATGGTTCGCATGCGAAGCGCGCAACACGGTTGACGTGGAGGGTTCTGGCCGGAGGATACAGCGCGGGAGAAGCAGGCACTAAGTGGCGGATAAGCCGCTGGCATGCGACGAGACGCTTCGCAAAGGCGTGACGATACCAGATCGGCGTTGAACCGGCGCCAGAAGGCGCGCTTGCATTCCTTTCTGGACCGTTCTGAAATCCTTTTTAATTCCCTTTGAATGCCTTTGCTTTGCCCCCAAGCGTTGCGATAATGTCGTTAAAAAGTGAAATCCGGGCCACAAAGTGGCCGATCCGGCTGGTGGCACCGTGTGGAATGCTTGCTCCATCGTGCTCTCCAGCGGGTTCGCATAGCGGACGCGGGTAGTTGGGGGTCGAATCTTCTGGGATCACATGGCAATCAAGTTCTCCATGCAGGCAGCAACTGCAACGCCACGTCGCCGGGCCGGCCTGCGGGTGGCCGGCGGCATTGTGGCCGCGCTGGCGGTGTTTGGCCTGGCCGGGTATTTTGGCGGGCCACCGTTGATCAAATCGTTTGCAGCCAAGCAAGCCAGCGAAGCGCTGGGGCGCAAGGTCACGATTGGGGGTGCCGAGGTGCATCCGTTCTCGCTGGCCGTCGACGTTTCCGACATTACCATCTACGAGCCCGACGGCACCACGCCCATGCTGAGCGTGGGCGAAGCCAAGATCGATGGCGCCATCGCGTCACTGTGGCACTTCGCCCCGGTGGTGGATGCCGTGCATATCGACCGGCCCGCGCTGCATCTTGCGCGCGACGCCAACGGCCGCATGAACTACGCCGACATCGAGGAGCGCTTCGCGGCCAAGCCACCTGCGCCAAAATCCGAGCCGGCACGCTTCTCGGTCAACAATATCGCGCTGACCGGCGGCAGCCTGGTGTTCGACGACAAGCTGCTCAACCAGACGCAGCGCGTGGACAACCTGACCATCACGCTGCCGTTCCTGTCCAACCTGCCGCATGACGTGGAGATCGTCACCCGGCCCACGCTGAGCGCGAACATCAACGGCTCCGCGCTGGAGCTGGACGGCACCATGCTGCCATTCGCGGCATCACGCGAGACCCACCTCAATATCAATCTCGACGCCCTGGAGCTGGCGCGCTACATGCCGTTCGCGCCGAAGCTCAAGGATGCGGATATCAAGGGCGGGCTGCTGGATTCACGGCTGACGCTGGGCTTTATCCAGGACAAGGACAAGCAGGACGTCTTCCTGGCAGGCACCGCGGCGCTGCGCGAAGCCGATATCCGCAAGCATGATGGATCGCCCCTGGTGAAGGCCGGGCGGGTAGCCGTGGACATCGCGCGCATTGAACCGCTGGGGCGGATGGCCCACCTGCGCAGCCTCTCCGTGGAGGGCCTGGCCGTGCAGGCAGTGCGGCGCGCCGATGGCTCGCTCGACCTGGCCGACGCGTTCCTGCCGGAAGCCGCCAAGGCAGAAAAGCCTGCCCACGCGCCGGCTGCAGCCGCATCGGCAGCCGCGGCGGCCCCCGCATCCGCATCCGCGCCGGCCGTGGCCAAGGCCGGCCCTGCATCGGCACCCGCTGCCGCCGGCATTGCGCCGGTGCCTGAAAAGCCCTGGCGCTACGCGATCGACCAGATTACCGTCAAAGAGGCCCGCCTGGGCCTGCGCGACGACTCGGCGCCTTCCGGGCCCGGCACGCTCGCGCTCGGGCCGCTTGACGCCGACGTGGCGGGTCTTTCCGGCGACAGCGACAAGCCGGCCAAGGTGCAGGCCAAGCTGGCGATCGGCGAGGGCCAGACGCTCAGCCACGAAGGCGAGCTGTCCCTGCGTGGCGGCACCATGGACGGCACGCTGCAAGCCAGCGGCGTGAAGCCCCAAGGGTTTGCCGCATGGTGGCCGGCGGAGCTCCAGACCCGGCTTGGCGACACGGCCATCAATGCCGAGCTGCATTACAAGATGGCGTGGGGTGGCCCCGCCTTTGCCTTCTCGCTGGAAAAATCCCGCGTCGAACTGGCGCCGCTCTACCTGACCACCCGGGAGCCGGTGACGGTGGCGCAAGTGGCAGCCGCCACGACTGGCGCAAGCCAACCTGCCGCTGCCGATAGCGACCGCCGGCGCGACGCGCGCCGCGCGCGCGCCCGCGACGACAGCGACACCGCCAACCTGCCGGTGATGCTTGCCGAGCGCGTGGCGCTGGAGGACATCGCGTTCGATCTTGGCGCGCATTCCTTCCAGGCCGGCCAGTTGGTGGTCGCCAAGCCGCAGATCGCCATCACGCGTGACTTCCGCGGCGAATTGCTCGAAAGCGCGCGCCTGTGGGCTGTGCAATCCAGGCAGAAGTCCGCCCAACGCAGCACCGCCGTCCAGGCCAAGGCTGTCCAGCCCGAGAGCGCGGCTGCCGCCAAGCCATTGCCCTGGAAGGCGCAGCTCGGCAAGTTCACGCTCGATGGCGGCAGCCTGCGCGTGACCGACTATGCGCCCGCGGCCGCCAACCGCGACCGCCCCGTGGTCCATCAATTCCGCAATATCAGCCTCGGCACGGGCGCGCTCAACTGGCCGATGGCGGCCGGGGCCATCCCGGTGAAGTTCAAGGCCGATGTGGGCCGGCGCGGCGCGATGGCGCTCGACGGCACCGTGCTGCCTACCGGGCCCGCGGCGCAACTGCAGGTCGACTTCCGAGAACTGGACCTCGCGCCGCTGCAGCCCTACCTGGCCGACCGCTTCAACGCGGCGTTGCGTGGCGGCGCCGCTACCGTCAAGGGCCGCCTCGGCGTGGAGGCGCCCACCGGCAAGCCAATCGCCGCGCGCTTCACCGGCAACGCGCTGCTCGGCAATGTGCGCAGCGTCGACCGGGTGACCGGTGACGACTTCCTGCGCTGGCGCTCGCTCGCGGTGAACGGCATCGATTTCGCCATGGATGAGGCCAAGGGGCCGATGAAGCTCGGCGTGGCCGGTGTCGCGCTGTCGGATTTCTACGCGCGGGTGATCCTGAATGCCAACGGCCGCCTGAACCTGCAGGATGTGATGGCCGGCGGCGCGGCCAAGGGCGAGGCCGCGCCCAGCACCAGCCTGACGCAAGCCAATCCCGCTTCGCCGAGCGCCGCCAGCGCACCGGCCCCGGTGCCCGCGCCTGTGGCTTCCGCCGCGGCCAAGCCGCAGATCCGGATTGGCGGCGTGACGGTGGAGAAAGGCAACATCAATTTCTCGGACTTCTTCATCAAGCCGAACTACACCGCCAACCTGACCGACATGAAGGGCTCGGTCTCCAAGGTGTCCTCGACGGAGCCGGCGCCCGCCGACCTCACGCTGGCAGGCCGCATCGACGATGATGCGCCGGTCACGATCGACGGCAAGCTCAACCCGCTGGCCGATACGCTCTACCTCGATATCGCCGCCAAGGCCGCGGGCGTGGAGCTGACCCGGCTGACCCCGTACGCGGCCAAGTACGCTGGCTACCCGATCACCAAGGGCAAGCTCACGGTCGATGTGGCGTACAAGATCGAGAACGGCAAGCTGGACGCGCGCAACCACCTCTACCTCGACCAGCTCACCTTTGGCGACAAGGTCGACAGCCCTAGCGCGACCAAGCTGCCGGTGCTGCTGGCGGTCTCGCTGCTAAAGGACCGCAATGGTGTGATCGACATCAACCTGCCGGTGTCGGGCTCCTTGTCGGACCCGGAGTTCAGCATCGGTGGCGTGATCGTGCGGGTGATCGTCAATCTGCTCACCAAGGCCATCACCTCGCCGTTCTCGTTGATTGCTTCTGCCTTTGGCGGTGGCGACGAACTGGGCTACGTGGAGTTTGCGCCCGGCACCTCCACGCTCACGCCGGCGGCCACGCAGAAGATCGCGACACTGGGCAAGGCCCTGGCCGACCGCCCGGCGCTGCGCCTGGAGATCAGCGGCCGCATCGATCCCGCCACAGATACCGCCGGCGCCAAGCGCGCCTGGCTGGACGCGCGCGTGGCCGAGCAAAAGTCGCGCGAGATGCGCGCCAGCGCGAAGGCGGGCGCCGTGGCCGAAGAGAGCGAAGAGGGCGAGCAAGGCGCCAAGGTGACGGTGTCGCCTCAGGAGTACCCGAAGTACCTGGAAGCGGTCTACAAGCGCGCCTCCTTCAAGAAGCCACGCAATGTGGTCGGGCTGGCGAAATCCCTGCCCACCAAGGAGATGGAGGCGCTGCTGCTGGAGAATGCGCCGGTGACCGAGGTGGAACTCCGGCAATTGGCCGAGCAGCGGGCGCTGGCGGTCAAGCAGGCGCTGGAGCGCGATGCCAAGGTGCCGGAAAGCCGCCTGTTCCTGACCGCCTCGAAGCTCAACGCCGATGGCATCAAGGACAAGGGCGCACCCAACCGGGTCGATTTCACCATTCGGCAGTGAATCGCCGGCAAACCTGGCCTTGCCCGCGCAGGGGGTGGCGGTGCCGTCCCCTGCGCCCCGCGGCCCGGCCCAATCGGCGGGGCACGAGCAAAAAACGCTGTATCATTTCGCCCGGAATCGATACAGGAGTGCGTTTTGCAGCAGGAAGCCGTTGTTTACAAGACTTGGGTTTGCTTGATTTGCGGATGGGTCTACGACGAAGAGCAGGGCTGGCCGGACGATGGCATTGCCCCGGGCACGCGCTGGGATGACATTCCGGATGACTGGCGTTGCCCCGAATGTGACGTGGGCAAGGGCGAATTCGCGATGATCGAGATCTGATCGGCCGGACAGGCAAACGCAGCCAGGCAAACGACCAGCTACCGGGCGCTTCCGGCCCGGATGACGATATCTCACAGAGGGCGGCTTAGTGCCGCTGCATTTGCCGGCAGATGCCGGCGCGCTTGCGCTGCTCGGCGCAGCGCCGATAGCGCATGCGGTAGGGGTGGCTACAGCGCCAGATCGCCGTGGCCACGGTGACCAGCAGGAACGCCGCCATCAAGACAGCCAACAGGCTCAGTGTCATAGCGGCCCCCTTTTTCACAAGCAAGCCGGGAACGCTCGAAGCGTTCAGATCAGCAACGGAAGCGCCTCCAGCAAGGCCACCGCCAGCAGAGCCCCGAAGATCGCACCCGCCGCGCGGCAACTGATGCGCAAGGCCCGGGCTGTGAAGGGGATCCCGCCGAAGGCAATCATGCCGACCAACGCCATCGGAATCAGGAACACAAGATCATGTGACGTGAAGTGCAGCATTGCCGTCTCCTGTCTCTCTACTTGTGCTTCCAGTATAGAAAGTGTCGCAGGGAGGCCAAGGACGATGACATTGGGGTTGTCCCGTAAGCTGCATTTCGTCGGGACGCGTGCACAAGCCGCCTCGCCACATCCCTTGCTGCAGCCGCCGCCCGTGCCATATTGGCCTCTGGCGCGGGCGCCAGGGCAGTCACTGCCGCCGGCCTGCTGCAGCGCTGCATAAATTCCCCTTGTAGAGCGCGTAAAAACTTCCTAAAAATTGGTCAGGCCACTTTACCTCCTGGCCCAAATCATTTTCGGGACCGCGCGCCGACATGCCCCTGCAGCAGATCGAACCCCGCCGCCTTTACCGCCAGATTGCCGACCAGTTGCGCCGGCTGATCGAGAACGGGGAGTTTCCCGTGGGCGCGCGCCTGCCGCCGGAGCGAGACCTTGCGGTGCAACTGGGCGTATCGCGGCCGTCGGTGCGCGAAGCGCTGATCGCGCTGGAGGTGGAGGGTCTGGTGGAGGTGCGGATGGGCTCTGGCATCTACGCCTGTCCGCCGGAACGTGCGCGCGCTGCCAGCGTGATGGCCGAGCCGCCGCTGGATGTGATCCGCGCGCGCCAGACCATCGAAGGCGAGATGGCGGCCAACGCCGCGCGGCATGCCACGCCGGCCTTGCTGGAGGCGCTGGAAGAATCGATTGCCATCATGCAGGAGGAGGCCGGCGCCGGACAGATTCCGGTCAAGGGCGATCGCCTGTTCCATTTGCGGATTACCGAAGTCTCGGGCAATGCCGTGCTGCAGCGCCTGGTGGCCGAGTTGTTCGACGAGCGTCATAACCCGCTCTTTGCCCGTTTCGGCAGCCACTTCGAGAACGCGTCCAGCTGGCACGCGGCCATTGCCGAGCATCGCGCCGTGGTGGCAGCCATCGCCTCGGGCTCGCCGGATGCCGCGCGCGAGGCCATGTGCCTGCACCTGGAAGCCTCGCACAGCCGCTTCTACGCGGCGTGGCCCGCGGGCGCGCCAATCGAGCCCACCGAGCCCACCGAGCCAATCCCAACGCGGCGCAAGCCGCGCAAGCTTGCCGAGGAGTCATGATGTCCCTGGTCTGCCATATCCATGCGAGCGAAGACCTGCGTTTCACGCAGGTGGAGCCTGCCGCTCCCGGGCCGTTCGAGGTCGAGGTGCGCCTCGGCGCGGCTGGCATCTGCGGCTCGGACCTGCACTACTACTTCCACGGCAAGGTCGGCGCCTTCGTGATCCGCGAGCCGCTGACGCCGGGCCACGAAGCGGCCGGTATCGTCTCGCGCGTTGGCAGCGGTGTCACGCGCGTCGCGCCGGGCAACAAGGTGGCGATCAATCCCTCGCATGCGTGCGGGCAATGCGACTACTGCCGGGCTGGGCGCGACAACCTTTGCCGGAACATGCGTTTTCTCGGCAGCGCCAGCATCTATCCGCATGTGCAAGGCATGTTCCGCGAGCACTTCCTGATGCACGAGCGCCAGCTGACGCCGGTGGACAGCGATATCTCGCTGGGTGAGCTGGCGTTTGCCGAGCCGCTCTCGGTGGCGCTGCATGGTGTGAACCGCGCGGGCGAGCTGCTGGGCAAGACCGTGCTGGTCACCGGCGGCGGCACCATCGGCAGCCTGGCGGTGATGGCCGCGCGCCTGGCCGGCGCTGCGCACATCATCGCTTGCGATATCGCGGACCGCCCGCTCGAAGTGGCGTTGCAGGTTGGCGCCGACCAGGTGATCCGCACCGACCGGGAGCCGCCGCAGGCGCTGCAGGACCTCGCCGATGTCTGCCTGGAAGCCGCCGGCAGCGGCGCGGCGCTGGACACCTGCCTGCTGGCCGCGCGGCGTGGCGCGCGCATCGTGCAGATCGGCACGTTGCCGGCCGAGGGCCTGCACTTTCCGGCCAACAACATCATGGCGCGCGAGCTGGAGTATGTCGGCGCGTTCCGCTTCGGGCGCGAGTTCGACTGGGCCGTGCGCTACCTCACGCAACGCCGCCTCGACGTGCGCCCGCTGCTGTCGGCGCAGCTGCCGCTGGCGCAGGCCGTGGCGGCATTCACGCTGGCCGCCGACAAGACGCGCAGCACCAAGGTACAGCTCACCGCCGCATAGATCCATCCACGCAGCACCTGAGCGCCGCAAGCGCATCCGCAAGAGAGCGCAAGGCCCACCACACCGAAGGAGACGAAGCATGAAGCCATTTTCCCTGCGCCTGCCGTCAACGTTGCTGCCGGCCGCCCTTGTGCTGGCAACCTGCGTGGCCAGCCTGGCCTGCGGCAGCGCGCTGGCCCAGACCAAGCTCAAATGGGCGCACGTGTATGAGACCTCGGAGCCGTTTCACAAGTGGTCGGTGTGGGCCGCCGAGGAGATCAAGAAGCGCAGCAACGGCAGGTACCAGATCGATGTGTTCCCCGCCTCCCAGCTCGGCAAGGAGAACGACATCAACCAGGGCCTGGCGATGGGCTCGGTCGATATCATCATCTCGGGTTCCAGCTTTGCCGCCAAGTCGTTTCCGCGCATCGGCGTGACCTACTACCCCTACACCTTCCGCGACGCCAACCACCTGCTGGCCTATACCAAGAGCGATATCTACAAGGAACTCACGCGCGGCTACGAGGAAAAATCGGGCAACCACATCGTCGCCACGACTTACTACGGGACGCGCCAGTCCACCTCCAACAAGCCTTTCTCGCATTGCGCCGAGATGAAGGGCCTGAAGATGCGCGTGCCCGATGTGCCAGCCTACCTTGCCATGCCGCGCGCCTGCGGTGTGAATACCTCGCCGATTGCCTTTGCCGAGGTGTACCTGGCGCTGCAGAACGGCACCGTGGAGGCACAGGAGAACCCGCTGCCCACCATCGAAGCCAAGAAATTCTATGAGGTGCAGAAGTACATCGTGCTCACGGGCCATATCGTCGACCACCTCAACACGGTGATCTCGGGCGGCCTGTGGAAGAAGCTCTCCGAGGCCGACCGCAAGATGTTCAGCGACGTGGCGCAGGAAGCCGCCACGCGCGCCACCGCCGACGTGGTGGCACGCGAGAAGGAGCTGGTGGCGGTATTCAAGCAAAAGGGCCTGACGGTCACCGACATCAATGTGCCGGAGTACCGCGACGCGGTGCTGAAGAACGTGAGCTTTGAATCGCAGGGTTATCGCAAGGCCGACTGGGACAAGATCCAGGCCGTGCAGTGACCCCGGCGGCAGGCGCCAGATGCCAGATCAAAGATCAGGCAGATCGCAGTCTTTGCGGAGCAACACCATGGAAATGCGTTCCCGACTTGCCGATGACCTTCCCGCGCAGGCCGTTGCCGGCGAGACCTCAGGCGGTGCGCCGCAACTGGCCACCGTCGCGGAGCTGGCGCACAGCTTCGAGGAGGCGGACAACAAGCAGGTGGACCTTGCCGGCTACGCCGCCGAGGACTGGTTCACGCTGGGCTTGTTCTGGCTCATGACCGCGCTGGTCTTCCTGCAGTTCTTCACCCGCTACGTGATGAACGACTCGCTGGCCTGGACCGAGGAGCTGGCCACCTACTGCCTGATCGGCGTGGTGTTCATCGGCGCGGCCATGTGCGTGCGCAAGAGCCGGCATATCCAGGTGGACCTGATCTACCGCTACCTGCCGCATGCGCTGGCACGCGTGCTGTCCACGCTGGTGGACATTGTGCGCACTGCCTTTCTCGGCTATGCGGGCTGGCTGGTCTGGCGCTACATCCTGGTAGTGGGCGACGAGCCGATGACCACCATCGCGTGGAACAAGAGCTGGATCTACTACCTGGTGCTGGCAGGATTCGTGCTGATGTGCCTGCGCTCCTGCCAGGTGAGCTGGCTGAACTGGACGCAGGGTTTTTCCATCCTGGAGCGCCCCGAAGCGTTCGAGGCCAGCGACGACTGACAACGACCGACGACAACCGACGACCGACGTCCAACCCGGAGCGCCCCCCGCCATGTGGATCCTGATTGTCTCCTTCCTGCTGCTGATGCTGGTGGGCCTGCCGGTCGCCATTGCGATGGCGGTGGCTTCGCTGCTGTATATCTGGGCCTCCGGCACGGTGCCGGACGTGATCCTGGCGCAGCGCATGATTGCCGGCGTGGAGAGCTTCCCGCTCCTGGCCGTGCCCTTCTTCATCCTCGCCGGCAACCTGATGAACGTGGCCGGCATCACCGGGCGCATCTATAACTTCGCCGTGGCGCTGGTGGGCTGGATGCGCGGCGGGCTGGGCCACGTCAACATCATCGGCTCGGTGATCTTCTCCGGCATGTCGGGCACCGCCATTGCCGATGCGGCCGGCCTGGGCACCATCGAGATCAAGGCCATGCAGGACCACGGCTACGAGACCGAGTTCGCGGTGGGCGTGACGGCGGCCTCGGCCACGCTCGGGCCGATCATCCCGCCGTCGCTGCCGTTCGTGATCTACGGCATGATGGCCAATGTGTCGATCGGCTCGCTGTTCCTGGCTGGCATCGTGCCGGGCCTGGTGCTGACCTTGTTCATGATGGGCACGGTGGCGTGGTTTGCCCACCGCCGCGGCTGGGGCAGCGATACGGCGTTCTCCTGGAAGCTGCTGGGCAACGCCAGCGTCGAGATCGCGGTGGTGCTGGCCTTTCCGCTGGCGATCTGGCTGATGACGCGCTTTGGCGTGTCCACCAACGTGGCCGCGCTGATCGCCCTGGCGGTGCTGCTGGCGCTGGACTGGTACTTCGACTTTTCCGCGGTGATGGCGCTGATGGCGCCGGTGATCCTGATCGGCGGCATGACGCTGGGCTGGTTCACGCCGACCGAGGCCGCCGTGGCGGCGGTGATCTGGGCGCTGTTCCTCGGGCTGGTGCGCTACCGCTCCATGACGCTGCGCTCGCTGGCCAAGGCCACGCTCGACACCATCGAGACCACCGCATCGGTGCTGTTCATCGTCACCGCGGCATCGATCTTCGCCTGGCTGCTCACCACCAGCCAGGCCGCGCAGATGCTGTCCGACGCCATCCTTGGCTTCACCCACAACAAATGGGTGTTCCTGCTGCTGGCCAATGTGCTGATCCTGATCGTGGGCTGCTTTATCGACACCACGGCGGCGATCACCATCCTGGTCCCGATCCTGCTGCCCATCGTGCTCAAGCTCGGCATCGACCCGATCCACTTCGGGCTGGTGATGACGCTCAACCTGATGATCGGCCTGCTGCATCCGCCGCTGGGGATGGTGCTGTTCGTGCTGGCGCGTGTGGCCAAGCTGTCGGTGGAGCGCACCACCGTGGCCATCCTGCCGTGGCTGGTGCCATTGTTCCTGACGTTGATCGCCATCACCTATTTCCCGGCGATCACGCTGTGGCTGCCGAACCTGGTGGGCAGCAAATGAGCGCCACCATCGTCGAGGTCGAACTGCTGCAGGTGGACCTGCCGCCGCGCGTGCCGCGCTCAGACGCCATCCAGTCCTTCGTCACGCAGGAAACGCCCATGGTGCGCATCCGCTGCGACGATGGCACCGAGGGCACGGGCTACGCCTACACCATCGGCACCGGCGGCTCATCGGTGATGGCGCTGCTGCGCGATCACCTGGCGCCACGCCTGATCGGGCGCGATCCCGCCCAGATCGAGGCGATCTGGCGCGAGTTGCTGTTCGCCACGCACGCCACCTCGGTCGGCGCCATCACCAGCCTGGCGCTGGCCGCCATCGATACGGCGCTGTGGGACTGGCGCTGCCGGCGCGACGGGCAGCCCCTGTGGCTCGCCGCCGGCGGGGCACAACCGCGCGTGCCGGTCTACACCACCGAAGGCGGCTGGCTGCACCTGGATGCCGATACGCTGGTGAGCGAGGCCGTGGCGGCGCGCGAGGCGGGTTTTCGCGGGGCCAAGCTGAAGGTGGGCCGCACGCGGGCGAGCGAGGACGTGGCGCGCCTGGCAGCGGTGCGTGCTGCCGTGGGTGACGGCTTCGAGCTGATGGTGGATGCCAACCAGTGCTTCACCGCTGCCGAGGCCATCCGGCGCGCGCCGCGCTACGCCGAGCTGGGCATCGCGTGGTTCGAGGAGCCGCTGCCGGCCGACGATATCGGCGGGCACGTGCGGCTGGCCGCATCCACCCCGGTGCCCATCGCGGTGGGCGAGTCGTTGTACTCGCCCGGCCAGTTTGCCGAGTACGTGCGCCAGGGCGCCTGCGGCATCGTGCAGGCCGATGTGGCACGCATTGGCGGCATCACGCCCTGGCTCAAGGTGGCGCACCTGGCCGAAGCCCACAACCTGTCGATCTGCCCGCACTTCCTGATGGAGCTGCATGTGTCGCTATGCGCCGCGGTGCCCAACGCGGCCTGGGTGGAGTACATCCCGCAGCTCGACGAGATTGCCGCCAGCAGCGTGCGCATCGAGGCTGGCCATGCCATCGCCCCGGACGCGCCGGGCCTTGGCATCGAATGGGACTGGGCCGCGATCGGGCGCCGCACAGTGGCGCGCGCGCTGGTTTCCTGATGATTTCACCGGCTACGAAAACGTGGCCGGAACCGCTTATGGAGAATGACTGATGACGCAACGACTCGCCGGCAAGCTGGCCCTCGTCACCGCGGCCGGGCAGGGCATTGGCCGCGCCACCGCCGAAGCCTATCTGCGTGAAGGCGCGCGCGTGATCGCCGCCGATATCAACGCGCGCTTGCTCGAGGCGCTGGCCGGCCAGCCCGGCTGCACCACGCTGCGGCTGGACGTGACGGACGGCGCCGCGGTGCAGGCTGCTGCGAAGCAGGCCGGCGCGCTCGATATCCTGTTCAACGGCGCGGGCTTCGTGCACCACGGCACCATCCTGGAATGCGACGAAGCGGCGTTCGATTTCTCGATGAACCTGAACGTGCGCGCCATGTACAGCATGATGCGCGCCTTCCTGCCCGCCATGGTGGCGCAGCGCCGCGGCTCGATCATCAACATGGCGTCGGTGGCAGGCAGCATCAAGGGCGCGCCCAACCGCTTCGTCTACGGCGCCACCAAGGCGGCGGTGATCGGCATGACCAAGTCGGTGGCGGCGGACTACATCGGCCACGGCATCCGCTGCAATGCGATCTGTCCCGGCACGGTGGAGTCGCCCTCGCTGCGCCAGCGCATCGCGGACCAGGCGCGTGATGGCGGCAGGAGCCTGGCCGAGGTGGAAGCCGCCTTTGTGGCCCGCCAGCCGATGGGACGCATCGGCAGCGCCGCAGAGATCGCCGCGCTGGCGGTGTACCTCGGCTCGGACGAATCGGCATTCACCACCGGCACGGCGCAGGTGATCGACGGTGGCTGGTCCAACTGAGGCGGCACATCCCGCTCGTCCCCTCTCAGCCACCCGCCCGGAGCCAGCATGCCAGCCGATCACATTCTCAATGTCATCCGCATCCATCCCGCCGACGACATCGTCATCGCCTGCCGCCAATTGGTGCCGGGCACCGTCATCGCCGCCGAGGGCGTGACCGTCGCCAGCCTGGTGCCGCCAGGGCACAAGCTCGCCGTGCGCGCCATTGCCGCGGGCGCGCCGGTGCGGCGCTACAACCAGATCATCGGCTTTGCGCGCCAGCCGATCGCGCCGGGCCAGCACGTGCATACGCATAACCTGGCCATGGGCGAGTTCGCACGCGAACACGCTGCCGGCGCCGATGCGCGCGCCACCGAATACGTTGACGCACCTGCCAGCTTCGACGGCATCATCCGCGCCGACGGCAGCGTGGCCACCCGCAACTACATCGGCATCCTTACCTCGGTGAACTGCTCGGCCACGGTGGCGCGTGCCATTGCCGATCACTTCCGGCGCGAGCTTCGCCCCGAGGCGCTGGCCGCGTTTCCCAACGTGGATGGCGTGGTGGCGCTCACGCATGGCGCGGGATGCGCCACCGATAGCGAGGGCGAGAACCTGCGGGTGTTGCGCCGCACGCTGGCGGGCTACGCGCGCCACCCGAACTTTGCCGCGGTGCTGGTGGTGGGGCTGGGCTGCGAGGCCAACCAGATCGATGGCCTGCTGGCCGAGGAGGATCTCGCTGGCATGGCCGGCGGCCCGCGCCTGCATGCGTTCAACATCCAGGACAGCGGCGGCACCGCTGGCGCGGTGGCGCGCGGCGTGGCCATCGTGCAGGACCTGCTTGCCGATGCCAATCGCGTGCGCCGGCAAGCCGTGCCGGCGAGCCACATCACGGTGGGCCTGCAATGCGGCGGCTCGGATGGCTACTCCGGGCTGACTGCCAACCCGGCGCTGGGCGCGGCCGTGGATCTGCTGGTACGCCATGGCGGCGGCGCCATTCTGTCCGAGACGCCTGAGATCTACGGCGCCGAGCATCTGCTGACGCGCCGCGCGGCGTCGCCGGCGGTGGCCGCGCGCCTGCTGGCGCGGATCCGCTGGTGGGAAGACTATTGCGCGCGCAACCACGGCAGCATGGACAACAACCCCTCGGCCGGCAACAAGGCCGGCGGGCTCACCACCATCCTGGAGAAGTCGCTAGGCGCGGTGGCCAAGAGCGGCACCACCAATCTGGTGGAGGTCTACGAGTTCGCGCAGCCGGTGCGCGCGCGCGGCCTGGTCTTCATGGACACGCCCGGCTACGACCCGGTCTCGGCCACTGGCCAGGTGGCGGGCGGCGCCAACCTGATCTGCTTTACCACCGGGCGCGGCTCGGCCTATGGCTGCGCGCCATCGCCCTCGCTCAAGCTGGCGACCAACAGCGCGTTGTGGCAAAGGCAGGCCGACGACATCGACATCAACTGCGGCGACATCGTCGACGGCGGTGCCAGCATCGCGCACAAGGGCGAGCAGATTTTCCGGCTGATGCTGGAGACCGCATCGGGGCGAAAGACCAAGAGCGAGCTGCATGGCTACGGGCAGAACGAGTTCGTGCCGTGGTCGCTGGGCGCGGTCATGTAAGCGCGAGCGGGCGCAGCGAACCATCAAAAAAAACCACGCAGGAGAGAGCATGAAGATCACCGCCGCGCGCGTCATCGTGTGTTCCCCGGGACGCAACTTCGTGACGCTGAAGATCGAGACCGACGAGGGCCTGAGCGGCATCGGCGACGCCACGCTCAACGGCCGCGAGCTGGCCGTGGCGAGTTACCTGGAGGACCACGTGGCGCCCTGCCTGATCGGGCGCGACCCGCACCAGGTGGAGGACATCTGGCAGTACCTGTATCGCGGCGCGTACTGGCGGCGCGGGCCGGTGACCATGAGCGCGATCGCCGCCGTCGATACCGCGCTGTGGGACATCAAGGCCAAGGCAGCGGGCATGCCGCTTTACCAGTTGCTGGGCGGCAAGAGCCGCACCGGCGTGATGGTGTACGGCCACGCCAATGGCAGCGATATCGAGTCCACGGTGGACGAGGTGCTGCGTTACAAGGAAATGGGCTACCGCGCGGTGCGCGCGCAATCGGGCGTGCCGGGGCTTAACAAGGTGTATGGCGTGTCGTCGGACCGCCTGTTCTACGAGCCGGCTGATGCCTCGCTGCCGTCGGAGCACGACTGGAGCACGGAGCGCTACCTGGACCACACGCCGCGCCTGTTCGAGAAGGTACGCGACGCGGCTGGCTGGGATCTGCACCTGCTGCACGACGTGCACCACCGGCTCACGCCGATCGAGGCGGCTCGCCTGGGCAAGTCGCTGGAGCCGTTCCGCCTGTTCTGGATGGAAGACGCCACGCCCGCGGAGCACCAGGAGAGCTTCCGGCTGATCCGCCAGCACACCACCACGCCGCTGGCGGTGGGCGAGGTCTTCAACACCATCTGGGACTGCAAGACGCTGATCCAGGAGCAGTTGATCGACTACATCCGCGCCACCGTGGTCCATGCGGGTGGCATCACGCACCTGCGCCGCATCGCGGACTTCGCCGCGATGCACCAGGTCCGCACCGGCTCGCATGGCGCGACCGACCTTTCGCCGGTGTGCATGGGCGCCGCGCTGCATTTCGACCTGTGGGTGCCCAACTTCGGCATCCAGGAATACATGCGTCATAGCGAGGAGACGGATGCGGTGTTCCCGCACGCCTACACCTTTGCCAACGGCATGCTGTATCCCGGCGATGCGCCGGGACATGGCGTGGATATCGATGAGACGCTGGCGGCCAGGTATCCCTATCAACGCGCTTACCTGCCGGTGAATCGGCTTGCCCACGATGGCACGCTGTGGCACTGGTAGTTCCAATGCCAGGCAAACACAGGCAGGCACCATGACGACGCCAAGACTGCATCCCGACACGCTCGCGCGGCTTCCGCATGACGTACTGCGCCCGCGCTATGCGCGCGAGCGCCTGCGTGGCGGCATTGTCCACCTGGGCATCGGCGCCTTTCACCGCGCGCACCAGGCGGCGGCGACGGAGGCCGCGCTGCACGCCGATGCCGCCGACGCGCACTCGCTAGACTGGGGCATCGTCGGCGTCTCGCTGCGCCGGCCTGACACGCGCGACGCGCTGGCGCCACAGCAAGGCCTGTACACGCTGGCGCTGCGCGGGGTGCGGGACGACGGCAGCCGCTTCACGCAGTTGCAGGTGATCGGCGCGGTGATTGCGGTGCTGGTGGCCGCCGATGATCCCGATGCCGTGCTGGAGCGCATCGCGCATGCGGACGCGCGCATCGTCAGCCTTACTGTGACGGAGAAGGGTTACTGCCATGACCCCGCCACCGGCACATTGAACTTCAACGACCCGGGCATCGCGCACGACCTGCTGCACGCGGGCGCCCCGGTGACCGCCATCGGCTATCTGGCGCGCGGCCTGCAACGGCGCATGGCACGCGGCCTGCCGCCGCTGACCTTGCTCAGCTGCGACAATATCGCCGCCAACGGTGACACGCTGCGCGGCTTGCTGCTGGCCTTCTGCGCCCGCGTGGATGGCGCGCTCCACGATTGGGTGGCAGAGCGCTGCGGCTTTCCCAATGCCATGGTCGACCGCATCGTGCCCAAGACCACCGTGGACGATGCCGCCCGCATCAGCGCCGCGCTTGGCGTGGAGGACGCATGGCCGGTGGTGGGCGAGCCCTTCCTGCAGTGGGTGATGGAAGACCGCTTCGTGGCCGGCCGGCCACGCTGGGAGGTGGGCGGCGCGCAGTTTGTCGAACACGCGCACCCGTTCGAGACGCTCAAGCATCGCCTGGTCAACGGCAGCCATTCGACCATGGCTTACCTGGGCATGGTGGCCGGGTGGGCCACCACCGACCGCGCCATCGCCGTGCCGGCTGTGCGCGCGCTGGTGGACGGCATGATGGAGCAGGAAATGCTGCCAACCTTGCCCGCGCTGCCGGGGCTGGACACCGCGGCCTACCGGCGCGACCTGCTGGCGCGCTTTGCCAATCCCGCGCTGCAGCATAAGACCAGCCAGATTGCCATGGACGGCTCGCAGAAGATCCCGCAGCGCTTGCTGGCGCCGATCCGCGAGCGCTTGCGTGCCGGTGCCCCGTTTCCGCGCCTGGCGCTGGGCGTGGCCGGCTGGCTGCATTTCCTGCGCGGCCGGGACGAGCACGGCGCCGAGTACCGTATCGAAGACCCGCTGGCCTCTTCGCTGCATGCCTTGCTGGCCGCGGCCGATGCCCGGCGTGCAGGGGAAGCGGATCGCATCGCGGCCATCGCGTCGTTTACGCCGGTGTTCGGGGATCTGGCTGCTTCGCGGGTGTTCGTCGAAACGCTGGCCAAGCCTACGCGCATGCTGCGCGAGCGCGGCGTGCTGGCGACACTCGCGGCGGTCGCCGGCACGCAGGACAGCTCCGCCTGAACGGATCGCCGAGCGCCAAGTACCGATCCTGCCACCCGCGCGTGGCACGTTGCGGCGCCAACGTGGCGCCGGCCCGCCTCCAGCACTTATTTGCGCGTGTGCGGTCAAACGATCAGGCCGGCGTGTCCTATGCTGTGCAGATACGCAGGCCTGATCAGCAATCGAGTCGCAGCTTGCGTATTTCAAGCGCTACCGCAGCGCAACAGCATATCCGGAGGTGGCTATGGAACTTCACATGCAATCGCACCACTACGTGCGCCGCATGCCAGACTGGACCGCGGCAGCGGTGTCGGGGCTGGCGGCCGGGGCGCTGCTGATGGTGATCGAGCTGTTCTGGTCGACGATGGTGGCGGGCATCAACCCGTGGGGCACGACGCGGATGATCGCGGCGATCCTGATGGGGCAGGACGTGCTCCAGACTTCGTTGTTCAGCGTGAGTACCGTGGCCGCGGCGCTGATGATCCACTTTGTGCTCGGCGCGGTGCTGGGCATGATCCTGGCAGCGATCATCGCGCCATTTCACCTGGATTCGAGCACGGGCCTGGCGTTGCTCACCGGCGCGGTATTCGGCATTGCCGTGTACCTGTTCAACTTCTACGGCATGACGCGCTTTTTCACCTGGTTCGCCGATGCGCGTGGCTGGCATACGCTGGTTGGCCACATGATCTTTGGCATGACCGCTGCCATTGCCTACTGGAAGCTCGAAAGCAAGGATGTATCTCACTGAGCACGCAAACCGGAGGAAATACCAGCCAATCCATTAGCGAATCCATCAGCGAATCCATCGGCGCGTGCCGCGGCGCATCCTTGTTTTCATTGCCCTGCGTCTACGCGCGGTTTAGCGGTTTAGCGATTTAGACCCGCGCATTGCCACTACACGGGCCGTGCGGGCTGGCGGCGGCGGAGGAAAGCATCGGCTTTCTCCGCCGCTTTTTGTTTTGCCGCTGGTGGCGCGTAGCCGGGCCGATCTTGTGTGGCATCGCACCCAAAGCGCTGTCAAGGCCGCCTTGCCGGTGGCGGACCAGATGCACTAGTCTTATCTCAGCTTGCGTGTAGTTTGCAGCCATCTGTACGCAAGCGGGGAGGGTCGGTATGGCGATAGCCATTGCAATCGTGATCGTCGTCGTTGCTTCGGTGCTCTTCCATTTCCTGAGCCCGTGGTGGGCGACGCCGCTTGCCTCCAACTGGAAGCAGATGGACGACACGCTGACCATCACGCTGGTCATCACCGGCATCTTCTTCGTCATCATCAACCTGTTCGTCGCCTACATCGTCTGGCGCTTTCGCCATCGCGACGGCGCGCGCGCGGCCTATCAGCCGGAGAACCGCAAGCTGGAGCTGTGGCTGACCGCCGGCACCACGCTTGGGGTGATTGCGCTGCTGGCGCCGGGCCTGTTCGTCTATGCCGAGTACGTGCGCCCGCCTGGCGACGCCATGGTCCTGGAGGTGGTGGGCCAGCAGTGGCAGTGGGGCTTTCGCTTTCCCGGCCGGGGCGGCCAGCTCGGCACCTCGGACCCGCGCTTTGTCTCGCCTGCCAATCCGCTGGGCGTGAACCCGGACGACCCGCGCGGGCAGGACGACATCATCGTCGCCGGCCAGGAAGTCCATCTGCCGCTGAATCGGCCGGTCAAGGTGCTGCTGCGCTCCAAGGACGTGCTCCACGATTTCTACGTGCCGCCGTTTCGCGCCCGCATGAACATGGTGCCAGGCACCGTCACGTCGTTCTGGTTCACGCCGACCAAGGCGGGTACGTACGAGATCCTGTGCGCGCAACTGTGCGGGGTCGGCCACTACAACATGCGCGGCCATGTGGTGGTGGAGGACGAGGCAGCGTTCCAGGCATGGCTTGCGCGCCAGCCGACGTTCGCGCTGACCATGGTGAAGACGCCCGCTGTGGCGGCAGGGGCAGCGCCTGCTGGCGCGCCGGCGGCCGATACGCTCGCCGAGCAGGGCCGCGCGCTGGCACAGAGCAAGGGCTGCGTGGGTTGCCACAGCATGGATGGCACCGTTGGCGTGGGGCCAAGCTGGAAGGGCTTGTATGGCAGTACCGGGACCTTTGCCGACGGCAGCAGCGCGAAGGTCGACGACGCCTACCTGAAGACGGAGATCACCGATCCGCAGGCACGCCTGGTCAAGGGTTTCGGCCCGCTCATGCCAAAGATGGCCCTGAGCGACGAGGAGGTGAGCGCGCTGATTGCCTACATCCGCGCCAACGGCGCGCCCGGCGCGGCGACGCAGGCGGGCGCCGCGTCCGGCGCTGCGGCCAGGTAGATCGCAGGCAGGTTGCAAGGAAGGCTACAGGAGGGAGTGCAATGGCATACGCCGACGACGCCGCCCACGACGGACCGCAGAGCTTCTTTACCCGCTACATCTGGAGCCAGGATCACAAGGTGATCGCGGTGCAGTACACGCTGGTTGCCATCTTCGTTGGTCTGGTGGGCGTGGTGCTCTCCAACCTGATGCGCCTGCAGCTGGGCTTTCCCGGGCACTTCACGTTTATCAATGCCAACCGCTACTACCAGTTCGTGACCATGCACGGGATGATCATGGTGATCTACCTGCTCACGGCGCTCTTTCTCGGCGGCTTCGGCAATTTCCTGATCCCGCTGATGGTGGGGGCGCGCGACATGGTGTTCCCGTACCTCAACATGTTGAGCTTCTGGGTCTACTTCCTCTCGGTGCTGGTGCTGCTGTCGAGCTTCTTCGTGCCGGGCGGGCCCACCGGCGCCGGCTGGACGCTGTATCCGCCGCAGGCCATCCTGCCGGGCACGCCCGGCTATGAGTGGGGCATCATCCTGATGCTGGTGTCGCTGGTGATCTTCATCGTGGCCGCCACCATGGGCGGGCTCAACTACGTCACCACCGTGCTGCAGGCGCGTACCGAGGGCATGACGCTGATGCGCATGCCGCTGTCCGTGTGGGGCATCTTCATGGCCACCATCCTGGCGTTGCTGGCGTTTCCCGCGCTGTTCGTCTCAGGCGTGATGATGCTGCTGGACCGCACGCTGGGCACGAGCTTTTTCATGCCGGCGATTGTTTCGCTGGGCCAGCAGCTGAACTACAAGGGCGGCAGCCCGCTGCTGTTCCAGCACCTGTTCTGGTTCTTCGGCCACCCGGAGGTGTACATCGTCGCGTTGCCGGCGTTCGGCATTGTCTCCGACCTGGTCAGCGTGCATTCGCGCAAGAGCATCTTCGGCTATCGCACCATGGTGTGGGCCATCCTGGCCATCGGCGTGCTGTCGGTGGTGGTGTGGGCGCACCATATGTTCGTGAGCGGGATGAACCCGTACTTTGGCTTCTTCTTTGCCACCACCACGCTGATCATCGCCATTCCCACCGCCATCAAGGTCTATAACTGGGTCATCACGCTGTGGCGGGGCGACATCCATTTCTCGGTGCCGATGCTGTTTGCCATCGCCTTTATCAGCACCTTCGTGATCGGCGGGCTGACCGGGCTGTTCCTGGGCAATGTCAGCGTGGACATTCCGCTGTCGAACACGTATTTCGTGGTCGCGCACTTCCATATGGTGATGGGCGTTTCGCCGATCCTGGTGGTGTTTGGCGGGATCTATCACTGGTACCCCAAGGTCACCGGCCGCATGCTCAACGACAAGCTGGGGCACATCCATTTCTGGGTGACGTTCGTCGGCACCTATGCCATCTTCTTCCCGATGCACTACCTGGGGATCCTTGGCATGCCGCGGCGCTACTACGCCTATGACAACTACGCCTTCATCCCCGAGTCGGCGCACACCATGAACGCTTATATCTCCGTGGCGGCGTTTATCGTGGCGGCGGCGCAGTTGCTGTTCATCTTCAACCTGGCCTGGAGCGTCAGGCACGGCAGGCCGGCGGGGTCCAATCCCTGGCGCGCGGCCTCGCTGGAGTGGCAGACGCCGGACACGCCGCCCGTGCACGGCAACTGGGGCGCGGAGCAGCCGGTGGTGCATCGCTGGGCCTATGCCTATAGCGTGCCGGGCGCGAGCGAGGATTTCATTGCACAGAACGCGCCACCCGAGGCCGGGGGCGCCGAACCCGAGCCGCATACCCGCCATGGAGCGGTAGCATGAACGCGAACCTGGTCTATCGCACCGGTGCCGACGGCGAGCGGCGCCCGGGCCCCGGCCCCGGCGATGTGGGCAGGCAGCGCGCGGGGCCCGCGCCGGCCAGCATCGGGCTGTGGGTGTTCATGGGCGTGGTGAGTTCGCTGTTTGGTTTGTTTATCGCCGCGTACGCCATGCGCATGGATTCGCCGGACTGGCACGCCGTGGCGTTGCCGTGGCAGGTCTGGCTGTCCACGGCCTTGCTGGCTGCGGGCAGCGGGGTAATGCTGGTGGCCGCGCGCGCGGCCCGCGCCGGACGTGTCACGGTGGCGCACCGCGCGCTGTGCTTTGGCGGACTGGCGGCGGCAGCGTTCGTGGCTTCGCAGTTGTGGGCATGGCAGGCCCTGCTCGCCATCCACGTGGTGCCTGCCAATAACCCGTCCGGCAGCTTCTTCTACCTGCTGACCGCCATGCATGGCCTGCATGTGCTGGGCGGCCTGGCCGGCTGGGCGATGGCCATGCGCGCCGGGCCGGGCAGCGCGCTGCGCATTCGCCTGTGCGCGCGCTACTGGCATTTCCTGCTGGCCGTGTGGCTGGTGCTGCTGGCCGCGCTTGGCTGGCTCACGCCGGAGTTCGTTCGCTTTATCTGCGGCCGCGGCTAGGCGGCCCCACCAATTCCCGAAGGAGACGTGCCCATGTCTTCGCTACCCACTTCATCCGCACCGGCGGTGACCGGCTTGCGCGGGCTGGTGGCTGACTGGTCCTCGGACCAGCAGGCCTTCAAGGTGTCGTGGGGCAAGGCGATGATGTGGATCTTCCTGCTGTCCGACACCTTCATCTTCAGCTGCTTCCTGACTGGGTACATGACGGTCAGGATCGCCAGCACGGCGCCCTGGCCGAACCCCAGCATCGTGTTCGGGCTCAAGGTGGGCGGCACCGAGGTGCCGTTGCTGCTGATCGCCATCATGACCTTCGTGCTGATCAGCAGCAGCGGGACGATGGCGATGGCCGTCAACTTTGCCTACCGGCGCGATCGCGTGAAATGCGCGTTGCTGATGTTTGCCACGGCGCTGTTCGGCGTTTCCTTCGTCAGCATGCAGGCTTTTGAATGGACCAAGCTGATCGTGACCGAGGGCGTGCGCCCGTGGGGCAACCCGATGGGGGCGCCGCAGTTCGGCTCCGCTTTCTTCATGATCACCGGCTTCCATGGCCTGCACGTGAGCTGCGGCGTGATCTACCTGCTGATCGTCGCCACCAAGGTGCTGCGGGGCCGCTACGAGCGCACGGGCAACTACCAGATCGTGGAAATCGCCGGGCTCTACTGGCACTTCGTGGACCTGGTGTGGGTGTTTATCTTCGCGCTGTTCTATCTCTGGTGAGGCCCCTCATGGCTGCGTCGACCCCGTCTCCCGAATTGCCCGCGCAGGCCCCCGCGGTTGCCGGCTCGCACGGCGATCTGCCGCATGGGCAACCGCATGGGCAGCAACATGGGCAGCAACACCCCATTGGCCTGTACCTGAAGATCTGGGCACTGTTGTTCGTGCTGTCCACGCTGTCCTACCTGGTGGACTACTTCCATTTCGAAGGCTATCTGCGCTGGACCCTGATCCTGCTTTTCATGGTGATGAAGGCCGGATTGATCGTGGCCGTGTTCATGCACATGGCCTGGGAGCGGCTGGCGCTGATCTGCGCCATCCTGCTGCCGCCGCTCTGCCTGCTGGTGCTGGTAGGCCTGATGGCGGCCGAGGCGGACTATACGTTCCTATTGCGCGGCGTCTTCTTCCGCTGAGCGTGCCTGCGCGTGCGGTGCATGTTCCGTGCGGGCCATCCGGGTACACTTGCCCGGTTGCCCGCCAATAAGAGGAAACCATGCACCCAGCTACGGAAGCCATCCTGATCTATAACCATGGCCGCGATCCCGAGCGGCTGACCCGCAAGCTCGCCGCCATCGCCGCCGATCCTTTCGCCTTCCTGCGCGGCACCAACCATCTCTACGCGGCCTCGGTGGGCACCGAGGCCGCGCTGATGGAAGCACCCACCACCTATGTCTGCGGCGATCTCCATCTGGAGAACCTGGGCAGCTTCAAGGGCGACAACGGCCTGGTTTATTTCGATCTGAACGACTTCGACGACGCGATGGTCGCACCGCTGACGGTGGACCTCGTGCGCCTGCTGTCCAGCCTGATGATCGCGGCGCCGCAGCTTGGCCTGTCGGCTGCCGACGCGCGCGCGGGCGCCGAGCGCATGCTCGATACCTACGCGGCGGTGCTGGCCAGCGGCAAGCCGCGCTGGGTGGAGCGCGCCACCGCCACCGGGCTGGTGGCGACGCTGCTGCGCCGCGTCAAACGCCGCCGCCGCGGCGAGATCCTGGCGGCGCGCACCGTGCGGCGTGGCGGGAAACGGCGCCTGCTGATCGACAACACCCATGCGCTGGCCCCGCTCAAGGGCGAGCGCAAGCGCGCTGGCGCCATCCTGCGCGAGTTCGCGCGGCAGGCCCATCACGGCCAGTTCGTGGCCGACGACGCCGCGCGGCGGGTGGCGGGCGTGGGCAGCCTGGGGCTGGAGCGCTATGTGGTGCTCGCGCATGCGCCCGGCACGCCCACCGCCCAGCGGCTTATCGACATCAAGCGCGCCGCGCCTAGCGCGTGGCAAGGCTTGCCGTATGGCGCGCAACCCGCGTGGGGCAGCGACGCGTCGCGCGTGGTGCATATCCAGCACGCCATGCAGGCGGCTTCGCCTGCGCTGCTCTCGGCGGTGACGATGGGTGACGGGCCAGCAAGCCCGTCCTATATCGTCAAGAGCCTGCAGCCCACGGCCGACCGCGTGAACCTTGGGCCTCACACCGATCGCGCCAGCCTGAATGAGGTGCTTCTCACGATGGCGCGCTCGGCGGCCTGGGCGCACCTGCGCGGCTGCGGACATGAAGCCGCCGATCGGATCGAGGCGTTGCAGGAATTTGCCGCCGGTACGCGCTGGCGCGCGCCGGTGCTGCGCCTGGCGCGGCACGGCTGCGAGATGGCCCAGGCGCAGTGGAAGGACTTTGCCGAGGATTACCGCAAGGCCCGGGGGAAATAAGCCTGGTTTGCGCGCTCGCCAGCCGTCGCCAACCAGTTTTTCCTGGCCGGGCGGTTGCCCGGCCAGGACGGTACATCAGACCTGCGTGATGAACTTGGTCACCAGGTAGCCATCGAAGGTTTCCTGGCCGCCTTCGCTGCCGATGCCGGAATCCTTGATGCCGCCAAACGGCGTCTCGGCCAGCGCCATGCCGAAGTGGTTGATGTTGACCATGCCGGCTTCCAGGCCGTTGGACACCACCGTCGCGGTCTTCAGCGAGTTGGTGAAGACGTACGAGGCCAGGCCGAACGGCAGGCTGTTGGCGCGGCGCAGCACTTCTTCCACGTCCTTGAAGCGCGTCACCGGCGCTACCGGGCCGAAGGGCTCGTCGACCATCAGCTTGGCGTCGTCGGGCAGGTCGGTGACCACGGTCGGGGCAAAGAAGAAGCCCTTGTCGCCGATGCGCTTGCCGCCCGCCACCACCTTGCCGCCGCGATAATTGGCGTCGTCCAGGAACTGCTCCATCGAGGCGATGCGGCGCTCGTGCGCCAGCGGCCCCATCTGGGTGCCGTCGTCCAGGCCGTCGCCAACCTTGATCGAGCCAATCACCTCAGTAAAGCGCGCCAGGAACTTGTCGTAGGCTTTTTCCTGCACGTAGAAGCGCGTGGGCGACACGCACACCTGGCCGGCGTTGCGCAGCTTGAAGCGCGCCAGCATCTCCGCTGCCGGCTCGATGTCGGCGTCGTCAAACACCAGCACCGGCGAGTGCCCGCCCAGTTCCATGGTCACGCGCTTCATATGGGCGCCGGCCAGCGCGGCCAGTTGCTTGCCCACCGGCACCGAACCGGTGAAGGAGATCTTGCGCACGATCGGCGATTCGATCAGGTAGGTGGAAATCTCGCCCGGCACGCCCCAGACGATGTTCAGCACGCCCGGGGGCAGGCCTGCATCGTGGAACAGCTGGGCCAGCGCGACCACCGCGCTGGGCGAGTCTTCCGGTCCCTTGAGGATCAGCGTGCAGCCGGCGCCGATGGCCGAGACCATCTTGCGGATCGCCTGGTTGAAGGGGAAGTTCCACGGCGTAAAGGCAGCGCACACGCCGATCGGCTCGCGCACCACGATCTGGCGCACGTTGGGCTGGCGCGGCGGGATCACGCGGCCGTAGATGCGGCGGCACTCCTCGGCGTGCCATTCGGCGTGCTCGGCGCAGATCATGACTTCGCCGATGGCCTCGGCCAGCGGCTTGCCCTGGTCCAGCGTGATGTTGCGGCCGATGTCCTTGGCGCGCTCGCGGGTCAGTTCCGCCACGCGGCGCAGGATCTTGGAGCGCTCCAGCGGCGAGGTCTTCTTCCAGCTTTCAAAGGCGCGCTGCGCGGCGGCCAGGGCGCGGTCCAGATCGCCGCGGTTGGCATGCGGCAGCTTGCCCAGCAGTTCCTGGGTGGCGGGGTTGATGACGTCTTGCTCGCGTCGGTCCCCTCCCTTGACGAATTCCCCGTCGATGTAGAGGGCGAGATCCTGGTACATGCCTTTCTCCTGAAGAAGGTTGCGTGCGACAAGCGCAGCCGGTGCCGCCGCGGTGGGGGGTGCCGCGCGTGGGCGCGGCGGCCAAACCGCAAGCTTAACGCGTCGGCCGGTTTTGTGCATCGGCAGGCGCCGGCGTTTCCGAGGGGGCGTGGGAAGTGCTGCAAAGGCCACCGTCCGTGCCCACTCACGGGCCAGGAAGAATGGCTGATGCCCCGGGCTCAGCCGCGCCGCATCGCCACCATGCTGCGCGTAGCCAGCGCTAGTGCGTTGTGCCGGTTGCCGCCGCCCAGGTCATCGGAGATCGCCGTGGCCGCGTTCAGCACCAGCGCGGCAAAGCCCTTGATCTTGTGCGGCTTGAACCGCTCGGCGGGCCCCGACAGCCCGATGGCGGCGATGACGTGCCCGTTGCCGTCGCAGATCGGCGCGGCCACGCCGTAGACGGTCTCGCGCCACTCGCCGCGGTTGACCGCATAGCCCTCTTTGCGCACCTTGGCCATCTCCCGCAGGAAACGCTCGGGCTCGACGATGCTGTTAGGTGTGGACGGCACCAGCGTGGTGAACATGCGCTGCAACGCGGTGTCCGGCTGGAAGGCCAGCATCGCCTTGCCGGTGGCCACGCAGTGCGCCAGCGCCCGCCCGCCGATCTGGGTATAGGCGCGCACGGGGTTGGGGCTGTCGATCTTGTGCACGTAGACTACCTCGGCGCGGTCCAGCACGGACAGGTGCACGCTCTCGCCGCTGGCGTGCATCAGCTTGTCCATCCACGCCTGGGCATGGCGGCGCAGGTCCAGCCGCGAGAGCACCGCCGAGCCCAGTTCCCAGAGCTTGATCGACGCGCTGTAGCCGGTGCCGGAGGCGTCGCGAATCACATAGTTGAGCTCGGTCAGCGCTTGCAGCAGCCGATGCACATTGCTCTTGGCCAGGCCCAGGTGGGTGGCGATCTCGGTGAGGCCCAGCGGCCGGTCGCTGTGCGCCAGCAACTCGATCACGCCGAGGCCCTTGATCAAGGTGTTGTTCATTGAAGCGATGTCTTAATGCGAATGGCGCAACCCTGTTCTCAAATGTGGAACGATAGTATCGTATTTTGCAACTCCCTATAATCGTCGCAACGCGGCAGGCAGCCTGCCGAAGAGGTCGGCTGATTCACTGCCGCCGCCGCCTCTCTCTCCTTGCCTGTGGATGCTTCCCATGCGTGATCTCGACCAACAGGACCTGCCGCTGCAAGGCGTGCGGGTCGTGGAATTCTGTACCGTTGCCGCCGGGCCCTTTTGCGCCATGTTGCTGGCCGATATGGGCGCCGAGGTGATCAAGGTGGAAGCGCCCGAGGGCGACACCTTGCGGCAGTGGCCGCCGCTGTCCGATGGCTTCTCCGAGAACTTCGCCTCGCTCAACCGCAACAAGGAGTCGGTGGCGCTGAACCTGAAGGATGCCGCCGACGTGGCGCTGGCGCGTGCGCTGATCCTGGATGCCGACGTGGTGATCGAGAACAACCGTCCCGGCGTGATGGACCGGCTCGGGCTGGGCTACGCCAGCTTTCGCGAGCAAAAGCCAGGGCTGGTGTATTGCTCGGTGTCCGCCTATGGCCAGAGCGGCCCGCGCGCAGGCGAGGGCGGGTTTGACCTCACCATCCAGGCTGCCGCCGGCGTGATGAGCGTGACCGGGGAGCCCGATGGCGCGCCGGTGAAATGCGGCGTGCCGCTGGCGGACTTCGCTTCGGGGCTGTACGGTGCCTTTGCCATTGCCAGCGCGCTCACGCGTGTGCGGGCCGGCGGCGCGGGCACGCATATCGATGTGCCGATGTACGGCTGCACGCTCGGCATCGCCGCACTGCAGACCAGCGAGTACTTCGGCACCGGCAGGAGCCCGGCCAAGCTGGGCTCCGCGCATCCGCGCAATGCGCCCTACCAGGCCTTCCAGGCCGCCGATGGCTACTTTGCCATCGCCGCGGGCAACCAGAAGCTGTGGCTCGAAGTGGTGCGCGTGGTGGCACTGCCCGCCCTGGCGCAGGACGCGCGCTTTGCCACCACGCGCGACCGCGCGGCCAACCAGGCCGCGCTGAAGATCCTGCTGGAAGAGCGCTTTGCCACCGCTGGCGTGGCGCACTGGATAGCCGCCTTCAATGCCGCTGGCGTGCCGCATGCGCGCATCAACGACTATGCCGCCGCGCTGGACGATCCGCAGGTGGCGCATATGGATTGGGTGCGCCCGCTGACGCTGCCTGGCGGCCACCAGACCCGCACCTTCGCCTCGCCGCTGCGTTTCGACGGGCTGGGCTTGCCGATCCGCCGCGACCCGCCGGCGCTGGGCGAGCACAACGCCGCCGTGCGCGCCCGTTACCAGGCGGCCACGGCAGCCACGGAACAAGACCCTACGTAAAGTCAAAGGCAGATAGAGGAACCATCATGAGCGACAAGACCGGCAACATCGATCGGCTGCGCGCGTTCGTTGCCACCATCAGCCGCGTGGTCACGCAGGCGGAACTTGCGGGCAGCAGCGAGGCGGACATCCTCGCGCAAGCCAGCGCCGCGCTGAGCGAACTGGTGGCGCACGACGACTGGCTGCCTGAGGCCATGGCGCGCCCGCATCCCGTCTACTACCAGCAGCATTTGCTCTATGGCGATCCGCTCGATCGTTTTTCGCTGGTCAGCTTTGTCTGGGGGCCGGGCCAGCAAACGCCCGTGCACGACCACACGGTGTGGGGCCTGATCGGCATGCTGCGCGGCGCCGAGGTGGACCAGCACTACCGCGTGGAAGGCGGCCGGCTGGTGGAAGACGGCGATGGCGTGGTGCTGAGCGCGGGCCAGGTGGCCGCGGTCTCGCCCACGCTGGGCGATGTGCACCGCGTGCGCAATGCGCATGACGACCGGGTGTCGATCAGCGTGCATCTCTATGGCGGCAATATCGGCCGCATACAGCGTCACGTGTATGACGCCGCCAGCGGCGCCACCAAGCCGTTTGTATCCGGCTACTCCAACGCGCTGGTGCCCAACCTGTGGGCGCCAGTGGCACCACCGGCGCAGGGGTGAACGTGGAACAAGCCGGTCTGCTGATTGACAAGCAAGGCGACGTCACCCGATTGACGCTGAACCGGCCCGAGCGCGGCAATGCGCTGTCGGCCGGGCTGGTGGAGGCACTCGCGGCGGCGGTGCTGGCGTGCTACCACGATGGCACCCGCCTGCTCGCCATTGACGGCGCCGGCGCGCATTTCTGCACGGGGTTCGACCTGGGTGAGCTGGATGGCGAGAGCGACGATTCGCTGCTGGCGCGTTTCGTGCGCGTCGAACTGCTGCTGCAAAGCGTGCATGGCGCGCCCTTTACCACCGTAGCGCTGGTCCAGGGCCGCGCCATGGGCGCGGGCGCCGACCTGATGGTGGCCTGCGAGCAGCATTGGATCGCGCCGGGCAGCACGCTGGCTTTCCCCGGCGCGGCCTTCGGCCTGGTGCTGGGCAGCGCGCGGCTGGCGCAGCTGGTGGGCGTGGCGACGGCGCGGGACTGGATCGCGAGCGGACGGGCGGTCCAGGCCGAGGAAGCGCTGGCCTGCGACATGGCCGGCAATTTGATGGCGCCGCAGGCGCGCGCCGCCGCGCTTGCCACGCTGGCACAGCGTGCACGCCGGCTGGATGCGCCAACCCATGCCGCTATCCAGGCCGCCACGCAGGGCGGCCACGCCATGGCCGAAGCGGCGCGCGCGGCGCAGCTGGCCGAGCTGGTGCGCTCCGCTGCCCGGCCGGGCCTCAAGGCGCGCATCGCCGCTTACCGGGCGGCGTCCAGGCGCTGACTCAGCGCGGCTCGGGGCTGAACGCCGGCAGGTCCGGCCATGCCAGCGCTGCCCAGGCGCCCTTGGGCGGCGCCAGCAGCTGGCGCAAGCTGGCTGCATCGAAGGCCTTGCCCAGCGGGTCGGCGCGGAATGCGGCAAGCCATTGCTGGCGGCCGGCGATAAAGGCATGGCCGAAGTCTTCCCAGCTGGCAAAGCAGTCCTGCGCACGCTGCGCGTTGAGCAGGAGCACGCGCCAGGCGGCCATCGGCTCGACCCAGCCCATCAGCATGACGGTGCGTGCAAAAAAGGCCATCCGGACGCAGGCGAAGGCCAGCGCGGCGCGTGGATCGTCGGTCGGCAGCAGCGCATGCAGGTCGGCGCGAAACCACCGGGATTCGAACACCTGGGCGAGGTGCTGGCGCACTTCGTCATCCGTGGCATTGGCGCGGAACTCCATCTGATGCAGCAACTGCACGCGGAACAACGCGCGCGTCGCGTCGGTCATGTGGTCCGAGGCGGGGTCGAAAAACCCCGTCATGCTGGTGGCATCGACCATGGGCTGCGCCAACGTCAATGCCCATTGCTTGCGCGGCGTGAACACAGCGGGACGCTTGGGGCGCAGGAAGCGGTAGACCCGCCATAGCACAAAGGCCCCGAGGAGCAGGTAGAAGACATTGATGCCATTCATCCGATCTGGCGCTCCGTGACACCTCGCGAGGGCGAAGCCTGGATTTGCGCCGCGCGCGACAGCGAGATGTCCGGCCACGGCACGCCTTCGGTGGCGACAACCGCCTCGGCGTCACCCGCGCCCGGCGTTTGCCGAGTGGCATACCGGACCGATGCCGCCATCGGCGAACGCTGCGCCAGCAAGCCAGGCTGGCGCGCGGCGACCAGCCACTCCACCATTGGCGTCGGCGCGCTGAGCCTGACAAAGAGCTGTGGGTAGCGGGCGACCAAGCGGGTCTGCGTCGTGGCGTCGGCCACGTCTTCAATGCGCGCCCAGCCGGCTGGCGTGCGTACCACGCCGATGGCGATGCAATCGTCGGGGGTTTCCTCGTCGGTACCCAGGGCGTTCAGGCAGGCCAGCACATCTTCCACGTAGCGCGCGATGGGCGGCTTGTTCTGCTTGCCCTTGACCTGGTCGACGGTGAGCGCGCCATTGGCCTGCACATGCACGCTGATGGTGATATGCGGTTGCCCGCTGGCATCGCGGAAACTCAGCAGGCGCAGGCGCTGCTGCGCCACCGCTTCGGCATAGCGCTCGCCGTAGCCGCCGGACAGCGCGCGCCGGTCGGAAAACTGCCCCAGGCAATGCCGCATGACATAGCTTTCAAAGGCCATTTCCGCGCGCAGCAGCGCGCTGTCGGGCAGCAACTCCACGAACACGCCATGCGGCGTCGGCAGCAAGGTGCGCAGCGCTTCGGGCTGGCTATGGCGCCAGCCGCGCTCGATGCGCGTGGCCATCTCGGCGTGTTCCTTGTCCCACAGCGCCAGCGCCTGCGGGCAGGTGATGCGGTCGAGCTTGCCGTCGAGAGCGGTGCCCTTGCGCGAGGTCAGGAACTCGACGAGCCGCGCTTCCAGCGCCAGCAGGCGCGGCTCGACAGGATCCACCCAGACGACCGGGGCCGGTGGCGCTGCTGTTTCACCGCCGCTTGCCTTGGCCGGCGCGCCAAAGCGCGCCGCAACCCACTGCGGCATCGCCTCGGATCTCAGGGCCTGTCGCGCACCGTCGAGCGAATCAATCTTGACGGCCGGCTCGAAGTTGGCGACGAGATGCCGATAGAAGTGGTTGAGCAGCCAGGCGCGCACCGCCGCATCGTCGCCGCGCGCCTGGCTGCGCGCAGCGATGCCCGCCTTAAGGGCGCCGGCATTGAGGGCGTTGCGCGGCGCGTACCCCGTTGTCCGCCTGGCAGTACTCATTTCCAGACTTGCCACCAGCTTTTGCTCTTGCCGGCGGGGTTGGCTTGCGCGCGGTAGAGCGCCACTTTTTCCTCCATCGCCTTGACATCGGCGAGCTCGTCTTCGTTGCTGCGCGGATTGAGTGCGATGGCACGCTCGAAGAGCGCGGCGGCCTCGGCGTGGCGCTGCAGCCCGCTGAGTGTGTCGGCCGCCAGGCTGACCATCCAGGATTCCGAGCAATGATCGACGTGGCGCGCGATGCGGCTCCACAGGGCCGCGGCTTCTTCCGGGCAGTGATGCGCCAGGTTGAAAGCCATTTGCAGGCGCACGCCCAAGTCCTTGCTCGACAGCTTGCTGCCGTCCTGGCCTTCTTCCCGCTCCCATTTCACCAGGCGCTCCACCCAGATGGGAATCTCGCGGTCGCGATCGAGCTTGTACAGGGCCTGCGACACCTCGCTCAGGTAGTCGTTGGGGTCGTGCCGGCTGTAGCCAAACTCGGCGGCGTAGTGCCAGAGCTGCTCGGCGGCGCTGATGATCCCCTCGGAATCCTGCATTGCGATCCGCACGCTCAGCAGGCCGGCGTAGTGTTCGGCAAACGGGCTGGCGGCGATGCCGCGCCTGTGCAGCTCGACAGCATCCTCGTAGCGCCGCTCGTCGTACCGGTAGATGATGGCCAGGTTGTTGCACAGCATGGAGTAGAGGTGCGCGCAGGCATCGTACGGATGGCCGGCGCCGCTCTCGAAATAGCGCTCCAGGCACGCCTGCCCTTGTTCGTAGGCGGCAATCTGCAGCTTGATGAAATCGCTGTAGGTTTCATTGCGCGACTCGGCGGGGACGCGGTCCAGGTGTTCCCCGAGCAAATCGCCAAGCGCGACCCCGAAGTTGTACGCCCACAGCCCGCTTGGCAGCGAGAAGGCCGGCAGCTTCAGCGTCTGGATCACCCCAAGCGATTGCACCCGTGCCTCGAACAGGGCATAGGCCGTGCGGTTGTCCTGCATGCTGCCTTCCTGCGCCGCCGCATACAGCCGCGCCGCTTGCGTCGTGGCATCGATGCGGCCCGCCGCGCCGTCGTTGACCGCCGCCAGTCTTGCGATCCATGGATGGCCCGGCGAACGCTGCTCGGCCAGCGCGCGTGCTGCGTCGAATACCGCCTGCAGGGCCTGCGCATCCACTTGCTCACCCACGGCGCCAAAGAGCGCTTCATGGGTCGGGGAGAGGGTCCGCAAATCCTGTTCTCCCTCTTGCGCTTTTGACAGGAAGGCCGCCAGCGTCTCTTCCGTGTTGCAGGCCCGCATGGCGCACAATGGCCACCAGGCCGAGTCGTCGGCCGCATCGGCCAGCCGCGCGTGAACCAGCTGCGCGGCGCCGTCCCACATCTTGTCCTCGACCTGATAGATGTGCAGGAACGCCCGGCGGCCGGCCTCGTCAGCGCGCTGGGCTTCCATCAGCCACGGCAGCTCGTATTCGATGAAGTCATCGCTGCCGTTCGACGACAGGCTATGGCGCGCGGCGGAGCAGGCGTTCAGCGCGCCGGGCAAATCGCCTTGCGCGTACAAGGCGCGCGCCGCGAGCCGGGACAGCCGGACTTCCAGCTCACGGCGCTGCGGCAAGGACCATTGCGCGCTCAGGGCCCTCGTGGCCTGCTGGAAGTCGGCAAGGCGCTCGGGCGCGATGCCGATCAGGGCGCTGCCCAGGCGCAGCCAGTCGTTTTCGTCGACGTCCTGTTCCGCGTCAGCCGTCTGCAGCGCCAGGATGGCCGCGCCAGCCGCTGCGCGGGCCTCGTCGTTGCTGTCATGGCGCGACAGCGCCCAGGCGCGCCGCCGATGATAGTCGGCGAGGTCCCATGCACGGAACGGCGCGCGTTCCGCGATGGCCGCGTTCAATGCATGGCGCAGGTCAATCGTCTCCAGCGCAATGCCCAGCTTGCGCAGCTCCAGGCTATCGAACACGCGAAGCTGCCGATATCGGTCCGCATTCAGCTCCGGCATCCCTGCCACGATGGCGCGCATCTCAGCGAGGGCACGCTGGATGCTCTCTTCCTCGTTGACGTGGTTGGCTATCTGGAGGCGATAGAGCGCCAGGTGCATGCGCAGCTCGGCCTGCGCTTCGCGCGGCGTGGCTTCCAGCGTGCCGGCGCCGTCTGCGTTGACCACCGCCAGCGCCGCCGCCGGATCCCCCGCGCGCATCCATAGCGTATGCAGCCGGTCGATGGACTCAAGGGAATCGGCCCGCAAAGGCTTGGCGCGCAATCTGGCCAGCAAATCAGCGGCTTCGCTTGAATTGCCTTCCTCGAGATCGGCTTCGAGGCGATCCAGTAACTGTTCCAGATGAACACCGGTCAATGCGTTGCCATTGCTATCCACGGATCTTTCCATAATGTGATCTAATTTTCACTTAACGCGCGATTCTACCCGGAGATGCCACAGACCCGGAAAATGCGCTCCATGGCTCGCCCAACGGCGTCGCGGTTCAAGCGTTCACCACGCTAAAACGCCCCGCCTCCTTGGGGGAGGCGGGGCGTTTCAGTGTGGTTGCCCGTACGGGGCAATGGGCAATGCGTCGGGCGCAGGGGGCGAGCGTATGCGCCTAGTTCTTCTGCGCGTCGGCGGGCGCGGCCGACATCTCCTGCTTCATGGTGTCGTTGTTGGCCTTCTTCTCGGCGCTCTTTTGCTGCTTGGCGGACTTCACATCCTGCTTGTACTCTGTCTTGGCGGCCTTCTTCTTGGCCTTGTATTCGTCCGAGGCCTGCTTGTTGGCATCGCGGCGCTGGACCAGCGGATCCTTCGGCGGCTCGATCTGTGTCATGCCGGCCGGCACCGCGGCATTGCCGCTATCGGCAGGAACGGTGGGCGTCTGGGCAAAGGCGGCCGCACATAGCAGGCCGGCAGCCAGGGCGGTGGAAGCTTGCAAAAAGCGAATCGGCTTGTTCTTCGTCATATCGGACCTCACGGTTCATGGATGGAAACGGCGCTTGGACGCCATGGCGGGGACGCCGCGATGGCCGCTCTGCGAGACACCAAGTGCCACTTGCGTATTGCGTTTCGCCCATGTTTGACTCCTCGCGCGCAGAGCCCGTGCCCTGATCCAAACAACTGCTTACAATTGGCTTTCTGTCTGACAGACGACTACCGACAAGGGCTGTCAGCAAGGTGTGACATAGTGGCGAACATGGGCATCGCACATGGCATTGCCCCGCGGTTTCCAACGAGCCCAGTCGCAACAAGAACACGACAAGAACACGACAAGAACACGATAAGAACACGAGACCCCTCGAACATGCCAACAAAATCCAAAGCCCAGCTGACCACGGGCCCGATCGGCCGCACGTTGCTGCTGTTTTCGCTGCCGGTGCTGGGCAGCAATATCCTGCAGTCGCTCAACGCCTCGATCAATTCCGTGTGGGTGGGGCATTTCCTCGGCGAGGCGGCGCTGACGGCCACCTCAAACGCCAACATCATCCTGTTCTTCCTGCTCGGCGTGGTGTTCGGCATCAGCATGGCCAACACCATCATGATCGGGCAAGCCGTGGGCGCGCGCGACCTGGTCGAGGCGCGCCGCGTGGTAGGCACCAGCACCACCTTCTTCATCCTGCTGTCGGTGCTGGCGGCGGCACTGGGCTACGCCTTCACGCCCGACATCCTTGCCGCGATGGGCACGCCGGCCGATGCCAGGGCGCTTGCCATCAGCTACCTGCGCATCATCTTCCTGGCGCTGCCCTTCATGTATTTCTACAACTTCGTGATGATGACGCTGCGCGGCGCGGGAGACTCGCGCACGCCGTTCTATTTCATGCTGTTGTCGGTGGGGCTGGACGTGGTGCTCAATCCGCTGCTGATCTTTGGCATCGGCCCGTTCCCGGAGCTCGGCATCGCAGGCTCGGCGCTGTCCACGCTGATCGCGCAGTTGGCGAGCCTGGCCGCGATGCTGATCGTGCTCTACCGCCGCCACCACTTCCTGGCACTGCGGCGCCACCAGCTCGCCTACCTGAGGCCCGATACCGCGATCCTGCGCGCGCTGGTGGCCAAGGGCTTGCCGATGGGGCTGCAGATGGTGGTGATCTCGTCGTCGGCGATCGTGATGATGTCGCTGGTCAATCGCTACGGCTCGCAGACCACCGCCGCCTATGGCGTGGCTTCGCAGTTGTGGACGTACGTGCAGATGCCCGCGCTGGCGGTTGGCGCCAGCGTGTCGTCGATGGTGGCGCAGAACGTGGGCGCCGGGCTGTGGAGTCGCGTGGCGCGCATCACACGTGTAGGGCTGCTGTTCAACCTGCTGATGACCGGCACGCTGGTTGCCCTGATCTACCTGTTCAATCGTCACTCGCTGGGCTTGTTCCTGCCCGATGACGGCACGGCCATCGGTATTGCGCAGCATATCAATGCCATCGTGCTGTGGTCCTTCATCCTGTTCGGTTTCACCATCGTGCTGTTCGGCACCGTGCGCGCCACCGGCGCGGTGATGGCACCCCTGGTGATCCTGTTCCTGTCGATGTGGGTGGTGCGCCTGCCATTTGCCTGGGTGCTCGAGCGCACCGTTGGCGCCGATGCGATCTGGTGGAGCTTTCCGCTGGGCTCGGTGGTCTCGGTCACGCTGGCCGTGGCGTATTACCGTTTTGGCAACTGGCGCGCCGCCCATATCCTGCCGGTCGCGCCCGGGCCGGCCCCGGAGCCGGAGTTCGCGCCCCAGGCGCCCGATACCAGCATGGGCACAGCGTGCGAGGAAGCCCTGAGCACGGCCGGCGCCACCGGCGAGCAGGCGCTGGCGGGCGAGTCCCGCGCGATGTCGAAGCAGGGCGCCGACTGAGTCGCTTGCCCGCATGTCACCGGCGCCAGCAGAAGCCCACTGAACAGGCGCAAAACCGCGCGCCGTGACGACGGCTGTCGCTCCCTCGTCCCTCAGGGGGAGAGGCGAGCGCGGCAGCGCATATCTGGCGTGCCGGTAAGGTGATGCAAGCGGCCCTCGGGTCTGCCGGCACGCGTCCGCACCGGGTTGATCCTCGTGCTTTCCTTACGTCTTCCTTTCAGTCCCCTTCAGTTTCCCTTCGGCTTCCTTTCATTCGTCTTTCGGCGTTACATCACAGCGTGATGTATATGTTTTGGCGGTTTTTCCCGGCGTATCGGTGAATACCCCTAAACCAAGACAAATGAAAGCAAGCTGAAAGATCGCCTCTCTAATGTTCGTTCCATCCTGCAGGGACACTATTTTCTTCCTGCCGAACGGACCACCTCCGCATGCAAAGAGCCTGCGAGCGGAGGGGCACTGCTTTCACGTACTTTGAGGAGAATCGTTTTGCGCATACGCAGCCAAAAGGACTTTGCCTCCGGCCTGATGTTCATTCTGGTCGGATTGTGCTTTTCCTGGGTCGCCCGCGGCTATTCCATGGGAACAGCCGCCAAGATGGGCCCCGGATATTTTCCGTTTCTACTCGGCCTGGTACTCGCCGTGCTCGGTGCATTCGTGCTGATCGGCTCGGTATCGAAAAAGGGTGAAGCTGACCAGCTCGCCCGCTGGGACTTGAAGACCCTGTTGTGGATTCTGGGTTCGGTGGTGCTGTTCGGCCTGCTGCTCAAGCCGCTCGGCATGGTGTTGTCGGTGTTCGTGCTGGTGCTGGTGTCGTCGATGGCCAGCCATGAGTTCAGCTGGAAGGGCGCGGTCTTGAACGCGATCGTCCTGGTGCTGATCAGCATGGGCGCCTTCGTGTACGGCATCAACCTGCAGATGCCGGTGTGGCCTGCTTTCATTACTGGTTAAGGAGTCGGCCATATGGAATTGATTGACCATCTTGCCTTGGGCTTTTCCACGGCGCTTTCGTTGCAGAACCTGGCATACGCCTTCCTGGGCTGTGTGCTGGGTACCTTGATCGGCGTGCTGCCGGGCCTGGGGCCTCTGGCCACCATCGCCATGCTGCTGCCGGTGACTTACACGCTGCCCCCGGTGGCCGCGCTGATCATGCTGGCCGGTATCTACTACGGCGCACAGTATGGTGGCTCCACCACCGCTATCCTGGTCAACCTGCCGGGTGAATCGTCGTCGGTGGTGACCACCATCGATGGCTACCAGATGGCACGGCGCGGACGAGCGGGCGTGGCACTGGCCACCGCCGGCCTGGGTTCCTTCTTTGCCGGCTGCGTGGCTACCCTGATCCTGGCCGCGTTTGCTACGCCGCTGTCGGAACTGGCGTTCAAGTTCGGTCCTGCCGAGTACTTCTCGCTGATGTGCCTGGGCCTGATCGGCGCCGTGGTGCTGGCTTCGGGCTCGCTGCCCAAGGCCGTGGCGATGATCGTGCTGGGCCTGCTGCTGGGCCTGATCGGTACCGACGTGAACTCGGGCGCCGCACGCTTTTCCTTCGACATCCCCGAACTGACCGACGGCATCGACTTCGTCGCGCTGGCCATGGGTATGTTCGGCTTCGCGGAAATCATCGCGAACCTGGAGCAGAAGGAAGCCCGCGAGACCTTCACCGACAGCGTTACCAACCTCTGGCCGACCAGGGAAGATTTCCGTCGCATGATCCCGGCTGTGCTTCGCGGCACGTTCCTGGGCTCCGCGCTGGGCATCCTGCCGGGCGGCGGTGCGGCACTGGCTTCGTTCGCAGCCTACTCGCTGGAAAAGAAGACCTCCAAGTACGCACATGAGTTTGGCAAGGGCGCTATCGAAGGCGTGGCAGGTCCGGAATCGGCCAACAACGCCGCGGCGCAGACCTCCTTCATCCCGCTGCTGACGCTGGGCATTCCGCCCAACGCCGTGATGGCGCTGATGGTGGGTGCGATGACCATCCACAACATCCAGCCGGGCCCGCAGGTCATGACCAGCAACCCCGCGCTGTTCTGGGGCCTGATCGCCTCGATGTGGATAGGCAACCTGATGCTGATCATCCTGAACCTGCCGATGATCGGCGTGTGGGTGAAGCTGCTGACCGTGCCTTACCGCTTCCTGTACCCGGCCATTCTGGTGTTCTGCGGTATCGGCGTGTACTCGGTCAACAACCAGACCTTCGACGTGTTCATGGCAGCTGGCTTCGGCATCATCGGCTACCTGTTCCTGAAGCTCAAGTGCGAGCCGGCGCCGTTGCTGCTGGGCTTCGTGCTGGGGCCGATGATGGAAGAGAACTTCCGCCGCTCCCTGCTGCTGTCGCGCGGCGAGTTCACGGTGTTCGTGACCCGTCCGCTGTCGCTGGGCCTGCTGATCGCAGCGGCTTCGCTGGTTGCCATCGTTGCCCTGCCTTCCATCAAGGCAAAGCGCGAAGAGGCATTCCAGGAAGAGTAGTCGTCAAGCCCCACCCGCGCCGGCCTCGTGCCGGCGCGCGCAATGCAAGAAATGGGGTGCCTCGTGCACCCCGTTTTTTTGATCGGCGTGCCTGGTGCCGACCGGGCCGCTTGCAGGTAACACGCCCGGGTGCGCTCGCAGCGCCAGGGCTGCCGATGTAGATCCGCTCTATCGCACCGCTGGCTGGTGTGTCACAGGAGCCGCATGAGAGCGCCAACGCTAGACGGCTTCGTTTCGAAGCTGTACATCCTCAAGCTTGTCCAGTCGAGCCCGTCGACGGTCATGACGCTGGTCGACCGCCTGCGCGAGCATGGCGTGGAAAAGAACATCCGTTCGCTCAGGCCCATCCTGCGCAGCCTGATGATCGCACGCGCGATCACGGCGGAGCTGGTGGAAGGCAGTGGCCGCGTCTATTGCATTACCGATAGCGGACGCGAAGAACTGCACAAATACCTGTCGCACCTCGACGTCTTGCAAAGCGATATCGAGCAGACGCGCTAGGACTGCCGTACCTGGCCATCGCTCAGGCAGCCTCGCCCTCGGCCCACCGCGCCGGGTAGAGCAGCAGGCTGACGGTCGTGCCCCGCTCCGAAGATGCAATCGACAACTCGCCGCCAATAGCGGCTGCGCGGCTGCGCATATTGGCCAGGCCATGGCCCGGTGCGCCGGACGCCGCATCGAAGCCGTGCCCGTCGTCGCGGATCTCGATCAGGATGGCCTCGCCCTCGACGCTGGTGCCCGCGAAGCTGCGCGCCACCACTTGCACCGTCGCGCCGCCGGCATGCTGCATCACGTTGGAGAGGGCTTCCAGCAGCAGGTACTGTAGCTCGCGCACGATCTGCGGCGTCAGGCCGGCCACGGGCGGCAGCCGCTCCACTTGCCAGTCCACCCGCAGCTTCGCCGCCTCCAGGCGCGCCCGCAGCCGATAGCGCAGGTTGCCCAGCACCACGGCGAGGTCGCCGCCGGTGTCTTGCATGGCATCCACCGAGAGCTTCAATGCATCCAGCGCTTGCTGCAGATGTTGCTGCAGCACCATGGGCGAGCCATGGCCCGAGCGCAGCAGGCTGAGCGCGCCTACCAGCGTACTGCCCAGGCCATCGTGCATGTCGCGCATGATGCGCCCGCGCTCTCGCAAGGTGGCCTGCTCGCGCTCGATCTCGCGTGAGTGCGCATAGAGCAGATGCAATTCTTCTTCCTTTTGCGCAACCTTGCGGTCCAGGTTGCGGTTGAGCTCAGCCAGCGTGCTGGTGGTGCGCGTATAGCGGTCCACCAGCAGCCAGGCCATGCTGAGGCTGAACAGCTGAGAGACGTACTTGGTCAGCGAGGTGTCCCAGTAGAAATCGTTGCTGAACTGGATGCGGATCATATCGGCGGTGCTCAGCGCGCTGGCCAGCGCCACCGTGGCGGCCAGCACCAGGCGCTCGCGGCTGGGACGCCGCAGCGCCGCCCACGCCAGCGCCGTGGCGATGCCGCACGCCAGCAGCATGTTGATGGCCCAGTCGAACAGCTTGAGGCTGGGGGCGTTGAACAGGAATGTCATCACCACGATCAGCGGCAGCTTGATCCACAGGAAAGCGGTGACCAGCCACGCCGGCCACGGTGAGCGAACGTCGATGATGATCAGCGCGAACCGGGCGGTGGCCACGATGAACAGGGTCCGGCTGGCCAGCACCAGCACCTGCCACGCGTGCAGCGGCAACGGGGCGCTGTCCAGCAGGCGCTCGACCACGCTGACCGACCACGCGATCTCGGCTAGCGCATAGAGGCCGAACAACGGATCGCGCTGGCGCCACCAGATCAGCAGCGAGATCGCCGTCAGCAACAGGCTCAGCGCGGTGATCACCAACGGCCCGATCACGCGGAACCAAAGTGCACCCAGGTAGTGCGAATGCACCAGCTGGCCCGGCCCGAACTCGACGCGCGACAGGCCTGCCTTGGCATTGGCGCGGGCGGCGATCGTGATCGTCAGCTCGTTCTCGGGCCGTAGCATGGCCTCGGGCACGGGGATGTACAAGGGGCGCTGGCCGCCGTAGAGGGCAGGCGCATCCATGGCGCCGGAGGCGGCCAGCAGCTTGCCGTTGAGATGCATCTCGAAGCTGTTGGCCGCGCGCGCCAGGTACAGCGCGGGGATGTCCTGCCCGCCGCCGCGGTAGGGAAAGGCCAGGCGGTAGGTCGCCGTGCCATTGCGGCCGGGGTAGATGCGGTCCCAGTCGTGAGGCAGTGCGACCTCGGCCGGCTGTGGCGCCTGGCCTTGCCCGGCGCCGTCGGGGCGGACCACGGCCAGCGCTTGCTGCAGCACCTGCACCTGGTTTGCCGGGTCCGGCGCGGATGGCCGCGAGGGATCCTGGTGCGCCGCGCCGCAGGCGGTGACCCCACAGCCCATGGCGAGCCACAGGGCACTCAGGCACACCAGCCGCAGGATAGGCAGCAGGGCCATCGCCATTGGCCTCAAAAGGTCTTCAACAGGCCAAGCTTGTGGGCTTCGAATACGGCCTCGGTGCGGGAGTTGACCGCCAGCTTGCCGTAGATGTTCTTGATATGCGCCTGCACGGTGTGCACGCTGATCGCCAGGTGCCCGGCGGTTTCCGCATAGGTGTACCCGCGCGAGATCAGGTCGAGCACCTCGGTCTCGCGGGCGGATAGCGTCACGTCCATGCCAGGGGCGCCCTGTGCGTCCGGCGCCGGGATGCCAGGCACGCTGGCACTGCGCAGCCGGGTGATGACCTTGCGCGCGATCACCGGGCTCATCGGCGAGCCGCCGGCGCGCAACGCCAGCACGGAGGCGCGCAGGTTGTCGTCCGACTCGTCCTTGAGCAGGTAGCCGGTGGCGCCCGCGGCGATGCTGGCCAGCACATTGGCCTCGTCGCCGAACATGGTGATCACCATGCAGTCGCAGCGCGGGTACAGCCGGCGCGCGTGTCGGATGACATCGATGCCGGACCCGTCCGGCAGCCCGAGATCGCACAGCAGCACGTCGGGCTCGTGCGCCGCCAGCCACTCGCAGGCGCTGGCGCGCCGCGCGCAGGCCGCCATCACCTGAATGCCCGGCAAGCTGGCCAGCGCACTTTGCAGGCGCGCGCTGGTGGCGGGGTCATCCTCGACCAGCAGGACGCGGATATCGGCCTCCGGGGCCGCAGACAGGTTCTGTGAGGGCATGGTTCAGGCTGAAGTGGTCTCGACTATGGCGCGGATAGGCGGGGGGCGGTACTCCATATTCATGGGATGGCGTCTGGCGGCAATCGTAGCGCCGGCACCGGATACGGTCAAACCGGCGGCAGCCCGCGCCGCCGCCATTCGGTTCGGCCGTGTTTCGCGCCCGAGGGCGCGAAACACCCGAGCGCGATGCGAAGCGAGCCGTCAAGGTTCACCTAGGCCGTATGGGGCGCCTCGGGCTTCGGCGAAAAGAGCGGAAACGAGGGACCCATGTCTGAGTATCGCCTTAAGGCGATGCGAGTTTGGGTCCCGGCCGCTCTTTTCGCCGAAGCCCGAGGAGGTAGTCGCCCCATCCGGCGCGCTTCTTTGCCTACTTTCTTGGCAAGACAAGAAAGTAGGTCGCCGCGCCGCAGGCGTGGTGAAACCGCAGTTGCAGTTGAAGTTGAAGCTCCAACAACCCAACCTACCCAACCCACCCATCAAGAAGTCATAACAACCTGATTCCTCCCATTCCGCTTAGCCTGATAAAGCCCAGCATCAGCAATCTCCACAATCCGGCTAAAAGGCAAATCCGCACCAGGCACGATCGCCGTGCCCCCAATGCTGACAGTCACATGCTGCCCCACCGGCGACCCGCTATGCGGCACCTGCAGGGACTCGATGGCGCGCCTGACCTTCTCGGCCAGCAGCCGTGCCCCGCCGGGTGAGGTGGACGGCAGGATCATGGCGAACTCCTCGCCGCCGAAGCGCGCCGGAAGGTCCGCCGGGCGCGCGCAGTTCTCGCGGATCACGCGGGCCACGCGGCGCAGCACCTCGTCCCCGGCCACGTGGCCATAGGTGTCGTTGTAAGCCTTGAACGAGTCCACATCGATCATCAGCAGCGCCAGCTGGCTTTGCTCGCGATTGGCGCGTTTCCATTCGGCCCCGAGGTACTCGTCGAAATAACGCCGGTTGGACAGCCCGGTCAGCCCGTCCGAGTTGGTCAGCCGCTGCAGCTCCAGGTTGGTCTCGAGCAACTGCTGCTGGCTCTGGCGCAGCGCGCGGTAGGCCTCGTCGCGCTGCTGCAGGTTGAGGTACGAGCGCGAGTGATAGCGGATGCGCGCGACCAGCTCGATGGTGTCGGGCAGCTTGACCAGATAGTCGTTCGCGCCGGCGGCGAAGGCCGCGCTCTTCATGAGCGGGTCTTCCTTGGTGGACAGCACGATGATGGGGATATCGCGCGTTGCCGGGTTGGCGCGGTAGCGGCGCACCAGCGTCAGGCCGTCGATGCCGGGCATCACCAGATCCTGCAGGATCACCGTGGGGCGGGTGCGCTCGGCTACTGCAACTGCCTCGTCAGGCTTGGCGCAATAGTGAAAATCGATATCGTGTTCGGGTTCCAGCTCGCGCCGTACCGCTTCGCCTACCATGGCCTGGTCGTCCACCAGCAGCACCATGGCCAGGTATTCATCCGGGCCCAGGGGCGCTCTAGGGGTTGTATCTTTAGACATTGTCTTCCTCGTGCTCTCCGACCTGGAGACGCTAACAGCATGATCCTGGCATGGCGGCGCGGGTGCGCGCGGCCAGATTCGCATCGTTTTTCATGTTGTTAGCGCCTCTGTGCTACCCCTGGTTGTTGATGGCATTGCATGCCCGTACGATGCGGGCGGCGATCTGCTGCAAAGGCAGGATTTCGCTGGCGGCCCCGATGGCGGCGGCAGCCTTGGGCATCCCGTAGACGGCACTGCTGGCCTGGTCCTGGGCGATGGTCAGGTAGCCGCGCTCGCGCATGGCCTTGAGGCCCAGCGCGCCGTCCCGGCCCATGCCGGTGAGCAGCACGCCCACCGCGTCACCGCGCCAGTGTTGCGCCACGGTCTCGAAAAACACATCGATCGACGGCCGGTACAGGTAGTCGCTCGGCTCTTCGGTATAGACCATGCGTGAGGCGCCGACCAGGCGCAGGTGGTCGTTGGTGCCAGCCAGCAGCACGGTGCCCGGCTGCGGCCCCTCGCCCTCGCGGGCCAGGCGCACAGGCAGCGCGCATTGCGCGTCCAGCCAGTCGGCCATGCCAGCCGCGAAAGTCTCGTCCACGTGCTGGACCGCTACCACGGCGGCGGTGAAGCCGGCCGGCAGGCCGCCCAGCACGGTAGCCAGCGCGGCCGGGCCGCCGGCCGACGCGCCCAGCGCGACAAGGCGCTCGGCACTGGCCTTGTGCCTTGGCGCCGCGGCCACGCGCGCGGGGCCGGTGCGGCCCTCTAGCAGGCGGCCGATATTGCGGATCTTGCGCAGCAGCGGGCCGCTTGCCAGTTGCGAATCCGGCTGCGTCAATGTGGGCGTGTCCACAGCGTCGATGGCGCCTTGTCCCATGGCATCGAAGACCTGGGTGGCGTTGCGGCCAAGGTCCATGGTCACGACCACGATGGCGCATGGCGTGGCGGCCATGATGCGGCGGGTTGCCTCGACGCCATCCATCACCGGCATCATCAGGTCCATCAGGATCAGGTCGGGCGTGCGCGCGGCGGCCAGGCGCACGGCGCTCTCGCCATCCTCGGCCACCCATGTGACCTCCAGCGCGGGATCGAGGGCGATGACGCGCCGCAGGGCGACCACCGCCAGGTGGGAGTCGTTGACAATGCCGATCTTCATGCGCGTGCTTCTCCAATCAGGTCTTGCACCGCATCGAGCAACGCGGCGTCCTGGAAGCTGCCTTTGGCCAGATAATAGTCCGCGCCGGCCTGCAGGCCGCGCTGGCGATCCTGCTCCCGGTCCTTGTAGGAGACCACCATCACGGGCAGGTGCATCAGGCGGCCCTCGCGCTTGATGCGGCTGACCAGCTCGATGCCGTCCATGCGCGGCATGTCGATGTCGGTGATGACCAGGTCGAACGACTCCGCGCGCAGCACGTTCCAGGCATCCATGCCGTCCACCGCCACCGTGACGTCATAGCCGCGGTTGGACAGGAGCTTGCGCTCCAGCTCGCGCACCGTGAGCGAATCGTCCACCACCAGCACGCGCTTGCGCCGCACCGGGGCTGCCTCCGCAGCGCGGCGGATGCGGTCGATCTTGCCCTCCGAGAGCAGCTTCTCCACCGAGCGGACCATATCCTCCACGTCGAAGATGAGCACCGGCGTGCCATCCTCGGTGAGGCTGCCGGCGGCGATGTCCTTGATCTTGCCCAGGCTTGCCACCAGGGGCTGCACCACCAGGATGCGCTCGCCCAGCAGCCGGTCCACCGCCACGCCGTAGGTACGTTCGTGATCGCCCAGGACCACCACCGGCACGGTGTCCTCGTCGCGCCGGGTCTCCGCCTGCTGCAGGACCTGTGCCGCGCTCACCAGCCCGACCTGGCGGCCGCCAAAGCGGAAGTGCTGGCGGTTTTCCAGCTGCTCGATGCTGCCGCGCTCCAGGTTGATGGCCCGCATGACATAGGCCAGAGGGAAGGCATAGGCCTCGCCGGACACCTCCACCAGCAAGGCGCGCACTACCGACAAGGTGAGCGGCAACTCCAGGTGGAACTGCATGCCGCGTCCGCTTTCCTGCGTCAGGCGGATGCTGCCGCGCACCTGGCGGATCATGTCCTGCACGGCGTCGAGCCCGACGCCGCGCCCGGACACCTCGCTGACAGTGTCGCGCATGCTGAAGCCGGGCAACAGCAGGAAGTCGAGCAGCTCGGCCTGCGACAGCCTGGCCACGGTGTCCTCGGGCACCAGCTTGCGCTGCACGATGGCGGCGCGCAGGGCGTCGAGGTCCACGCCCGCACCGTCGTCGGCAATCACGATCATCAGGCGGCCGGCGTTGTGGCGCGCGTTCAGCGTGATGCGGCCTTCGACCGGCTTGCCGGCGGCGCGGCGCGCCTCGGGCGGCTCGATGCCGTGGTCCACCGCATTGCGCAGCAGGTGCGCCAGCGGCGCTTCGAGCTGTTCCAGGATGTCGCGGTCGACCTTGGTGCTCTCGCCGACCAGTTCAAGGTGCACGGCCTTGCCCAGCGAGCGCCCCAGGTCGCGCACCATGCGCGAGTAGCCGGTGAGCCCGTCGGCGAGGGGCCGCATGCGGCTGGCCAGCGCCCGGTCATAGAGCTCGTGCGAAAGCTGGCCGGTGCGGTGGTCGTACTGCTCCAGCTCCGTGACCCGTTGCGACAGTTGCTGGTGGCTCTCGCCCAGCAGGCGCTGTGCTTCTGCCAGCGCGGCGTGGGCGGTGGGATCGGCCGCGCTGGCCGCGAGCGTGACCTGCAGGGCGTCGAGTGCCTGCAGCGCGCGCATCTGCATGCGCCGGGTCTGCTGCAGGGCGTTGCCGAAGGGCTTGAGCCAGTGGGTCTCCACCATCGCCGCGCCCGACAGCGCCAGCAGCTGGTCCAGCGTATCGGCGCTGACGCGCAGCATGCGCTCCTGGGCCTGCGGCTCGCGGGGGGCTTCGCCGGGCGCGAACGTGGCTGGCGTGGCTGGTGCCCTGGTCGCTCCGGGGACCGTGTCGGCCGCCGGACCATCGGGTGGGGTCGGGTGGATGGCTTCTGTCACCGCGGCCTCTGGCGCGCCCGCGGATGCACTCCCGGGCGTTGCCGCCGCCAAGGCATGAGCCGTGGCCCAGGCGTCGGAGTCCACCTCTTCGCCGGCCAGCAGCGCGGCCATGCGCAGCACCAGCGCATCGACCTCGGCCTTGCCGTCCCGGTCGGCCCAGTCCAGATCGCCGCCGGGCGGGCAGCCCAGCCGCAGCAGGAGGTCGGTGCCATGCAGCAGGGTGTCGATATGCACGGGCCGCAGCAGCAGCTCGCCGCGCTGGGCGGCCACCAGGCAGTCTTCCATCACGTGTGCCACGCGCACGCCGCCATCCAGGCCGACGATGCGCGCGGCCCCCTTGAGGGAATGCGCGGCGCGCATGCACGCCTCGAGCTGCTCGGCCGCGGCGGGGTCGCGCTCCAGCGCCAGCAGGCCGGTGTTGAGGACTTCGGCCTGCGACTGCGCTTCCAGCGCGAACAGCTCGAGCAGCGAGGCGTCGCGCAACTGGTCGGGGTTCATGCCAGGCTCCGCTTCAAGGCTTGTTGCAGCAGGGCCGGGTCGAGCAAGCCCACCGTGCGCTGGCCGCTTGTCAGCAGCGCCCGGGTGAAATGCGCCGAGGCGCGTGACAAGGTGGTCGGCAAAGGCTGCAGGTCGGCTTCGGCGATCCGTTCGATGCCGGTGACTTCATCCACAGGCAGCGCGATGGCGGTGCGGCCCTGGCCCAGCACCAGCAGCCGGGCGCCGTGCCCGGCGCTGCCTTTGGCATTGGAGGCGATGTTGGAGGCGGCACCAGCGGCAGGGTCCTGCCCGAGCAGCCGTGCCAGCGAGATGCATACCAGCAGATTGCCGCGCACGCTGGCCAGGCCCAGTACCGCGGCGTGGCGGCGGTGCGGCAGCGAGTGCACGGGGCAGGGCGCGGTGACCAGCGCCAGCGCGCCCGCGGGCAGCGCCAGCCATTCGTCGCCGATACGAAACACCAGGCATGACATGGCAGGCCCGCGCGCGGTGGCATTGGCATGAACGGCGTGGCCGTCCGGCAGGCTGACTTCGCCGGTGGGCAGGTTGTCCAGCAGCGTGAGCGCCGCGCGCGAATAGGTTGGGCAGTTGCGGCAATGGATGTGCTCGGCCAGCAGCGCACAGCTGCCATCGCCCAGCACGCCGATGCGGCGCCAGCAATCGTCGACGGCGACCGTAACAGTGCCCATGCCGGGCGGCCGGCCATGTGCGGCCAAGGGATGCGATGCGGGCTCAGCCATGACGGATCGGGGTCTTGCGCTGTGCGCGGTTTCTCAGGCGGGCCGAGGCCGCGCCGTCGCCTTCCGCTTCCAGGATGGCAGCCATATGGTAGAGCGCTTCCTGGTGGGCCGGGTCGAGGTAAAGCGCGCGGCGATAGGACTCGCGCGCGTCGGCGGGACGGCCGGTGGCGTCGTAGAGCACGCCCAGCAGGCAGTAGCCGGCAGCCGACGGACCTTGCGTGTCCAGGTGCGCCACGCAGGCCGTTACCGCGGCGGCCAGTTCGCCGCGATCGGCAAGCCGGGAGATCCGGGACAGCGCCTCGGCGCCGGCCTTGGCCCGTTCGGCCGTTTTGTCGCTGGCGGGGGCGCCAGGTGCCGGTGCCGGGGGCGCCAGCACGCCGGTGGAACCCGCCTGGCCGCGTGCGGCAGGCGGCCTTGGGGGCAGTGGCGGCTGCGGCCACGGTTGCGGGGCGGCCCGGGCCGGCGCACTCGGGTGCGCAGGGTAGCGCGGCGCTGCCGGCGTGGCGCTGCCCGCCTGGTGCGCGCCGCGCCGGGTAAAGGCAAAGGCAAGCGGCACGCCTGCCGAGATAAAGCCGTGCCGCGTAAGCAGGCTGGCCTCGGCCGGGCCGACAAAGAGCGTGGCATCCTGCCGGCTAAGCCGTTCCAGCATCTTGAGCGAACGGCGCTGGGTCGGCGGATCGAAATAGATCAGCAGGTTGCGGCAGAACACAAAGTGGTAGGGCGCTTCATTGGCCATCAGCCCCGGGTCGAGCAGGTTGCCGCGCAGCAACCGCACCTTGGCGCGCACGTTGGCCTTGAGCGCGTAGCCACCCGCGCAGGGGGTGAAATGCCGGTCGCGGAAGTCCAGCGGGGCGCCCCGGAAGGAGTTGTTGCCGTATTGCCCGATGCGCGCGCGCTCCAGCGAGCGGGCGCTCACGTCCACGGCATCCACCTGGAAGCGTTGCTCCGGCACACCGGCGTCCAGCAGCGCCATGACAATCGAGTATGGCTCTTCGCCGGTCGAGCAGGGCACGCTCAGGATGCGCAAGGGCGCGGCGTCGTCCGGCGCGCGATCACTGCCGAAGACCCGCATGGCGGCGAAGCGGCCGAGCGCCAGCAGCGCCTCGCGATGGCGGAAGAACCAGGTCTCGGGGACCACCACGGCTTCGATCAGTGACTGCAGTTCCTCCGGGTGCGAGTGCAGCAGGTTCCAGTACGCGTGGTGGTCGGGCACCGCGGCCGCTGCCAGGCGCTCGCGCAACGCGCGTTCGATCATGCCGGGGCCGACGGTGGCGGCGTCCAGGCCAATGCGCTCCTTGAGCAGCGCTTCGATATGGGAGGCGGTGGTCATGGCCCTGGCGCGCCGGCGTCAGCCGCCGGCAGATCGGGGAATAGCCTGGCGTGCACGTCATCAGGCAGCAGGGCATCGACCTTGATCCACTGCACCAGCCCCTGGCTGCCGCTGCGCACGGGCCCCAGGTAGCGGGCCGGGGCGGTGTCCACGCCGCTGTCGACAAACTCGGCGGGCTCGCAGCGCAGCGTCTCGGTAGCGTACTCCAGCCGTAGCCCGAGCAGCCGCGCGGGTGCCTCCGCGTGCCGGCGGTAATGCACCAATACGGTGCGTGTGCTGGTCCGGCTGGCGACCGGCGTGCCGATGGCCAGCGCATTGATGTCGATGACCGGCACCACCTGGCCGCCCCGCGCCAGCAGCCCGCTGACCCAGGCCGGCGCCTCGGGCAAGTGCTTGAGCGTGGTCAGGGGCAGCACTTCGACGATCTCCTTCGCGTCCAGCGCGTAGTGGTCGGGCCCGATGCGAAAGAGCAGGAAGAGTTTCATGGGGTGGCGTGGATGCCCGGGGCGCTCAACGTGCGCTCAAACCTTGAAGCGCGACACGCCGGTGCGCAGGTCATTGGCGACCAGCGTCAGCTCGTCGATCGCCTGGCTGGACTGGCGCAGGGATTCCACCGTCTGCTGGGCCGCCTCGGACAACTGCATCAGGGCCTGGTTGATCTGTTCCGCGCCGCCCGCCTGGGCTTGCATGCCCTCGTTGACCATCTGCACGCGCGGTGCCAGCGACTGCACCTGGCCGATGATCTGGGAGAGCTGGTCGCCCACCTGGGTCACCTCCGACATGCCGCGCCGCACTTCCTCGGAGAACTTGTCCATGCCCATCACGCCCGCGGCCACCGCTGACTGGATCTCGCGCACCATCTGCTCGATGTCGTAGGTGGCCACCGCGGTCTGGTCGGCCAGGCGGCGGATCTCGGTGGCGACCACCGAGAAGCCGCGCCCGTATTCGCCGGCCTTTTCGGCTTCGATGGCAGCGTTGAGCGACAGCAGGTTGGTCTGGTCCGCAACCTTGGCGATGGTGGTGACCACCTGGTTGATATTGCCCGCCTTCTCGTTCAGGGTGGCCAGCTTGGCGTTGACCGAGCCGGCGGCTTCCATCACATGGTGCATGGTGGCTTCCATGCGCGACAAGCTGGCCTGGCCGGTGCCGGCCAGGCCAGCGGTCTGCTCGGCGGCGCCGGAGACTTCGGTCATGGTGCGGACCAGGTCGCGCGAGGTGGCGGAGATCTCGCGCGAGGTGGCGCCGATCTCGGTGGTGGTGGCCGCCGTTTCGGTGGCGGTGGCCTGCTGCTGGCGCGCGGTGGCGGCGATCTCGTTGACCGAGGTGGTGACCTGGATGGCCGAGCGCTGGGCCTGCCCGACCAGCGCGGTGAGGTCGCCGGTCATCTGGTTGAAGCCTTGCTCGACTTCCAGGAACTCGTCCTTGCGGTTTAGCGACAGGCGCTGGCGAAAGTCGCCGCCACGCATGTCGGCGAGCTGCCTGACGATCGCGCGCATCGGCACCGTAATGGAGCGGAACAGCAGGTAGCCGGCCACCAGCGACTCCAGAAGGGCGGCGATCAGGGAGATCTCGATGCTGATCTTGGCCGTTTGCACCGCCTGGTTGATGCTGCTGGCGCCCTCCTCGGCCACTTTGTTGTTATCTTCCAACAGTGCTTGCACAGCCGTGCGGCCTTCGGTCCAGGCGGCGTGGATAGGTCCGCGCAGCTTGGCTTCGGCGGCGGCGACCTCCGGGCCGGTCGCCGCGAACAGCGATGCCGAGACCTGGTCATAGTGCCGGCGCAACTCGCGGTATTTCTCGAAGCGCTCGCGATCGTCGGCGCGCCGGATCGAATCGGCGTACTTTGCCTCCAGGCCGTCCAGCCGCTTGAGCAGGGCCGAGTTGGCCTCGGCGTATTGCCGGCGCTCGGCGTCATTGGCCGCGGTCACGCTCTGCCAGGCCAGCACATAGGTCTCGCCCCAGGCGCCGCGCATCGCGGTGCTGTAGTAGAGTCCCGGGAGTGCATCGTCGCGCAGCGCATTCGCATGGGTCTGGATGGCCGACTGGCGGTCATAGGCGACCACCGCCGTGAGTAAAATGACCGCCAGGATGAAGGCAAAACTTGCCAGGATGCGCGTGCGGATGGTCCAGTGAGTCACGGTGCGGTTTCCCGTTGCTTATTCTTGTCGGAAGGCGGTCCATGACCGGCCGGGCGCACGGGATTCGGCGCGCGTGCGCGGACCGGGCGCGAGCGGCCGGTTGATAGCGGCGTAGGGTACTGTAAGGCCCCGGCCATTTCAATGGCACGCGCGCAGCGGTAAGGAGATTCGGTGCGTTGCAACTTGTTGCCGCAACATATCGTTTAACTTGGCTTGATTTTTTCCTGGTTTTAGTCACACTTGCCAGATAGACAGATCGGACCGATGTCGATAATCACGAACAGGGCAGGCATGGTGGCCAGGTCAGAGGCGAAGGCCGGCGCCCCGCCAAACGCGGACATTGATCCGCTGACGGGCGTAGCGTCGCGCCAGGCATTCTTGAACACGCTGGAAGGCCGCCTGCGCACGGAGGCTTCCCCGCGCTGCTCGCTATTGCTGCTTGGCATCGACGATTTCCGCGCGTTCAATGACATGCATGGCCATGCCGAGGGCGACGAGATCCTGCGCCGGGTGGCCCGCCGCCTGCGTGACGCCTCGCCGCGCGACGCCATCCTGGGGCGGGTCGGCAGCGACGAGTTCGCCGTCTTGCTGCCTTCCATTGCCGATCCCACCCTGGTGCGCCACGTCAGCGCCGCCATCCTTTCGCTGCAGACCGAGCCCCACGAGTACGGCAACCGGCGCCATCACGTGCTGGCCAGCCTGGGCGCCTGCGTGATGCCTGCCGGCGGCGACAATGCCTCCGATGCCCTGGCCTCGGCCAGCCTGGCCCTGGGTCGGGCCAAGCGCGACGGCGGCCGCACCATCCGCTTCTTCAAGCCGCAGATGCGCACCGACGTGACGACCCGCCTGTCGCTGGTGCAAGCGCTGCGCGACGCCTACGCGCAGCGCCAGTTCGAGTTGCTGTACCAGCCCCAGATCGACCTGCGCGACGGCCGCGTGGTTGGCGCAGAGGCGCTGATGCGCTGGCGCCATCCCACCCAGGGCCTGCTGACGCCGGCCAGCTTCATCGATGCGCTGGCCGCCAGCAGCGTGGCGGCGGACGTCGGCGTCTGGCTGCTGCACACCGCCTGCGCCCAGGCGCGCATGTGGTCGCTCGGGTTTGCCGATGCACCGCGGGTGGCCATCAACCTGTTTGCCGCGCAGCTTAGCGAGAGCCGGCTGCTGACCGAAGTGCGTCACGTGCTGCGCGAGCTGGCACTGGCGCCGGAGCGGCTGGAGCTGGAGATCACCGAGACCATCGCCCTGCAGCAGGGCGACGAGTTTTCCGGGCAGTTGCAGACCCTGCGCCGCGACGGGGTGACCCTGACCTGCGACGATTTCGGCACCGGCTACGCCTCGCTCAGCTTCCTCAAGTCCTTTCCCGTGGACCGGATCAAGATCGACCAGTCGTTTATCCGCAATGTCACGCACAACCCGGTCGACGCCGCCATCGTGCGCGCCATGGTGAACGTCGGTGGCAGCCTGGGCATCGGCGTGGTGGCCGAGGGCGTGGAAACCGTCGAGCAGCGGGATTTCCTCTCCGAGAATGGCTGCCATGAGGTACAGGGCTACCTGTATGGCAGGCCCATGTCCGCCGACAAGTTCACCGAGTTCCTGCAGCAGTCGGCACGCTGATCCGGGCCGGCTGCCCGGGCACGTTACGCCACTTTTCGCTACTCCCCATCGTCCCATGGCCTGGCCGCGGGCCTTGCGCGCAAGGCCCGCGCTCGCGCGGCTCGCGGCAAATTGTTTCCGGCTTTGTCCCGGCCACCGGGCTCCTGCGCCTGACACCGGCAGCACCTGGGCCGCCGCGCGCGGCACGCAGGCGGGCGCGCTTGCCGGTCATGGCCGGGCCGGGGACATATGTGCTTACAAAGTCAAGTCGGCCAGTCTGGCTGCGTGGCGTTATCGGAAGTATGGTGATATCGGGGGCGGCGAGTCTCGGCCCGGGCGCCCATACTGACCAAGAGGTATTCCAAATGTTTTCTGATCGCAGGCTTGGCCCCGGCGCCCGCGCCTTGCTGCTTGCCGCAGGCATCGTTTTCGCCACTTGGCAACTGCCGGCGCTGGCGCAATCCGCCGATCCCTCCGGCCGCATCGGCACCGTGACCGATGCTGCCGGCAACCTGAGCTTTGCCCCGGCGGGTTCGGACGATTGGGCAGCCGCGGCGCTGAACCGGCCCATTACCACGGGCGACCGCCTGTGGGTCGACAATGGCGGCCGTGCCGAGCTGCATGCCGGGTCCACGGCGATCCGGCTTGGCAGCGGTACCGCCGTGACGGTGCTCAACCTCGACGACAGCGCTACCCAGGTCAAGCTGACCCAGGGCACGCTGCAATTGCGTGTGCGCGCGCTGCCGCCGGACCAGCCGGTCGAGGTGGATACGCCCAACCTGGCGTTCGTGCCCAGCGAGCCAGGCGACTACCGCCTGGACGTGGCGCCCGACGGCACCAGCACGGTCGTCACCATGCATCACGGCACTGCCGTGGTCTACGGCGACAACCACTCGCTGGTAATGCGGCGCGGTGACCAGATCCGCTTCGATGGCTCCGACCTGGCGCAAGACGGCAGTGCTTCCAATCCCCCGATGGATGCGTTTGACCAGTGGGCCTTGGCGCGGGACGCTCGGGAGGACGGATCGCCGTCGGCACGCTACGTGCCGCGTGAAATGACCGGCTCCGCCGAGCTGGATAGCTACGGCGACTGGCAAGAAGATCCCGGCTATGGCGCGGTGTGGTTCCCGCGTGTCGTGGCGGCGGACTGGGCGCCGTACAGCACAGGCCACTGGGCCTGGGTGGCGCCGTGGGGGTGGAGCTGGTGCGACGATGCGCCCTGGGGCTTTGCGCCGTTCCACTACGGCCGCTGGGCGCGCGTTGGCGAGCGCTGGGGCTGGATGCCGGGCCCGGTCGCGGCGCGCCCGGTCTATGCGCCGGCGCTGGTCGGCTTTATCGGCGGCGGCGGCTGGAACGCGTCCATCCAGATCGGCAATGGTCCTGGCGTCGCCTGGTACCCGCTCGGCCCGCGCGAAGCTTATCGGCCTGTCTACGGCGCAAGCCCGACATACATCACGCGGATCAACAACGTCACGGTCAACGACGTGACGATCAATCACAACGTCCACAACACGTACATCAACCGCGATGTACCCGGCGCCATCACCGCCATGCCGGCGCGCGCCTTTGTGCAGGGCCAGCGCGTGCCTCCGGGTGCCCGCAATGTGGCCTGGCGTGACCTGCCGCGGGGCGAGGCCAATGGCGCGCCGCCGCTGGCACCCGTCAAGGCGAGCCTGGTCGGCCCGGCGCCCGCGCGGCCGGCTCCGGCCGCGGCGATGCAAGGCTTTGCGCGTCCGGCTATCGCGGCGCGCCCTCCGGGCCGCCCCGCCAGCGACGAACTGGCCCAGCGTTTTGCCCGCGCCGGCGGCGCGGTGCCTGGCGCCGGGCCAGTCTGGCAAGGGCGGGGCAACGGTCCTGCCGCCATCCAGGCTGCGCCCGCGCCAGTCCGGCTGAGCCAGGCAGCCCAGGCCAATCATGGCCGCATCGCAGGCGGCCAGGTCGGCGGTCCGGCAGGCGGTAACTTCGGCAACCCGGCCATGGCGCCGCAGCGGGCGGAAGGCGGGATCCGTCCGCCGATGCCGCAGGGCCTGGCAGGCGAGCATGGTGCCCAGCCGCCCGCCCAGGGCATCGATCCGCGCACACGCGGCTGGACCACGCGCCCGGGCCAGGCCGGCGGCATGCCGCCGCAGAACGGCCAGCCGGCAGCGCCCCTCCAGCAGGCACAGCCGAATGGCCGCGGCCCGCAGCCGGAGCCGCAAGGCATGGCTCGCGGCCAACAGGCGCTGCAACAGCAGCAGGACATGCAGCGCCAGCAGCAACAGCGCCAGGCGGGCGACCAGCAGCGCGCGCAGCAGGCACTCCAGCAGCAGCAAGAGATGCAGCGCCAGCAGCAACAGCGGCAGGCGGGCGACCAGCAGCACGCGCAGCAGGCGCTCCAGCAGCAGCAAGAGATGCAGCGTCAGCAGCAGCAACGGCAGATGCAGGAGCAGCAGCACGCGCAACAGGCAGCGCAGCAGCAGGCCCAGCAGCGCCAGATGCAGGAGCAGCAACGGCAGCAGCAAGCCATGCAACGGCAGATGCAGGAGCAGCAGCGCGCGCAACAGGCAGCGCAGCAACAGGCCATGCAACAGCAGGCCCAGCAGCGTCAGCAGCAACAGCAGATACAGGAGCAGCAGCGGCAGCAGCAAGTGATGCAACGTCAGCAGCAGGAGCAGCAGCGCCAGCAGCAGGACCAACAGCGCCAGCAGCAGGAGCAGCAAAAGCGCCAGCAGGAACTGCAGCGCCAGCAGCAACACGCTGCGCAGCCGCATCCCGCGGCGGCGGATGCGCAGCCACCCCACGCGTGAGGGCGGGGCGGATCGCTTGGGAGAGCGCGGTTCCGCACGCATGAAGGGCAACGAGCCCGCCCTGGCTAGCCAGGGCGGGCTCGTTGCCGATGGCGCCGGCGGTGCGCCGGGCCTGTCTCTTGCCGTGCGTTACTTCGCCAGTTCCGACAGCCGCACCGGTGCGATCTTGCCGTTCTGCACCCAGCCCACCACAGTGTCGGCAACGGTGCCGCCCTTGGCGTCGATGCTCTCGATCTCGTTGGGGTTGGCATCCTTGGCCAGCGTCTTCACCGCCTCCGGCATCCTGGCCCGGATCGCGGCCACGTCGCTGGTGGTGCCGGCCAGCTTCATGGCGCCGGCCAGCGCGTAGACCATGGTGTAGTTGAGCGACATCTCGGTGGTGGCGTCGCGCCCGTCATGCAGCTTCTTGTATTTGCTGTTGTAGGTTTGCGCGGCCGGGCGGGCATCGTTGGCCAGCGGCATCACGCCGATGGCGCCTTCGAGCATGGCCAGGCCGTTGGTGACCTTGGCCATCTCATCCAGCTTGGCCTGGTCCATCACGATGAAGCCGCCCTTGAAGCCCAGCTCGCGCGCTTGCTTGACCACCAGCGCGGTCGGCTCGGACGGGCCGCCGACAAACATCACGTCGGGCTTGTCGGCCAGCACGCGTGACACGCCGCTGTAGAAGTCGGTGGCCTTGGTGTAGGACATCGGGTTGTTGGCCACCACCTTGCCGCCAGCGCTTTCCCAGGCCGGCACAAACGCCTGCACCCAGGCCTTGGCGTAATCGTGGTCGGCCGGCGCCAGCGCTACGTTCTTGCCGTAGCGCTTCATCTGCGCCTTGATGAAGGGATCGATATAGCCGGTGTAGGACGGCGGGATGCGGATGGTCAGCTTGTTGCCGGTGTCCGTGATGCGCGGCACGCTGGAGTAGGCCATCACCAGGAACTTCTCCTGCTCGTTGAACGCCTGCAGTGCAAAGATGCCGCCCGAGTGCGGCACGAACACGGCGGGCGTCTTGTACTGCTGCACCAGGCGGCGCGCGTTGATGGCGGCTTCGGCGGGGGCGTACTTGTCGTCCAGCGACACCACTTCCAGCTTGACCTTCTTGCCTTTGACCTCAAGGCCCGAGGCGTTGATTTCGTCCACTGCCATCTGGATGCCGGACAGGACGTTCTTGCCGTACAGCGCGGCGCCGCCGGACAGCGGGCCGGTGTAGCCGAGCTTGACGACTTCCTGCGCGAAGGCGGTGCCGGATGCCATCAGGGTGGCTATGGCGGTGGCGGCTAGCGGGAAGAGGCGGCGGATCGTTTTGGTTTGCATTTGGCTGTCTCCAGTTGTGTTTGCACTGCGTTCGTTCTTGCCTGCTGGTTCTGGTCTTGCTCCCCTCTCCCGCTTGCGGGAGAGGGGGGGGGAGAGGGCGGGCGATCATTGCGCCGTCGCGCTGCGCAAGACCTTTGGCTTCGCTTTTTGTGGCTCCTAGCTAAGCCACCCCTCTCCCCAACCCTCTCCCCCTGAGGGGAGAGGGAGCAACTGCCGTCGTCATTTCCAACGGCTTTGGCGCGCTCTAGCCACCGATATAAGCGCGGCGAATCCCTTCGTCCTTCAGCAGCGTGTCGCGGTCGCCTTGCATCACGATGCGGCCGCTCTCGATCACATACGCGCGGTGGGCGATGCCCAGCGCCGCATAGGCGTTCTGTTCGGCCAGCAGCACCGTGGTGCCCGCGCGGTTGATGCGCTGGATCACCTCGAACATCTGCTTGACCACCAGTGGCGCCAGGCCCAGCGATGGTTCGTCGAGCAGCAGCGTGCGCGGGCGTCCCATCAGCGCGCGGCCGAGCGCCACCATCTGCTGCTGTCCGCCGGAAAGCGAGCCCGCCGGATCGTCTTTTTTCTGCCGCAGGATCGGGAACATCTCGAAGACGTCTTCCAGCGAGCGCTTGATGCCGGCGGAGTCGCGCCGGTGCACGTAGGCGCCCAGCGTCAGGTTCTTCTGCACGCTCATGGCGGGAAACAGCTTGCGCCCCTCGGGGCAGTGCACCAGTCCCGCCTGCACGATCTGCGAGGGCTTCATGCCGGCCAGCTCGCGGCCATCAAAGCGCATGCTGCCGCCGCTGGTGCGGTGGATGCCGCTGAGCGCCATGAAGATCGAGCTCTTGCCGGCCCCGTTGGCGCCCAGCAGCACCACCAGCTCGCCGGCGGCGGCGTTCAGCGTGATGTTGTCGAGCGCGCGAAAGCTCCCGTACGAAAGCGAAACGCGTTCAAGCTGCAACATGGTCGGCTCCCAGATAGGCTTCGATGACCTGCGGGTCTTGCTGGATCTGCGCGGGCGACCCCTCGGCGATCTTCTCGCCGTAGTTCAGCACCATGATCTTGTCGGCCAGCCGCATGATCATGTCCATCTTGTGTTCGATCAGGCAAACCGTCTTGCCGTGGCGGACCATCTTGCGGATCAGTTCGGCCAGGCCCACGGTCTCCTCGGGGTTCACGCCGCCCGCGGGCTCGTCGAGCAGCAGCAGTTCGGCATCGGTGGCCAGCGCCAGCGCAAAGGCCACGCGCTTGCGCTCTTCCTGCGTGATGTCCGCCGCCACTTCATGCGCGAGGTGCGCCAGGCCCACGAAGTCGAGCGCCTCCTCGGCCTTGGCGCGGCACAGCCGTTCTTCCTCGCGCAGCCGGCGCGTGTTGAAGATCACGTCGGCCAGCCCCGCCTGCGTGCGCAGCCGGTGGCCGACGATCAGGTTGTCCAGCACGGTGGCGCGGTCGAACAGGTGCGTGGCCTGGAAGGTGCGGGCCACGCCGAGGCGGGCGATCTGGTCGGCGCGCAGGCCGGCCACGTTGCGGCCCTTGAGCAGGATCTGCCCGGAGGTCGGCGCATGGGTGCCGGCGATCAGGTTGAAGAAGGTGGTCTTGCCCGCGCCGTTGGGGCCGATGATGGCGTTGATATGGCCCGTCTCGAAGGTGATCGAGACATCGTGCACGGCGCTCAGGCCGCCGAATTTCTTGGTCAGGTTGCGGATCTCAAGCATGGTCGGCCCCTGCATTCGCAGCGTTTGCATTCGGGTTGCCGGCGACGGGCGCGTCGGCCGGGTGCGCGCGGCTCGTGCCGCTGCGGCGTGCGGCGGCGGCGCGGCGCGCCTGGCGCTTGGCCCACGAGCCCACGATGCCGTCCGGCACGAAAATGATCAGCAGCACCAGCACCGGCCCGAACACCAGCATGCGGTAGTCCTGCAGGAACTGCAGCGTCTGCGTGACCCACGGCACCAGCACCGCGCCCAGCAGCGGCCCCAGCAGCGTGCCGGTGCCGCCCACCAGCATCGCCATCACCATCTCGAAGGTCAGGTCGGTGCGCGCGATGTCCGGCCCGAGAAAACGCACCTGGCCCGCGTACAGCGCGCCGGCAAAGCCGGCATAGCCCACCGACAGCACGAACGACAGCACCTTGGTGCGCATCAGGTTGATGCCGAGCGCCTCCGCCAGCGCGTCGCTGTTGCGCACCGCCATGAAGCTGCGGCCCAGCAGCGAAGTGACGATGCGGTGCATCAGGAAGGTGCCCGCCACCAGGAAGAACAGCACCAGGTAGTACTGCGCCTGCACGTTGTCGAACGCGAGCGGGCCCACCGAGGCCGGCACCGGAATGCCGATCAGCCCCACGGTGCCGTGCGTCAGGCTCTCCCACTTCTCGATCAGCAGGTAGATGATGTAGCCGATGCACAGCGTGAAGATCGAGAAGTAATGGCCTTTGAGCCGCAGCGATACCACGCCGACGAAGTAGCCCACCGCCATGCACACCACGCCGGACAGCACGAACGCCGCCCAGAACGGCACCTGGTGATCCACCGTGAGAATACCCAGCGTATAAGCGCCGATGGCCATGAAGCCGCCGTGCGCCAGGTTGAGCTGGCCGGTGTAGCCCGTGATCAGGTTCAGCCCCAGCGTGGCGATGGCGTAGATAAAGGCCAGCGTCATCACCGTCAGGTAGTAGCTGTTGGGCGTGACCAGCGGGAACGCGATGGCCAGTGCCAGCAACAGGGCCCAGCCGGTCTTGCCTTGCAGTGTCTTTGTCATGGTGCGCTCCTTATGCGGCCTTGCCGGCAAACAGGCCTTGGGGCCGGATCGACAGGATGAGCACCAGCAGCGCGAAGGCGATGATGTCCTTGTAGTCCGTCGAGACGTAGAAGCCGCCGAAGCTCTCGGCCATGCCGATGATCAGCCCGCCCACGATGGCCCCCGGAATGCTGCCCATGCCGCCGAGGATGATGATGACGAAGGCCTTGGTGATGACCAGGTTGCCCATGCTCGGGTAGACCAGGTTGATCGGCGCGTAGAGCGTGGCGGCAATGGCGGCGAGCGCGCCGGAGATGGCAAACACCAGCAGCGTGACACGCGTGGCGTCGATGCCAACCAGCGCCGCGCCCTCGCGGTTCTGCGCCATCGCCACGATGGTGGAGCCGGTCACGGTGCGGGTGAGGAACAGGTGCAGCAGCACCATCAGCCCGAAGGCGGCGGCGATGATCAGCAGCCGTTGCGCCGGCGCGGTCAGGCCCATCACTTCCACCATCTGGCCATAAGGCGTGGGCATGCGATGGAAGTCCGCGCCCCACATTGCCTGCGCGCCGGCTTCGAGGAACAGCATGATGCCGATGGCGGCGATCATGTCGTGCAACTCCGGCGCGTTGCGCAGCGGATGGAACACCAGCCGGTCTGCCAGCATCGACAGCGCTGCCACCGCGATGGCGGCGGCACCCATCGCCAGCCAGTAGTTCATGCCCAGCGACGTCATCAGGTAGTACGAGACGTAGGCACCTGCCATGTAGAAGGCGCCATGCGCGAAATTGGGCACGTGCAAGATGCCGTAGACCAGCGTCAGGCCCAGCGCCACCAGGCTATATACGCCGCCCAGCGTCAGGCCGTTGAGGACTTGTTGAAGAAACAATGTCACGGGCTTACCTCATGCGACTTTTCGAATCACGAACGAAGGCACGCAAGCCGCGCTGCGGGCTGCGTGGAAATGGCGGCGCCGCGCAAAGAACAACGCGGGGGCCGCTTGGTCAGGCGGGGCGAGAGTCAGCCGCGGGGCGGTGCGGCCTGGTGAATGGCGTGATGCATGCTTGGTCTCCTGTGCGATGCGGCAATGGCCTGCCGTGCAGGCCCCGGGTGCGGTGTCGTCGTGTACCGTGAAGCGCCACGCATGTCTGCGTAGGTATGTTCCAGCACGATCGTTCGTTTTCATTGACTGTTGCATACGGCCTGAGGCACAGTCAAGAAATACGGAATAGTCTTCCGCACAGCGAAATAGCCGGCTTACCTCCGGCCCGCCATCTCCAAAGGCGGCCACAGGTCTGCTTCCCGCACCCAGTAGCCAAGCGTTATCGCCACGTATGAAGCGCACCTCGTCGATCCCGCTCTCGCCTGCCTCCTCCGCTTCCTTGCCCGGCGGCGCGCATGCCGCGCCTGTGCGCGCCGCCGATGCGCCGCACGACGGCAGCGAACCGGACATTGACCGTGACGACCGTGACGACCGCAATTTCGTCACCGCGCTGGCGCGTGGGCTGGACCTGCTGCGCGCCTTCGGCCCGCACGACGATTACCTTGGCAATGCGGAGCTGGCGCGGCGCGCCGGCATCCCGCGCCCCACGGTTTCACGCCTGACCTACACGCTCACCAGCCTGGGCTACCTGATCTATTCCGCGTCGCTGGAGAAGTACCGGCTCGGCCAGGGCGCGATGGTGCTGGGCCAGCGTTACCTCGCCGGCTCGGGCATCCGCGAGATCGCGCAGCCGCTGATGCAATCGCTGGCGTTTGCCACCGACTGCACGGTGGCGCTTGCCACATCGGACCGCCATGAGATGGTGTACCTGGAAGTCTGCCAGCCGCGCGGCGCGCTGGTCATGCGGCTGGCGCCCGGCTCGCGCCTGCCCACCGCCACCTCCGCCATCGGCCGCGCGTGGCTGGCCGGGCTGGAGCCGGAGCGGCGCGCCGCCGTGCTGGCCGACCTGGAGCGCCACTACGGCGCGCGCTGGCCCGCGATCCGCATCAAGCTCGAGCGCGCGCTGCGCGACTACGCCAAGCGCGGCTTCTGCCTGGCCCACGCGGAGTGGGACCGCACGGTCAGCGGCGCGGCCGCGCCCGTGGTGCTCGAAGACGGCGCGGAAGTGCTGGCCATCAACATCGGCGGCGCGGCCACGCGGCTGACGCCGGAAATCCTCGACGGCAATCTCGGCCCGCGCATCCGCGAACTGGCCGAAGCGCTGCAGAGCCGTCTGTGGCAGGGGCGCGGATAGCCGCGCTATGGGCGCCATCGATGCCATCGCCACGAATCGCTTTCTCACGGCCCCAGGGCCACACATCCAGCTAGCAATACAGACATAGAAAACAAAGGAGACAAAATGGAGATTCGCAACAAGACCGTGGTGGTGACCGGTGCGGCCACCGGCATCGGGCGCGCGCTGGCGCTGGCGTTTGCCGCCGGCGGCGCGCGCGGCGTGGCCGTGGCCGACCTGGATGGCAAGGGCGCGCAGGCGGTAGCCGAGGAAGTGGCCAAGGCCAGCCCGGACTGCCAGGTGTTCGCGCAGCAAACCGACGTGGCCGATGCTGCCGCCGTGCAGGCGCTGGCCGATGAGGCCACGCAACGCTTTGGCCAGATCGACGTGTTCTGCTCCAACGCCGGCATCATCCTGCGCAAGGGCCTGGATGCCAGCGCCGAGGAATGGCAGCGCATCTGGGAGATCAACGTCATGGCCCACATCCACGCCTCGCGCGCGGTGCTGCCGCAGATGCTGGCGCGCGGCGATGGCTATTTCGTCAACACCGTCTCCGCCGCCGGCCTGCTGTCGCAGATCGGCTCGGCGCCTTACGCCGTGACCAAGCACGCCGCCATCGGCTTTGCCGAGTGGCTGTCGATCACCTACGGCGATCGCGGCATCAAGGTCAGCTGCATCTGCCCGCAGGGCGTGCAGACGCGCATGCTGTTCGGCGAGGATGGCGAACGCAAGGGCTTCCTGCAGGCCGGCTCGGTCACGCCCGAGCACGTGGCGCAGGTCACGCTGGAAGGCGTGAAGGACGAGCGCTTCCTGATCCTGCCGCATCCCGAGGTGCTCGAGTATTACCAGCGCAAAGGCCAAGATTACGATCGTTGGCTAAAGGGAATGCGCCGGCTGCACGATAAAGTGATGGCGGAGTTCGGCGGCACGGTGGTTTAAGCGTGGCGTGAAACCCCGGGCAACAGTCAGATCAATCAGAACAGTCAGTTGAGTCACTGCTGCCGGCGGACGGGTGCAAGGCTTCGCCCCTTTGCGCTGGCAGCGTGCAAGATCAGTCCGACACCAGAATAAAACCGAACATCGGGAGACACACCATGCGTTGCAAACCTTTCGCAGCCGCCGTCCTGGCCGCCTGCGCCGCCTTCGCCGTGCCCTCGGCCCATGCCGACACCTATCCTTCCAAGCCCATCCGGATGGTGGTGGGCTTTCCCAGCGGCGGCGCGCCTGACATCCTGGCGCGCATCTTCTCCGAAAAGATCTCACCCTCGTGGGGCCAGCCCGTGGTGGTGGACAACAAGCCGGGCGCAGGCGGCAACATCGGCGCCGAGGCCGTCGCCCATGCCGCGCCGGATGGCTACACGCTGGCGCTGGGCACGGTCGGCACGCACTCCATCAACGGCTCGCTTTACAGCAAGATGCCGTACGACATGGTCAAGGATTTCACCCCGGTGATCCTGGTCGCCTCCACGCCCAATGTGCTGGTGGTCAACCCCTCCGTGCCGGCCAAGAACGTGGCGGAGCTGATCGCGCTGGCCAAGGCCAAGCCAGGCGCCCTGACTTTCGGCACGCCGGGCATTGGCACCTCGCCGCACGTGGCCGGCGAGATGTTCAACTCCCTGGCCGGGGTCAAGCTCACCCACGTGCCCTACAAGGGCCGCGCCATGGCCATTCCCGATCTGCTCGGCGGCCATATCAGCATGATGTTCGACAACCTGCCGTCGGCGTTGCCGGTGATCAAGGAGGGCAAGGTGCGGGCGCTTGGCGTGACCAGCGCGAAACGCTCGCACTCGGCGCCGGATATTCCCACGCTGGCAGAGCAGGGGCTGCCCGGGTTTGATGCGGACTCGTGGTTTGCGATCTTTGCACCGGCGAATACGCCCAAGGATGTGATCGCCAAGCTGAACACCGAGCTCAACCGGATTTACCAGCTTCCCGATGTGCAAGCCAAGCTCAAGACCTTGGGGCTGGATCCTATACTTGGTACACCGGAGAAGTTGGCGGGTTATCAGAAGGTTGAGATTGCCAAGTGGGCGAAGGTGGTGAGGGATTCGGGGGCTAAGGCGGAGTAAAGGTGTTGGCTTTTGGGGTTAGGGTGCCATACGACGTCGCTGTGCGGGGTTGGTTGCTGTTTCTTTGAGCGGCGATGGCGCTTGCACCCAAAGGCCATACGACATCCCCCTGCGGGGGCTGCCGGTCACTCTTCTTTGCGTCGGTGTATAGACCGGGGACATGGGTGACACATGTGCGAGGACATGGTTGACACATTTTAAGCGGCATTCGGGTCGTTTAGGTCGATGCTTCCGAAGCGATGATGTGCGAAGTAAAGGGCGTATTTGCCGCTGTGTCTGGCGTCAGGCCGCAGCGCCACGTGCAGCTTGGCTAGGGCATTCGAAACCTTGAAGCGACGTCCCTGGAAACAGAGCTCGCCGTGCCATTTGACCTGCACTACGGTGTCGTCAGGGCCGTATTCGATGGGCGGCAACTGCTCCGGATATGGCCTCGGGCTGGGCCGATACCGCGTGACGGGCGTCGCCAGGCCAAGGGCTTCGTGAGGTCGCTGCTGGTTGTAGACATCGCGCCAGCGATCGAATGCGCGCTGCGCATAACGGCAGGAAGCAAAGTCGTTGCCGGTGAGCACCTCGGCCTTAAAGGTGCGGTGGAACCGCTCATCCTTGCCATTGGTTTGTGGGTGCGCGGGGCGGCTATGGCTCAGGCGTACGCCCAGGCGAATCAACCAGATCGCCAGGGCCGTGAGCTGGCCGGGTTGGGAAGGGCTGCCCCAGGGCGCACCGTTGTCGGCGTTGATGCGCAGCGGCAGCCCATAACGACGGAAAGCCTCGCGCAGATGGCGCTGCACCACTGCAGTCTGGGTTCTGGTGCAGGCCGTGAGCAGGATATTGAAGCGGGAATGGTCGTCCAGCACTGTCAGCGGGTAACACGGCACGCCGTCTCGGGTGGCAAACCAGCCTTTGTAGTCCATTTGCCAGAGATGGTTGGGCTCGGGATGCTCGAAACGCTGCCATGCCACCGATTTGGCGGAGGCCTCCGGGGTAATTAGCCCGTGGCGATGCAGGATCGAGGTGACAGTGCTGGGAGCCGGCGCCTCGGTATGCCCAAGGTCCTGCAAGCGGCGGCTGATCTTGCGCCCGCCCCAGGCAGGATGCTGCTGGCGAAGCGCGATCACGGCCTGTTCAAGGTCGGCGTGGGTCTGTTCCGGGCTGCGACTGGGCCGCCGAGAGCGGTCGACCAGACCGGCCTCGCCTTGCTCGGCATAGCGCGCGAGCCATTTGTAGGCGGTCTGGGGACTGATGCTGAAACGCCGGCATAACTCGCGGCGATTGCTGCCCTCTTGCTGGGCCAGAAGGATGAATTCTTGACGAAGGCTCATGGTGTCGCGCGTGCTCCAAGGCATGGTCGGATTCCGGGCAGATTCATTGCCCGAAAGTGTCAACCATGTCCTCGCACACCCGTCACCTATGTCCCCGGTCTATACACGTCGGCAAAGAAGACTAACGAGAAGAAAGCCGACCCTGCCGGGGGCAGAGCAATAAGGCTGTTTTTGCCTCGGTGGTTGCGTCGTACGGCCCGGAGTGTTGGCTAGCGTATCCTACCGGCCCTAAGGACATCATTTTTGCATGACCCATGGGTTACGTCGCGCAGCCCCTGACCTCGCTTGCGGTGACCATTCCCACATCTGCCGTTCGCGAGGCGAAGTGCTGCGCCGTTTCGGGTGTGGATGGTTTCGTGGTTTTGTCTCGGAGGACGAGCGCCGTGGGTGTGAGCACGGCCCTCGCGCACGGGCCACGGTGCCCACCACGAAACCAGAGGGGGGTGAAGCAAGGTGCCGCTCGTGCCGGTACGGCAGGGCATCAAATGGCCGGGCGGCCACCGTCAGAGACAAAACCACGAAACCACCAGGGCAGGCAGGATCGTGGCGCTGCGCACCGCGAACGGCAGATGCCCGAACGCGCACCGCGCAAAGCGATCAGGGGTACCACCACGTGACCATAGGGTCATGCAAGTGCGCTGCCCTTCGGGTCGGTAGGATCGGCCAGCCAACACTCCGGGCCTTACGACGCAACCACCGACACTCGAAAGCCTGATTGCTCTGCTCCCGGCAGGGCGGCTTTCTTTTCGTTAGTTTTCTTTGCCGGTCAAAGAAAAGTGACCGGCAGCCCCCGCAGGGGGATGTCGTATGGCACTTGGGTGCAAGCGCCATCGCCGATGAAATAAACAGCGAAACCCCCTGCTGGGCGATGTCGTATAGCCCCAAAATCCAACACCAACAAAAAAATCACAAATCCGCCTCAGCGGCCACCTCCACCCCCACCCGCACCGCAGGTCCACTCCCACTCCCACTGCGCAACCGGCTAAAACTAACCACAGCCCCCACCAAAGCCACCCCCGCGGCAACAAAAAGCGCCACCCGAGCCGCCCCGCTGGCATCAACACTAAACAACAACGCCACAATAGCTGTCCCGGTAGTCTGCCCCAGCAACCGCGTTGTCGCCTGCGCCCCGCTAGCGCCGCCGCTGCGCGCCGGTGGCGTGGCGCCAATCATCGCGCGGTTGTTCGGCGACTGGAATAACCCGAATCCCAATCCGCACATGGCCATGCGCCAGCACACGGCAAAGCTGGACGCTTCCGGCCCGAGCGTCGCCAGGCCGATCAGCCCGGACCCGAGCAAGGCCAGCCCGATGCCGGCCAGGATGCTGGCGGGATAGCGATCGGACAGGCGTCCCGAGATGGGCGCCATGATGGCCACCATCAGCGGCCACGGCGTGATCAGCAGCCCGGTCTCGTGCAGCGTGCGGCCAAGCTGGTATTCGAGGTAGAAGGGCAGCGCCACGAAGGCCAGCATCTGCGCCATGAAGGAGCAGAAGGATGTGCCCACCGCCAGCGTGAAGGCGCGGCTGGCGAACAGGTCCACCGGCACCAGCGGCGCATGCTTGCCGCGCTGCATGCGTACCAGCCACCATCCCAGCAACGCTGCCACCACCAGGCCGGCGGCGGCGGCGGGGCGCCATTGCGCGTGGCCCGCGCCGTCCACGCCGAGGATGAACAAGGCAAAGACCACGGCCGAGAGCAGCGCGCTGCGATAGTCGAAGCTGCGCGGCTGGGGCGGCGTTGCCGGCAGCGCGGTGCGGGCCAGCGCCAGCGCGAAGATCGCCACGGGCACGTTGATGGCGAACAGCCACGGCCAGCTCGCCACCGACAGGATCAGCGCGCCCACCGAGGGCCCCACGGCAATGGTGATGCCCACCACCAGCGCGTTCAGCCCGATGCCCCGGCCCAGCTTGGTGGGCGGATAGATAAAGCGCACCAGCGCCGTGTTCACGCTCATGATGCCGGCGCCGCCGATGCCCTGCAGCACCCGCGCGGCCACCAGCACCGGCAGGTTGGGCGACAGCGCGCACAACAGCGAGCCCGCCAGGAAGATCGCCAGGCCGGCGCGGTACACGCGCTTGTAGCCAAGGATGTCGCCTAGCGAGGACAGCGGCAGCAGGCACACCGTGACGGTGAGCTGGTAGGCGTTGACCACCCAGATGGTGCTGGACGGGTCCGCCGCCAGCTCGCGCGAGATCGAGGGTAGTGCGATATTGGCGATCGAGCCATCGAGCACGGCCATGATCAGGCCGCAAAACACGGTGAGGATGGCCCAGGAGCGTTGGGGATAGGGTAGGCCTTGGTGTGGCTGCATGAGGGAGGGCGGCTGCTGAAGGAGTGGCGCGAGCGATGCTTGAGATGCTTGACGACACAATTATCGTCTCGCGGAGCGGTGCTTGCAAATGATCGGAATGTGGTAAGGCAGCGCCGGCAGTGTTGTTTTTCGGTTGCAGAGAAATAGGGCGGAAAACCCGCCGTACTCCACCAAATGCCCGGCTGGCCCAGCGCTATGATCCCCGGCACGATGTCCCGGAAACCAGGTCGCAAACAGCACCTCCCATGGGGACGCAGCGTTTTCCGGACCGCCATTAGCCATGTCAACACCAACCACCCAGGGCAGCTGGCAGCCAGTCCCCACCAGTCTCGATCCCGTCGACTGGAGCGCGCTGAGGGCGCAGGGGCACAGCATGCTCGACGATATGCTGGACCACCTCCAGGGCATCCGCGCCCGCCCGGTCTGGCAGCCGATTCCCGACGCGGTGCGCGCAAGCTTCCGCGAGCCGCTGCCCCGCGAGGGCAGCGGGCTGGACCAGGTGCATGAGACCTTCATGGACAGCATCCTGCCGTTTGCCGTGGGCAATGCGCATCCCGGCTTCATGGGCTGGGTGCATGGCGGCGGCACGCCGGTCGGGATGCTGGCGGAAATGCTGGCGGCCGGGCTCAATGCCAACCTGGGTGGGCGCGACCATATCCCGGTGGAGGTGGAGTGGCAGGTGCTGCGCTGGGTGATCGAGCTGTTCGGCTTTCCCGACGATGCCAGCGGCCTGTTCCTGACCGGCTCCTCCATGGCCAACCTGTCCGGCGTGCTGGTTGCCCGGACCCGGGCGCTCGGGTCCGAGGTACGGTCGACCGGCATGGGGCAGACGTCGCGGCGCCTGACGGCCTACACCTCCACCCGGGCGCATGGCTGCATCGCCCAAGGCATGGACCTGGCCGGCCTCGGCAAGGACAATCTGCGATCGATTCCCGTTGACCAGATGGGGCGCATGGATATGGCGTGCCTTGCCGCCGCCATCGCTGTCGACCGCGCTGCCGGCTTCCAGCCGTTTCTCGTGGTGGGTACCGCCGGCACGGTGGATACGGGCGCCATCGACGACCTTGCCGAGATCGCACGCATTGCCCGCCGGGAGCAACTGCATTTTCACGTCGACGGTGCCTTTGGCGCCCTGGCCATGCTGTGCCCTCAACTGGCGCCGCGCCTGCGCGGCATCGAGCAGGCGGATTCGATCGCCTTCGATTTTCACAAATGGCTGCAGGTCCCCTATGACGCCGGCTTCTTTGTGGTCCGCGACCGGCAATTGCACCTGCGCACCTTTGCCACGCACGAAGGCACGTACCTGAGCCGCGGCGAGCGCGGCATGGCGGCCGGCTCCCCCTGGCCTTGCGATTTCGGGCCGGACCTGTCGCGCGGCTTTCGCGCGCTGAAGACCTGGTTCACGATCAAGGTGTACGGCACCGAGCGGCTGGGCGGCATGATTGCCCACACCTGCACCCTGGCGCAGGAACTCGCGCGGCGCATCGAGTCCGAGCCGGAGCTTGAGCTGCTGGCGCCGGTATCGCTCAACATCGTTTGCTTCCGCTATATCGGTGCCAATGCCAATGTTGATGCCGATGCGAACGGCGCCATCGAACAGGTCAACCGCGATCTTGTTGTCGCCCTGCAGGAATCCGGCCTCGCCGCGCCTTCGTCGACCGTGCTCGACGCGCGCTTTGCGATCCGGGTTGCGCTCTTCAATCATCGCAGCGCGCCGCAGGATATCGATGTCCTGCTGAACGCCACCCTGGCGCTTGGCCGGTCGCTGAGCGCCGTATCACCCGCACCCGCACCCGCACCCGCACCCGTACCCGTTCCCGAAGCCAGCGGCCTATCACAATGAACGCAATCCTTGATCCCGCCAACATGAAGCCGGCCCCTGATACCCTGATCGGCCTGCGCCACCTGCTGCGGGCGGCCCATCAGAACGAGGACCTGCGCCCGCTCGGCGCCGAGCTGATCAACCACCTGCAGTCGCAACCGGACGATGCCAATGCGTTGATGGATCTCTCGCTGGTCCTGCAGCTCGTCGGCGATCACGCGCTGGCCATGACCATGCAGGCCGAGGCGCTGCAGGCGCGCCAGCTCTATCACTTGCCGACCTTGCGCGATGGCGAAGCCCGCCTGCGCGTGCTGGCCATCATGGTCTCGGGCGACCTGATGGCCAACACGCCGCTGGAGTGCTTGTTGGGCAACTCCGATGTGGCGCTCGATGCGCTCTACGTCACGCCGGAAAACCCGCTGCCGCAGGCCGTGCCGGAGCACGACGTGCTGTTCATCGCGGTGGGCGAATCCGACCGTACCCAGCCCGTGCTGGAGCACCTGCGCGCGCTCGCGGCAATCTGGCCGCGCCCGGTGCTGAACCAGCCGGATCGCGTGCAACAGCTCTCGCGGGACCGGGCGGCATCCTTGCTGGCGTGCGCGCCGGGCGTGTGCATGCCGCCGACGCTGCGCGTGGATCGCCAGGTACTGGCCGGCATCGCCGGCGGGCAGGCAGCGATCTCGTCGGTGCTGGGCGAGGGCGCTTTCCCCATCATCGTTAGGCCGCTTGGCTCGCATGCCGGCAAGGGCCTGGAGAAGATCGGCGACGCGGCCGAACTCGCTGGCTACCTGGCGCAGACGGACGAGCCGGCGTTCTATGTCTCTTACTTCATCGATTACCGCAACGATGACGGCCAGTTCCGCAAGTACCGGCTGGTGCTGATCGAAGGGCGCGCGTACGTGTGCCACGTGGGCATCTCCGAGCACTGGATGATCCACTATCTCAATGCCGGCATGGCAGAGAGCGCGGCCAAGCGGGATGAAGAAGCCGCCATCATGCGCGACTTCGACCACACCTTCGCGCTGCGCCACAAGGATGCCCTCGCTCTGATCCAGGAGCGGCTGGGTCTTGATTACGTGGGCCTGGATTGCGCCGAGACGCCGCAGGGGGAACTGCTGGTGTTCGAGGCCGATACGGCGATGGTGGTGCACGATATCGATCCGGTTGACCTCTTCCCGTACAAGCAGCCGCAGATGCACAAGATCTTCGCGGCGTTCCGGACCATGCTGATCAACGCCAGCGAGGCCCATGCCGACCACGTGGACGCGCACGATGCCGCTGCCATCGACGGCTGACCTGCTGGTCAGCGGCGGGGACCACCGCATCGCGCTGGATCCGGCGACCGGCCGTAACAAGTACGGTTGCCAGCCGCTTGCCTCGACGGGGCTGGTTCCCTTTGGCTCCTCCACGTCCTCGGGGATTTCTCCTGCCGCGTTCGCCGAGGTGGACGCGCTGCGCAACCGGCTTGCCGCGGCGCTGCCGCACCAGAGCGCGCCCGAGTTGTATCGCCACGAGCTGGACCGGCTGCGCGGCGAGTTGCTGGCGCTGTGCGGCATAGGCGATGCGCTTGGCACCGGGCTTGTTTTCTCGGCTTCCGGCACCGATGTGCACCTGCTCGCGGCGCGCGTTGCCGCGCGGGTGGCGGCCGATGGGGCCGGCAGCGATGCGGGCAATCCGAGCGTTCGGCGCCGGCCGCTGGTGATCATGGCCGGCGAGGCCGAGAGCGGCAGCGGTGTGGCCGCCGCGCTCACCGGGCGCCACTTCAGCACGTATAACGCACTGGGCCGTACCACCATTCCGGGCGAGTCCTTGAGCCAGGCCTGCGCCAGCGACATCCTCGACGTGCCGATCCGCAATGCGGACGGCAGCTTGCGGGATGCGAGCGTGGTCGACGCGCAAATCGAGGCGCTCGTCAGCCAGGCCGTGCAGGATGTGCGCCAAGTGCTGCTGGTGCTGATCGACGTCTCCAAGACCGGATGCATTGCGCCGAGCATTGCGTGCATGACGGCGCTGCATCGCCGCTGGCCCTCGGCGGTGCAGGTCCTGGTTGACGCCTGCCAGTTCCGCATTGAGCCGGGTACGCTCCAGGCCTACCTGCGCAACGGCTGCATGGTGGCGCTGACCGGCTCCAAGTTTGTGACCGGGCCTTCGTTCTCCGGCGCCTTGCTGCTGCCCGCGGCAATTGGCAAGATACTGCGCGAGCGCGGCGTTCCGGCGGAGCTGCGCCTGTATTCCGCGCGCGAGGAATGGCCGCAAGGCTGGGCAAGCGCGCAGGCGCTCGGCAGTTATGCGAACTTTGGCCTGCTGCTGCGCTGGCAGGCTGCGATCTACGAACTGCGCGAATTCCTCGCGGTGCCGGCCGGGCAAGCCGCTGGCATCCTGCGGCGCTTTGCCGGTGCCATCCAGCAAAGGCTGGGCAGCGATCCCGCCTTTGCCGCGCTGGCGGTGCCGGCGCTGGACCGCACCGCGCTGAACACGCCATGCCACTGGGACGAGATCCAGACCATTCACCCCTTCCTGCTGTACCGGTGCCAGCCGGGAGGCGGCAGGACCGCGCTCAGCCGGGAGGAGACGGCCGCCATCTTTCGCCGGGTCCAGGCGCCGGGGAGCGCCGACGCCGGCGTGGCCTACCAGCTTGGCCAGCCTGTGGACAGCGGCCACAGGGCGGGTGTCCCGGTCAGCGCCTTGCGGCTGTGCATGAGCGCCAGGCTGGTAGTCCAGGCAGCGCGAGACCCGGATCAGGAGCGGCACCTCATCGGCCAGGCCCTGGCATGCCTGGATATGGTCTCCGCGCTGGTGCACACCCCCACGCGCGACGTCGGCGTTGCGCCGGTGCTGGATACCGCCTTTTCATAACTACGTTCGCGTTTTCTCGCGGACTACGGCGTCACGATATTGAAGTCAGGCTTGAATGTGTCGAGCATGCCTGCGAGCACAATGGTCGGGTCAGCCGTGTGAGCGAGCCGGAGCCGCAGGCATGCCTCGGAGGCGAACCCGGTGCGCTTGCCAAGACGTTGATGCAGAAGCTATTCAACGATGGTCGATGATCTGCCGCGGCTTATCTTCCGTTCATGGCATCGTCGTCGTGAGGTCCTGTCCCACCCTCCACCCGCGCGCCAGCCGCTCGGACTCGGCCCGCTGTCTGGCGGTCAGTTCCGCGGCCATTCCGGTGCGCAGCGCCATGTCCTCCGAACCCGGCTTGGCCTCGCGGGTCGACAGCAGCACCCAGGCATAGGCAAGCACCATGTTGCGCGCCACGCCAAAGCCATTTTCTTAGGCTGCCGCCAGGTTGTTCTGGCCGGTGGGATGGCCTTGCATGGCGGACTTGCGCAGCCAATGCACGCCTTCGCGCTTGTTGCTCAGGACCATGCCTTCGCCTTTGATCAACATGGCGCCCAGGTTCGCCTGCGCGTCCGCAAGGCCCTGCACGGCCGCCTTGCGCAGCCATATGACCGCCTCGCGATCATCCACCGGCCCGCCTTCTCCGAAATGGTACTGGAGCGCCAGGTTGTATTGGGCCGGCCCGTAGCCTTGCTCGGCCGCCAGGCGGAACCAGCGCCTCGCCTGCGCGTAGTCCTTGGGCACGCCATTGTCCGCCGAATAGAAATTGCCAAGTTCATTGCGCGAATCCGCGTCGCCCTGCTCGGCGGCCTTGCGCAGCCAGGCCACGCCTGCCTGCACGTCCTTCTTGACGCAGGCGCCGCGGACATAGGCAATGCCCAGATGGCCCTGGGCCGCGGCCACGCCAGCCTTGGCGCGCGCTTGCAAGGTGGCGGTGGCGGGCTCGCACTTGCCACTGATCATCGCCGCGTACAGGTCCTGGGCCTCGCCAGCCCAGGCGCTGCCCGCGGCCATGGAAATGGCGGCGAGTCCGAGCGCCAAGGTACGGCGCGTTTCGTTGTGCTTCATTTCGCTTCTCGGTAAGACAGGGCGCCAGCTTACTGGTGGCATGCCGTCAAGAGAATAGGACAAGTCCTAAAACGCAGGCGTTGGCCGCAATCGATCCCTTCGCGCGGAATCGATCGCTATGCCCCCGGGCCGGTCACTGCACCGACATGAATGCGCTCGGATAGCGAAATGGCTTTTAGAAGAACTACCGAGCGGAATCGCTAAATCCCGGATCAGATGGCGCATATCGATGCCATTCTCGATGGATGTCGCGCCGGCTAATTGGATCAATGCGAGAGAGGTTGCGGTGATTACGGAATTCGCCGCCTAAGCGATGCCTTATTGTAAGATCCATCGTCTGAATTCAGGCTTTGTAATAAGAATGCGGGTCCCGGCCAGGATGCAGCAAGGCGAAGGGAACACTCGCAAGACAAAGACAAGATCACCGGGAAGCCGACCTGGATCGCAGCGGTCGGCAGTGTTGAGGGTGGGGCCTGGACTCCCGGCGGACCCGGACGAGCACACATCAATCACACCGTAGCGCGGGCACGTCACGCGCAGGAGCATCGAACGTGCAGAACATCAAGCCTCGGCGTGAGCAATACTGGCACCTGGCAATCGTGCTGGCAGCCATGCTGATCCCCGCAATTGTCATGGTGCCGCTGGTTTTCCTGCAGGGAAGGCAACGCGCCGACGGCGAAGCGTTGGTTACGGCGGTGGCAATCCAGAAGCAGATGGACAACATCCTCGGCGTAGTCACCGCCAATGTCGACAAGTCCATGGCGCTGCTCGGCAAGCCATGCGAGGAGGTGATCGGCGAACTCACGCGGACCAGCACCCTGAGTCCGTATTTCCGCTCGCTCATCCTGGTCCATCAAGAGAAGCTCTACTGCTCACCGGTCCTGGGCAAGGTCAACGACATCCCGCTCACCCTGGCATTCGATGCGATGACCAGCTTGCCACGGGGGCTGCTGATCACCCCCAGCTCAGGTACCTCCCTGGTCTCGGACCGGCCCGCAGTGATCGTCTCGCGAGGCATCGCCAACGGCTCGGGCGTGCTGGCCGTGATCGACGGGCAGTACCTGCTGGACATTCAGGCGGCCGCCTCGTACAGCGGCCAGTTCCAGGTCCAGATCCTGCTCAGCGACTCGCTGCGCCAGTTGCCGACCGGTGCGCCGTTGGCGACGACACCCGGCCCGCGCTACCGGAACAGCATGCAACTGGCCAAGTCCGCCGCCTTTCCCATCGAGGTGCGCGTCGCAGTCGCACCGGCGCTGATCACGGCCTACCGCCACGAGCTGTGGCGTCACTACGCGCCTTTCCTGCTCATGGCGGCGCTGCTCTCGGGATACCTGGCGCATCTGTTCTGCAGGCGGCGCTTGTCGCTGGTCAACGAGATCTACCGAGGCATGCGCCAGCGCGAGTTCCACATGGTCTACCAGCCGGTCATCCGGTTGGCCACGGGGGAGTGCAGCGGGCTCGAGGCCCTGGTCCGCTGGCACCGGCCCGGCCGGGGCCATATCCGGCCGGACATCTTCATCCCGCTGGCGGAAGACAATGGCGTCATCGGTGACCTGACTCGGCATATCTTCGATCTGGTGGCCGCCGACTTGCCGCGCCTGGGGCTGGGGCCGCGTGACCATATCGGTGTCAATGTCAGCGCTTCCCACCTGGCAACGCCCGGATTCGTCGATGATGTGCAGCGGCTCCTGGACAAGCTCGGCCCCGATGGGCCACTGCTGGTCCTGGAGGTGACCGAGCGCGAAGCGCTGCCGAACGACGAGCAGGTGCAACGTAACATCGCGCACCTGCGCGCGCAGGGCGTGCTCTGGGCGCTCGACGACTTCGGCACGGGGCAGAGTTCGCTGTCCTATCTTGAACAGCTCCATGCCGATTTCCTCAAGATCGATCGCTCGTTCGTCATGGGCATCGGCACGGACTCCGTCAACGCCGTGGTGCTCGACACCATCATCAGCCTGGGCCAGCGGCTGCGCCTGGAACTGACAGCCGAGGGGATCGAGAACGAGGTGCAGGCCGCCTACCTGCGACAGCACGGCGTGCATTGGGCGCAAGGCTATCTGTTCGCCGCGCCGTTGGGGGTGGAGGAGTGGGCGGCGTGGCGCCACAACCGTCCCCGTGTCACCGAGGCCGCCCAGGAGACCAAGCCGGACTCATTGCCGGCTTGAGCCTGAGGCTTCGACCGGTGGGTGACACCACGCCGCCTGCTGGGCTGCAACGCAATGCCCGCTTGCGCAACGCAAAGCGGCCCCGGCGCTACTTGCGCCGAATTCCCTAAAACCTGCCCCCTCTCCAGGAGGGGGAATATCTTCCGATTTCCTGCCGTTAGCCACACTGCAGCGTGGTTCCATATGCATTTGGAATTGTGCTGTTTAGGGCATAACAAGACGGCGCGGCGCGAAGACGATCGCCCAGAGCATCACAAATAGAAAAAAGCGGGAGCGGGATTGCAGCGTAACGGTTCGCATTGGCGATTCAAGCCATGACGCATGGACCATTCCGCAGCGCCAACGTCCCAACGGGACAAGGGGATCAAATCGTGAATTTCAAACTCCTGACCATCAAGGGCAAGCTCGTGCTGAGCTTTAGCCTGCTAGCCCTCATCGCGCTATCCATTTCCGCTTTGTCGCTACGCGCGCTGAGCCAGACCACGGACGGTTTCTCCCGCTACCTGTACGGCATCAACGCGCGCGCCGAAGTTGCCGCGCAGGTGAGGACCGCCGTTGACCGGCGCGCCATCGCGGCGCGCAACCTGGTTCTTGTCACCAGCCCCGAGGACCTGGCCCTGGAGAAGGCAGCCGTATCGCGCGCACATGACGATGTGCAGGCGCAGCTGGCAAAGCTCAAGGACATGGTGTCGGGCAATAGCGACGCCAGTGACACCGCGCGCAACCTGGTGCGCGAGATCGATCGCGTGGAGTCGCGCTATGGTCCCGTGGCCATCGCCATCGTGGACCTCGCGCTTGCCGCCAAGCGCGATGAGGCCATCGTCAAGATGAACAACGAATGCCGCCCCTTGCTGGGGGCGCTGGTCAAGGCGACCGACGCCTATACCGAGTTCACCAAAGGCCGCCAGGTCGATACGGTGCGCAAGCTGGAGGAAGACTACGCCGCGCAGCGCAACCTGCTGATCGTGATGTCCATTTGCGCCGTGGTGCTTGCCGTGGTGGGGGGCCTGCTGATCACGCGCTCCATCACCCGGCCCATGCAAACGGCCGTGGATGTGGCGCAAACCGTAGCGCGCGGTGATCTGGGCAGCCAGATTGCGGTGGTGGCGCGCGACGAGACCGGGCGCCTGCTGTCGGCCCTGCGCGACATGAACGAGCGCCTGACGGAGATCGTGTCCCGCGTGCGCCAGAGCAGCGCAAGCATTGCCGGGGCGTCGGCGGAGATCGCCGCGGGCAATGCGGACCTGAGCCAGCGCACCGAAGAGCAAGCGGCATCGCTCGAGGAAACCGCCGCCAGCATGGAAGAGCTGACCACCACGGTACGCCTGAGCAGCGAGAACGCCCGGCAAGCCAACGAACTGGCCCGGGAGGCTGCCGACATCGCGCACAGCGGCAGCACGGCGGTTGGCCGCGTGGTCGATACGATGCAAGGCATCAGCGCCAGCTCCACCAAGATTGCCGACATCACCGGCATGATCGAAGGCATCGCCTTCCAGACCAATATCCTCGCGCTCAACGCCGCGGTGGAAGCTGCCCGCGCCGGTGAGCAAGGCCGCGGCTTTGCCGTGGTGGCCAGCGAGGTGCGCAGCCTCGCGCAGCGCTCGTCAAGCGCCGCCAAGGAGATCAAGGAACTGATCGCGGGCTCGCTCAAGCAGATCCAGGACGGCGCCACGCTGGCGGGCGAAGCCGGGCAGACCATGAACTCGGTGACCAAGGCGGTCGCGCGCGTGAGCAGCATCGTGGAAGACATCGCCAGCGCGTCGATGGAACAAAGCCGCGGCATCGAGCAGGTGAACCAGGCGATCTCGCAGATGGACCAGGTGACCCAGCAGAATGCCGCCATGGTGGAACAAGCCGCCAGCGCCTCGCGCGCGCTGCAGGAGCAGGGCCAGGAACTCAACGAGGTGGTGGCGTTCTTCCGTCTGCCGGGCGCCGGCGGCACTGGGCGGCCGCATGCGCCGGCGAGCGACCGGGAGGTACGCCGCCAGCGCTCCGCGGCATTGGCCTGATCGCGCACTTGCATGCCAGGATGTGGCAGGCGTGTGCCAGCGCCCCGGAGTCGTCCCGGGTGCGGCTGGCACATTGGAGAACATGATGTTTATCCCGGCTCACAGTCATTGAATTTAATCGAAATTCCGGCTCCTTATAGGTCGGAGGCCAAAGCAGCACATTCCATTTTTCGCGCACGCCGGGAGACATTGGGCTATTAAGTTTCTTCTTAATAAATAAAAGTGCCGTAATTGAGATATTTTCGGCTTCTTTATTTGCCTGCTACTCCGGGGATTACCCAATTTCAACTTCGCCAGCATGATGGCTTACTGTGCCGGTGGATGCGGGGCTTCTCAGATGCTCCATTGGCCAGATTGGCCGCATCACACAGTATGCGAACGTGCCGGCAGGCCGACATCCGGTCGTAGGAAGGCAGGAATTGGAGACGTAGGCTGTGGCAGTTGAACGACCCGTGATTTATCTCGTCGATGACGATGATATTGTGCTCTGGACATACCATGAGTTGCTTCGTGGCCTTGGCACGGATATCAGGACATTTGTTTCCGCTCGCGATTTTGTCGAATCGTACCGGCCGGCACCGGTTGAATGCCTGGTCTGCGATCTGCGCATGCCGGGGATGTGCGGCCTGCAGGTGCAAAGCCAGTTGGCCGGCAAGGGCGTTCTTCCCCCTACCATCTTTGTTTCCGCCTATTCGGAGGTCCCTTCTGTGGTCAAGGCGATCAAGGCGGGCGCGCTTGATTTTCTGGAGAAGCCCGTCGACGGCGCCATGCTGGTGCAAAAAGTGCGGGGTGCGCTGGAACGCAGCCGCCAGATGCGCGAGCAGAGGCGGGCCTCGGCCGACAAAAGCACGCGGCTTGCACTCCTGACCCCGAAGGAGCGGCTAGTTGCCTGGCATGTCACGACCGGCAAGACCAGCAAGGCGATTGCCACGGAACTGGGGATCAGCGTGCGCACCGTGGAAAATCACCGGGCGCACTTGATGGAGAAACTGCAGGTCAAATCCGCGATTGAATTGACAACGCTGCTTCTCGACTGACCGATCCTGTCAGGCCGCCAACGAAATAGACGTCGCGAAAGCCAGGAATCAACGGCTCGCAGGCGGCCCGCAAGGGGCGGGAACGCCGCCCCGGCTTCATGCTTTGCGACGCGTCGCAGGAAATCATGATCAAGCGTTACTTCAGGAGTCTGCGAGGGACAGGCGGGAAAGAGGTCCGCCAGAATCTCATCATGACGGCCGTCGCCGTGGTCTTGCTGCTGGTCTTGAGCCACGAGGTGCTCCGGGGCCTTGAAAGGCAATTTCAGCGGAGTGCCGAAAGCCGCCTGAAAGCCGTGCTGGGTGCCATATCGGACCTGAACCGGACGATGGGCGAGGATTCGGCGGCGCGAGTCGGGACCATTGCCGAGAACCCTGCCCTGATAAAACTGGTGAAACGTATCCTGGCCGATCCCGGCCGGGCCGATTTGCTGACTGAATTCGATCAATGGATCCTGCCGATCTACAGGAGCCGGGGCTTCGACGGCTATGCCCTGATCCGGCCGGACCATACTATTCTCGCGGCGAGCAGCCCGCGCTATGTCAATTTTTCGGACCTGACCGAGCAGACCATACGCACCCTGCGGGGCGCGCAGGCGCGTGGATTTGCCATCTCGCGGCCTACGGTCTCGACGCTGCCGCTCATGGTACAGGGCGTCGAGCAGCCGGCCGGGATGTTTTATCAGCTTGCATGCGCACGCATCGATGCGGATGGACGGATCGCGGGCTTCCTGTGCCTGCGTGTCAATCCCTACGTGAGGTTGTTCAAGATACTCAAGGCGGGCCGGATCGGCGAAACGGGCGAGGCTTACGTGATCGATTCCGCCGCACGCATTATCTCCCCGACCCGCGCCCCGCAGCGCGATGCCCCGACGACCCTTGCCCTGCAACTGCTGATGGATAGAGGCAAGGAGGCGGTGGATGCCGAAGGCTATGACGGTCATGACGGACACAAGGTCATCGGGGCCGCCCGATGGCTGGCTGACCAGGACATGGGGCTGGTGGTCGAGCTGCAGGTGGATGAAGCCTATCAGTCGTACTTCCTGGTCCGCACGGCGATCGCGAGCCTGGCCGCGATCGCGATCGGGCTGATCCTTGCGCTGGCGGCATTCCAGTGGCGCGCGCGCCGCGGCGTGCGCGAGAACGAGGAGCGCATGCGCGCATTCCGCGAGCATGTGCCGACCGGGCTGGCCTACATGAGCCCCGAGGGCGTGGGCATCATGGCCAATCGCGCTTATGAGGAAGGCCTCGGGGTGGCGCCAGGCGTTGCCGTGGGATGCCGCGTCTGGGACATCATCCCGAATCGCCGCATCGCACAGATCAGCCGCGCTATGCACGAGCTGGTACTGGCCAGCGGACTACCCCAGAACCAGGTGCATACGACCAGCCCGCGGGACGGCGAAGAGCGCATCTTCCGCGTGGTCAAGTTCCCGGTGCCCGGGCCGGACGATGCGGGCATCATCGGCGTCGGTACGGTGGTCGCCGATATCACCGAGCAGGAGCGCACCCGACAGGCCCTGGAGGTGCTGACCAACACCCTGGAAGCACGCGTCGAAGAGCGAACGCTGCAGCTGACGGCAGCCCGCGAGGCGGCTGAATCGGCTGCACGCGTCAAGGCGAAGTTCCTGGCCAACATGAGCCACGAGATCAGGACGCCGCTGAATGCCATCATCGGCATGTCGCATCTGGCGCTGAACCGCGAGCGCGCGGACAAGCTGGATCGCTATCTGGTGCGCATCGGCGCGTCCGCCGGGCACTTGCTGGGAATCGTCAACGATATCCTGGATTTCTCCAAGATCGAGGCGGAAAAGCTGACCATCGACGCGCGCGAGTTCTACCTGTCTGAACTGCTGGACCGCGTTACGGGCCTGTTCTGGGAAACGGCGGAAGCCAAGGGCATCACGATGTCCATCTTCACGTCCCCGGCGATTCCGCTTCGGCTGGTCGGCGATCCGCTGCGTGTCGGGCAGATCCTGATCAATTTCCTGAGCAATGCGCTGAAGTTCACGGATCGCGGCGAGGTCTGCCTGCGAGTCAGGCAGACGCACGTGCGCGACGGCCATATCGGCTTGTGCTTCGAGGTCGAGGACACGGGCGTGGGCATTGCTCCGGAAGCGTTGCCAGAGCTTTTCACGCCGTTCCAGCAATTGGACAGCGCGATGAACCGCCGCTTTGAAGGCACGGGGCTAGGGCTTGTGATCAGCAAGAAGCTGGCGGAACTCATGGGCGGGCGCGTCCTGGCGCGCAGCCAGGCTGGTGCCGGAAGCATCTTTTCGTTTGAGGTGTCGCTGGAGATTGCGGGCGCAGAGCGGGCGGCCGCTCCGGGCTCCGGGCTTTCACATACGGCGATGGCGCCATCGGATTGCCGCTCGCTCGCCGGGCCAGCGTGGCAGGCACTGCACGGGCGCAAGGTCTTGCTGGTCGAGGACAATCCGATCAATCAGGAGGTCGCGCGCGATCTTCTCGAACTGGTGGGCATGGACGTGCACGTTGCTGGCGACGGCCAGCGGGCGCTGGTGGCGCTCAAGGAGCACGCATTCGATATTGTGCTGATGGACATCCATATGCCGGGCATGGACGGCATAGAAACCACCGGCGCGATTCGCCACGACCTGGGCCTGCATGCCCTGCCGGTGCTGGCGCTGACGGCAGACGCGATGTCGGCGGACCGCGTCCGCTGCATCAAGGGCGGGATGAACGATCACATTTCAAAGCCAATTGACGCACAGGTGATGTTCCGCACCATTGCGGCATGGCTACCGCCCGTCGCCGTGCCATCGGGCGCGGCTCGCGGCCCGGCAGGTGCGGTGACGGCGGCGACAGCGGCGACGGCGCGGGCGCGGCCACAGGCGTCGGCGGCAACGCAGGCCCTGAAGGGCATACCGGGCCTGGATGCCGCTGCGGGGATCAAGCTCTTGTTCGGCCGCGAGGATCTTTACATCAATCTGGCCAGGCGCGTCTGCGCCGAACGCGCGGACGTGGTCACGCAGATCCACGAGGCCATCGGGGCCGGTGACTTTGGCCAGGCAAGCCTGCATGTCCATGGCATGAAGGCCGTGCTCGGCATGCTTGGCGCGGCCGAGCTCGCGCAGGCATGTTCGGTGCTGGACCGTGGCTTGCAGGATGACCGGGCGGACGCCGTGGCGCTCGCCACGCTGGCCCGGGACTATCCGGCGCTGATCGCCAACCTGCGCTCGGCGTGCGCCGTGGGCGCGGTATAAAAAGAGTCCAGAGCCAGCCCGGCGCGTGAATCTGGCGCTTCATCTGCAGGTGGGGACACGGGGAGTGCTGTTTCCCTGCAAAAATCGGCCATGCTGGTAAGCCTCACGCGCAAAGCACGCTCTGGACCGGAAAAAGGGGCCGGCCATGACATCGTTCCCCGGCACTGCCAACGTTTCAGCGGCTCTCCACACCGACCGGGGCAGCGCACAGGTCGAGTCCGGCGGACAGCAACCTGAGCGACCACAGTTCCGCCTGGGTGAATGCGCCGTCGATGGTCACCCATGGGTAGCGGACACCGGAGATCGTATTCTCGAAGGCGATCAATGTGGCATCGTGGTCGACGGCGCACACGAAGCGCCGGATGCCGATCCTCGGATGCCGTACCTCATAGCGCGCGCGATGCTGGAGCCGGAACTCGTTCTTGCCCTCCCGGGTCACGATCGCTATCGCGTGCTCCTGCAGTCCGGGGGCGAGCGCATTGAGCACGCAGCTTAGCCAGTCGTCATACGCCAGTGAGGTTTCGCCGTTGCCCACCGCCGTCATCCACTGGTCGATGCGCAAGGTGTGGCGAACAGTTAGCTGATGAGATTCCATGCCTCATGATGGCCTGGCGATGACTGCCGCGAAAGAGTGGAATTACTCAGTTCACACACCCTGTATTCGTATCCGTTGCCAGGGGAAGAGCTGGGGAAATAGCCGGGGGAATAGCTGGGGGAAGGGGAGAGTATTTTTACTCTTTCCGATCCAGTGGGAACCCATGACAATGCGGCCGTTGCTTCGATTCAGCGAAAGACGGGCCGCGATGCCTGCATGGACTCGCTGTGGGTCGGACAACATGCCGGTATGGCGTATGGCGTGTGGCGGTGCCGGCAATGCGGACACGTCTTCTGACGTAGTCGGCGTGCATTGAATCGATTGCGGGGGTATCAGTGTCAATGCGATGCGACCGATGTCCGTTTTTCTTGGGAAGGCCCACTTCGGTGGGCTTTTTTTTTTGCCACGGCCGCCCGGAGCGTGGTTAACGGCAGCGGATCCCAATACTTGATCCCCTCCGCAAGAGGGGGCTGAATTGCGGCGCAAGATGTCCGTTATCGCAAGACAGGGGCCGGGACGCGCCTGGGGTTGTTGCGTCCCGTGCAATCTGTGGCCTAGCCCGGGCGAAAAGCGAACCGGTGCGAGAAATCCGCTATGTCAACGCAATATGACGGCATGTCTTTCGAAGTGCGCCGGAAACGCTGTCATCTTGCCTGCCCGGCAAGTATCCCGACCTGAATCTCCCCATGCGCTCTGACAATTCCGACGCTCAGCCCACGATTCTTGTGGTGGATGATCTTCCAGAAAACATCGCGATGATGGCCGCGTTGCTTCAGGATCGCTATCGGGTAAAGGTGGCGACCTCAGGCAGCGCGGCAGTGCGCATCGCCACGGCAGCGCCGCCAAGCCTGATCCTGCTGGACGTGATGATGCCGGACATGGACGGCTACGAAGCGTGCCGGCAGCTCAAGGCGAACCCGGCCACCATGGACGTGCCGGTGATCTTCCTGACGTCCCGTACCGGCGAGCACGACGAGACGCGCGGGTTCCAGGTGGGCGCGGTGGACTACATCATGAAGCCGCTCAGCCCGTTGGTGATGCACGCGCGCATCGCCACCCATCTCACCCTCAAGAACGCCAGGGATTTTCTCCGGGACAAGTCGGCCTACCTGGAGCAGGAGGTCCAGCGGCGGCTGCGGGAGATCTCCGTGATCCAGGACGTCACCATCATGGCCATGGCATCCCTGGCGGAGACACGCGACAACGAAACCGGCAACCACCTGCGGCGCACCCAGCACTACGTGCGCCGCCTGGCGCAGGCGCTGCGCCACCATCCTCGCTTTTGCGACGAGCTCAACGACGAGACCATCGAGTTGTTGTTCAAGTCGGCCCCGCTGCATGACATCGGCAAGGTCGGCATCCCCGATCGCATCCTGCTCAAGCCCGGCAAGCTGACCGCCGAAGAGTTCGAGGTCATGAAGACCCACACCACGCTGGGGCGTGACGCCATTGCGCATGCCGAGGCCCAGTGCGGTACCCCAAACTCCTTCCTGCGCTACGCCCGCGAGATTGCGCACTATCACCAGGAGAAATGGAACGGCAGTGGCTACCCCGACGGGTTGTCGGGCGATGCGATTCCTGTCTCCGCGCGCCTGATGGCGATCGCCGATGTCTACGATGCGCTTATCAGCCGGCGTGTCTACAAGCCCGCATTCCCGCACGAGCAGGCGGTAAGGATGATCGGCGAAGGGCGCGGCAGCCATTTCGATCCGGACATGGTGGACGCGTTCCTGGCCATCGCGCCTGAGTTCCTGGCCATTTCGCAGCGCTACGCGGACACCGACGCGGACCATGCGCGCGAGGCGGCATTGCTGGCCGCCAACGGCTATCCCGCCACCACGCCGCAAGCATGATGGCCGCATCCGCCTCCGGACTGCTGGCAGCATTGCGCGGGCGGGTGGCCACGCGCGCCGGTCTGCGGCGCTATGTCTATCCCGTGCTGGTGGTGGTGGGAGTCTGCCTGCTGGCCGGCGGCGCTGCCCAGCTGGTGTACGAGAATGACCGGGCCAACCTGGGCGCGCGGGTGGAGTCGATGCTGGCGACGTACGCGCGGCTGCTGGGGCTCTGGAGTGGCGAGCAACAGCGGCGGGTCGAGCGGATCGCACGCCTGCCGCAAGCGCTCAGCCTCGCGCGCCCGCTGCTCTTGGCGCCAGGCCAGCCGTTGCCGGATGGCGAGGCGGTGGCCAGGTTCGAACGCTGGGTGACCCCGGTCTTCCAGAGCAGCGGCTACCTCGGCTATGTCCTGGCTACGCCGGACCTCAAGATCGTGGCGTCGGAGCTGCCCGGGCGCACCGGCAGCCTGCTCTTGCCGGAACCTGCCCAGACGGCCCGGCGGGCGCTGCAAGAGGGCAGCGCGGCCTCGCCGCCTTATCCTGCCCCGGAACGAACCCGTGACCCGTGGGGCACGCTGGTGGACCTGCCGTTCCAGGTGGTGTGCGCCCGGCTGCTGGACGCGGGGCGCGCCATTGGCGTGCTATGCCTGCGGCTGGATCCCGGTGCCGTGATGCTGCCGATCATCGCGGCCGGCCAGTTCGGCCGCACCGGTGAGCTCTACGCCATCGACGCCCGGGGCCGGCTGGTGTCTCCCAGCCGCTTCGGCCCGGAGCTGGAGGCCAAGGGCCGGCTGGCGCCTGGCACCGCGTCCATGCTCAATGTATGGGCCCGGGTTCCTGGCCAAGGCGGCAAGGACGGGGGCAGCGCCCAGCCGGGCGGCCCGCTGACCCTGGTGGCCGAGCGCTTGCTGCGCGACCATGCCTCCGTGCTTGCCTACGACTATGCCGACTACCGTGGCCAGCGGGCCGCGGGCGCTGGCATCTGGGTGCCCGGCCTGGAGATGGGCTTGATCGTGGAGCAGGACATGGGCGAAGCGTTCGCCCCGTACCTGTTTACCCGCGACGTGCTGGCGGCACTGACGGCCATCATCCTGCTGCTGATCGGCACCGCCACGTGGATCGCGCGGCGGGACGGCAGGCGCCTGGCGGAGAGCCAGGAAAGGATGCGCGCGATGCTCGAGCACTCGCCCGCCATCATGTCGCTCAAGGACCGCGATCACGCCATGCTGGCGCTTAACCCGGCCATGCAGGCGCTGCTCGGCGCGAGCGAGAGCGAAGTCCTGGGCAGGTCCGACTGGGATTTCGGCGCCAACCCTGAGGTCGCGCGGGCACGCCGGGACATGGAGACGCGCGTGATGTCCTCGGGCAAGGCCGAGGAGCACGTCTACGCGCTGCAGACGCCCCATGGCGAGCGCCATCTCCAGGTGACGCGCTTCCCGGTGCGCAACCCGGCAACCCATGAGGTGGTGGGGGTCGGCGCCGTGGGCATCGATATCACGGAGCGGGTCGAGGCCAACCACCGGCTGACCGCGTTGTCCCAGACGCTGGAGCGCCGCGTCGAGGAACGTACGCGCGAGCTTGCCGAGACCAATGCCGAACTGGTCGTGGCCAAGCAGGCCGCGGAGAGCGCCGCGCATGCCAAGGCCAGCTTCCTGGCCAATATGAGCCACGAGATCCGTACCCCGATGAATGCGGTGATCGGCATGGCGCATCTGGCGCTGCGCACGCGGCTCGACGACAAGCAGCGCGGCTACCTGGAAAAGATCCAGCACTCCGGCCAGCATCTGCTCGAGATCATCGATGACATCCTGGACCTGTCGAAGATCGAGGCCGGCAAGCTGGAGATCGAACGGATCGATTTTTCGCTGGAGCGGATGCTGCGTACGGTGAGCGACCTGGTGGCCGAGCGGGCCGTTGCCAAGCACCTCGAGCTGATCGTCGAAGTTGCCCCGGACGTGCCGGACTCGCTGCGCGGCGATCCGCTGCGCCTGCGCCAGATCCTGATCAATTTCGCCAATAACGCGGTGAAGTTCACGCACCAGGGTGAAATCGTCATACGCGTCGAGCGCCACGGCGACGGGCAATGCCAGCCCCGCATCCGCCTGCGCTTCGAGGTGCGCGACACCGGCATCGGCATCGACCCCGCGACCTGCGCGCGCCTGTTCCAGAGTTTCGAGCAGGCCGACGCCTCGACGACCCGGCGCTACGGCGGCAGCGGCCTGGGCCTGGCCATCTGCCGCCGTTTGGTGGAGTTGATGGGCGGCACCCTCGGGGTCGAAAGCACCCCGGGCAAGGGCAGCAACTTCTGGTTCGAGCTGGACCTGCTGGCGGGCAAGAAGCGGCCTGCCAGCGCCATGGTCGCGCCACAGCTGGCGGGCTGCCGCCTGCTGGTGGCGGACGATCACGACTACGCCCGCCAGGTCATCATCGCCATGCTGCGCAACTTTGGCTTCCGCGTGGACGAGGCGGGCTCCGGCCGGACCGCGCTGGCCAGGATCGCCCAGGCCGACGAAGCGGCCGATCCCTACCAGGCCGTGTTCATCGACTGGAAGATGCCTGGCCTTGACGGCATCGAGACCGCTCGCCATATCGACGCCATGCGCCTGCGCCACCCGCGCCCGCGCCGCGTCATGATTACCGCCCATGGCCGCGAGGAAGTGCTGCGCGAGGGCGAGCGATCGGGCTTTGACGCGACGTTGATCAAGCCGGTGAGCGCATCGCTGCTGCTGGAGGCGACGGTGCGCACGCTGTCCCCGGACAATGACGCACCACCGGAGGCAGTGGAGCCACATTCGGCGGCGCTAGATGCCATGCCGGAATTGCCGAGCGCGCGCGTGCTGCTGGTGGAAGACAACGACATCAACCGCGAGGTCGCGGTCCACTTGCTGCAGGCCGCGGGCATCTACCCCGATACGGCCGAGAACGGCGCCGTGGCGCTGCACCTGCTCCAGGCCGGCGCTTACGATCTGGTCCTGATGGACGTGCAGATGCCCGTGATGGACGGGTTCGAAGCCACTCGGCACATCCGCGAGCAAGAGCAGTTCGCAAGCCTGCCGGTGGTGGCGATGACGGCTAACGCGTTGCCGGAAGACCGGGCGCGCTGCCTGGCGGCCGGCATGAACGACCATATCGCCAAGCCGATCAGCCCGCCGGCCTTCTATGCCATGCTGCGCCAGTGGCTGGCAGTCCCGGGCGGCGGCGACGCGGCCCCGTCAGCCGGGTCCCGGCCGGCCTGGGTTGACGCGCTGGCAAGCTCACCGCATCTTGACGTCGGCGGCGGCCTGGGCCGCGTCAGCGGCCGCGCGGAAGTCTACCGGCAGTTGCTTGAACGCTTTGCCAGCGGTTACGCCGACATGCCGGACCGGATCGGCGAGCGGCTGGCCCGCGGCGACCGCGACGGCGCGTTGTCGCTCGCGCACTCGCTCAAGGGCCTGGCCGCCAATCTCGGTGCCATGTCGATCTCGGGCGCGGCGGCTACGCTGGAGGCGAGCCTGCAACTTCCTCACGCGCCCGGGCGACCCGATCCCGTCACGCTGCTGGCTGCCTTGCGCACTACCTTCCTGCCATTGCTGGCGACCTTGCGCACGCACCTGCCTACCGGGCCCGCAGCGTTGGATGGCGTGGCGCCGGATACGTCCGGCCCCCTGGCGGATCCCGATGCCACGCAGGAGGCCGTGCTCCAGCTCCTGCGCGAACAGCTGGAAGAGGGCGACAGCGCGGCCAACAACACCTTTGCCCGCTACCGCGACGTCTTTACCCGCCTGCTGGACGCCGATGGCTGCCAGCGGCTGCAGGCACAGGTCGAGTGCTACGACTACGTGGCGGCGCTGGCCACGCTGGATAGCGGCGTCGTGCCCTAGGGCCGGCCTCGGCATCCCCGGCTAGCGGGAATCGCTTCGGGTATCTGTGGCGGTGCACGCCGTGAGGCGATTCGATCGCAAGAAACGGAGTTCTTGCGATCGAATTGAGGAATATAGTGTCCTCACACCAAACAGTTCTTGAACGCGATCATGCATAGAGATGCCAATACGCCAGGGACTCCTTCGCGCGATGACGAGCGATGGGCGGCCGTGCAAGCGCGAGATCCGTCGGCAGACGACAAATTCGTCTACGGAGTCAGGACGACGGGGATTTATTGTCGCCCGAGTTCCTCGGCCCGTCTCCCGAAACGGGAGAACGTCGAGTTCTTCGATTCCGCCGAAGCCGCGGAAGCTGCCGGTTACCGATCCAGTCGACGTGTCGCTTCGGATCGAAGTGCTGCGGCTGCCCAGCGTGCCGCCCTGGTCGCCGAAGCTTGCCGACTGATTGACGTCTCGGAGGTCCAGCCCAATCTCGAAGCGCTGGCCCTGCAAGCTGGCATGAGCATGTTTCACTTCCACCGGATATTCAAAGCCGAGACTGGTCTGACGCCGAAAGCGTACGCGAGCGCGTCCCGTGCCCGGCGGCTGCGCGAAGAGCTCGCCGGTGCCGAGACCATTACGAATGCAATCTACGAGGCCGGGTTCAATTCGAACAGTCGCTTCTACGAGGCATCCGCCGGCATGCTCGGCATGTGCGCACGTGACTATCGGGATGGCGGCCAAAACGCGGTCATCCGCTTCGCGGTCGGCCAGTGCTCACTGGGTGCCATCCTGGTCGCGCAAAGCCAACGGGGCATCTGCGCGATCTTGTTGGGAGATGACCCCGACCTTCTCGTGCGTGATCTGCAGGATCTGTTCCGCAAAGCAAGCCTCGTCGGCGGGGACGCGGATTTCGAGCGACTGGTCGCGAATGTCGTCGGTTTCATCGAGGCGCCGGCAATCGGGTTGAATCTTCCGCTCGACGTCCGGGGTACCGCGTTCCAGGAGAGGGTCTGGCAAGCGCTTCGCGAGATTCCGCCAGGTGCAACGGCCAGCTACGCCGAGATCGCAGCCCGTATCGGTTCACCGAAGGCAGCTCGCGCGGTTGCCCAGGCTTGCGGCGCAAATCCTATCGCGGTGGCCATTCCTTGCCATCGCGTTGTCCGCCGGGATGGCGACATCTCCGGATATCGCTGGGGCGTTGAGCGCAAGCGGGAATTGCTCAAGCGCGAGGCATAGTCCCGCAACGCCGAAGCCGGACCATGAACGCGAAAGTGATGGCCGGCTTGGATTGGCCAGGTTCGAGCGCCGAACTCGGCCAAGAGGGATATTCCGTCCCGTCCGTGGGAGGAAAGCGACATTGCGTGCTGCTTGCCTCCAACAGCGCCCCCTGGTAGGCGCTAACGCCCGCGATGCTATCTTCTACTTGCCGGCGGCTTGCGGCGCCGCCAGCGTGCGCTGGAAGAATGCCACCACTTCCGCGTTGAATTGCTGATGAAAACGCTCCCGCGAGAAGCCTTCGCCCTCGGCGCAAATCTCAGGTACTCGCGCTGCCTGCGCGGCGGTGCAGGGGGCGAGGAAATCGTAATGGCCTGCGCCGGCAACTTCGTGGTACTCGGGTGGGGCGACGCTCGCCTGGCGCACTGCATCGGCAAAGTAGGGCTTGGGCAAGATACGGTCCTCATCGGCGCGCCAGAGCTGCAGTGGCACCCTGACACGCGCCAAGCCGTCCGGGGCGAAGACGTACCCAAGCGCCGGCGCTGCAACCACCGCCGACTTGATTCGTTTGTCCCAGCCCGTGTCGGCCGCCCGCGGTGCCGTCGGAGGCTGTGATGTATCGGCATGCTCGCGCAGGTATTTGCAGCTCCATTCCTCCGGATGCGCCTGGCAGTGTGGCCCCACCTTGCCCAGATCGGCCTGTCCGCCAATCGCTGCCAGGGCGGTGAAGCCACCGGCGGAAAAGCCGAAGATGCCGATTCGCTCAGCATCGATGCGTGCATGCGCGGGCCACAGCGCCAGCATGTAGTTCAGCACGGCCCGGATCTGCAGCGGCCGTTCGGCGATGCGCGCCACGCGGCTCAGGTCCTGGTAGTTGTCTCCAGTGTGGGTCAGCGCCGCCACCACGAAACCTGCCTGTGCCAATGCTTGGGCCGTGTCGCGGTGGCTGCTGAGACTGCCGCCTGTGCCATGCGATATCAGGATCAGGGGCAACTGCGTGCCGGCTACCGGCGCGTCGGCGGCAACGTCTTGCTCGAATGACCCAAGCGTATGTGCGGCAGTTGTGGCGTTGGTGGGATACCAGACACCGACCTCCAGCGGCACGTCGTTGCTGACGGGGACGCTAAGCCGCGTAAAGCCTATCGCGGCATGGGCGCTGCCGGCACCCAGGGTCAGCAGCAGGGCCAGGGCAAGGCAGCCGCACAGGGTTGGTATCAGGCGGGCAGGCAAGACAGGTCGGCAGGCGTGTCGCATGTTTTCGGGTCGCATGGCGTGGTATCCGGTGAAAGCCGGGCGTGGTATGGCCCGTGTCCGACAGGACTGACGGGGGCGAGCGATCTGGCCTGCCTGCTTCAGCCGAGAGGGGGAGAGGCAGGCAGGCGCACCGGCAAAAGCAATTCCGTCTCGCATAGCGCGGGCGCGGTACCGGGTTCGCTGCGATACAGCTCCAAGGCCGGCCGGTGGTCCGGTTCGTGGCCGCTGGCGGGAAGCCATGCCGAGAACAAGATCTCCCAGGTGGCATTGATCAGGGTATAGGGTCCGCGCAGGATGAAGCTGGCATAGCGGCCACCGGCAACGGTCATCTCCGTCAGCCCGGCCGCGTCGACCGCCAGTGCCCCTTGGGTGTCGGCATGGTCCGGGCGGATCAGTGCGGCGAAGTAGCTGAAGTCGGCTTCGCTTTCGGGGTCGCCCTGGCAGACGCCCGCCAGGCTTGCGGGAGCCCGCCCGTGCCATCCGGCGCGTGTCGCGAGTGCCGCCAGGCGCCGGAACGTATGGGGAATCATGGACAACGGGCCCTGATGGTGCAGGCCGAGCAATGGCATCGGCGGCAGTTCCCGCAAGCGCACGGCGCCCGCCCCGGCACCATGGTCCTGGCTCAGCCTTTGCAGCTCGCTCGGACTCAGCGAGGTGAACTCGCGGAAGGCGCGTGCGAAGGATTGCGCGCTGCCGTAGCCAACTGCTCCGGCAATCTCCACCACGGGGCGATTCGAGCCGACCAGCAGGCTGGCCGCATGATGCAGGCGGATCCGGCGGATGGTGTCCGCCAGCGCTTCGCCGGTAACGGCGCGATAGACCCGGTGGAAATGGTAGGGAGAGAAGGCCGCCAGTGCGGCCAGGCTGTCGAGCCGGTGCTCGGCGGCGGGATCGGCCGCGATGGCCTCGACCACGCGTGCAATGCGCTGGCGGTAGCTGGCTTCGGTGGAGGCTTTCATGCCCTCTGGTGTCCTGAGCGAAGTTGGCCGCGAATATCCGTGAACGATTCGCGAATCAGGACGCAATACTAGCGCGCCGGCGCGGACGACGCTGCGCGCGGATTGCTGCTTTTGCTCCGGTGCAGCCCACCACAGGAGGTGGGCCTGAGCGCGGCGGTTCCCAGCGTGGGCTGCTGGCGCGAGGCTCGGGCGTGGCGACGCCGCTGGGACGCTTGAGATACAGCCACTTAGGGTGGGACCGCGAACAACGAGGCTCGGTGTCTGACGGCGTAACGACCTCAGCGGACCTCGCGCGCCGACGCCCATAGGCCACTCGCACCCACGCCGGCATACCAGGCTTCAAACTGCGATCGCCACTGTTCGAACGGCTCGCCCAGCGGATGCCTTGGGTCGCCGCTCAACGCATACGCCATGCCTTCGATCAGCCAACCGGGTTGCGTCGCCACGGCGATATTGCCCAGCATCTCTGCCTGCCGATGGTGAATCAGCTCGTGCGCAACATAAAACGCCTGCCACCCCCGCGGGGCTACCACGGTGCCGAAGTTCCCGATCGCTTCCGCTGCACGCCGCCCTAGCCCGAAGGTATCGGCGCATGCCTGCGTCGAACAGAACACCACACGCGGCGATTGCCGGAAGGGGCCAACCGCGCTGGCCGCCTTCGCATACCCCTCCCGGTACAGCGCTTGCGCGTCGGCGAGCCTGGCCAGGTCGTCGATGCAGATGTCCGGGAGCGGGCAGGCGACGCCGGGCATCAGCGTGGGAGCGACCACGCGCAATGGCTTGATAAAGGCAAGCGTGGTTGCCGGCAGCGCAGCGCAGGTCAGGGTGACGGCGAGCAACAGGTGTTTGAACTTCATGGGTCGATGCAGAAGAGCCAGGCGTGGCTACTACGTCCGTTGATAGGTTGAATGTCTGCGCTCGGCCCGATCGCGGCCGTCAGCGTCCGGCCATACTATACCGCCGTCCATCGCTGCCTATTCGAAGGCGACAGGCGAACGCCCGGCAGTTCGGCAGGCATTGAGGGTCGAAACGACTGAACAGGTGGGCCAGGCCCCGGCCACATCAGGTGCGATGGATCGACACGCCTCCGTCAACCAGCAGCGCTGCGCCGGTCATGAATGACGAGGCGCCGGACGCCAAGTAGAGGACCGATTGCGCAAGCTCCTCCGGTGTCGCGATGCGTTTGAGAGCATGTAGTCCTGCCACATGCGCCATGGCTTCGGGCGTCGCACTCATTGTGCGCCCCATGGGCGTGTCGACTCCACCAGGAAGGATGGCATTGACGCGAATGGCTTTCGGTCCAAACTCCGCGGCGAGGGATTGTGTCAACCCGATCAATCCTGCCTTGCTGGCGGCGTAGGCTGCGACGCCGGGGAAGCCGACGGTGTAGCCAACAAACGTTGAAGTGAAGATGAGGCTTCCGGCGCCGCGAAGCGCCATCGCGGGGATCTGATACTTCGCGCCAAAGAACGCGCTGGTGAGGTTGGTGTCAATGGTCTCGCTCCAACCCGTCGCCGAGACGCCCGGTGTAGGGCCCATTTCGCCGAGTGTCCCCGCGTTGTTGAACGCGATGTCCAATCCGCCGAAACGGTCAACCGCCGTCTGAACGAGAGTCCGTGCATAGGCCTCGTCTCTGACGTCGCCTGCGACGTATGCAGCCGTTCCGCCGTTTCCGGTGATTTCCCTCACAAGGTCTTCCAGCTCAGCCTTGCGGCGAGCGGCAACGACCACCGCTGCGCCCTCACGAGCGAAAAGTAGCGCGGTCGCGCGCCCAATCCCGGAACTGGCGCCGGTGACGATGGCGACTTTGTTTGCAAGCGCATTCATTGTGCTTTCCGATGTTCAAATTGATCAGCCGTCAGTCTGCTCGCCTATCGAGGCGCAAGAACTCCGTTTCTTGGCATTGAATTGCGGCGAAATTGCAAGACCCAGGCGATCAGCGCGGTGAATACCCCTTCCACGTTCAGCAGCAGGGAAGCCGACGCCGCGCTGGTGCTGGCCAGGCCGGTCATCAGCAGGGCCGGCCCGGCCACGCCGCCGGCCAGGATGGCACCCAGCAGCCATGGCGTCTCCTGGCGCGGCACGGTGAGCGGGCTTGCTGCGGCGCCGCTCCTGCTGCGCCGCATCGCGAGCAGGATGCCAAGCCCCAGCCCGCTGCCCAGGTAAAGCAGGCCGGCCAGCAGCAACGGCGGGATCGACCCGGCCAGGGCCTTTGCAAGTGGCGTACTTGCCCCAAACAGCAGGGCGGCGGCCAGGGCGGGGGCGGCGGTTCGGATGGCCATGGGCAAGGCAGCAAGGCGTGGCAATGCCGTATTGTCGCGCCACGGCCTGGTGGCGGGGGATGCGATATATTTCAGCCTTGGACGCCATGCAGGGCATGGCGGTTGCCACTTTGGAATGCTATGAAAACCCCCTCGCAATACGTGGGCGGCTGGCTGATCTGCGCGGCTGCGCTGCTGATGCTGCCAGGCTGCGCCATCCTGCAACCGGTACAGGAAGGCCAGAAACTGATCGGCTCGCCGGAAAGCGCGGTGCGCGCGACCTTCGGTGCGCCCACCAATATCTACCGGCTGGCCGACGGTTCCGTGCGCTGGATCTACTCCAAGCAACCGCTGGGCTATGAGGCCTACGCGGCCGATTTCGATGCCGGCGGAAAACTCACGAACTTCCGGCAGATGCTGGTCACTGCCGAGATCTACCAGGCCAAGGTCGATAGCTGGACCAAGCGCGACGTGGAAGAGCATTTCGGCAAGCCGCTCGAGCCGGTGCAGTACTACCCGCTGTTGCAGCGCGACGTCTGGTCCTATCGCTTCCGCCAGGACGGCAACCTGTCCTCGCTGTTCAATTGCTACTTCGACAAGCAGGGCATCCTGCGGCAGGTGCAGATCACCCTGGATCCGCTGGGTGGGGATTCCAGCAGGGCGCCCTGACGCCCTGATGCGCGCCGGCTTGGCCTGCAATCCATGCTTCGCCACAAGCTGAAACGTTTTCCCGCAGTGCGCGCCCACAATGGCGGCGAGCCCTTTCGGAGAGAACGCCATGCCAGCCCTGCCCAGCGCGGATGCACGCGCCAACCACGCCCAAGGCGCCAGCGGTCGCGCCCTGGACATGGCCTTGCTGCTGGCTTTGTCCACGCTCTGGGGCGCGTCTTACACATTCATCCGGCTTGGCGTGGCCACGATTCCCCCGGTCACGCTGATTGCGGCCAGGACGTTGATCGCCGGTGCGCTGCTGGTGGCGTGGATGGCGGCAAGCGGCATGCAGATCCCGCGTGGCGCGGCAGTCTGGCGCCGCTTTGCGGTGCAGGCCATGCTCAACAGCGTCGTGCCGTTCACGCTCATTGCGTGGGCCGAGCAATCGGTCCCGGCGGGGCTGGCGACGATCCTGAATTCTGCGTCGCCGGTGATCGCCGTACTGGGCACGTGGCTGGTCACGCGCCATGAGCCCATCACGGCGCGCAAGCTGTTCGGCGTGGTGGCGGGGCTTGCGGGCATCTGCCTGATCGTCGGCACCAGCGTGCTGGGCGGGCTTGGGCAGCAACTGCTTGCGCAACTGGCCATCGTTGCCGCGACCGTCTGCTACGCCGGCGCGGCCATCTACGGGCGCTCGTTCAAGGACCTGCCCGCCGCCGCGCCTGCCGCGGGCTCGATGATCGTCGGGGCGGCGGTGCTGGTGCCGGCAAGCCTGGCCATCGACCGGCCCTGGACGCTGCATCCGTCGCTGTCATCGCTTGCGGCGCTGCTGGCGTTATCCGTGTTCTCGACCGCGCTGGCCTTTGTCATCTACTTTCGCCTGATACGTACGCTGGGGCCGGTGGGCACCACGGCGCAAGCTTATCTGCGCGTGCCGATCGGCGTGGCCATCGGCATCGTGTTTCTCGGGGAATCGCTGGCCGCGGGGGCGTGGGCCGGCCTGGCGTGTGTCGTCGCGGGCGTGGCCGCCATGACGATGCCAGTGCGGCACCGGCCAGTCCGGCAAGGGGAATAGGCCGCGGCCGAGGTAGATCGTGGTTCGCGCCAGCCAGGCACTTCGCCCGGCACGCTTGCCGCAACATTGAACGCTTCACCATTTCGTGATGGTCAAGGCTGACGCCGCTCACACGTACATGCTTCGCACCCCCATGCTTGAGCCTGCCTTGGGGCGCCCGGCGCTGCCGATGGCATCCGGGCCGCCGGTCCTTGGCTCAGAACCCGGCCTTGTGCACCGGGCCATCCCAGCCATCGAGGTACTTGGGCAGGGCGTCGTCGACTTCCACCACGCGATGGCGATAGAACAGGTGCATGGCCGGCTGCAGCGCATCCGGCAGCGCGCCGCCGCAGGCCCGCGCGAAGAGGGTGTTCGGGATCACCGACATGCCCAGCCGGTTGATGCCAAAGAGCGTCTCGCCGCACTGCGGGCAAAACTGGCGCTGGAGCTGCCGGGTCGCATGGTGATAGGTGGCCAGGTGCTGCGCGCCGCGCGCCACCACCACGTTGGCCGGCTCCCAGGCCGTGGCGGCGAACACCGGCGTGGCATAGAAATCCCGGCAGGCCTGGCAATGGCAATTGGCTTTCGCCACCGGTTCCCCGGCAATGCGCAGCTGCACCTGGCCGCAAAGGCACTCCAACGTAGCGGGAATCTGCATTGGCGTTGTCTCCTGTTGTTTGTGTTGCCTGAATGGCGGAGTGCATTCTACTTGGCCGCGATGCAGGCTGCAGGGCGTGCCCTCCGGGCGCCTATCCTGCCACGGCTGCATCCAGCATGGCGCCGAACAACCCGATCAGCAGCGCGATGGCCGAGGCGATGAACCAGCGCACCGTCTTGCGGTACTCGGGCACCTGGTCGTCCTCCACCCGCAGCGAGCGGAACAGGGCGATGATCTGCAGGCACACCGCCGCCACCAGCGAGGTGGCGGCGAACAACGCCTGGACGCTCCAGTGGCCAGGGCTCTCGAAGCCCCAGAAGCGCCAGAACGCCAGCGAGAAGCCCAGCAGGACCGTGATGGCGGTGATGATGCCTTGCCGGTAGCCGGCCGGCACGACCTGCGGCGGCGCGCCTACCGCCTTGGGGGCGGGCGGTGGCGGGGCCGCGGGATCAGGACCGGGATCGGCTGGAGAGGCGGTCATGGGCTGTCCTCCTGATCGGTGCCGCAAGGCCATGGAAGTGATGCAACGAGTATAGGCACTGGCCGGGCACGGGTGGCGGCGCGAACGCTCCCGCCTGGCTTTGGTATCCGGCCCTTTGTATCCGGCCTTTGTATCCGACCATCCGTGGCCGTCATCCACCCTCTGCGGGCATTACAATGCGGCTTCAAAGCCGCCGCGTTGCCCGCAAGGCTGGCCGGCCTGTTTCTTTGCCCACGCTTGATCTCCTACCTCCTTATGTCCTCGCTTCCCCCCTCAGGCAATCGCATCTGGCTCGACGGCGCAGCCGGCAGCATCGAAGCCCTGACCGATGCGCCGCAAGGCCCGATCCGCGCGATCGCCGTCGTGGCGCACCCGCATCCGCTGCTGGGCGGCAGCGCGGAACACAAGATCCCGGTGGCGCTGGCCAGGATCTTCCAGGCGCGCGGTTTCCTAGCCGTGCGGCCGAATTTCCGGGGCGTGGGCGGCACGCAAGGCAGCCACGATGCGGGAGAGGGTGAGACGGACGATGTGCTTGCCGTGGTCCGGCAGGTCCAGGCAGCGCACCCGGGCCTGCCGCTGGCGCTGGCGGGATTCTCGTTCGGCGCCTATGTGCAGACGCGCGTGGCGCAGCGCTTGGCTCAAAGCGGCGAGCCTGTCGCGCACCTGATCCTGGCCGGCATGCCGGCCGGGCCGGCGGCCGGCGGGCGCACCTACGACACGCCCGCGGTGCCGGCAGATGCTTTTGTCATCCATGGCGAGAACGACGCCAATGTGCCGCTGCAAGCGGTGTTCGACTGGGCGCGCCCGCAGGAGCTGCCGGTCGTGGTGGTGCCCGGCGCCAACCATTTTTTCACCGGCAAGCTGCCGGTGTTCCAGCGCGCCGTGGCGGAGTACCTGGATACCCGGCAGCGAATCGCCGGGGCCGCCAGCTAAAAATGCTCTTAAAGCGCGTCAATCCATGGCCGCATGCGCCACGGCATCGTCGTCGACGTGGCGCGTGGGCTTGATCAGCAGGATGAGCGGCACCACCAGCAGCGTGGCAAGGAACATGACCTTGAAATCGTTGAGGTAGGCGATCATCGCGGCCTGCTGGTTGATCGACTGGTTGAGCATGGCCAGGTCATAGCGCGAGCCGCTGGCCAGCAGGGATTGCAGGGCCGGGTTGTACACGCTCACATTGGCCGCCAGGTCGGCGTGGGCCACCTGCGTGTTGCGCGTCATCAAGGTCTGGATCACGGAGATGCCGATGCTGCTGCCGATATTGCGCATCAGGCTGTAGGTGGCCGTACCATCCGCGCGCAACGCCGGCGCGAGCGTGGAAAACGTCAGCGCGCTCAGCGGCACGAACACCAGCCCCAGGCCAAAGCCCTGGATGATGCCGGGCCACACGATATCGGAGACCGACAGCACCACGGTGTACTGCATCATCTGCCACAGCGCGAAAGCGGAAATCAGGAAACCCGCAAACAGCAGCACGCGCGCGTCGATCCGCTTGAGCAGGCGTCCGGCCAGCAGCATGGAGAGCATGGTGCCGGCGCCGCTTGGCGCGGTAACCAGCCCGGTGGTGGCCACCGGATAGCCCATCAGGTTTTGCAGCATCGGCGGCAGCAAGGCGCGGGTGGCGTACATGACCGCGCCGATCACGAAGATAAAGCAGGCGCCGGTGGCAAAGTTGCGGTCCTTGAGCAACTGGTACCGGAAGAATGACCTGGGCCCGGCCGTGGCGGTGTGCGCCAGGAAATACAGGAAGCTGACCCCCGCCAGGATGGCCTCGATGCGGATTTCCAGCGAGCCGAACCAGTCGAGCTGTTCGCCGCGGTCGAGCATGGCCTGGAACGCGCCGATGGCCAGGCCAAGCGTGATGAAGCCGAACGCATCGAACTTTACGGCTCGCGCTGGCGCCCGGTTGGGCAGGAAGGACAGCACGCCGAACAACGCGAATGCACCAATCGGCACATTGATGAAAAATACCCATCGCCAGTTGTAGCTATCGGTCAGCCAGCCGCCCAGCGTCGGCCCCAGGATGGGCCCCACCATCACGCCCATGCCCCACACCGCCATCGCCTGTCCCTGCTTCTGGCGGGGGTTGATATCCAGCAGGATGGATTGCGACAGCGGCACCAGCGACGCCCCGAAAATGCCCTGCAGCAGCCGCGACGCCACGATCTGCGCCAGCGTGTCGGACATCCCGCAGAACGCCGAGGCAATGGTGAAACCGGTGATCGAGATGGCCAGCAGCCGCTTGACGCTGAGCCGGTCGGACAGCCAGCCGGTGAGCGGCGTGGCGATCGCGGCAGCGACGATGTACGAGGTCAGCACCCAGGTGATCTCGTCCTGCGACGCCGACAGGCTGCCTTGCATGTGCGGCAGCGCCACGTTGGCGATGGTGCTGTCGAGCGTCTGGATCAGGGTCGCGGCCATGATCGCGATGGTGATCATGGGCCGGTTGAGCGGCATTTCTACGCGCGCGGCTACCGCTTCGGAAGACATGGTTTGAACAACCTGGAGGGGTTTGGTTAGATGATAAGCATGCTTATTATAAGGTCGCGCCAAAGCATGGCAAGCCGCTTCTTGCGGGCGTGGCGGCGCGCGCGAGGGAGATCTTTGTACAATCGCGCCATGGAAACGAAACTGGAAAAGCGCTTTGGCTTCCTGGTCTCGGACGTTGGCCGCCTCAACGGCAAGCGGTTCGACGAACTGGCCAAGTCGTCCCTTGACCTCACCCGGGCGCAATGCCGTGCGCTCGCCTATCTGTCGCACTATGGTGAAGTCAACCAGGTACGGCTGGCCGAGTTGCTGGAAGTCGCGCCGATTTCGGCGGGACGCCTGCTTGACCGCATGGAAGAGGGCGGCTGGATTGAGCGCGTGCTCAACCCGGAAGACCGCCGCGAGCGCGTGGTGCGCATGACGCCCAAGGCGCAAAGCGCGCTGGACAAGGCCCGGCGGGTTGGCGACGAGGTTGCCGCGGAGGCGCTGGCCGGCCTCAGCGAGCCGGAACGGGAGCAACTGATCGGCCTGCTTCAGCGCGTGCGGCAAAACCTGGGCACGATCGTCGATCGTTGAAGGCGGGCAGCACGCCCAGCCAAAACCCCCGAAATTTTCTATCCTGGCGCCTCAGACCAGCCGAGCCACGTCCTCCACAGCGTTATCCAGTTGCAGCTTCAGCAGCTTGAGCAAGCAATACAAGCCGTAAGCCTCCTCCGTCTTCTCGCTGTGCAGCTCCGCCAGTTGCAGCAGGCTATCCATCCCGGCGCTGACGCTTTGCAACTCCGCGCAACCGTTGGCGATGCGTTCGCGCAGCGCGCGATCCAGCGTTTCGATCCGGTCGATCAGTGCGGATACGAGGGGCTGCGCCTCGGCATTGGCGGGACGCGTCATGCCGATCAGCTCGGCGATGAGATCGCCTTGCTTGCTGATGGCGGGGTGGGGGGCGGAGGGACTGCCGCCGCGCGTGATCGAATTGGGGCCGGCTCGGGCGCTAGGATGCATGCAAGCTCCTGAAAGAAGGGGAGGCGACGTGGGCAAGACCAGGCCGCCTTCAACGCGAGCGTGGCGGACGCGTAAAAGCATACTGCTTCCGCGCTCGCTTACCCTTAAGAAATTTCTGGATTTGCGGGCCGGCGCGCGCCTTTGTGCTCAGTGCAAGGGCTCGTCCGCCTGGCGGGGGCGCCCATGTTCGAGCGGGTGGGTGCTGGTGAAGCGCAGCCTTGCCATCTGCTCGGCCGCATCCGACAGCAAAGCGCTCGCGTTGGCCATGGCCTGCTCGACAGTGATCGGGCCGGGCGCCAGGGAAAAGCAACCCGTGAAATGGGCCCCGAGCGCCGGCAGCGCGGCGGGGTCGATGGCGCCGGACAGCAGTGAGGCGGGCACCCCGCAGGCATGCGCGCGCTGGCAGGCGATCAACGGCGCCTTGCCGCTTAGCGTCTGCACATCGCTGCGCCCCTCGCCGGTGATCAGCCAGTCGGCGCCCGCCAGCGCGCCATCGAGGTCTACGCAGTCCGCCACGATGTCGGCGCCCGGGCGCATCTGCGCGCCAAGCATCAGCAAGGCGTAGCCGAGGCCGCCCGCGGCTCCCGCGCCTGCCGCGTTGCTGGCGCGGCGCCCGAGCGCCGGCTCCAGCAAGCTCGCGTAGTCGGCGAGCACGGCATCGATGGCATCCACATCCTGCGCTTGCACGCCCTTTTGCGGGCCGAACACGGCAGTGGCGCCGTGCGGCCCGGTCAGCGGGTTGGTGACATCGCACATCGCGACCAGCCTGGTGGCGGCCAGCCGCGGGTCGAGCTGGCTGGCATCGATTGCCGCCAGTTGGGGCAACGCGGCGGGCGTGGGCGGGATGTCGCGGCCCTGCGCATCCAGCAAGCGCAGCCCCAGGCCATGCAGCAGGCCGGCGCCGCCATCGTTCGTGCTGCTGCCGCCAAGGCCGACGAAGATCTCGCGCATGCCCAGGTCGAGCAGGGCCTTGATGGCATCGCCGAGGCCGGTCGTCGAGCGCTGCGCCACGGGGCATGCCATGCCCGCCGGATCGGTGATGCCGACGATTTCCGCGGACTCGATCACGGCGCGGTCGCCCGCGAGCAGCGCTACCGTGGCGATGCGCGGGGCACCATCCGCGCCGCGCACCTCGATGCCGGCGCGCTGGCCGCCGGCGGCCAGCATTGCGTCGATGGTGCCTTCGCCGCCGTCCGCCATCGGGCGTTGCCGGATCGTCGCGCCGGGCAGCGCGCGCCGGATCCCGGCGGCGATGGCGGCGGCGACCTGGTCGGCCGCAAGGGAGCCCTTGAATGAGTCGGGGGCAATGACAATGATGGGATCGGGAAGGCTAGGCATAAGGCGAGGCGGGGTGAACGGCGCTCACCGCAGGGCAAACGCCATACGGAGGAAAGGGGAGCAGCGGGGAAAGGCCATGGGGCGGCAGCGGGTGCCGCCCCATGCCAAAGACTGCCGGCTAAATCGTGCCCTCAATCCTTCTTGGCCGCGACTTCGTGGTTGGCCATCAGCTCAAGCGCGCGGACCAGTGCGGAGTGATCCCAGTCCGATCCGCCATGGCTTGCGCAGGCATTGAACAACTCCTGGCAGGTGGCCGTGTTCGGCAGCGATACGCCCATCTCGCGCGCGTTCGACAACGCAAGGTTCAGGTCCTTCTGGTGCAGCCCGATGCGAAAGCCCGGGTCGAAGGTCCGCTTGATCATGCGTTCGCCGTGCACTTCCAGCACCTTGGAGGACGCAAAGCCGCCCATCAGCGCCTGGCGCACGCGCGCCGGATCCGCGCCGGCCTTGGAGGCGAACAGCAGGGCCTCGGCAACCGCCTCGATGTTCAGTGCCACGATGATCTGGTTGGCCACCTTGGCGGTTTGCCCCGCACCGTTGTCGCCCACCAGCGTGATGTTCTTGCCCATCAGCTCGAACAGCGGGCGCACGGTCTCGAACGTCGCTTGCGGGCCGCCGACCATGATCGACAGCGTGGCGTTGCGCGCGCCGACCTCGCCGCCGGACACCGGCGCATCCAGGTACTGGCAGCCAAGTGCGTTCACGCGCTCGGCGAAGGCCTTGGTGGCAATGGGCGAGATCGAGCTCATGTCGACCACGATCTTGCCGGCGCTCAGCCCGGCGGCAATACCGCCGTCATTGAACAGCGCGGCCTCCACATGGGGCGTGTCCGGCACCATCAGGAAGATCACATCCGAGCGTTCGGCCACTTCCTTGCCGGAGTGGCAAGCCACGCCACCGCTGTCCAGCAGGGATTGCGGCACGCCGCTGCGGCTGGACAGGCTGACTTCGTGCCCGCCGGCGATCAGGTTGGCGGCCATCGGGGTGCCCATGATGCCAAGGCCAATAAATCCAAGCTTCACTTTCGTTCTCCGTTAGTCGATCTCAATGGCATCGCTTGCCGCCGGACGCCTGCGCAGCGGGCACCGCGATGCCGGTGCCTCAAATCTCTTGTCTCGATACTGTCTGAAACGCTGTCTGAAACGTTGTCTGAAATGCTGGTGCAGACACGGTGCCGGCTCAGTAGCCCGATGTTTCGCCGCCTGCCGCCTGCCCGTCGCGCATCTGCGTCACCACCTGCCGGGCACCGGCCGCCATCAGGCGCGCATCGGAGCTAACGGTGACGAACTGGAAGCCTTGCTCGATCCTGCGCAACGCCGCTTCCGGCGCGCCGTTGTGGATGCCGGCGACCACGCCGTGCGCCTTGGCGCGGGCTACCACGTGCGCGATCGCCTCCGCGACGGGCGGGTCGACATCGTCGAAGGTCGGGCGGCAGCCGAGCGCGAGCGACAAGTCGGACGGGCCGATATAAACCGCATCGAGCCCTTTGACCGACAGGATGTCGTCCAGGTTGTCCAGCCCCTGCTTGGTCTCGATCATCGCGAAGACGACGATGGTTTCGTTGGCGCGCTCGGGATAGTCGGGGCCGCCATACAGCATGCCGCGGATCGGCCCGAAGCTGCGCGTGCCCATTGGCGGGTAGTGGGTGGCGGCCACCAGGCGCTCCGCGTCTTCGCGCGTGTTGATCATCGGGCAGATCACGCCGTACGCGCCGGCGTCGAGCACCTTCATCAGGATGCCTGGCTCGTTCCAGGGCACGCGCGCCACCGGCATGGTGTCGGTGGTGGAGATCGCCGTGAACAGGCTGAGGGCATCGCGGTAGTCCAGCGCGCCGTGCTGCAGGTCCACCGTGAGGGAGTCCCAGCCCTGGTGGGCCATCGTCTCCGCGGCAAAGCTGCTGGGGATGGACAGCCAGCCATTGACGACGGCTTGCCCGTTCGCCCACATGTTCCGTATCCGGTTCTCGCGCATTGTGTCTCCTGTGGCTTGACTTATAAGTTATCGTACAACATGGGGCAAGTATAACCCGAGCAGGCACGTCGTCAAGCGAAGCAGCAAGGTTAAGGCCGGTTTGAGGAAAGTGAGTGCGCCCGGAGCGGCCCGAGGCAGGCGGGAATCGTGCTGAGGCTATGACATGGCTCGCGGTGAGCCACGTCATAGTATCTCTTGCTGATGCAATGCGTCTTAACGCTGGCCCACGCGGAAAGCGATCTCGCCGACACCCGCCACACCGGCGGTCACTTCGTCGCCGGGCTGCAGCGCGCCGACGCCGGCCGGTGTGCCCGTGAAGATCAGGTCGCCAGGTGCCAGGGTCACGCTTTGCGACACATAGGCAATGACGTCGGCCACGGGCCAGATCAGCTCGTTCAGGTCGCCTTCCTGGCGCGTCTCGCCATTGACCTTGAGCCACACGTGGCCTGCGCCGGGATGGCCGATGCTGGCCACGGGGTGCAGCGGGCCGCAAGGGCCGGAGGCGTCGAAGCCCTTGGACCAGTCCCACGGACGGCTCATCTTCTTGGCAGTGTCCTGCAGGTCGCGGCGGGTCAGGTCCACGCCCACGCCGTAGCCCCACACCAGGTCGAGTGCTTGTTCGGGCTTGATGTTCGCACCGCCCTTGCCGATCGCCACCACCAGTTCGACCTCGTGGTGCAGGTTTTCCGTGAGCGGCGGATATGGCACCGTGCCCTCGGCGCCCACGACGGCATCGGCCGGCTTGGTGAAGAAGAACGGCGGATCGCGGTCCGGGTCATTGCCCATCTCGCGGGCGTGCGCGGCGTAGTTGCGGCCCACGCAAAACACGCGGCGGATGGGAAAGCGGGCGCTGCTGCCGGCCACGGCGACGCTTGCCTGTTCGGCGGGCTGGAAAACGAATTCGGTCATGTCTGGTTCCGTTTGTGACGAAAGCGGGGGAGGGATTACTTTGCGAAGACCTGGCTGATGTCGCCAAAAGCCTTGAACTCCAGCGCGTTGCCCGACGGATCCAGGAAGAACATCGTCGCCTGCTCGCCGACCTGCCCCTTGAAGCGCACATGCGGCTCGATCACGAACTGCGTATTGGCAGCGCGCAGCTTCTCGGCCAGCGCTTCCCAGGCATCCATGGACAGGATCGCGCCGAAGTGGCGCACCGGCACCTCGTCGCCGTCGACGGCGCTGGTGGCACGGTGGCCGCATTCTTCCGGCGCGAGGTGGGCGACGACCTGATGGCCATAGAAATTGAAATCGATCCAGGCGTTCGAGCTGCGGCCTTCGGGGCAGCCGAGGAGCTCGCCGTAGAAGCGGCGCGCCTCTTCCAGGTCGTTGACGGGGAAAGCCAGGTGGAACAACGGGGTTGCGCTCATCGAAGGGGCTCTTGTCTCTTGTGCGTGGGAGTTGTCGGCGTGTTGCCGCGTTCGTTTGATTGTAATCAGCAGAAGTCGTAATATGAAACGAATGATTTCTGTGCTCAGCATCAAAAATTTAGATATAAATAGCACCATGCCGCCTGTGATCCCCTGCATGATCCCAACGTGACCCCCAAATGATTCGTAAATGATCCGTAAATGATCCGTAAATGATACGCAAATGATCCGCAAATGATCCGCAAATGATCCGCTACTTCCGCACTTTCCTTGTGGCGGCCGAGACCTCGTCCTTTTCCGCCGCCGGCGCACGCCTTGCCCTCACCCAGTCAGCGGTGAGCACCCAGATACGCCGGCTGGAGGAAGACCTTGGCTGCACGTTGTTTGACCGGGCTGGCAAATCGGTCGCGCTGAGCGAGGAGGGCCGCAAGCTGCTGCCGGAAGCCATACGCTTCGTCGAGCTATACGAGTCCATGAAGGGCCGCGCGCATTCCGCCTCCGACACCACGCCGCTGGAGCTTGGCGCCGTCTCCACCGTGCAGGCCACGTTGCTGCCGGGGGCCATGAAGCGCTTTCGCGCCGGATATCCCAAGACACACGTCAACATCGTCCCCGGCATGTCCACCCAGCTGCTGACCCAGGTCGATGCCCGCGAGCTCGACGTGGCGGTGCTGATCAAGCCAAGGCTCGGCATTCCGCAGGAACTTAAATGGGTGCCGCTGATGCGCGAGCGCTTTGTCGGCATCGCGCCGGCGGGCTCGCCGCGCGATTTGAAGGCGGTGCTGGCGGCCATGCCCTTCATCCGCTACAACCGGCATTCCATGGGCGGGCAACTGGTGGACCGCTATCTGCGCCGGCACCGGCTGTGGGTAGAGGAAGGCATGGAGCTGGACGAGCCCGCCGTGATCCTGCAGATGGTCGACGAAGGGCTGGGCTGCGCGATCATTCCGGCCGCGCTGGTGCCGCTGCAGGCCGCGCGTCACGTTGTGGAGATACCGTTGCCCGGCGAACCCATATTCCGCGAGATCGGCGTGCTGGTCAGGCAGTCGTCGCTCAAGCGCGCGTCGATGGCAGCGCTGATCGATGCGCTTGTCGCCGAGGCCGCGCGCGCAACCTGATGCCCTTGCCCGGGCCGCGCAAACGTTGCCGCGTCCTTAAAAAAAAAAAAGCGCCCCGCGCGGCGGGAGCGCACGCGGGGCGACCAGGACAAATTGGCGGCACCCGCAAGGGCGCTGCCGGACCAGCAAATCTTCAGATTCTCAAAGTTCCGGATTCCAGTTCATCATGTCTGCTGCACCGGCGTGGGCCGGGGCCTTGTTCCATGATGGTTGCGACGCTGTGGCACCCAGTCGCGTTTCGCGAGGTGCGGCGGCATCTTAAGCAGCGGGAAGAGGGATCAATGCGAGGAGGAGCAGGGCCATTGCGGCCTTATCCCGGCTTTAGGAACAGAGGTGCTGCCCGTGGCCGCCGAGGCGGGAGCGGGGAGGGCGGATGAACTGGCGCGTGCGTCACCTGGCGGGCCGCCGGCGCGGCAATTCGTCGCATATTGGTGCGCATGCCGCGCATGCGCTGTCATGCTTTTCAGCGCGCAGGCATGGATTCCGCCAGGCTGGCCAGGAAGACTTGTCGCAGGGCCGCAACAGGCGCAACCCATTTATCGTCGACTACCGCGGCCGGGCGCAGGCTGGCGTCGAGCCAGGCCTTGGGCACCACTTGCCGGCCATTCCACTTGCCGCCGGCCAGCATCTGGCACCGGCCAGTCGCTGCCCGCGTTTGCGCACACGGTGTTGTTCGCACCGCTGGAGCATAAACAGGATCAGGCAGCCGGGGGCTCGCCCTGGAGAAAGCGCGCAGGGATGGCGTCCTTGATCGGGAGCATGTGGAAGTAGGGGCGGGCCTCGGCCAGCACCCGCGCAACCGAAGGACGAGCCACCAGGCGCTCGAAATAAGCAGCCAGGAGCGGATGCGTTTGCGCAAACGGCACCAGCATTGCCGCGTAGAACAGCGCGGGTTCCGCGGCGCAGTCTGCCAGCGTGAAGTGCTCGCCGACCATCCAGGTGCGGCCGGCCATGCGCTGCTCGATCATGTCGTAGGCAGTGCGCAGAGCGGCTTGCGCGTCCGCCACGCCGCGTGGGTCGCGCTCTGCCTCGGCCCGTAGCTGGTCGCCCACGATCTTCTGCATCGGCAGGTGCACGTAGAGGTCGAAGATGCGATCCCACAGCCGCGTCTCGCGGCGCTCATCGTCGTCGGCCGGCAGCAGCGCTTGCGCGCCCGGGTAGTGCTGGTCGAGGTAGTCGATGATGATCGTGGTTTCCGGGAGCGTCACGTCGCGGCTGTCGTCGCGCAGCACCGGCATCTTGCCGATGGGCCAGAGCGCCAGGAACGCGGCGCGCGAGTCTTTGTCGCCAAGGTTCACCACAACGCCGGAAAAAGGCGTCTGGTTTTCGTAAAGCGCGATCAGTACCTTGTGGCAGAAGGAAGACAGCGGATGGTAATGAAGCGTCAGGGCCATGATGGTTGCTCCTTGCCGTAGTGCCCGCCTACGTGGTCATCAGCTGCGGCGGCCGCGGGCGCGTGGCCACCGCAAAGGCAATCTGCGCCAGCCCGGCGGCCAGACCCAGGGTTACGCCGATCTGCCACGCCAGGGTGTAGGAACCCAGCGCATCGTAGACGAGCCCACCGCCAAACGCACCGACGAAGCTGCCGATCTGGTGGCTGAAGAACGCCACGCCGCCCAGCATGGCCTGCCAGCGCAGCCCGAAGGTCTGCGCGATCCAGCCTGCCACCAGCGGCGCCACGCCCAGCCACAGGAAGCCCATCACGGCGGCAAACACCAGCGTGCTGCCCGGCGTGGGCGCCGACGAGAAGTACCAGGCCAGCGCCAGCGAGCGCACGCTGTAGATGGTGCCGAGCAGCACCAGCTTGTTGACCCGCCCGCCAGCCCAGCCAAAGAACAGGCTGCCAAGTACATTGAAGCCGCCGATCACGCCGAGCGCCTTGGCGCTGAGCATCGGGTCCATGCCGCAGATGTCGAGATACGAAGGCAGGTGCGTGGTGAGGAAGACCAGCTGCATGCCGCACACGAAATACGCGGCGCCCATCACCAGGAACGCCTTGTTCCGCAGGGCCGCGCCAAGCGCCTCGCGCGCATTTTGCTGCACGGCGCCGGGCAACGTGGGCAGCGGCAGGCGATCCACCCTGCCCGCGTACCACGCGGCCGGCAGCATCACCAGCGCAAGCAGGATAAAGGCCGCCAGTCCCACCCGCCAGCCGAACGACTGCGCCACCACCTGTCCGATCGGCGCCGCCACCAGCGCCCCGAGCGAGCCGGCGCCGGACACGATGCCAAGCACCGCGCTGCGCAATGCCGCGGGCACCGGCCGCGCGGCCACCGCCATGGCAATGGCGCTGCCCGTGCAAGCCATCGATGCGCCGATCGCCACGCCCGCGCCGAGCGTCACGCCCGCGATGCCGTGCGCCGTGGCCAGCAGCGCCAGCCCCAGCACATAAAGCAGCGAGCCGGTCATCATCAACGGCCGGAACCCCACCCGCGTGGCCCAGGCGCCGGCCATGGGCTGGAGCAAGCCCCAGGCCAGGTTCTGCACCGCGATCGCGATCGTGAAATCCGACACCGAGATGCCGATGTCCCTGGTCAGCGGGGGCATGAAGATGCCAAGGCTCTGGCGCAGGCCCATGGCCAGGCTCAGCATGACGGAAGCGCCGATCAAGATCGGCAGGACGGGGCGGAGGTCGGACAGGCGAGGGGGCACGGTGGAACGGTCTCTGTCTTTGTATTGTTGTTATTGTTTTCTTCTTGGTCGTGATCTGACCGGCACACTACGGGCAGCCGTGAAGCCACGTAGCCGTGAAGTGATATCGAATTGGATATCGATATGCGGGCCGATCAGATAACCCGGCCGAGGGTAAGTCCGGGTGCAAGCGCTGTCAATCTGGATATGGCAAAGGCTGGGTTTGGCTAGCCGGGCGAGGTCAAGGCTGGCGCGCCGTCTCCCACAACCCCTCCATCATCACCGGGTAGGCCACTGGTGCCATGAGCCATACGGTTGGCCGCTTGGGGGAACCCGTCACGAAATCAAAGCGGGTATGCTTTGCCGGTGGCCAACTTTCCCGCATCCCCATGTCGAAAGTCCGCAAAACCGCCATCTCGCCCGCCGCGCTCTGCGTCCTGGCGCTTGCCCTGTCCGGCTGCATTTCCCATTACCGGGTCGAAACCGGCACGCCCGCCGCCCGCATCCGGCTGGTGACCAACACGGACGACAACACGACATTCAATGTGGTGGATGCCACCCGGTGCCCGAAGCCACCCAAGCCGCTTCTGCTGGGCGGCACGGGCAAGCAGCTGCCCGCGATGGGCACCGAGCGTGACCTGGGCATGGTGGGGATATCGCCGGAGCCGCCCGGCCGCACGCGTGAGCGGTGGCTGGTGGCTGGCCAGCGTATCTACCTCACGGCAGCGGCGGTTGCCGCTGGCGAGCAGCCCTATCGGTGCGCGGTGGGCGTTTCCTTTGTGCCGCTGCCGGGCTGGCAATACGAGTTGCGCTACCAGCGCAACGCGGCGGCGAAGAGTTGCACCGGGCAGGTGCTGCGGCTGGCCGGCAAGGACGGCCGCGAGATCGAGCCTGAGCCGGATCCCACGCAGCTGGTCTTTCGCGGATTCGAGGCCGACGCTGTCTGCGCGGCGCGGGGCCCCTAGGGCTTGGCGGCCTGCGCGTCCGGCATGACGCCCACATAGGGCGCATCGGTCAGCGTGCGCAGGAACGCCACGAGATCGTCGATTTCCGCTTCGGTCATGGCCGGCTTGGTGCCCGCGCGCCGGTTCATCGGCGTCGAGTTGATATTGATATTGCCCCGATACGCCGCCGGCACGTCATCGAAGGTCTTGCCGCCTTGATACCACTTGCCCGGGTCGGTCGAGCGCGTGTTGTAGAAGGCCACGGCATCGCGCAGCGTGGTGAACACGCCGTTGTGCATGAAGCTCTGGCGCACCGCGACATTGCGCAGGCCGGGCGTGCGGATATACCCGCACCATTGCTCCGGCTCGGGCCAGCGCAGGCGGCGGGCGGTGTCGCACAGGCCATTGTCGAAGCGCTTGGGATCACGGTTGGCGGCCAGCGCCCGGTTGCGGGGCACGGCAATCGCGTCATAGCCAAAATCCGTGAACAGCGAGCGCTCCGGGCGGCTGGCGGTATCCGAGAGCGTGTGGCAGGTCATGCAGTTGCCCTTGTCCGGGTTCTTGAACAAGGCCAGGCCGCGGGCTTGCGCCGGCGCCAGCGGCGTGCGATGGCGCAGGTAGTCGTCAAAGCGGGAGCTGAACGGCGCCATCTCGTCGCTCTGCAGGTAGGCCTCCAGCGCCTTGCCGAGCGCCAGCAACATCTGCTCGGGATCGGTCTCTACGGCGGGGCCGAAGCGCGCGGCCAGCGCGGGCGCCAGCTCTGTCCCCTTGACCTTGCGCAGCAGGCTCGCCGGCGTGCCGTTGTTCATCTCGTTGGGATCGAGCAAGGGGCCGCGTGCCTGTTCGGCAAGCGTATCGGCGCGCCCGTCGGCGAACAGGCCGCCGAAGGGCGACGCGTAAGGTGCGTCGTCGTCCTGGTAGAAGTGCCGGCGCGGGATGTAGCGCACGTACAGCAGCGAGGGCGCGTTGCGCAGGCTGAAGCGCCCGGGCCGGCTGCCCTGGGGCACGTGCGGGCCTGCCAGCGACGCGGGCGATAGCGTCGGCGCGAAGGCACGCGCGGGGTCATGGCAGCCGGCGCAGGACATGCCGCGCGGCTCGGACAGGCGTGCATCGAAGAAGATGCGCTTGCCCAGCGCGGCCAGCGCCGGGTCGGAGCGGAACACGGCAGCGGTGGGGTCGACCTTGGCGGCGACCTTGGGCGTGCCCTTGCCGATGGTGTCCACCACGCTGGCGGGTGGGGCGCCGGGCATCAGCACCACCCCCGGCGCGGGCGCTGCAAGCGCCGCGCCGCCAGCGCCAGCCGCAAGACAGATAACGGCAAGGGCGGCGCTGGTGGCGCGCAGGGCCCCGATCACGGCGCCAGGAAGCCGGTCTTGTCGCAAGCCAGCGTATTGGAGGTTTGCACGCAGGTCGCCATCAGCTTGCCGGCCACGCTATACGCCTTGAAGGTCCAGCCGGTGGCGGGCGAGGCATTGCGCTCCATCATCAGGAAGCCAAAGCTCGCGCTGTGCGTGATCTTGTCGATCACGGTGCCGGGCGCGGGAACCGTGCCGGGCGGCAGCGGATCGGGCAGCGCTACGTCCAGGTTGTCGCCGCCGTTGCCCGACACGATGGTGGCCGGGTGGCTGGAGGCAAAGTTGATGGCCTGGAAGTCATGCACGTGGCCGTGCAGCGCCACTTGCACGCCGGGCGGGTAGTAGGCCTGGGCGTTGGCATTGCTCATGACCGATTGCAGGGCCAGGTTGCCCGGTGCGGGGTTGCTGCCCGCCACCGGCGCAAAGGCCAGGATGGGATGGTGGTTGGTGAACATGGTGGTGGTCATGCCCGGCTTGGCGGCCAGCCAGCCTACCGTCTGGAACTGCTTCTGGTAGGCGATGAACTGCGGGTCGGAGGTCGGCAACGCGGCCTTGCCGGCCTTGGCCGAGTCGAACACGATGACCTGCGAGCCGGTGCCCAGCGCAACCGCATAGGGCTCGGAGTAGTTGGCGTTGCTGTCGTTGGCGGGGTCGTTGCAAGAGCGCGCGTCCGAGTACGGGCGCGGATCGAGGAAGCGGAACCAGCCCTGGCCGGCACGGGCGCATTCTTCATGGTTGCCGCGCACGACCACCCACGGCGCCTTGGCCATCAGTGGGGCGGCGGGCTTGAAGAGATCGGCCTGCCAGGTATCCCAGCCATAGCCCCACGGCGTGCCCTGGCAGCCGGCGATGTCGGGCGGGCAGAGGTTTTCGCGGTAGTGGTAGTCGCCAATATGCAGCACCAGGTCCGGGTTCATGCCGGCGGCGGTGGTGGCCAGCGCGGCAAACGGCCAGGCGGTGCCGTCGCTGCAAGGCTGGTAGGCGTTATCCGCCTTCTTCAGGCGGCAGCCGGTATCGGCCAGCACCAGCACGCGTTGCGGCTGGGCCTTGGGCAGCGGCAGCGTCTGGCCCGCCACGCTGGCAGCGGCGGCGCCGGCCGGCAGCGTGGCTTCGCATACGGAGACCGGGAAATCAGACGGTTTGGAGTCGGCCGCGGCGCTGGCGGTGGTGCGCTGCGCCATGGTGCCGGCGCCGACCCGTAGCGCCATGCGTTGCTGCACGCCATCCACCGTCAGCAGCGGGCAAAGCGCGTTCGAGGGCAGCGCGCTGCCTGCGGCTACGGCCGGCGCGGCGTAGTTGGTGATGACGCGTGCAATGGCTTGGTTGCTGTCGCCGATCTCGACCCACGCGGCCTGGATATTGGCGCTGGCGCTGGGTGCATCGCCGGATGGCGTGACCGGCGTGACGGGCGCGGTGGCCACGGCGGCCGGCGCTGCGTCCGTGCTGTCGCTGCCGCAGCCGTGCAGCACGGCGGCCGCAGCGAGTATCGCGAGGATGGCGCCAGCGCCCACGCGCATGGCGGGACCGGCTTGCCGGTTGGTGTTGTGGTTATCCATTCTTATATTTCCCTGTTATCCCTGATGGCGAAGCGGAAATATACGGATGTGATGTTTCGGCACGATGAACGTTATGTGTCAGCCTGGCTGGCGTGGCGCTCATTTGGCCTTGCGCGCGGCGCGCGGCGCGGCCCGGATGGCTTCGGTGGCGGCCAGTTGCAGCTCGCGTGGCAGCGCGGTGATGGCTGAGACGAAGAAGCGGCGCTCCGCAGGGCGCAGCTTGCCGAGCAGCCTAGCCAGGCGCTCCACGGTGGCAAACGCGGCAGGCGTGGCACCGTGCTCGAAGGCGTGGAACCAGCTGGCCTCCAGCAGCAGGTTGGCGAGCGGCAGGGCGCCGTAATGCACGTGGCCGCTGTCGTGCTCGTCGAGCGCGAAGCTGGCCAGCGACGACCAGCTGATAAAGCCTTTGGCCCGCGCAAAGGGCGCATGGAAGGGGCGCAGCGCGTCCACCGCTTCATCCAGCGGCAGCGGCCGTTGCGCACGAAACGCCTTGAGCGCGCCGCCGCCGTCCTGCGCGCAGTTGCCGCGCGCAATGCGCAGCAGGAAGATGATGTTCCACGCCGAGCCGCCCCCCACGCCAAAGCGGTCGCAGATCCATTCCGACAAGCCCAGCCAGCGCACGGCCTGGCGCTGCACCTGGCCCGCGGGCCATGCGCGCCGCGGATCGATCAGCGCGTGGTTCCAGAACAGCCACAGGCAAAGCCCGAGGTTGGCCGCCACGTGCTGCGCGGCATCCACCGAGTCCGCCTCATAGGCCGCCTGCAGGGCGCCGGAGAAGCCTGCCACGGCCGCTTCGGCCGCTTGCCGCGCCGCCTCCGGCTGCGTTGCCATATCGCGGATCGCCACCGTCTTGTGGATCAGCGCACCGAGGTTGAGGGTCTCGAAACGCACGCGCGGGTTGTAGCGCACCACGGGCTGCAGCGCGGGATCGGCGGCAAGGCCTTCCAGTTCCGCCTGCGCCGCCTCCATCTGGTTGCCCGCATAGCGCTCCCAGGCCCGCACCACGCGCGCCATGGCGGCGAAGGTGGGCACCGCCGTGTCCACGGTGCCGGTGCCCACGATGCGGTCAAAGCGCTGGAGCGCCGCGCGGCTGCGCGCAAGGTCGTCGCCGCGCCGCCAGGCCAGGCTCTCCTTGAGCAGCGCGAAGGCGTGCTGGAAATCGTCGGTGGCACAGCGCTGCGCGGCGCGCAGGGCTTGCGCCACCCCGTTGCTGGCACCACCACCCGCCGCGCCGGCAACGCCCACGCCGTCCTGCATGCCGCGCATGGCTTGCGTGAGATGGCTCCAGTAGCTGATGTCACGCATCACGTAGTCAACCGCGGGGTGGGCTTCGTCTGCCTGGCGGGCCGCGTCTTTCGCGGCGGCGGTGCCCAGCCCCACGAAGCGCGCCAATGCCGCATCGCCAGCGCTGCGGCCATCCACGGTGAAGCGCACGCGCTTGCCGTCCGTCGGCTCGATCCAGAACGGCCCGCGGCTGCGGCGCGCCGGGTTGAGGCCCGCGATGCCCTGGCCCCGGTCTGGTCCCCAGCCCACCGGCACGCCCCAGCGTGCGAAGTCGGCAAAGGCGCGCGAGACCATCATGCGGATATTGGCGGCATCGGGGAAGCGGGTTTGCAGATGCACCGCCGGCAGGCTGGCCCCGCGGTTGCGCGCGGCAGCGCAGACGGCGACGAGCAGCCACAGGCTCTGGTAGCGCGCGGGCTCGCCGTTGACGAGATAGGGGGCGGATAGCTCGATGGCAAGGGCGGGCTGGCGCATGTGGGACGGCTTTGTGTGGGGCGTTGATGCAGGATGTTGAAACGGTCCTTTGCAGCGGCACTCGCCAGCGGCAATGTGCAGCGGCACATGTGGGAATTGTGCCATCGGCGCGTGTGCCGAAGGTGCCATGTTACGCAGGTTACAGCCAGCGGGCTTGGCGTCATGCCGCCGCGCTCCTATGCTCCGTTTCGTGCGCCGGCCTGGCCGGCCAGATCGATCGCGCTCATAAAAAACACGGAAATCATCTTGAAGCCAATCGCCATCTTTGCCGCGCTTTGCGCGGCGCTGTCCTTGTCAACTGCCCGTGCCGAGCTGACGTGCACGGTCCTGGTGGATGCCAGTAGCGGCAAGCTGCTTAAACAAGAGGGCACCTGCGACCAGCGCGTGACCGCGGCATCGACGTTCAAGGTCCCGCTCAGCCTGATGGGCTTCGACGCAGGGCTGCTGGCCGATGCGCACGCGCCAGCCATGCCGTATCGCGAGGTGTATCGTGAGAGCAACCCGTCCAAGCGCGTCACCACGGACCCCCAGCGCTGGATGAAGACCTCGGTTGTGTGGTACTCGCAGCAGTTGACGCAACAGCTTGGCCAGGCGCGCTTCGGGCGCTACGTCAGTGCGTTCCAGTACGGCAATGGCGATATCTCCGGCGACCCCGGCAAGCACAACGGGCTGACGCGCTCATGGCTTAGCTCGTCGCTGAAGATCTCGCCGCTGGAGCAGGTTGCCTTTTTGCAAAAGGTGGTCAATCGCAAATTGCCCGTGACCGCGCATGCCTATGACATGACAAGCCGGATCATGGCGCTCGGCGAGTTGCCGAACGGATGGGCCGTTTACGGCAAGACGGGCACCGGCGCCCCGCGCCTGGCCGATGGCGCCGAGGACTGGAGCCACGGCTATGGATGGTTTGTTGGCTGGGCGGCGAAGGACGGCCGCAACGTCGTCTTTGCGCGCCTGATCCAGGATGAGAAGAAGGAGCCTGTCAGCGCAGGATTGCGCGCGCGCGATGCGTTCATGCAGGCGCTGCCGGGACTGTTGGGATCACTCTGATGCAACCGCTTAATCACAGGAAAGGACCGATGACACATTGCCCCGTTCGCCGCACACTGCTGCTCGCCGCCGCGACAGCCCCCTTCGCCGCAGCCTGCACTTCGTGGGCCGGCAGGACCGAAGGGAGCGTCGCCGCGCAAGACCGCCTGGCCGCGCTCGAGTCCGCAGCCCGCGGGCGCCTTGGCATCGCCGCGCTGAACACCGCCAATGGCGCGCGGCTCAGTCACCGCGCCAACGAACGCTTTGCGCTATGCAGCACATTCAAGGTGATCGCCGCATCCGCCGTCCTGCAGCGCAGCGCAACGCAGGCCGGGCTGCTGCAACGGCGCATTGCCTACAAGAAGGACGAACTGGTCGCGTATTCGCCGATCACGGAGAAGCACGTCGGCGATGGCCTGACGGTCGCCGAACTGTGCGCGGCCGCCCTTCAGTACAGCGACAACACGGCCGCCAACCTGCTGATGAAGCTGCTCGGCGGCCCTGCCGCCGTGACTGCGTTTGCCCGTGCGATCGGCGACGACCAGTTCCGGCTTGATCGCTGGGAGACCGAGCTCAACACCGCGCTGCCTGGCGACCCGCGCGATACGTCGACCCCGGCGGCCATGGCAGCTAGCCTGCAACGGCTCACGCTGGGCGATGCACTGGGCGGGGCAGAGCGCGAACAGCTGGTGGCATGGATGCGCGGCAATACCACCGGCGCCACGCGGATCCGCGCCGGCGTGCCAGCGGACTGGCAGGCGGCGGAAAAGACGGGCTCCGGCGACTACGGCACCGCCAACGACATCGGAGTGGCATGGCCGCCCGGAAAGCCGCCCATCGTGCTGGCGATCTATTTCACGCAACCCGGCAAGGATGCCGCCTATCGCAACGACGTGCTGGCATCCGCTGCGCGGATCGCGGCCGAGGCGCTAAGCTAGGGCTGGCTCGCGGCCGCTGCGGCATACGCAACGTAAATCCTGCCGATCCTTGTTGTGGCGAGGCCGCATTGCCCTACGATTAGAGCGCGGGTTCCACAACCACTGGTCGCTCACCCTATTTGGTATCTTGCTGGCCAACGCCGGCGTAGTCCCGCCGCAAGGCAAAGAGTGATGAAGACATGAGCAAGGAGAACTACGACGTATTCCAGTCCGGCACCGGCCGCCCGGTCAAGATGTGGACCCATGGTGTACCCGTCGATGACGGCGCGCGCGCGCAGCTCGCCAACACCGCGCAGATGCCGTTCATCTTCAAGCATCTGGCCGTGATGCCGGACGTACACCTGGGCATGGGTTCCACCATCGGCTCGGTGATCCCCACACGCGGCGCCATCATCCCGGCGGCGGTGGGCGTGGATATCGGGTGCGGCATGATCGCCGTCAAGACCACGCTGACCGCCGGCGACCTGCCCGATAGCCTCGGCCCGCTGCGCAGTGCCATCGAGAAAGCGGTGCCGCACGGTCGCTCCAACAACCGCAGCGGGCGCGACAAGGGCGCCTGGGGCGAGGTGCCGGATGCGGTGGACGCGAGCTGGGCCGCGCTGGCAGGTGACTTCGCGCGCATCACGCAGAAGTACCCGAAGCTGGCGCGCACCAACAACCGCAACCACCTTGGCACGCTAGGCACCGGCAACCACTTTATCGAGGTCTGCCTGGATGAAAGCCAGTCAGTCTGGTTCATGCTGCACTCGGGCTCGCGCGGGGTGGGCAATGCGATCGGCAACACCTTTATCGAGCTGGCGCAAGCGGACATGCGCCGGCACGTCATCAACCTGCCCGACCGCGACCTGGCCTACCTGGTGGAAGGCAGCGAGCACTATGAAGACTACGTGTTCGCGGTGGAGTGGGCGCAGCAGTACGCGCGCCGCAACCGCGAGACGATGATGGCCAACGTGCTGGACGCCGCGCGCGCCGTGATCGGCAAGCCCTTTGCCACGCAGATGGAGGCGGTGAACTGCCATCACAACTACGTGCAGAAGGAGCGTCACTTCGGCGAAGACGTACTGGTCACCCGCAAGGGTGCGGTCAGCGCCAAGGCCGGTGAGCTTGGCATCATTCCAGGCTCGATGGGCGCGCGCTCCTATATCGTGCGTGGCAAGGGCAATGCGGAATCGTTTTGCTCCTGCAGCCACGGTGCGGGCCGCACCATGAGCCGCTCCGAAGCCAGGCGCCAGTTTTCGGTGGAAGACCAGCGACTGGCCACGCAAGGCGTCGAGTGCCGCAAGGATGCCGAAGTCATCGACGAGATCCCGATGGCCTACAAGGACATCGACGCGGTGATGGCGGCGCAGTCCGACCTGGTCGAGATCGTCCACACGCTCAAGCAGGTGGTGTGCGTGAAGGGCTGAGGGCAACGCCCGGATTCGCCCGTGGTGTCCCGCGGCCGTGTGCGCTCAGCGCGGCGCCGTGCCCCGCATCTGCCCGGGCGGCAACAGGTTCCACTCGAGAATGGCGATGAATCCGCCCGTGCAGGAGACGACGAAGCGCTCGCCATCGACATGGTCTACCACGCCCGGCGGCAGGTTATGCGGTTCGCGCCAGGCATGGGCGTCGATGACGTGGACCACATTGCCGTTGATGCGCGCCAGGCATTCATGGCGCCCGAAGGCGCGCAGCATCGCGTTAATGCGCTCGGGTGCCAGGGAAAAGTCGAGCGTACGGTCGGCGTCGGTCCAGAAGGGGATGTAGGAGCCCGCACCTTGTGGCACGGCGTTCTTCCACAGCGCATCGAGATTGAAAGCCACTTCTTGGGCCAGGCGCGATGTGGCGCGCTGCACTTTCAGGTCGAGGCTTTCATGCGTTTCGTCGGGGGCAATGTCGAACTGCCGCTGGGCCAGGATGTCGCCCTGATCGAAATCCCTGCTGATCTTGTGGCAGCTCACGCCCCAGGTGGCAAGACCGTCCAGGATGGCCCGTGGCAGTGGATAGGGGCCGCGGCCCACCGGCAATGGCGAGGGGTGGAAATTGATGGCCATCGGAATCCGCGAGGCCCAGTCTCCGATGCGCCACGCGTAGCTTGCCACCACCAGCAAGTCACACCCGAGGTCGCGCAGGCCGTCGAGTGACCGGTCATTCATGGGTGAGAGCTGGATGTCGATCTTGCGGGCTTCCGCGCGGCCCAGGATGGCGTCGGTGCGATGCATGCGCCCGTCGACGCGGGCGGTGAACAGCTTCACCGGTTCCCATCCGTGCTGGACGAACGCATCGAAGACGCCAATATAACGGTCGGATGCGGTGATGGCGAAGCGTCTTGGCGCAGCGGGTACCGCCACGGGGCGCACTGCGGCGGGGCCGAAGCCGGCGCTTGCACCGGTGTCGAGGGAGGGAGAGGGGGTGCTCAACGATCGATTCCTGAATCGTCGGGCGGCCCTGCTTGTAGCAAATGGATGCCGCTTCACCAGGAAGCGAAGCGAAAGGACCCCGGCTGGAGCCGCGGCCGCCGACACGTCAATGTACGGCACCGCGGCGCAACGCTGCCAGAATCAATTTGAAACGGATTCTTAAAGCTCAGGGCGGGTCCGCCGAGACCTGACCCTCACCGCCCAAACTGCCCCAACACCGTCGCCACCGTACTCAACCCGCCCTCGATCAGCCGTGCCATGAAGGTGCTCATCTGCGGCATGATCAGCATCATCATCAGGATGCCGCCGCCCAGCGTGACCGGGAAGCCGACCGCGAAGATCGACAGTTGCGGCGATGCGCGGTTCAGGATGCCCATGGCGAGGTTGAGCGTGAGCAGCGCGGCGATCAGTGGCAGCGCCAGCAGCAGTCCCGAGGAGAACACGGTGGCGCCGGAGGCGGCCACCGCCGCCCAGCCGGCGCCGGTGAGGGGCTGGGCGGCGATGGGCAGGCTGGCGAAGCTATCGGCGATGGTGGCCAGCAGCATCAGGTGCCCGTCCATGGCCAGGAACATCAGCATGGCAACCACATTGAGAAAGCGCGCCAGCACCATGGTCTGGCCGCCGGCGGAGCGGTCGTAGAAGGAGGCGAACGACAGGCCCATCTGCAGGCCGATGGTTTCGCCGGCGAATTGCACGGCGGAGAACACCAGCCGCATGCTGAATCCCATCGCCAGCCCGATGCCCACCTCGTTGAGGATGATCAGGAAGCCTTCCAGCGAGTACACCGGCACCAGCGGCAGGTGGGCGATGGTGGGCGAGATGATCACCGCCATCAGGGCCGCCAGGCCAACCTTGGCGCGTCTCGGGATGGCCGACTCGCCAAATAGCGGGGCGGTGCCGATCAGGGCCAGCAGGCGGAACAAGGGCCAGAGGAAGGCGGCGATCCAGGCGTAGAGCTGGGCGGAGGTGACGGAGAGCACGGCGGCTGTTGCGGCTATTGCGGCGTCAGAGGTTGCCCAGCGCGGCCAGGTGCGACGCCAGGCTTGTCCGACGCGTCGGGTGCATCGGACGCAGCGGACTCAATGCACCAGGGCGGGAATGCCCTGGAACACTTCGCGCATGTAGTCGACAAAGGTGTTGATCATCCACGGCCCGGCCAGCACCATGGTGGCGAACAGCGCCAGCAGCTTGGGGATGAAGGACAGCGTCATTTCATTGATCTGCGTGGCGGCCTGGAACAGGCTCACCACCAGGCCAGCCACCAGCGCTACCAGCAGCAGCGGCGCGGACAGCATCAGGGTCATTTTCATCGCCTGGGTGGCGATGCTCATTACGGTTTCCGGCGTCATGGCGAAGGCCTTGGGTGGGGCTGGTGCCCCGTGATCAGTTCAGGAAGCTCTGCGCCAGCGAGCCCAGCAGCAATTGCCAACCGTCCACCAGCACGAACAGCATCAGCTTGAATGGCAGCGCGATGGTGGCCGGCGGCACCATCATCATGCCCATCGCCATCAGCACGCTGGCTACCACCAGGTCGATGATCAGGAAGGGGATAAAGACGGTAAAGCCGATCTGGAACGCGGTCTTGAGCTCGCTGGTGACAAAGGCGGGCACCAGGATGTGCATCTGCACGTCTTCGGGGCCCTGCATCTCGGGCACCTTGGCCATCTGGGCAAACAGCGCCAGGTCCTTCTCGCGGGTCTGCTTGAGCATGAAGGTCTTGAGCGGCGCGGCGGCCTTGGCGGCGGCGTCTTCCAGGCTGAGCTTGTTCTCGGACAGCGGCTTGTAGGCGTCGGTGTAGATGCGGTCGAACACCGGCGACATGACAAAGAAGGTCAGGAACAGCGACAGTCCCACCAGCACCTGGTTGGGCGGCGAGCTGGCCGTGCCCAGCGCATTGCGCAGCAGCCCCAGCACGATGATGATGCGGGTGAAGCCCGTCATCATCAGCATGGCCGCGGGCAGGAACGACAGCGAGGTGAGCAGGACCAGTGTCTGCACCGACAGCGACCAGGTCTGGCTGCCGCCCGGGCCGGCTTTGCTGGTCAGGCCGGGCAATGCCTGCGCGTGGGCCATGGCAGGCAACAGCACCAGCGCAAGGCAGGCGCTCACCAGCAATGCCGCGAAGGCAAGCCGGGAGGGTTGGCTGGCGCATTCGCGCACGGACCGGAGATGGCGTTGCAGGTGGTGTTGCAAAGTGCGCCGGGAGGCGTCAGGCAGGAAATTCATGACTTCAGGTTGTCTTGCATGGCGCGCAGCAGCTTTTGTCCAAAGCTGCCGGCCGACCCCGGGGGTGCTGCGCTGCCGGAGGGGTGGTCCGGCTTGTGCGCGGCTTGCGCGGGCAAAGTGTGGAGCGTGCGGATCTCGCCGGCGCTCACGCCCAGGACCAGGCAGGTGTCGCCCACTTCCACCATCACCAGGCGCTGGCGGGGCCCGAGCATGGTGCTGCCTACTACCTTCATCTGGCCGCCCTGGCCGTGCCGGACCAGGCCGGCGCGGCGCGCCAGCCAGGCCAGCAGCAGGATCAGGGCGATGACGGCGAACAGGCCGAGGCCGGCTTGCGCCAGCCCCGTTGCGCTGCTGACCGGGACATGGCTGCCGGCCCCGGCGTGGCTGGCGATCGTGCCGGTACCGGTCGGGCTGGCCGCCGCGGCACTGGCTTGCGCGTACGCGCTCGCCGCATGCGCCAGGCCCACGCCGGCGGCAAGCGCAGCGTTGGCGGTCCGGCGCAGGCCGGCTTTCATCGGTTGAGCTTCCGGATGCGTTCGGACGGCGTGATGATGTCGGTCAGGCGGATGCCGAACTTATCGTTCACCACGACGACTTCGCCCTGGGCGATCAGGTAGCCGTTGACCAGCACATCCATCGGCTCGCCGGCCAGGCCGTCGAGCTCCACCACCGAGCCCTGGGCCAGTTGCAGCAGCGTCTTGATCGGCACCTTGGTGCGACCAAGCTCTACCGTGAGCTGGACCGGGATATCGAGAATCATCTCGATATCGTTGTGGAAGCCGCTCGGCGTTTCCTTCTCCAGCGGCTGGAAGACCTTGGAGGCGGCGGGTGTGGCTGTGGCTGGCGTGGCGGCGACAGCCTGGGCAGGCGCGGCGGCAGCGGCGATATCCTCGGCGCTGGTCTGCTCCGCCAGGGCGCTGGCCCAGTCGTCCATCGGGTCGGCCGGCTTGTCGTCTTTGCCGTCAGTCATGGTCGGTTTCCTTGTTGGAATCGATTTCTTGGTGATTGATCATCCGTTCTACCCGCAACGCATACTGGCCGTTCATGGTGCCAAAGCCGGCCTGCAGCACGGGTACGCCATCGACCTTGCCGAAGACCTGCTCGGGCAGCTCGATGGGGAGTACGTCGCCGACGCGCAGCGCCAGCACTTCGGCTACGGTGCTTTCCACGTGGGCAAATTCGGCCACCAGATCCACCTCCGCCGAGCGAATCTGCTGCGACAGCTGGGAGATCCAGCGCTTGTCTACTTCAACCTCGTCCTGCAGCGGGTTCATCAGCAGGTCGCGCACCGGCTCGATCATCGAGTACGGGAAGCAGACGTGCAGCTGGCCACCCACCGCGCCAAGCTCGATGTGGAAGGCGGTGGTCACCACCACCTCGCTGAGCATGGCGATGTTGGCAAACTTCGTGTGCATTTCCGAGCGGACATATTCCAGCTCGATCGGATGCACGGCATTCCAGGCCTGGCCGTAGCTGTTGAGCGCAAGGTCCAGCAGGCGCCGGATGATACGCTGCTCGGTCTGGGTAAAGTCGCGGCCTTCCACGCGGGTGTGGAAGCGCCCGTCGCCACCGAACAGGTTATCGACCACCAGGAACACCAGGTTGGGGTCGAACACGAACAGCGACGTGCCGCGCAGCGGCTTCATGTGCACCAGGTTCAGGTTGGTCGGCACCGGCAGGTTGCGCACGAAGTCGCCGTACTTCTCGATCCGCACCGAGCCCACCGAGATGTCGGCGCCGCGGCGGATGAAGTTGAACAACTGGGTCCGAAGCTGGCGGGCAAAGCGCTCGTTGATGATTTCGAGCGTGTGCAGCCGGCCGCGCACGATGCGCTCTTGCGTGGCCAGGTTGTACGGGCGCACGCCATCCTCGGAGACCGGCGCGGCGACCTCGGGCGTATCGGTCTCGCCCGACACGCCTTTCAGTAATTCGTCTACCTCGTCCTGCGAGAGAAACTTGTCGTAGGCCATCTAGTGTCCTGCCCCTTGAGTGCCGTGATGAATGAAAGCGACCATGTACCGATCAGCCCGCGCGCTGGCGTTGGCGCGCGCGCTGTGAGACGGGCAAGGAAAACAAGGAGGCATTCATATCGGAGTTGCTGGTGGGGCAGGGCAAAACGCTTACTGCACCACGAAGGAAGTAAATAGGACGTCCAGGATCTGCTGCTTGGGCAGGTTGGGCGCGAACGGCTGGCTGATGACACTCTGGATTTCCTGGGCCAGCTTGCGCTTGCCGTCCACCGTCGCCAGATCGGGCGGTTGCTTGGCCGACAGCAGCAGCAAGATGCGGCTGCGGACTTCCGGCAGGTACTCGGTGATGCGCGCCTGGTCCTTCGCGTCCGCCACCTTGAGCGACAAACCGGTATGCAGGAAGCGGTCGCCGTCATCGCTCTTCAGATTGACGGTAAATGCTTCCAGCGGCACAAAAATCGGCGGCGGTACAACCGGAGCGGCAGGCGCGGCCGGTTGGCGGTTACTCAGGATGTTGCCCAGAAAAAAGCCCCCGGCACCCAGCGCCGCGACGAGCACGACGCCGAGCACCAGCAGCAGTCGCCCGCGCTTGCTCGTGTTGCCGTCAGCCTGGGAAGAAGTGAGCGTATTCGCCATGAGATGCCTGTATCGGAATGCCTTGCCATTCTTGAGGGAATGACCGGCAAGCAAAGGGCCGAAAAAAAGGGTGAAACCCGCTCAGCTTGGCCCTTTGAGCCGAACAGGTCTTGTCATCCGAGCTATGCGGATGGTCTTACAGAGGTTAACGAATGACGGACACGGAACTTGAGTGGATGTTTGACTAAAAGCCGCGCCGGGTACCGGATTGCGGGTGAAGGACCAGGAAACGGAGACGATTTTCCGGGTTGGCGAGAGGGGCGCTGGCAGGCGCCGGTGGCCGCCAGGGGCATGGCGTTGGCGCTGGCGCCGGCGCCGCCGTTTGTCGCGCCGCGTTGCTAAGTCGTTGATTGGTTTGTGGATTTCATCCGCCGGTGGGACGGCGCGGAGAACGGCGTGCCGCTGGGGACTGGCGCCACCGCGCGCGTGGCGGGCCATGCGAGCCGGCTGCGGAGCGCGAATTCCGCATACCCGGGCCACCCCATTCGCGCGCGGCGCTACCTGTCCGATGCGTTACGGAAATGTGATGTTAAATTAATATTTTTGGGGCAGGTCATACGTTGTGCGCCTCGCCATCCAGGGCCTCGTCCCGAAAACGCCGCTTCCCGCTGTTTCGTGAAGAAAAAACACGAAAATGCGTAGCGTCAGCCTGCCGGGAGGGCGCGAGCCGGCGTCGCCGCGGCTTAGCCGAGGTCGCCGCCGCCTACGGGCAGGACGGTGCCGGTGATGTAAGAGGCCTCGTCGGACGCCAAAAACAGAATCGCACGCACCTGTTCGTCGATGGTGCCGTAGCGGTGCATCAGGCTGGATGCCATGGTCTGGTCGACGATGCCCTGGTACCACTCGGCTTCCTGCGGGGTCTGCTCCGCCGTGTTGCGGGGCACTTTGCGCGGTGGCGCTTCGGTGCCCCCGGTGGCGATCGCATTGACACGGATGCCGTCCTGCGCGTGCTCGAAGGCGAGGCTGGCGGTCAGGGCGTTGACGCCGCCCTTGGCGGCCGCGTAGGGCACGCGGTAGATGCTGCGCGTGGCAATGGACGAGACATTGACGATCACGCCCTGCTTGCGCTCGATCATGCCGGGCAGCACGGCGCGGCAGCACCACAGGGTGGGAAACAGGGAGCGGCGGATCTCGGCTTCGACCTGCGCCTCCTCGTATTCCTGGTAGGGCTTGGCCCAGATCGTGCCGCCCACGTTATTGACGAGGACATCGATGCGGCCATGGGCCGCCAGCGCCGCGCGGGTCATCAGGCGGGCACCGGCATAGGTTTCCAGGTCGGCCTCCACCGCCAGTGCCTGGCTGCCATCCGCGAGGATCTGCGCGGCGACCTCGTGCACCAGTGCCGAGCGGTCGACCAGCACCAGGCTGGCGCCCTCTGCCGCGGCGGCGAGCGCCACACCGCGTCCGATTCCCTGCGCCGCGCCGGTTACCACGGCGATTTTTCCGCTAAAGCGCGCGTTGTTGTTCATGGCGTGTCCTTGATCCGTGGAAGGTGGGTCAGGCCGCGTTGCTGGCCGAGAATTTTTCGTAGTGGAAGCTGGCCGGCGTCACCCCGGCGTCCTGTAGCCAGGCGCGCACTGCATCCACCATGGCAACGGGGCCGCACAGGTAGATGTCGACATCGCCGCCGTTGAGCCAGTCCCGCTCCACGTGCTGCGTGACATAGCCCTTGCGGGTTTCGCCGCTGACCGGATCGAGCACGCAGGTGCGGTACTCGAAGCCGGCAAGCTGGTCCTTGGCGCGGTCGAGTTGTGCCAATGCCACCAGGTCGATCTCATGCGTCACGCCGTACACCAGGCGGATCGGGTGACGTTGAAGAAATCCTCGTACTGGCGGATGCGGCGTGCGCGCGCGTCGTCGGCTTCGCCCTTGGGCGCGATGCAGTAGATGGTGACTTCGGTCTTGCCCACCGACAGCGGGCGCAGCACGCGGATCTGCGAGCCGAACTGGTCCATCAGGTAGACGTTGGGGTACAGGCACAGGTTGCGCGAGTTCTGGATCATCCAGTCCGCCGTCTCGGCACCGCAGCGCTCGGCGAATTCCTCGCGCCGGTTGAAGTTCGGCCGGTCCTCCGGATTGGCCCAGCGCGACCACAACAGCATATGGCCGTGATCAAACGCGTAGAAGCCACCGCCTTGCCGGCCCCAGTTGCCCGCATCCATGGCCCGGATCTTGTCCTCGCGGGCGTTCTCCTGCTTGCGGTGGTTGGTCGTGGCGGCGTAGTTCCAGTGCACGGCGGAGACGTGGTAGCCGTCGGCGCCGTTCTCGGTTTGCAGCTTCCAGTTGCCCTCGAAGGTATAGGTGGACGCGCCGCGCAGCACTTCGAGCCCGTCGGCGGACTGGTCCACGATCATGTCGATGATCTTGGCGGCCTCGCCCAGGAAATCCTTGAGCGGCGCCACATCGGGGTTCAGGCTGCCGAACAGGAAGCCGCGATAGTTCTCGAAGCGCGCGACCTTCTTCAGGTCGTGCGAGGCTTCCTTGTTGAAGCAATCGGGGTAGCCGGCGCCTTCCGGATCCTTGACCTTGAGCAGCTTGCCGCTGTTGTTGAAGGTCCAGCCATGGAACGGGCAGGTGTAGGTCGCCTTGTTGCCGCGCTTGTGGCGGCACAGCATGGCGCCGCGATGGGTGCAGGCGTTGATCAGCGCGTTGAGTTCGCCCTGGCGGTTGCGTGCGATCACGATCGGCTGGCGGCCGATGTAGGTGGTGTAGTAATCGTTGTTGCCGGGGATCTGGCTTTCGTGTGCCAGGTAGATCCAGTTGCCCTCGAAGATGTGCTTCATCTCGAGTTCGAACAGGGCCTCGTCGGTGAAGGCGCTGCGATGCAGGCGGTGGTCGCCGGTCTCGCGGTTTTCCACCAGGTAGTCGTCCAGGCGCGCTAGGGCCGGGCTATGGTCCGGGTAAATGGGGATCATGAGGTGTCTCCTGCATCCGTGGCGGATGCGCCGGGCCGTGAGGGATCCTCAAAGGCGGCCCTGATGTTGCTGCGTCTTGGCTGATGCTGTGGGAGGCGCCTGGGATGCCTCAGGCGCCGGGGCTTACGCGGCGGCGCGCGTGCGCTCCACTTCCGGTGCCGGCGCTGCCACGCAATCGGCGTACAGGCGGAAATCGAAATCGATGGAGGCAAACGGCTTGTCCAGGCCGTGCTCGGCCAGGGCCTGCGCAGACTCGACGTGCCTGACCGCTGGCACCAGGCCTTCGCGGCTGGCAAAGGCAAAGTCGTCCCACAGGTATTCGTCGCCGTCGATGTTGATCTGGGTGGTCAGCTTGCGATGGCCGGGCGCGGACACGAAGAAGTGAATGTGCGCGGGGCGCCGGCCATGGCGGCCCAGCAGGTCCAGCAGGCGCTGCGTGGTGCCTTGCGGCGGGCAGCCATAGCCCATCGGCACGATGCTGCGGAACTGGTAGCGGCCTTCGCTATCGGTCGTGATGGTGCGGCGCAGGTTGAAGTCGGACTGCGTCTTGTCGAAGAACGAGTAGTTGCCGAGCAGGTTGGCATGCCAGACCTCCACCGCGGCGCCGGGCAGCGGCCTGCCGTTGGTGTCGAACACCGTGCCCTGCATGAACAGGACTTCGCCCTGGCCGTCTTCGCTGCCGTCGTCCAGCCGCGCGAAGCCTTCGCTCGCGGGCGCGCCGGCCACGTACAGCGGGCCTTCGATGGTGCGCGGCGTGCCGCCGGCGAGACCGGCCTTTGCCTCGGCCTCATCCGCGCGGATGTCCAGGAAGCGCTCCAGGCCCAGGCCAGCGGCCAGCAGGCCAAGTTCCGGCCCGGCCTCGGCGAAGTACTCGATGCCCTTCCAGACTTCGCTGGCGCTCAGGTCCAGGTCTTCAATCGCCTTGAAGAGGTCGGTGGTCAGGCGGACCACTACGCTTTGCACACGCGCATCGGCCTTGCCGCTGGCGGTGTCGAGGATGAACGCTTTCACCAGCGCTTCGATTTCCGGGTGCGTCATTTGTCTGCTCCTTGTCTCTGGTTTTCTATGTGGGGTCCGTCTTTGCAGTGGCATTGCGCCGGGCAGCGTGATTCGAACTAAAATGCCATAAAGGTATAAAAAGTCGTTGTCACAGCCTGATGCGAAGGATAGGAGTGCCAAAATCGGCGGTCCAACACTGTTTTAGTATTGGCTGAATACTCAAAAGGTATAGTCGTGGACTTGCGTCACTTACGTTACTTTGTTGCCGTCGCGGAGGAGCTCAACTTCACCCGCGCGGCCGAACGGCTGCATATCGCCCAGCCGCCGCTGAGCCGGCAGATCCAGCAACTGGAAGAGGGCCTGGGGGTGCAGCTATTCGAGCGCAACGCGCGCCCGCTCAAGCTGACCGAGGCCGGGCGCTTTTTCTACGCGCACGCCCAGCAGTTGCTGGCGCAAGCCGCGGAACTGGAGTCGATGACACGGCGGGTGGGGCAAATCGAGCGGAAGATGTCGCTCGGCTTTGTCGGCTCGACCCTGTACGGCATGCTGCCCAAGATCATCCGGCGCTTTCGCGCCGAGCACCCGCAGATCGAGCTGAGCCTGGTTGAGATGACCACCATGGACCAGATCGCGGCGCTCAAGCAGGGCACCATCGACGTGGGGTTCGGCCGCATCCGGCACGAGGACCCGAACGTGCGCCGGGTCGTGCTGCGCGAGGAGCGGATGATCGTGGCGTTGCCGGTCGGGCACCCGCTCTCGCTGGCCAAGCCCGTGCTGGCCCTGCACGACCTGCTGGGCGAGACCCTGATCATCTTTCCCAAGGCGCCCCGCCCAAGCTACGCCGACCAGGTGCTGGCAGCGTTTCACGACCGGGCCTTGCAGCCCGGGCGCATCCATGAAGCGCGCGAGTTGCAGATCGCGCTGGGGCTGGTGGCGGCCGGGGAGGGGGTCTCGATCGTCCCGAGCAGCGTGCACGGCCTCAAGCGGGACGACATCAGCTACCGGGAGCTGGACGATCCCAACCTGGTCTCGCCCATCATCATGAGCATGCGCAGGCTCGACGAGACCGAGGAAATCAGCGCCATGCTGGACATGATCTACCGGCTGTATGAGGAGGAGAAGCTGGTTTTCCTGCCGCCGAGCCAGGAATGATGGCGGGTGCGCCTGATGGCGCCGGGGGAACTCTTGTACGCGGCCGGGCCTTGATTTGATTGGGTTTCCTGTTTTTAACTCTTATATAAGATATAAGACGTTTGACCCAAGGGGGCACTTTATTTTACAATCGCGGCACAACTGGTTTTTACAACCCTATCACCCCGCAGGTTCCCATGCTTGAAAACTATCGCGCCCATGTAGCCGAACGCGCCGCGCTTGGCATCCCCCCTCTGCCGCTGACCGCCAAGCAGACTGCGGAGTTGATCGAATTGCTGAAGTCCCCGCCGGCTGGCGAGGAACAAGTCCTGGTTGACCTGATCACGCATCGCGTGCCGGCAGGCGTGGACGACGCCGCCAAGGTCAAGGCCTCGTACCTGGCAGCCGTGGCGCTGGGCAAGGAAGCCTGCACGCTGATCTCGCGTGCCAAGGCTGCCGAACTGCTGGGCACCATGCTGGGCGGCTACAACATTGCCCCGCTGATCGAACTGCTGGACGACGCCGAGATTGGTCCCGTTGCGGCTGAGGCGCTCAAGAAGACGCTGCTGATGTTCGACGCCTTCCACGACGTCAAGGAAAAGGCCGACAAGGGCAACGCCATCGCCAAGTCCGTGCTGCAAAGCTGGGCCGACGCCGAGTGGTTCACCAGCCGTCCGGAAGTGCCGCAAAGCCTGACCGTGACCGTGTTCAAGGTCACCGGCGAAACCAACACCGACGACCTCTCGCCGGCGCCGGACGCCACCACCCGCCCCGACATCCCGCTGCACGCGCTGGCCATGCTGAAGAACGCGCGCCCGGGCATCACCCCGGAAGAAGACGGCAAGCGCGGCCCGGTCAAGTTCATCGAATCGCTGAAGGAAAAGGGCAACCTGGTTGCCTACGTGGGCGATGTGGTCGGTACCGGTTCCTCGCGCAAGTCCGCCACCAACTCGGTGCTGTGGTTCACCGGCGAAGACATCCCCTTCGTGCCGAACAAGCGTTTCGGCGGCGTGTGCCTGGGCAGCAAGATTGCCCCGATCTTCTACAACACCATGGAAGACGCCGGCGCACTGCCGATCGAGCTGGACGTGTCGCAGATGGAAATGGGCGACGTGGTCGAGCTGCGTCCCTATGATGGCAAGGCCCTGAAGAACGGCCAGGTCATCGCCGAGTTCACCGTCAAGTCCGACGTGCTGTTCGACGAAGTGCGCGCCGGCGGCCGTATTCCCCTGATCGTTGGCCGTGGCCTGACCGCCAAGGCTCGCGAGGCGCTCGGCCTGGCCCCGTCCACGCTGTTCCGCCTGCCGCACAACCCGGCCGACACTGGCCGCGGTTTCACGCTGGCCCAGAAGATGGTTGGCCGCGCCTGCGGCCTGCCGGAAGGCAAGGGCATCCGCCCGGGCACGTACTGCGAACCGAAGATGACCTCGGTGGGCTCGCAAGACACCACCGGCCCGATGACCCGCGACGAGCTGAAGGACCTGGCTTGCCTGGGCTTCTCGGCCGACCTGGTGATGCAGTCGTTCTGCCACACCGCCGCTTATCCGAAGCCGGTCGACGTCAAGACCCATCACACGCTTCCGCAGTTCATCAGCACCCGTGGCGGCATCTCGCTGCGCCCGGGCGATGGCGTGATCCACTCGTGGCTGAACCGCATGCTGCTGCCCGACACCGTTGGCACCGGCGGCGACTCGCACACCCGTTTCCCGATCGGCATCAGCTTCCCGGCAGGCTCGGGCCTGGTGGCGTTCGCCGCTGCCACCGGCGTGATGCCGCTGGACATGCCGGAATCCGTGCTGGTGCGCTTCAAGGGCAAGATGCAGCCCGGCGTCACCCTGCGTGACCTGGTCAACGCCATTCCGCTGTACGCCATCAAGTCGGGCCTGCTGACCGTGGCCAAGCAAGGCAAGAAGAACATCTTCTCGGGCCGCGTCCTGGAAATCGAAGGCCTGCCCGACCTGAAGGTCGAGCAAGCGTTCGAGCTGTCCGACGCTTCCGCCGAGCGTTCGGCCGCCGGTTGCTCGGTGCGCCTGAACAAGGAACCGATCATCGAATACATCAACAGCAACATCACGCTGCTGAAGTGGATGATCGCCGAAGGCTACCAAGACCCGCGCAGCCTGTCGCGCCGTATCCAGGCCATGGAAGCCTGGCTGGCCGACCCCAAGCTGCTGGAGCCGGATGCGGACGCCGAGTACGCCGCCGTGATCGAGATCGACCTGGCCGACGTGCATGAGCCCATCGTGGCCTGCCCGAACGACCCGGACGACGTCAAGACCCTGTCGGAAGTGGCTGGCGCCAAGATCGACGAAGTCTTCATCGGTTCGTGCATGACCAACATCGGCCACTTCCGCGCAGCCTCCAAGCTGCTGGAAGGCAAGCGCGACATCCCCGTCAAGCTGTGGGTTGCCCCGCCGACCAAGATGGACGCCAAGCAACTGACCGAAGAAGGCCACTACGGCGTGTTCGGCACGGCCGGCGCCCGCACCGAAATGCCGGGCTGCTCGCTGTGCATGGGTAACCAGGCACAAGTGCGCGAAGGCGCCACGGTGATGTCGACCAGCACCCGTAACTTCCCGAACCGTCTGGGCAAGAACACCAACGTGTACCTGGGTTCGGCCGAGCTGGCCGCGATCTGCTCGCGCCTTGGCCGCATCCCGACCAAGGAAGAGTACATGTCGGACATGGGTGTGCTGGCCACCAACGGTGATCAGATCTACAAGTACTTGAACTTCGACAAGATTGAAGACTTCAAGGGTGTGGCGGATACGGTGACGGTGTAAGCTGTCCTGGTTTTCTAGCCGTACGTTTGAAAGGCCCCTTGCGGGGCTTTTCTTTTATGGTTTGCTGGCGGTGTTGGTATCTTGGATTCACGGGCTGTACGACATTGCTCTGCTGGGTTGGTCGCTGTTTCTTTGTACGGCGATGGTTTTTGAACCCAACAGCCATACGACATCCCCCTGCGGGGGCTGCCGGTCACTCTTCTTTGCGTCGGCAAAGAAGACTAACGAGAAGAAAGCCGACCCTGCCGGGAGCAGAGCAATAAGGCTGTTTTTGCCTCGGTGGTTGCGTCGTACGGCCCGGAGTGTTGGCTGGCCTTTGCCATGCCGGCTTGGGGGTCATCGCTACGGCATGACCCAATGGTCACGTGGTGGTGCCCCTGATCGCTTTGCGCGGTGCCCATTCCCACATCTGCCGTTCGCGGTGCGCAGCACCACGATCCTGCCTGTCTTGGTGGTTTCGTGGTTTTGTCTCTGGCGGCGGGCGCCCGGGTATTTGATGCCCTGCCGTACCGGGGCTACCAGCGCCTTACTCTCGGCCCCCCCTGGTTTCGTGGTGGGCACCGTGGCCCGTGCGCGAGGGCCGTGCTCACACCCACGGCGCTCGTCCTCCGAGACAAAACCACGAAACCAGCCACGTCCGAAACGGCGCAGCACTTCGCCCCGCGAACGGCAGATGTGGGAACGGGCACCGCAAGCGAGGTCAGGGGCTGCACCACGTAACCAACGGGTCATGCAAGTGTGATGTCCTTCGGGCCGGTAGAATTCGCTAGCCAACACTCCGGGCCGTACGACGCAACCACCGAGGCCCATGAGCCTTATTGCTCTGCTCCCGGCAGGGTCGGCTTTCTTCTCGTTAGTCTTCTTTGCCGACGCAAAGAAGAGTGACCGGCAGCCCCCGCAGGGGGATGTCGTATGGCTGTTGGGTGCAAAAGCCATCGCCGCTCAAAGAAACAGCGACCAACCACGCAAGGGCAATGTCATACAGCCCGCAGGTCCAAAAACCAACGCCGCAAAAAGAAACAGCAACAATCCCTCACTGAGTTTCCCCCATCACATCATGGCCCGCCTAAATCTCGAATTCCCCGAAGACCAATTCTGCTACTCCACCCACCTGACGGTGCGCGTGACCGATATCAACTCTGCCAACCACCTCGGCAATGACTCGATGATCTCGATGATTTCCGAGGCGCGGGCGCGCTTTCTGTTCGACCTGCGCACGGCAGACGAGCCGGATGCGCAGACCGACCAGGTGGGCATCATCGTGACCGACCTGGCCACCACCTACCGCACCGAGGCTCATGCCCGCGACCAGTTGCTGTTCGAGGTAGGGGTGATGGACTTCAACCGCTATGGCGGCGATATCACCTTCCGCATCACGCGTCCGGCAGATCAGGCGCTGGTGGCCATGGCCAAGTCCGGCTTTGTCTTCTTCAGCTACGAGCGCAAGCAGGTCGTGCCGATGCCGGAGGCGTTCGCGCGCAAGTTCCCCAAGGTCAACTGGGTGGACCGTGGGATGGCCAAGGCCGGCTGAAGTCGGCCCCGGCTCAAAGGCTACAGGCCGTAGTAGGGCCGGTTCGACTGGATGCGCGTGCTTTCGGTGGGCGGGAAACGCTCCTCGGCCAGCAGCTTTTGCAAGGCGGCCTTGCCTTGCGCCAGCGCGCCGATGTAGTACGCGCTGACCGTGAGTTCGTCGAGCGCGCGCCAGGCATAGACCGATGCATCGACAAACAGGGTATCGGCCGGGCACGGCATGGCCGCGGCTTGCTGGGCGTAGAGATGCGCCTGCGCAAACTCGCCACGCAGCCGGTGGTAGCGGGCCAGTTCGCACAGCGGCTCGGCACGCGCGGGGCGCGCCTGGTAGGCGGCAAGGTAGGCGTCTCGCACGGCGCCGGGGGCGTAGGCCGGGTTTGCCGCATGCGCGGCGTCGGCGGCAAGGCGTTCTGTCAGCACGGCGATCTGGAACAGCGCGAACCAGCGCTCCTCCTCCCAGCCGCCCATGGCCACGCGCGCCTGGTATTGCTTCAGGCTGGCTTCCAGCTTGCCGGCGTCGCGGTAGCTCTGCGCCAGGTAGAAGCAGTAGCGCGCGTTGGCCGGATCCTTGCTCAAGGCGCGCTCCAGCACTTCGATGTCGCGCAGGTAGGTGTGCGGATCGCGGGCGCGGGCGCCATCGCGCGAGACCACGATGGCGGGGCCGGGCAGGTGCTGCCAGGCGTGCGCCGGGTCCTGCGTCAGGTATTCGTGCAGCACGCCTTCCCAGCGCCAGGGCTGGCCCGCCTTGACCAGGGCGTTGCGCTGGTATTGCCAGCCGCCCAGCTCGCACTGGAAGCGGTAGCCGTCGTCGGCCAGCCGGGGCCAGCGGAATCCTTCGGGCATGCGCAGGGTTTCGTCGGCATCGATGAACAGCACGTAGTCTTCGGCACCGGCCGCGCCCTCCATGCCGGCGCGCGCCAGGGCCAGGGCCTCGTTGCGGTTGTGCGCGAAATCGATCCAGGGCCGCTCATGGAGCGCGCCGGGCAAGTCCCCCATGATCTGGCGCACCAGCGCCTGGGTGCCGTCGGTGGACCCGGTGTCGACGATCGTCCAGCGGTCGATCCATGGCTTGACGGACGCGAGGCACCGGGCGATCACCGGGGCCTCGTTCTTCACGATCATGTTCAGGCAGATGCGCGTCAATTCGGGTTTCCTGTGATCCTTGGGGGTGGGGCGGAGCCACGGGCGGGATGGTCGGCCCGGCGCCGCGGCGAGCCCAAGAATAGCGGAAAACATGGCAGCGCAACACCGCGCGGCAGGGCGCATGGCGAAGCATGGCGAGGATGCCGAAACGCCAGGATAGGTACAAGTCAACCACATGGGGTAAGGTGTAAGCACTGCCGTCCAGGCCAACATCCGGGCCAACCACCCCCGTCAACATCCGGGCCACGCCATCGCCATGGGTTTCTTCGATTCGCTTTTCCTGCGCAAGCCGCCGCCGGATCGTTTCGCGGCGCTGTTCATCGCCGCCGCCCGGCGCCAGGGCTTTGAGGGGCGCCTCGATTTCAACGCGGACGAGTTCCGGCTGGAGCACGGGCGCAACGCTTTTTTCAACCTGCACAACGCTTACCGGGCGTACTGCGAGGCGCCTGGCGCGCAGCGCGACAAGGCGCTGCATGGCTTCGTGGCCACCTTGTGCTCAAGCGGGCAGGCCACGCCGGCCCTGCTGTCCGAGGCCCGGCCCATGCTGCGCCCGCTGATCCGCAGCCGCTCGCTGATCGACGAGATCCGGCTGCACCACTTGCGCACGGAAGGCGATCCTTCGACCTTTGAGGTCGCCTGCCTGCCCTTCGGCGAGGATTGCGTGATCCTGCTGGCGGTGGACTATCCGGAAACCACGTCGACGCTGCTCAATGGCCCCTGCGCCTCCTGGCAGGTGACGCTTGGCCAGGCGCTGCAGATCGCGGGCGACAACCTGCGCGACCACACCAGCGAAGCCTTCGTCCCGGTCGCGCAAGGCGTCTACCAGGGCGCCTGGAGCGACGGCTACGAGGCCAGCCGCGCGCTGCTGCCGGATGTGCTGGAGCGGGTACCGGTACGCGGTCGTCCAGTGTTCATGATGCCAACCCGCGAGGTGCTGCTGGTCACGGGCGACCACGATGATGCCGGGCAGCTGCGCATGGTGGAGCTCAGCCTGCAGGCGTCCCGCCAGGGCCGCACGATCTCGCCGGCCATGTTCCGCTACCAGCCCGGGGGCGTGGCGCACGCTGTGCCCACGGGGTCCGAGGTGTCGCATTTCGTTCCGGCCGGCGAGGAGGCCGCACGGCACCTCGCCCATCTGGCGCGGCTGTACCGCAAGGAAGAATACGACACGCAAAAGGCCGCCCTGGACCGCCTGAACGAGCGCGACGGCGCCGATGTCTTCCTGGCCAATTACCTGCTTTATGGGCGGCAGGACGATCCGCTTACCTCGTTCTCGATTACCACCTGGACCTGCGGCGTGGAGACTTCGCTGCCGCGCGCGGATCGCATCGCCCTGGTACGGCCCGACGCGGGCGATGGCATGGGGCAGACGCGCGTGGTGGGCTGGCAGCAGGCGCTAGCCATGCTGGGTGACCTGATGGAGCCGGAGGCGCAGTATCCTGCCAGGTATCGCGTCAAGGCGTTTCCCGACGAGAGCCGGCTGGCGTTGCTCGATGAGATCGGCTGACGCTCGCCCGCCAATGCGCCCGGCACGCCGTTAGCGCGTCTTGCGGAAAGTCAGGTTGATCCGCTCGCGGCCCACCAGCGCGTGATCGCCGTCGGCCAGCGGCGCAATGCCGTGGAACGCCAGCCTGGCCGGGCCACCCCATACCACCACATCGCCATGCGCCAGCCGCACGCGCAGCGGGCGCTCGGCGCGGGCCAGGCCGCCGAACAGGAACACGGCCGGCAGGCCAAGCGACACCGAGACGATGGGCGCGCGCAGGTCGCGCTCATCGCGGTCCTGGTGCAGGGAGAGCCGGGTGCCTGGGGCATAGCGGTTGAGCAGGCACGCATCGGGCCGGAAGTCGGCAAAGCCGGCCGTGGCGGCCGCATCGCGCGCCAGCGCCAGGAAGGCATCCGGCATGCTTGGCCAGGGCTGGCCGCTGAGGGGATCGGCCGCTTCGTAGCGGTAGCCGGTGACATCCGAAACCCAGCCAAACTGGCCGCAGTTGGTCATGGCCACCGACATGCGCAGGCCGCCCGGCGTGATGAGGTGCCGCCACGGCGCTTGCGTGGCAATGGCGCGCACGTTATCCAGCAGGGTGAGTTCATGCTCGCGTGCGAAGCCGCGCAGCACCACTGCGCCGGGCACGATGGGCTCGGCGCGGGGGGCATCCTGGGGTAGGGAGTCGAACAGGTCGAAGGTCATGGCGTCTTGGCGGGCGGGGCGCGCCAGCCTTGATGGCTGCGGCCCCGCTCTACAACGACATGGTAAGCGCGAATGCGCTGGGCTGCGTGGCATGCCCGGGCGTGTGCGCCCGAGCCGCCATCACGCCCGGGCCGTCAGGCGAAGGTGTCGACTTCGCCGCGAGCGAGGGTGCGTGCCACCGGGGCCACGGGGCCGGCATTGACCGGGGCTGCCGGGATCCCGGCCAACGTGCCGAAGCCGTTCTGCGCGTTGCCCGGCTGGCGTTGCTGCTGCTGGCCGTTGCCGGCCTGGCCGGCAAAGCCGTCGGCGCCCACCGAGGTCTGGCCCAGCTGGATCCCGTTGTCGGCCAGCGCGGTGCGCAGTTGCGGCAGCGCGGCTTCGACCGCGGCGCGCACGGCGGCGTGCGGCGAGACGAACTGGGCCTGGGCCTGGTCGTTGACGACGTTGAGCACGACCTTGAGCGGGCCGAGGTCGGGCGGATTGAGCTGCAGCTCGGCGGTGTGGTTGCCTTGGGTCGACAGGCGCACCATCTGCTGGCCCAGCGCTTGCGGCCACTGGCCGTCACCCACGGGCGGCGCGATCGGCAGCGAGGTGGTCGGCGACAGGCCGCCCGAGGTCGGCGCCTGGCTCGCGGCCAGGCTGCCGGCCGCCATCAGCGGCGTGACGGCGGCGGGCGTGGCTTCGGTGCTGGCCGGCTCGGCGGCGCGCATGGCTGCCGCCAGTTGCATCGGGTTGGCCGGCGTGGCGGCGGTGGCTGCCGCGGCTGCTGCGGGCGCGTTGCCCTTGCCGGCATCGCCAAGCTGCAGCGGGGCCTTGTACGGCTGGCCGAGCGAGGCGTCCTGCTGCCCGGAGGAGGCCTGGCCATTGCTGCCTTGCTGGCTGGCCATGGCGGCCTTGAGGCTGGCGGCCAGGTCCGGGGCGGCCTTGGTGGCGTCGGTGCCGGGCGTTGCGGCGGGCTTGTCCGTGGTCGCCGCCTGGGTGCTGGCCGCGGTTTGCGGCACGGCCTGCAGCGCGGCGCGCTGGGACGCGATGGTGGCCAGCGTATCGGCGGCGGCCGAGGTCGCCGGTGCGGCCGCGTTGGGTGTGGCGGCCGCGGCGCTGGCGAGCGCCGGGTCCTTCATGTCCTTCAAGCCAGCTTGCGCGCCCAGGGCGGCAGTGCCGGGCAGTCCGGCCGAGCCTGGCAGCGCGCCGTTGGCTGCCAGCGCGGCAGGCTGGGCCGGCTGCGGCGCGAGCAGGGCGGCCAGCGCGGCGGCGGCGGACTGTGCGGCGGGATCCGCAGCCTGGTCCTCGGACGTCTCGTCGTCCTTATCCTGGCGGCGTGACGGCTTGCTGGCTACCGTGTTGGCTTGCGTGCCTTGACTGGCGGCATTGGCGCTCTGGCCGCTGGCGTCGTTGCGTGCGGACGCGTTATTGGTGTTGGTGTTGCCGGCGTTGCTGTTATTGCTGCTATTGCTGTTATTGCTGCTGGTGCGGTCGTCGTTGCGGGCGCGCGCCAGCGCATCGCCGAACCCTTGCTGCTGCTGCGCGTCGGCACTGCTGGTGTTGCTGCTGCGCGAAGAGGCGGCAGTGGCGGCATTGCTGACAATCTGGCTGATATCGATCATGTTCGGGCTCGGTCTGTCTGGGCGGCTTAGCGGTGGCGGCCTGCAACTTGCAGGCGGGCGGCGCGGGCTGCGTATTCGTCGGTGTCGCGTTGCTCGCGGCGCGTGCTGGCAATCTGCTCGCGCGTATCCGCGCGGGTAATGAGCGTGTCGAAGGAGTTCTGGCGGCGCTTTTGCTGCTGCCAGTTGGCGCGGCCAGCGAGCAACTGGGCTTCGGCCCGGGCCAGCGCTTCGGTTTGCTGGCGGATGGCGGTATCGAGCGAGGCCAGGAACTGCGCAAAGTCCTGCCAGCGGGTGGAAGTCATGCCGTCCTGCGCGATGGCTTGCATGCGCTCGCGGTATTCCTGCCGGTACTGCGTGAGCGCGGCCAGTTGCTGCTCCGCCTGGTTGCGCAGGCCTTGCAGCCGGCCCAGCTCGCGCGCGGCGGCATCCGTATCGTTCTGGGCCAGGTCGGCCAAGGTATTCAATGCAGATGGCTTAGCCATGTTCACTCCGGTGGAAGAGACTATGCAACTGGCCGATCGAGGCGTCGTAGCCGGCGCGCTCATGGATGTCTTGCTGCAGGAAGGCCTCCATCTGCGGATGCAGGTGGATGGCCAGATCCAGCTCCGGATCGTTGCCCGGCACGTACGCGCCCACGCTGATCAGGTCGCGGTTGCGCTGGTAGCGCGACATCAATTGCTTGAAGCGCCGCACCGAGGCGAACTGCGGCGGCTCGATCAGCGCCGTCATGGCCCGGCTGATCGAGGCCTCCACGTCGATCGCGGGGTAGTGGCCGGATTCCGCCAGGCTGCGCGAGAGCACGATGTGGCCGTCCAGGATGGCGCGCGCGGAATCCGCGATCGGATCCTGCTGGTCGTCGCCTTCGGTCAGCACGGTGTAGAAGGCCGTGATCGAGCCGCCGCCTTCGGCGCCGTTGCCGGTACGCTCCACCAGCGTGGGGAGCTTGGCGAACACCGAGGGCGGATAGCCCTTGGTGGCGGGCGGCTCGCCGATGGCCAGGGCGATCTCGCGCTGGGCCATGGCGTAACGCGTGAGCGAGTCCATGATCAGCAGCACGTGGCGGCCCTGGTCGCGGAAGTACTCGGCCAGGCGCGTGGCATAAGAGGCGCCCTGCATGCGCAGCAGCGGCGAGGTGTCGGCAGGTGCCGCCACCACCACGGAGCGCGCGCGCCCTTCCGGGCCCAGGATGTTCTCGATGAAGTCCTTCACTTCGCGGCCGCGCTCGCCGATCAGGCCGACCACGATCACTTCCGCGCTGGTGTAGCGCGCCATCATGCCCAGCAACACGCTCTTGCCCACGCCGGAGCCGGCGAACAGGCCCATGCGCTGGCCGCGGCCCACGGTGAGCATGCCGTTGATGGCACGCACGCCCACGTCGAGCACAGTCTCGATGGGCGCGCGCGACAGCGGGTTGATCTGCGTGCCGCCGAGCGTGACTTCCGTGGCAGCGGTGATGGGGCCCAGGCCGTCCAGCGGACGCCCGGCGGCATCGAGCACGCGCCCGAGCAGGCCTTCGCCCACCGGCAGGCGCTTCGAGCCCGGCTCACGCGGGGTGGTGTCGCCGCTGGGCAGCGGCGTGGGCTCGAGCGGATAGACGCGCGCGCCGGGCACCAGGCCCACCACGTCGGATTGCGGCATCAGGTAGAGCCGGTCGGCGCCGAAGCCAACGACTTCTGCCTCGGCCAGGCGCGGGCCGGTGTTCTTGCCGTGCAACTGGCCGCCCGGCAGCTCGATCAGGCAATCGCTGCCGACCGGCAGGCGCAGGCCCACGGCTTCCAGCACCAGGCCGGCGGCGCGGGTCAGGCGGCCGCAGCTGCGCTTGCTGTCGATCTCGGCAATGCCGGCCGAGGCGGCGGTGAGCGCATCGCGCCAGCGCTGGCCATGCAGGCCGGCGGTGAAATCCGTATTCACCGAGGTATTGGCCGAGGCATTGGCCGAGGTATCAGGCATGCGGCGGCTCCCACGGGTCGTCACGGCCGAGCGCCTTGACCACGCGGCTCCAGCGCGTGGACAGCGTGGCATCGAGCTCGCCGCTGGCGGCGCTCGCCACGCAGCCGCCGCGCGCGATGGCCGGGTCGGCGCGCACGCTCCAGCCGGCGGCCTGGAGTTCGCCCGTCAGGTGGGTTTCCACCAGCGTGACATCTTCGGGATTGAGCAGCAGGCAGGGCGAGCCGGACAGCGCCGGCTCGGCCGCGAGCAGTTCGCGCACCGCCGGAAGCAGCACGGCGGGATCGGCCTGCACGGCTTGCTGCACGAGCTGGCGCGCCACATCCAGCGCCAGTGAAATCAGGGTCTGGGCCACTTCTTCGTCAACGCGGCCAAGCGCGTGGCTGAAGGTGGCGGCCAGTTGCTGCAGGTGGGCGGCTTCGGTGCGTGCACCTTCCAGGCCGCGCGCATAGCCTTCGCGGTGGCCGTCGCCGTAGCCCTGGGTCTGGCCCTGGGTATAGCCCTGGGCGTAGCCTTCCTTGCGCGCGCCTTCCCGCATGGCGTCGAGCGCGGCAAAGTCGATGGGAGGCGGTGCGGGCTCCAGCGGCATGAACTCTGCCGGAGCGGGCGCGGCCTTGCGCGGATCCAGCGAGACCATCTGCCAGCGCTGCCAGCCGTTTTTCTGCGGGGCGCGGCCCGCCGGCGCGGCAAAGCTCTCGAAGCCGGCCTGGCGCGGCGCGCCGCGGTTGCCCGCTGCGCGGCCATCGCCGGCATCGCTGGCATGATCGCCGCGAAGCTCACTGCGGCCATCGACAAATTCGCTGTCCGAGGCAAGGCCCCGGAACTGGCGCAGGGCACGTTCAGACGTAGGCATCGTCGCCACCACCGATTACAACTTCGCCGGCTTCGGCCAGGCGTCGTACCACCTGGAGGATGTTCTTCTGCTCGGCCTCGACTTGCGAGACCCGTACCGGGCCCAGCGCTTCGAGGTCTTCGCGCAGCATTTCGCCGGCGCGGGTCGACATGTTGCGGATGAACTTGTCGCGCAACTCCACCGGCGCGCCCTTGAGTGCGACGATGAGCGATTCGGTGGCCACTTCCTTGAGCACGCGCTGGATGCCGCGATCGTCGACTTCCATCAGGTTCTCGAACAGGAACATCTCGTCGATGATCTTCTGCGCGAGGTCGCCGTCGTGCAGGCGCACGCCTTCGATCACCGCTTCTTCGTGGGCCGTGCTCATCAGGTTGATGATCTCCGCCGCCGTACGCACACCGCCCATGCGGCTGCGCTTGAGGCTCTGGCCCGCCAGCAGCTTGGTCAGCACGTCGGTCAGTTCCTGCAGGGCGCCAGGCTGCACGCCGCCGAAAGTGGCGATCCGCAGGATCACGTCCTGGCGCAGGCGATCGGTGAACATGGCGATGATCTCGGACGACTTCTGCCGGTCCAGGTGGATCAGGATGGTGGCAATGATCTGCGGGTGTTCGTCGCGGATCAGTTCTGCCACCGAAGTGGAATCCATCCAGTTCAGCGAGTCGATGCCGGCGCCCGGGTCGCGGGACTCGAGGATGTCCTCGATCACCGAGACCGCGCGCTCCTCGCCCAGCGCCTTGTTCAGCACGCTGCGGATGAAGGCGCTCGAATCCACATTCAGCGCGAGATACTGCTCGGTTTCCTGGCGGAACTCGGACAGCACGGCGGACATCTGCTCGCGTGTCACCGAGTTGAGCGTGGCCATGGCCGAGCCCAGGCTCTGCACTTCGCGGGGGCCAAGGTGCTTGAATACTTCAGCTGCGGCGTCTTCACCGAGCGACATCATCAGGATGGCGCTCTTCTGCAATCCTTCATCGGTCATCGCTAGCCATCCAGTTTTTGATCACACTAGCAACCAGGCGCGGGTCGCGCTGCGCGGCGTCACGCACCAGGGCGAGATCGCTTTCATATTTAGCGGCAAGCCGCAGGACTTCCGGATTTGCCGGCTCTTCAGGCGGCAACAGAATCGCTTCGTTGTCGGCCGAATTTTCCTGTGGTGGCGGCAGGGGCGGCGCGGTGTACTTGCGCAGCACCGGACGCGCTACCTTGAACCACACGAACAGCGCCAGCAGTGCCAGCAGCAGGTAGCCGGCGGCGGTCTTGGCCAGGGCGATCATCTCCGGCTGCTTCCACAGCGGCAGTTCCGGCTTGATGTCGTTGTCCACGTTGAACGGGCTGTTGACCACGTTGAGCGAGTCGCCCCGGTCGGCCGAGAAGCCCATGGCTTCCTTGGTCAGGTTCTCGATCTGGGCGAGCTGCGCGGCGGGCAGGGCTTCAGACACCATCTTGCCGTTGGCGCCCGCCTTTTGACGGTAGTTGACCACCACGGCCACCGACAGGCGCTTCACGCCGCCCGGTGCCTGCTGCACATGGCGCACGGTACGGTCGAGCTCGTAGTTGGTGGTGGAGTCGTGGCGGTTGCTGCTCGGGCCGGTCTGGGCCGTGGCGGTGGCGCCGCCCTGGGCCTGGCCCGCGGCCTGGCCTTGCTGGCCGGCCTGCTGCCCTGGCTGGTTCGGCTGGCCCGGGCGCGGTGGCTGGGCCGTGGCGATCGGGGCCGTGGCCGGCGCCGGCGGCTGGTTGGACAGCGCGCCAGGCACGCCGCCCACCGGCGCCGCGCCTTGCTGGCTCGACTCGCTCGATTGCTGGCTGCGAATGGCGGCGCGGGTCGGGTCCTGGTTCGGCTTGAAGGACTCGTCCGTGTGCTCGACGATGGAGAAGTCCACGTCGGCGGTCACCTGCGCTTTCACGTTGTCCTGGCCGAGGATCGGCGCCAGGATGGCCTCCACGCGCTGCGCGTAGTTGCGCTCCAGCGCCTGCACGTACTTGATCTGGCCGGCGTCGAGCATGCGCTCGTTGGTGCCGCTGCCGGACAACAGGTTGCCGTGCTGGTCGACGATCGAGATGGCCTTGGGCGTGAGCTCCGGCACGCTGGACGAAACCAGGTGGCCGATCGCGGCGACCTGGCCGTCATCGATGGCGCGGCCCGGGTAGAGTTGCAGCACGATCGAGGCGGTCGGCTTCTGGCGTTCGCGCACGAACAGCGTCGGCTTGGGAATGGCCAGGTGCACGCGCGCCGACTGCACCGCCCCAATCGACTCGATCGAGCGGGCCAGCTCGCCTTCCAGGCCGCGCTGGTAGTTGACCTGTTCGGCAAACTGGCTGATGCCGAACTTCTGCGTGTCCATCAGCTCCATGCCCGTGGTGCCGCTCTTGGGCAAGCCCTGCGAAGCCAGGCGCAGCCGCGTTTCGTGGACTTTCTCGGAGGGCACCATCACCGCACCGCCGCCTTCGGCGAACTTGTACGGCACGTTCATCTGCTGCAGGGAGGCGATGACGGCACCGCCGTCGCGCTCGGACAGATTGCTGTAGAGCACCTTGTAGTCCGGCGCACGCGACCAAAGCACACCCACCGCGATGGCCGCGGCGAGGGCCGCGCCGCCCAGTATCAGGGGCAGGCGCGGATTGGTCTTGAGTCGCTCGAACAGCTCGGACTTGTTCGACAGGGCTGCCACGGCGTTCATGCGCGCGCCCCCGTCACGGCCGGGCCGGCATGGGTCAGGATCGGCTGGGCCGGATGGCGGGCGCCGCTCTGGCTGCCCTGTCCACCCCGGCTGGCCTGGCTAACCCTGGCTTCGGCATGGCTAAGATCACGCTGCTGACAAAACACGCGTACTCCCCGCGATAGTTGATGAGATTCGGGTCCGGACCGGGCGCGCAGAGGTAAGCGGCATCCCAGATTCGGCACGGTATCGATGATCATCCAAGGCGGGTGCCGACAATCCGGCGAATAGGCCTCGTTTTCCACCCGAATTCCCGCAATGGCCCAGGTGACGCCGCGAGTACGCTTCGGGGGCTGGCACAGGCGGCGCGCGCGGATGCGGCATTTGTGGCATAGGCGGCGCATGGCGCCAGGTTTGCCGGCAGCGGCCAGGGCGAGTGCCCTGCGCAACCTTATTGACTCATTTTCGAACCGGTTTCCCCGGGGCGGGCTTCGGCTGGCCAGGGCGGGGCGGGTTCCAAGCGGATCGCCATGACTACCATCTCTTCTATCGACGGCATGTTGCAGCAACTGCGCGGTCTGGCCCAGAGCGCCACCGGGCAGGAAAGCCAGGCTTCCGCCGTTTCCTCCGGCGGTTTTGCCGGCGAGCTCCAGCGTTCGCTGGCGCGCATCAGCAACGTGCAGGAGAAGGCCTATGGGCAGGCCGAGGCGTTTGAGCTTGGCAAGCCGGGTGTGTCGCTCAATGATGTGATGATCGATATGCAGAAGGCCAATGTTTCGTTTCAGACCGGGGTGCAGGTTCGGAACCGGTTGACGGCGGCTTATCAGGAAGTGATGAATATGACGGTTTGAGGGGGGTGGGTTTTGCTTGTGGCTGCTTGGGGGTAAGGGCAGCTGCAACTGCTTACCGTCAAAGGCAACTGCAGTTTCACCGCCCCTGCGGGGCGGCGACCTACTTTCTTGTCTTGCCAAGAAAGTAGGCAAAGAAGGCGCGCCGGATGGGGCGACTACCTCCTCGGGCTTCGGCGAAAAGAGCGGCCGGGACCCAAACTCGCATCGCCTTAGGGCGATACTCAGACATGGGTCCCTCTTTTCCGCTCTTTTCGCCGAATCCCGAGGCGCCCCATACGGCCTTGGCACACCTCCACGGCTCGCTTCGCATCGCCGTGGGTGATTCCCGCCCCTTCGGGCGGGAATCACGGCTACCACAGTGGTTGATCTTGCCGCTGGTTGGCTCCCCTCTCCCACTTGTGGGAGAGCAACCGTGTCAAGCGGGCAGTTTGTTTTCCCACGGCTGACCGGTCTTCGCCATGGTATTGAGGACTGTCAGCAGCTTGCGCATGCAGGCAGTCACGGCGAGCTTGAATGGCTTACCGGTAAGACTCAAGCGCTCATAGAAACTACGGATGGCAGGGTTATGACGAATCGCAGTTACCGTCGCCATGTACAGCACATTGCGCACCTCGGCTCGACCGCCGCGGATGTAGCGTTGTCCCCGGCGCTTGCCACTGTCGTCGTTAAACGGCGCCACGCCGACCAGCGCTGCGATCTGCTGGCGGTTGAGCTTACCCAACTCGGGCAGTCGCCCCAGCAGGGTGAACACGCTGACTTTGCCAATGCCCGGCACACTGCTAAGCAATTCCACTTTGTGCTTCCATACGTCACTGGTGCGCAGCTTGTGGGTCATATCGATATCGAGCGACTTGATACGGGCGTCCAACCATTCGATATGCTCTTTCAGGCTCTTGATGGCAAGCGGCGGCGCAGTGGCGACTCGAGCCTTCTCTTGCGCCCGCATGACCACGAGCTGGCTGCGCCGGTCCAACAGGTCAGCAAATTCGCGCTGCGCCTCGTCGGGCAACGGACGCACTGGCGGCCGGATCTGCTGGGCAAAACGCGCCAGCACGCGCGCGTCGAGCCGGTCGGTCTTGGCCAGAATCCCGCAAGCTTTGGCGAAGTCGCGCACCTGCTTGGGGTTGACAACTGCGACCGGCAATCCGGCACCAGCCAGCGCGATACTGACGCTGGTTTCATAACCGCCTGTCGCCTCAAGCACGATGCGATCGATTTGACCTTCGTCGTTGTGCTCGGCCAGGTATGCCAACAGCGAAGCGATACCCGCTTCGTCATTGATGAACTGCAAGCTCGCGCTGTCAGGCAAAGAGTCCAGATCCAGCGTGTTCTTGCTAACGTCGATTCCTACAACCTTGATATCCATTTGGCTTATCCCATCCTTGTGACCATTCGGCGTGCTGCCATCCAACCGTTCGGGCTTAGGCTAAACGCTATCAAAAATGGAAGCCTCGATCCTCGCTCTCCCTCGAACTTGGGCTTTCGCCCAGGGCATGGGGCCATCGATCTGAGGCTTCCAGGACATATTTTCCGACATACAAGGGGCCGGGGGAGAGGGCGAGCGCTTGCCATGCCGCGATGCCTTCGTTACGGCATGGGCCGACAGCCTCCCGGGAACTTACAGCCGGAAATACTCTTCCGCTGCTGGTTCTCGCACCGGCTTGCACACCAGATCCCCGGCATTTCCCGCGTACACCAGGCAATCCCCTGGCGTATCGCGATTGATCACGCTAACGCCCTGCGCAATCACCGATCCATTGCCCACATGGCTGCGGCCGATGATGGCGGTATTGGGATACATCACCACGCCGTCGCCGATCACCGGGGCGGCGCCGTGGTTCTTGCCTACCGTGGAGTTCTGGTACAGCACGAGGTAATTGCCGTAGGTGGCTTTTGCCAGCACGATGCCGACCGAGTGCCCGATGAAAAAGACTTCCGGCATCTCGATCTCGTAGAACAGGTCGATGCCGTTGAGCGCCTTGTTCAGCAGGAACAGCCGCGTGCAGGCGCGGGCGTCGCCCTCGTTGCGCCAGATGGTGTTGGCCAGGTAGTAGAGGTACTGGCAGTACTGGCTGGAGTGCAGGTAGTTGAAGCGCCCGGGGTGCCACATGCGTACGGCGTTGATGCAGCGTTCCACCCGGGCCAGCGCTTGCGCCTGGTTGCGCTCGATCAGTGGCAGCAGCGTCGCTGCCTTGCCGTCCGGCACCAGCGCCGCGACCTGCGCGCAGGTGTAGGCGGCAAGGCTTTCAGGTGTCTGGTCGATCAGTTCCATGTTCTTGCTCCTTCCAGGTGAGCGGCCAGCACCTCGCGCACGTCGCGCGGTGCTACGCCTAGCGCGCGCAGGCGCGTCACGCTGCATACCGCCGCCGGTTGCGCCCGGGTGGACCTGGCCAGTTCGACTGCCCAGCCTGCGCGGTTGAACACGTCGGCCAGTTCGCCGTTGGAGACGTTGGCGCCGCTGGCCACGTTGAAGATTCCGCGCTCGCCCAGTGCCGACATGGTGGCCAGGGCTTGCACGACATCGTCGAGGTGGATGTAGTCACGCACCAAGGCGGCATCGCTGTCGAGCTGGAACGCGCGCTCGGCCGATGCGCGCTGCAGCCATTCGGAGAGAAAGCCAGGCGAGCCCGGCGACCAGTCGAAGACGCAGGACAACCGCGCCACGGCTGTGCGCTCCGGCGCGAGCGTGAGGCACAGGTTTTCGCCGAGCGCCTTGGAGAGGTCGTAGAGATGCCGCGGGTTGGCTGGCTGCAGCGTGAGCGCGCCGGCCTCGTCGCCTACCGGCAGCGCGGAGCTGTCATACAGGCGGGTGGACGAGAGATAGACCAGGTGGTCCCAGCGGCCCGCCTGCAGCAGCCGGGCCAGCAGCCCGACATGGGCTTCGACCGTATCGAAGGGGCGTGCGGCAAAGTCGGCGGTGAGGCCGGCGCAATAGAACACGCGGCCGAGGTCGCGCGCCAGCAGGCCGGGGTCGTCCCGGCCGGGCACATGGACTTCATGCCCGGCCTGGCGCAGCGCCTGGACCAGGCGCTGGCCGACAAAGCCGGCGCCGCCGATCACGGTACAAGGTACGGAGCCGGGCATGCCTGGCCTCACGACAACGGGTGATGCAGCGCCGGGTCACGGTGCCACAGCAGCTTGGGGCTCACGCCATGGCACACGGAGAAGTCCGCGCCCTGCAGCAGGGACGGGTCCTTGACGGCGACCATGTTGAAGCCGTGCGCCGGGCCTTCCAGGTAGACCTCGTCGACCGGGATCAGCTCGATGGGGCGGCCGGCCATGTCCACGTTGGAGTTGAAGTCGCGCACCGCGAACACGCTGTAGCCGAAGCCCTGGAGCAGCTGGATGATCTCCGCGTTCTCCAGGCCGTTGCTCCAGTCCACATAGTGGCGGTGCACCTCGAACACGATGTTCGGGGCATCGGGCGCCGGGCGCGACAGTTGCTCGCGCGCGCCCTTGAACACGTCAAGCTCGGCGCCTTCGATGTCCAGCATGATCAGGCTGAGCTTGTCGAGCTTTTGCTGGGCGCAGTAGTCGTCGATGGTGATGGTGGCAAAGCTGTCGTCGCCGGCAGCGCCGTCGGCGCGCTCGGCGTGGGCGAAGGAGTCGTTGCCGACCAGGCGCAGCTGGGTGCTGCTGTCCGACCACAGGCCCAGGCGCCAGCTGTGGATGTTCTCCACATGGTTGAGCTGCGCGTTGTTGCGCAGCATGCCGAGCTGGTCGGCATTGGGCTCGAACGCGTGGCAGGCGCCGCCGGCGGCCGCCAGCTGCTTGGCCATCAGGATTACCTGGTCGCCGAAGTAAGCGCCGCCAATTACCGCGTTGCCGCCGTTCTGGCACAGCTTGACCAGCAGCTTGGTGGTTTGCGGCTCCCATACGTGGTCCGGCTGCGCCGGCGTGCTCATCAGGAAATCGCGGGCGATCTTGGTGCGGTAGAGGAACTCGAACACGGTGCCATCGGCCAGCGTCTTGCGCAGGCGCGATTCGTCGTCGTACATGGCGTCGACGATGGGGCCCGTGATGTCATCGCGCACGCTGCCTTCGTAGCCGGACAGGTCTTGCTCGATGGACTTGCACAGCGCGACCAGCCGGTCGCGCGCGGCCGCGCTGGTGCCAACTTCGCGCAGGGCTTTGGACAGTTTCTGCAATTGATCGGTACTCATGGAATGGCTCCGCAGTTTGGCTTGTTGGTCGGCTTGGCTGACCGGTTGGATTTGATGATTCGGCAATTCGGGAAATTCGGTGTTTCGGGCAATACGAAATTCAATAACAACTGACCGCCGCCAGGCACGGCAGTGCAAGGTCCTTGGCCGAGATCAGCCGGTTCTCGCACGGCGGCCAGGCAATGCCGATCTCGGGATCGTCCCAGCGCACGCCGCCGCTGTGGGCGGGCGCGAAGGGCACGGTCATCTGGTAGAAAACTTCCGACAACTCGGTCAGGGTCTGGAAACCGTGCGCCACGCCCCTGGGGATATACAGCGCGCGCTGGTTCTGCGCCGTCAGCTCCACCGAAAACCACTGGCGGAAGCTTGGCGAGTAGGGGCGCAGGTCCAGGATCGCATCGAAGATGGCGCCGGTGGTGACGCGCACCAGCTTGTCCTCGCCGGCAGGCTCGTACTGGAGGTGCATGCCACGCAGGATGCCGGCCCGGGTATTGCGCGAGATGCTCTGCTGCACAAAGCGCCCGTTCAGCCCGTGGTCCGCGAAGGCATCCACGCAAGCCGTGCGCGCAAAGAAGCCGCGCTCGTCCGCCAGGGGCTCCGGGTCCACCAGCCATGCGCCTTCGATGGGGGTCCGCGTGAAAATCATGGCAGCACCGCGGTTTCCGGAATGGCCACCACGAAGCGGCCGCCCCACTCGCGGATGCCGGCCATCTGCGCGATGACTTCGTCCTTGATGTTCCAGGGCAGGATCAGCAGGTAGTCGGGCTTGTCGCTGAAGACCTGCTCGGGCGCCACCACCGGGATGCGCGTGCCGGGCAGCAGGCGACCCTGCTTGGTGGGGTTGCGATCGACCACGTAGTCGATGAAGTCGGTGCCGGCGCCGCAGTAGTTGAGCAGCGTATTGCCCTTGGCGGCGGCGCCATACGCCGCGATGCGCTTGCCGGCATTGCGGGCTTCGATCAGGAAGGCGAGCAGGTCGCGCTTGGCCTTGCGCACGCGCTCGGCAAAGCCGGCATACAGCGCGGCCGAGCGCAGCCCGGCCTCGCGCTCTTCTTCCAGCGTGGCGGCCACCGAGGGGCGGGTCGCGTGGCTGGCGCCGGCATGGCAGGCAAACACGCGCAGGCTGCCGCCATGGGTGGCCAGGTGCTCGATATCGAACACGCGCAGGCCGGCCCGGGTGAATACCGGCTCCAGCGCCGATAGCGACAGGTACGAGTAGTGCTCGTGATAAAGCGTGTCGAACTGGTTCTGCTCGATCAGGCGCAGCAGGTGCGGAAACTCCAGCGTGATCACGCCCTGGGCCTTGAGCACCAGCGGCATGCCGCCGACGAAGTCGTTGATGTCAGGCACATGCGCCAGCACGTTGTTGCCCAGCAGCAGGTCGACTTCCCAGCCTTGCTGGCGCAGCGCGTGCGCGGTGTCGCGGCCAAAGAACAGCTCGCGGCTGTCCACGCCCTTGGCGCGTGCGGCAGCGGCGGTGTTGGCGGTGGGCTCGACGCCCAGGCACGGAATGCCGGCTTGCACGAAATATTGCAGCAGGTAGCCGTCGTTGCTGGCCAGCTCCATCACGCGGCTGTCGGCGTTCAGGCCGAGACGCTGGGTCATGGTGCTGACATAGCGCTGGGCGTGCTCCAGCCATGACGACGAGTACGACGAGAAGTAGACGTAGTCGTCGTGAAAATGTGTCTGGGCAGGCGTGGCGTCGCGCAACTGGACGAGCCAGCAGTGCTGGCACACCATCGCATGCAGCGGGTAGAAGGTTTCCGCCAGGGCCAGGTCGTCCGCCTTGATGAATGCGTTGGAGACTGGCGACAGGCCAAGGTCCACCACGGTCTGCGCGAGCGGCTGGCCACAGGAACGGCAGGCCGCGTCGCTGGCAGCGTGGCTGGAATGGGTATCAGGAAAGGCGTGGGCAGCGTCTGTCATACGCAGAATTGCTCGATTTGTCGTTCGGTGACGGACCGCGCCTGGGCCGGGGCTTCATGCACGGCGCGGTACCAGTGGGCGGTGGCGGCAAGGGCCTGGTCGAGCGGCCAGCGCGGCTCCCAGCCAAGCAGTCCTCTGGCCAGGGCGGAGTCCAGGTGAAGGTTGCGAGCTTCGTGCGGTGCGGCGCCGGTGGGATCCGGGCGATGCGCCCAGCGCAGTTCGGGCCAGTGTTGCGCCAGGCGCGCCAGCACGGCGCCCACGGCGAGGTTGTCGGCGGCTTGCGGGCCGAAGTTGAAGGCGCGCGCAAGCGCTTGCTCTCCGGCCATCAGGCGTGCGCCAAGCAGCAGGTAGCCGTGCAGGGCTTCCAGCACATGCTGCCAGGGCCGCGTGGCCTGCGGGTTGCGGATTTCGAGCACCGCGCCGGCGGCGGCCGCGCGGGCGGCATCGGGCACCAGGCGATTGTCGGACCAGTCGCCGCCGCCGATCACATTGCCGGCGCGCGCGGTGGCGACCAGCACGCCGCGCTCGGCCAGGAAGGCATTGCGATAGCTGGCGGCAACCAGTTCGGCCGCGGCCTTGCTGGCGCTGTACGGGTCATGCCCGCCGAGCGGATCGGTCTCGCGGTAGCCCCAGAACCATTCCTTGTTGTCGTAGCACTTGTCGGTGGTGATGACCACCACGGCACGTACCGAAGGGCAGTGGCGCACCGCCTCGAGCAGGTTGACCGTGCCCATGACGTTGGTGGCCCAGTTGGCCACCGGGTCGCGATAGCCGGCCCCCACCAGCGGCTGCGCCGCCAGGTGGAAGACGATCTCCGGCTGCGCTGCCTGCATGGCGGCAGCCAGCGTGCTCGCATCGCGGATGTCGGCCAGGTGGTGGGCTTGCAGCGTGCTCTGGACTTCGGCCGCGGTAAACAGGCCGGCCGGCGACTCGGGCGCCAGCGCGTAGCCTGTCACCCGCGCGCCGAGGCGCGCCAGCCATAGCGCGAGCCATGCGCCCTTGAAGCCGGTGTGGCCGGTCACGAAGACCGGGCGGCCGGTGTAGCCGTCTAGCATGCGGGTCACCATGTCTTCCAGGGTGCCGCGCCGGATTGCCACAACTGCTCCAGCATGTTCTTTTCGCGCAGGGTGTCCATCGGCTGCCAGAAGCCCTGGTGCTCGAACGCCAGCAAGTGCCCGCGCGTGGCGAGCTCTTCCATGGGGGCTTGCTCCCAACTGGTCTTGTCGTCGGCGATCAGGTCAAGCACTTCGGGCTGCAGCACGAAGAAGCCGCCATTGATCCAGGCGCCGTCGCCGCGCGGCTTTTCCGCGAAACCGGCCACCATGCCTTCGCTGGTGCGCTCGAGCGCACCGTAGCGTCCCGGCGGCTGCACCGCCGCCACCGTGGCCCAGCGGCCGTGGTTGCGGTGAAAGGCGATCTCGGCGGTGAGGTCGATGTCGGACACGCCGTCGCCATAGGTAAAGCAGAACGGCTCGCCGGGCGTGAGGTACTCGCGCACGCGCCGCAGGCGGCCGCCGGTCTGCGATTCCTCGCCGGTGTCCACCAGCGTCACGCGCCACGGCTCGGCCTTGCGGCAGTGCACGTCCATGCGGTTTTCCGACATGTCGAAGGTCACATCCGACATATGCAGGAAGTAGTTGGCGAAGTATTCCTTGATGACGTAGCCCTTGTAGCCCAGGCAGATGACGAAGTCATTGATGCCGTGTGCGGCATACATCTTCATGATGTGCCACAGGATCGGCTTGCCGCCCACTTCAATCATGGGCTTGGGACGCAGGTGGGATTCTTCGGATATGCGGGTACCCAGCCCGCCCGCCAGGATGACGGCTTTCATGCTGCTTCCTCCAGCACCTGGATGCCCAGGATTTCGTAGGTCGAAGGTTTGCCCTGGCTATCGAGCAGGGCCAGGTCGAGGCCGAACTGCTGCTGCAGGATATCGGCCACGGGACTCGTGTCATGACCGCCTTCGCGCATCCGCACGCTGAGCAGGCGGTAGAGCGGCAGGTGGTACGGACGCAGGTTGACGGCTTCCATCAGTAGTTCGAGCGCGCGGTCGTAGCGGCCTTCGCGCTGGGCCATCTCACCCAGCGCGAAGGCGATCAGCCAGTGCTTGCTCCACTTGGCCGACATGTTTTCCAGCAGGCTGTTCAGCTCGATATGACGTCCTTCCTGCAGAAGCAGCCCGATGGTCAGCACCAGTTCTTCCATCGAATGCCAGGCGCCATTGCAGAACACGCCGTCCTGCGTACGCGGCTTGAGGTGGCTCACATCCCGGTGCTGGCTGACCAGATGCGCCGCCTGGTCTTCGAACCAGCGCGTGAAGCCGGCCACGTCGGCGATGGCGCTCTTCTCGAAGCGATGCCGCAGGGAGAGTCGCAGCGCGTTGAGCTGCTCCACGTCCGCGGCAAGCTGCGCGGCCATCTCGACGTAGGCCTGCTCCGTTTCGCAGACCAGGCCGCCCAGGCCTACGGCGTGCAGAAAGGGCGCGGAGACGCGGGTGTGGAATGCCGGGCCGGCCAGCGAGACCACGGGCACGCCCATCCAGAGCGTGTCGCAGGTCGTGGTGCCGCCGGTGACCGGGGAGGTATCCAGTGCGATATCGATGTCGTGGTAGGTCAGGTACTGGTTCTTGCCTTCCCGGGGGATGCAGGTGACGCGCTGCGTGTCGATGCCGGCTTGCGCCATGCGCTCCAGTAGCGGCACCTTCACTTCATCCGTATCGAGCCCCGCCGCCTCGACCAGCAGCCGGCTGCCAGGGCAGCGCGCCAGGACGGCGCTCCACATCCGCAGGGTCCGGTCGGTCAGCTTGCCGATGTTGTTGCAGGAGCCGAAGGTAATGAAGCCGTTGCGCAGCGCCGGCGTTTCCCTGACCTGGTAATCGCTCTGATAGACCGTCAGCGGATTGCCAACCAGCGGGTGGTAGACGGCAAACGGGCCGGGTGCGCGCAGCAGGTTCTCGGTGTAGTTGGGCTCTGCCCCGGCCGGATCCCCGATCCAGTCGGTCACGCGATGCTGCACTGCCGGCATGCCGGTGCTGCCAGGATAGCCAAGCCAGGTGAGCTGCACCGGAGCCAGGCCGTGGACCATGTAGTGCAGCGGCGAGCTGCCCGTATATCCGCCAAGGTCGATCAGCACATCGACGTTTTCCTCGCGGATGAGCTTGACGATTTCACCATCCGGCTTATTGGCCAGGCTGACGAAGCGGTCGCAGTAGATGGATATCTTGTGCGTGACGTTGTCGTGATAGGCGTGCAGGCTGAGCGCCACGACTTCGAACCTGGCGCGGTCGAGGTTGGCGATCAGCGGGATCAGGAAGTAGGCGCAGGCATGCTTGTACAAGTCGTTCGACAGGATGCCGATGCGGATCCTGTCCGAGCGGGGGCGGGGCTGCATGGGCAACGCCGGCAGCCGCTCGCGCGCCAGCACTTGCGCATACCTGGAGGCTTCGGCCAGCAAGTCTTGCGCGCTCGTCTTCTCGCCGAAGAGAAGCATGAACAGCAGGTTTGAGCGGATGCTCTTGTTGGTTGGCGCGGTTGCCGCGGCGCGGCGCAACACCTGGATCGCGTCCTCGGCAAAGCCAGTGTTTTTCAGGTCGTTGGCATAGTTGGCCAGGATCGCCGGATGATCCGGAGCGATTTCGATGGCCTTGAGCGAGGCTTGCTTGGCTTCGGCATGCTCGCCCAGCTTGTTCAGCACGATGGCGTAGTTCGCCCAGGCTTCCAGGCACTGCGGGTGGGATGCCACGCAGTCGCGCAGCATGGTCCTGGCGTCCTCCAGCTTGCCCATCGCCACAAGGATGCGCGCGCACATGGACGCGATGTCGGGCTGGCCGGGATGCGCGGCGAGTCCTTCCTGGGCGAAACGGTAGGCATCGTCGAGGCGATGCAGTTCCAGCGAGGAAAACGCGGCCCAATAATAGGGCTTGGCCATATGCGGCGCGAGCTTCCTGGCCTTCTCCGCATGGGCGATGGCTTCCTCAAAGCGGCCAGCGTAATGACTGGTCTCGGCTTGCTTGATACACCGGTCCGCCTTGGGATTGATTGCGACTTTCTTCATAAGGGAAGGATGGATTTACCAGGCCCGCAGGCCGTTGCAGCGCGGAATCCAGGCGCAGCTGCGCCAGGCGGCTGAACCGGGGGGCATTCTGCGCCCCGGGGCATGCTGTAGCCTATGCATGTGCCGGCTCGGCTCGCACTGGCTGCCCGACGTTGATGCCCAGGACTTCCAGCACTGTTGGCGCACCCTGCTGTTCGACGAGGGCCAGCGGCACGCCGAGTTGCTGCAGCATGAATTCGCCAAGCATGCCCTTGTCGTACTGGTATTCGTCGAGCCGCGCGCTAAGCAGCCGGTACAGCGGCAGGTGATAGGGCCGCAGGCCGACGCTCTCCATCAGGTAATCGACCGCGGCCTCGTGCTGGCCGTTGCGATGTTCGATCTCGGCGAGTGCGTAGGGAACGATCCAGTGCCTGGGCCACTTCGCGCAGAAGGTCTCGAGCAGCGCGCGCAGTTCCACGTAACGGCCGGCCTCAAGCAATCCCGCGATGGCAATCACGATTTCCGCCATGGTGTGCCAGGTGTCGGAGAAGTACACGCCGTCGTGCGAGCCGGGCGTGCTGTCGACCTGGCGGTGCGGCCGGACTGCTTCGGTGAGCTGGTCTTCCAGCCAGCGCGCGAAGGCGGCGCCATCGGCCAGAGGACCCTGCTCGAAGCGCTGCCGCAGAGACAGCCGCAAGTCGTTGAGCTGGCCGATGTCCGCGGCCAGTTGCACGGCCACGTCCACGTATTCCTCTTCATTGCGGCAGCTCAGGCCATCCAGGCCGAGCGCGTGCAGGAAACTGGCGGACATCCGCGAGTGGAAGGCCGAGCCTGCCAGCGTGACCACCGGTACACCCATCCACAAGGCGTCGCACGTGGTGGTGCCGCCGGTCAGGGGCACGGTGTCCAGCACAATGTCGATGTCGTGATAGGTCAGGTATTGGTTCGCCGCCTGCCTGGGGACGCAGACCACCCGGTCCGGGTCGATGCCAGCCTGCGTCAGGCGTGTCAGCAGGGGCGCGCGCACGGCCTCGCTGTCGATGTCCCGTGCCTCGATCAGCAGCTGGCTGTTCGGGCAGCGCTCCAGTACCGTGCGCCACAGCGCCACGGTCTGGTCGGTGACCTTGCCCAGGTTATTGCAGGAGCCAAAGGTAATCGTGCCGGTACGCAGCGCAGGCGTTTCCCGGACCCTGTACGTGGGGCCGTAGGCCTTGAGCGGGCTGTGTATCAACGGCGCATACGTGCAAAAGACGCCGGGCGCCCTGAGCAAGGTCTCCGCATAGTGCGGCTCGAACCCTTCAGGGTCGCAGGTCCAGTCGCTGATGCGGTACTGGATGGATTTCAATCCGGTGCTGCCGGGATAGCCAAGCCAAGTCATCTGCACCGGCGCCAGTCCGTGCACCATATAGGGCAGCGGTGAAGTCCCGGTATGCCCGCCGAGGTCGATCAGCACGTCGAGCTGCTCATTGCGGACAATCTCGACAATATCGGCAGTCGATTTCCCGGCCAGTTCGATGAACTGGTTGGCATGTAGCCGGATCTTCTCCGTCACATGGTCGCTGAGCGGGTGCAGCGAGAACGCCACCACTTCCACCCGTGCGCGATCCAGGTTCGCGATCAGAGGCAGGACGAAGTAGGAGCAGGCGTGGCGCATCAGGTCGTTCGAGATCAGCCCCAGCCGTATCGGCCCGCTAGTGCGCTTTGGCGCGTTGTCGTCGCGCGGGAAACGGGGGCCGGCCAGCAGCAGCGCTTCATAGGCCTTGGCCTCGCGCAGCAGGTCTAGCGCCGTGGTTTCCTGGGCGAACAGCATGGCGAACAGCAGGTTGGCGCGGATGGCGAGGTTGCGCGGGGCCAGCTTCACGGCCTTCCTGAGTGGGGCCATGACCTCACCCATTTCGCCGGTTTCCTTCAAGGCGATGGCGTAGTTGCACACCGCCGTGGCCTCATCCGGATTGATGGCCAGCGCCTTGAGCGCCGCCTCCTTTGCGGCGGCGGGCTCTCGCAGCTCCAGCAGCAGGGCGGTAAAGTGCACCCACGCGCTGAGCGAGCCGGGGTCGATGTCGACGCAGCGCTGCAGCAACCGCTTGGCTTGCTGATGCTCGCCGTTGCGCAGCAGGACGAAGCCGCCGAGGGACATCAGTTCGATATCGTCAGGAAAATGCTGCAGCCCGTCGCGCAGGATCTCGCCGGCCTTCTTGGTGTCTTCCAGCGCCAGCCGGGCCGCCATTTGCCAGTAGGAGGCGTCGGCCCGCTTGCCAAGGATCTGCTCTGCCTTTTCGGCTTCCCTGAGCGCCGCGCGGTACTGGCCGGCTTGATAAAGTGTGCGAGCCTTGTCGATCTGGCGGGGCAACTTGGGAGCGATCTGGATAGGTTTCATCGGTTGGGCCCGTCTTGGCGGGCTGGTACAGGCAATGCGCTCAATAACAATGCCGCTGCATACCGGGGAAGGCGGTTTTGCTGCGGTGATTGCCAGGCTGTTCCGGCCCCTAAAACTTATCAGGACGACAGGCGCGGGGAGGCCGGAATACAAGCCAAAAAGGAGGCCAATTCCAGAGGCGGGGCAGTGGTGAGGTGAATGCGGCGCTTTCGCGTGGGCGGCTGGTGGCCGCCGGGGAACTCAGCGAGGGCTGAGCGGATTCGGCGCTGGCGCGGTATCGGCTTCGGCCTGGCCTTTTTCCAGCTGATAGAGCCAGGCCAGCAATTCGGCCACGGCCACGTACAACTGCTCCGGGATGCGCGAGTCGAGGTCGACCTGCATGAGCAGGGTCACCAGCGCGGGGGAATTGTGGACATAGACGCCGCCGTCGCGGGCGCGGGCGATGATGGCGTCGGCCACGTCGCCATAGCCCTTGGCCACCACGCGGGGGCTTTGGTCGCGCGTTTCATCGTAGCTCAGCGCTACCGCAGTGCCGCGTGCGTTGTCGTCGGGCTGTCTCACCGCCTGGTGCTCCCGGCCGGTTGGAAGATGCCATCCACCGCCAACGCGGTGAGATCGAGGCCGGTCGCGGCGAGGCGATCCTGGAGCTGCGCGCGCGCGCCGGCCAGGAGGTTGACCGAGGCAGGCGCCGCCAGGCGTGCTTCGATGCTGTTGCCGGTCAGCTTGATTCTGGCCTCCACGGTGCCGAGGTTGGGGAACTCGAGGACCAGCCGGGTCGACCAGACGCCGTCGGCAATGGCATCCGGCTGGCCCTGCCCGCGCGCGGGGTTGTCATCTTGCTCACGCGTGATCTGCCATTGCATCGGCGTACCCGGCCACGCTTCGCCCATCCAGCGCAATTGCTGGGTTGCCAGGGTGTCGAGCTGCTGGCGCACCAAGGTGGCGGCATCGGGATGCACGGCGGGGCCGGTGGCGCTGGTGGCTTGCAACGGGTCCGCGGCCGGCTTGCTTGCGCCGAAGATGTCGTCCGCCGAGAGATGCACCGTACGCGGCGCTGGCGTGGCGGAAGCTGCCTGGTAGGCCTGGGTTGCCTGCTGGGCGAGATGCGCGGAGGGCGTGGCCGGATTTGCGGCAGGCGTCGCCGCCGTGGAGGCGGCGCCGGGGGCGGGCGCTGAGTAAAGGCCCGCAGCTTTCTGCGCTTGTGCCGGCGTGTCGGCACCGGGACCTTCCGCGGGAAGGGGAAGGCTGCCTGACTCCGCCGCGACGGCGGCGGCGGCCTTGGCGACATTGGCAGCCACCTGGGCCGGGGCAGGCGTTGCCGCGCCCGCAGCCGGCTGATACGTCAACTGCAACACCGGTTGCGTGGCATCCGTGGTGGCTGGCGGGGCAGCGGGCGGGCGCCCCAGCAAGGCCTGGGGCTCGCGCATCAGGCTGTCGAGCGGGCGCGTGCCATTCAGCCATTGGCCGAGATGCGACTCATAAAACAGGCCACTCTGCCCAACCTGGCGGGCCAGCGCGCTTGCCAGCGAAGCGGCCTGGCCACTGCCTGGCGGCGCGGCCACGACGGGCGCCGCGCTGCGCAGCGGCGCGGCATCGGTGCCGTCCAGGATATCGAGGATGACGCGCGCGGCCGTGCTAAGCGACTCGCGCGCCGAAGTTGTTGCCGCGCCTTCGGTCGGGGGCGGCATGCCGGCACCGACCGTTGCGGCCCGGCCTTGCTGCACGGTGTTGCCACCCCCGGAAGGCCCCTCGGTGTCGGTGACGGTGCCAACCGGCTGCAGGGCCGCCAGCTTCGCTACGGTAAGGGCGGACTTGAGCGCCTGCGGATCCGTGCGCAGGGCAAGCGATGCATCTGCCGGAAGGTTGATGCCGATCATTTACCGTATCAGGCCGGCGAGCCGTAGGCGTGATGCAGTTCCTGGCGGCGGCGCGAGTTATTCAGCAGGTAGCCCAGCTCTTCCATCCTGGGTGTGACCAGGTTGCGGATGGCGGCATCCTGCGACAGGATGGTTTCCAGCATCCGGTAGCGGTAACGCCGCTCTTCGGCGCTCAGCGACGCCACGTCGTCGATACTCTTCAGGGTGTTGACCTGGGCGACGTAAGCCGTTTGCAGCGCGCACAGCGTATCCCACCGGCCCGCGCGCGCGGCCTCGCACATCAGGCCGGACAGGCGCATCAGTTCTTCATAGCAGGCGATGATCTGTTTCTTTTGCTGCAACATGTCAGGCTCCTATTGAGAGAGCTTCCATCGGCTTGAACGCCGCAGGCGCAGGCTCCGGCTCGGCGGTCGGATCGATCTGGCTCCAGGCCGTGGCGATGTCGGCCAGCAGCTTGTCCACTTCGTTCAGGCGGGCCTCGTCGTTATGCAGGTTGGCCAGCATCAGTTGCCGGGTCATATAGTCGTAGAGCGCATCGAGATTGCCGGCCAGGTCCGCGCTGGCACCATGATCCAGCGAGGCGCGCAGTCCACTTTCGACAATGCTGATGGCGTGGGAAATGGCCTTGCCCTTGCCGGCAACATCGCCCGCTTCCATATGGAAGCGGGCTCGGGCAATCGCCGCCCGCGCACCGTCGAACAGCATGACGATGAGCCGATGGGGAGAGGCGCTCATGGCCCCTGTCTCGTTGCCGACATTGGAATAAGCATTGGCGGCGGTGCGTGCGTACATAGCGGCGATCCCTGAGTTTGATATGACGAGTATGCAAGTCCGGCTGCGCTCAACCCGAAGAGCTGCTCGAAGAGCTGAACTGCTGCGTCAGGTAAGTCTTGGTCGAGTTCATCTGCGACATCAGCGTATCCAGGTTCTGGAATTCGGTCTGGTACTGCGCGATGGTGGCGTTGATCTCGGTCTGTGTATTGGTGTACTCGGTCGCGAGCGATTTGAGCGTTGCGTTGACGCCGTTGGTGGCGGACGTCAGGGCACCCGTGGTGCTGACAAAGCCGGTCGCTGCGGCCGATAGCTGGTTGCCGAAGCCCGATTTTCCGTCGGTACCGCTCAGCAGCTGGGCTACGCCCGTACGGTTGCTGGAGAGGGCGGCGTTCAGTTTGCTCGAATCCAGCGCCATGCTGCCGTCGGCGTTGAAGCTGATGCCGATCTGCGTCAGGTTGGTCAGCCCGGTGGTGCCGACCGCCGTTTGCGGCGTATTGATGACGTTGCGCAGCTGATTCTCGATCACGCGCAGGGTAGAGTCGCCCAGCAGCACACCGGCGGTGTTGGTGGACGCGTCGTAGGCGGAGAGCTGGGCTGCCGTGGACTGCAGCGTGTTGTACGCGGTGACGAAGCTCTGCACGCCGGTAGCCATGGCGCTGGTGTTGCTGGCCACGCTCACCGTGCTGGTGCCGGCGGTGGCCAGGTTGAGGGTCACGCCCTGGGCCGCGCCCTGGACCGAATTGCTGGCACTGGTGATCGCCAGGCCGTTGATGGTGAGCTTGGCGTCCTGCGCCGCGATGTTCTGCGTCATCGCCGTCGTGCCGCCCGGGTTATACGTCAGCAGGTTGCTGATGGTGGTGGGGTCGCCACTGCCGTTGCTGCTGACCGAAATGCTCATGCTCGAAGCGGCGCCGGTGGAGTTCGAGGTCAACACCAGGTGATAGGGCGTGCTGCTGCCGTCGTTGACGATACTGGCTGTGACACCGGCATTGGCGGCATTGATGGCGTCGCGGATGCCGCTCAGTGTGTCGTTGGTGCCGTTGATGTTGATCGACGTTGCCGCGGTGCTGCCGGGTGTGAAGGTGGTGGTGGTGCCGCTGGTGGTGGTGGTGCCGAACTGGATCTGGATGGTGGCGCTGCCCAGCTGCTGGCCGGTGCTGTCGGTGATGCCGTTCGAGACCAGCGTCTGCGACTGCGCCAGTTGCGATACGTTGACTGCGTAGCTGCCCGCCACCGCGGTATTGTCCGACGTGGTGGTGAGCACGCTGGTGTTGCTCGACGAGGTGGTGGTGCTGTTGTACAGGCTGGCCGTGCCGAGTGCGGCGGAGGCCGACTGGAACGACGCCAGCGCGCTTTGCAACACGCCATAGGCCGACAGCTTGCTGTTGGCGGCGGTCTGCTCGTCGGTGATGGGGGTGAGCTTGGCTTGCTCCGCCGTCTGCAGATTGGTCAGCAGGGTGCTCAGGTCCAGCCCGGAGCCAACGCCAAGCGACGAAATCGGTGAGCTGGTTGAACTCGATACACTCGTTGAACTCATGTTTGGAACCTGTGGTTGGTTTCGACGGGGAGGATCGCCCGTTCAGGCGGTTTGATGAATGAGCAAGCCCTGCAGTTTATCGATGGCGCGGATCATGCGCAGGACTTCTTTTGAGGGGAATTGGCGAATGGTCTCGCCGGTGGTCTTGTCCACGACGCTCGTCACCAAGCGGTGCGTGGTTTTGTCGATGCCGACGCGTACCTCGAGCGAGGTGGCCTGCAGGGCATCGTTGATGCTTTTGAGCGCGCTGTCCAGCTCGCCGCTGGCGGCTGCATGGGACCCGTTCGCCGGCTTTGGCCCTGTTGCATCCGAACCCGAGGCCGCGGTGGTTGCCGCTGTTCCGGCCGCATTCACGGACGGTAATGGGCTGGCGGACTGGGTGGCCGTCATCGGCAGTAGCGGTTCGGTCGAACTGATCATGATCTGTCTTCGCAACGGTTGGGCCGGTGCACGAAAGGCTCCGGAGGAAACGCTTTCAGAGCGGAGACCGCTCTGAAAACATTCCCGGCAGGACGGGCCCGGGTCGGGCCCGTCCTGCTAGGAGACCGCCGTCTGTTGCGGGATTAACGCAGCAGCGACAGCACGCCTTGGTTCGACTGGTTGGCCTGGGCCAGCACAGAGGTACCAGCTTGTTGCAGGATCTGGGCACGCGACATGGCCGACACTTCGGTCGCGTAGTCAGCGTCCTGGATGCGCGAGCGCGAAGCCGACAGGTTCGTCACAGCCGAGCCCAGGTTCGAGATAGCCGAGTCGAAACGGTTCTGCACTGCACCCAGCGAGCTGCGCAGCTTGTCGACCATGGCCAGCGCCTTGTCGATCGTGGCCAGCGGGTTGGTGCTGCCGGAGCCGGTGAACTGGGCGCTGGCGGTGGTGGTGCCGCTGGTGCTCAGCTGGATCGCGGTTGCATCGGTGACTGCCGTGGTCGTGGAGCCGCCGTTGGCCTGGGCGCCAGCTTGCGTACCTGCAGACAGCGCGTAGTTGTTGCCACCTTGGGTGACGTAGGCGACAGCAGCGCCGCTGGTGTCAGCGCCGACCTTGACCAGCTGGCCAGCGACGGTGTTGCCGGTGTTGCCGTTAGCGGCATCGCCGACCGTCAGGTTGACCTTGTTCAGGGTGACGTCGCCGGTGGCAGCGTCGACCGAGGCAGCGTAGTTGTCGTTGCCGTACTTGACCACGTAGTTGCTGGTGGCGTTGCCGGCGGTGTCCAGCACGTTGTTCAGCGTCAGCGAGCTGGCGCTGACGGTCGAGCCGACGACGGCGGACAGTGCGGTGGCAGCCGAGGCCAGGTTGACGGAAACCGGTGCGGAGCCGGTGGCGGCAGCAACGGTGGTGATGGCGGCGCTGGTGCTCAGCGAGTTCTTGGCCACCGTGAAGCCGGTCATGCCCAGGGTCTTCGAGCTGATTTCCTGCAGGGCGATCGAGATGGTCTGGCCGTCTTGCGCGCCAACTTGTACGCTCAGGGGTGCAGCGGTGGACGACAGGACCTTGACGCCGTTGAAGTCGGTTTGTTGCGAAGTGCGGTCGATTTCAGCCAGACGTTGCGTGATTTCGTCCTGGATCGATTGCAGGTCGCTTGCCGAGTTGCTGCCCGTTGCGGCTTGGACGGACAGGGTACGGATAGCTTGCAGGTTGTTGTTGACTTCGTTCAGCGCGCCTTCAGTGGTCTGCGCCAGCGAGATGCCGTCGTTGGCGTTGCGCTGTGCTTGCGTCAGGCCGTTGATGTTGGCGGTGAAGCGGTTGGCGATCGCCTGGCCGGCGGCGTCGTCCTTGGCGCTATTGATACGCAGGCCCGAGGACAGGCGCTGGATCGCGGTGTTCAGCGATGCCTGCGACGAGCTCAGGTTGTTTTGCGTCATCAAGGACAGCGTATTGGTATTGATGGTCATCGACATGGTACGACTCCTATTCTTTTACAGTAGATTGTGCAATCCGGCTGCTGCCGCAACGCTGGCTGCCAGGCAATGCTGGGCGAGAAGTGCCACCGTTGTTTGGGTTATCGGTTGGGGCAGGAAAAGATTTAGAGTGATCTTTGCGATGGCCTGAAACTGAGTGATGGATTTGGCGCGAAACAAGCCCGGCAGGGCTAGCTGCGTGACCCCGGCAACGCCTAGCGGCGCTTGCGGGTACGCGGTGTATATAAACTGACAAATTCCGGCGAGGTCTCCGCCCCGGGCACGCAGGCCGTGGCCTCGGGGGCGTGAGCCGGCGTGATCACGGCGATGGAGTGCTTGTAGACGATCTGCGGAAGCGGGTCCTGCGCAGACTCTGCCAGCAACACCATATAGTTGTCCGTCGCCATGATCACGCCGTGCAGCCGAACGCCGTTCGATAAATGCACGACGACAGGATTGCGACTTGCGCTGTGGGTGGAGAGCTGCAGGTGCTGCAGTTTCCGGCTCGGGCGATCGATCCTGGTTACCTTCTTGTTCACAACTTCTCCGGAAGAGCCCGCTCGGGTTCTGGCGGCTGGCAACGGTCCAATAACTGGGCCTGGGCAAATGGGGTGTGACAGCACGGCTGGGTACCGGTTGTGGCACGGCCTGGGCTGGGCGGGGGATGAAACATCCGCTCTCGGTGCTGGCGCGGGACGGCGAGGCGGCATGGGCCGGGACCGGCCCTGGTTTGTGTCCAGGCGGTGGATCCGATGCTGCTCCGCAAGCTGTGGCGGGCGACGCCGCCAGAAGAGAAGGGGAATACTTCAGGGGCGAGAGTAACAAAATTTTACAAATCTTGACGGTTGGGGGGCGCGTCTCGCGTAGAGGTTTTCCTCTAATAAAACTATTGCATCACACTGCAAACCCATGAATTGACTGGTGCCAGTGTGGCAAGTCCCAACGCCACCCCGCGCCCGCATTCCCTGTCTGGCATGGATTTGCGGGCGACGAGGTGGCCCTGGCCTGTTACTGTGACGTATTCCATGCCGGGTATTCGCCACACGAGTGGCATTTTCGGCACTTTCGCTATCAGAGATATCCCTGATAGAAATTGGATTTACACCTCATGTAAGCAGGTTTATATTCGCGTCAGGGCCTTTCGGCTCTAAAGCAGTCCTGGAAAGCCTACGAGCACCCCGCGCGTGGGCTTCTTTTTTTGTGCGCCCACTTTGTTTGTTGTGCGCCCTTGGCGACAAGCGCCGGTGGCAGCACTTCGAAGTGCATGGGTGACATTAGACGACAGGTTGCCGCTGGGCAATCGCTCGAATTGCCGGGCTTTTCCCCTCTATATTTCCTTTCAAATCCCCATTTTTGCGCTTCTTTTCGGAAGTCGCCGTTTAGCCCTCAAGCTTGCTCCTGTCCCTGCCGTTAAGCCCGCGATGCGGCGTCGCTCCGGAAATCTGTCCGGGGCGAGGATGAAGCGCGCGCGATGAGAATAAAAGGAGCCGGGAAGATGCGTTGGTTGCGAAACTTTGGCATTGGGGTGCGCCTGACGGTAGCGTTTTCGCTCGTGGCGCTGCTGCTGATTGCCGTGGCCGTGCTGGGCATGCTGTCCCTGCGCACCATGAACGAATCAATGCGCCTGACGGTGGAAGGGCGCCTGTTCAAGGTGCTGGAGATCGAGCGTGTCAAGCAAGATGCGCTACGCACCGGCATCCTGGTGCGCGATGCCACGCTGAACGAGGATCCGGTTGCCGTGCGGCGCAACGCCGAGCGCATCGGCGCGCTGCGCCAGGACATGCGCGGCACGCTGGATGAACTCGGGAAATGGCTTTCCACGTCCGCCAGGCCTGAGATCCAGGAAACCTATCGTGCCCTGGTCGAGGCACGCAATGCCTACGACACCCAGCTCGACACGGTGCTGCGCCAGTTGCAGGGCGGCGAGTTCGACAGCGCGCGCAGCGCGCTGGTCGCGACCCTGCCGGCAGCCCAGGCGCCTTACTTCGACAAGCTGAGCGAATTGTCCGACGGGGGCCGCAAGGTAGCCGCCGCCGCCGTGCAAGAGGCCAACGCCAGCTATGAGATGGCGCGCAACCTGCTGCTGGGCCTGGCTGCCGCCGCGGTCACGCTGGCCGCCGTCCTCGGCATTGGCATCACGCGCTCGATCACGCGCCCGGCGCGGCAAGCGCTGGACGCGGCACAAGCGCTTGCTCATGGCAACCTGACTTATGTCATCCAGGCCAGCAGCGATGACGAGATGGGCCGCATGCTGAGCGCGCTGGAGCGCGCTTTTGGGCAGTTGGCAACACTGGTGCACGGCATCCAGGGCGCGACGCGCTCGATCGATGGCGCGACCCGGGAAATCGCCAGGGGCAATACCGACCTGTCCCAGCGCACGGAAGAGCAGGCGGCATCCCTGGAGCAGACCGCGGCCTCCATGGAACAGCTCACCTCGACGGTCAAGCAGAACGCGGCCAATGCGCGCCATGCCAACGAACTGGCGGTCAGCGCTTCCGGCGTGGCGACGGCGGGCGGGCACGCTGTGCGCGGCGTGGTCGAGACCATGCAGCATATTTCGCGATCGTCGGCCAAGGTCGCCGAAATCGTCGGCGTGATCGAAGGGATTGCCTTCCAGACCAATATCCTGGCGCTCAACGCGGCCGTGGAAGCCGCTCGCGCCGGTGAGCAAGGACGTGGCTTTGGCGTGGTGGCCGCGGAGGTGCGCAGCCTGGCACAGCGGTCGTCGTCGGCGGCCAAGGAGATCGGCCAGCTGATCAATGGCTCGGTGGGGCAGGTGGCCCATGGCGCCAAGCAGGTCGAGGACGCCGGCCGCACCATGGACGATATCGTCGGGGCGGTGAAGCGCGTGACCGACATCATGGGCGAGATCGCCGCGGCCAGCGAGGAGCAATCCTGCGGCATCGAGCAGGTCAACCGCGCCATCAATCAGATGGAAAGCGTGACGCAGCAGAACGCCGCGCTGGTGGAGCAAGCCGCCGCCGCCGCCGAGAGCCTGCAGCAGCAGGCCGCCGGGCTGGTCGACGATGTATCCAGGTTCCAGGTGACGCCGGCGCAAACGCAAGTTGCGCGGGCGCCGGCACCGGTGGTAGCTCCAGCACGTGTGGCGCCGGCCGCCGCCGGGCGGCGCCCGGCGGCGCACACGGCCGCTGGTGGCAAGAGCCACCCGCCGGCCCGCCCGGGGGCGGCTCGCCCGACCCCGGCCAAGCCCGTGGCTCCAGTCGCTCGTGCTGCCCAGGCAGTGCAGGTGGTTCAAGCGGCACCGGCAGCGCCGGCAGCACGAGTAGCACCAGCAGCCGCCACCAGGCCGGCGGCCCGGCCAGCCGCCGTGGCGCCACGTGCTGGCGCGGCCCGCACTCCCCGCGAGCCGGTGTTGCCCAGCAAGACCCGCGCACCGGTGGTGCGCCAGGGCCGCGAACCGGTGCTGTCTTCCAAGACGCTGCCCGCCGCCCGCCAGGCCAAGCCTGCTGCCGTGGCCGCACCGGCGCCGCGCCGCACAGCGCGCACCTCGGTTGCCGGCAACCCGGCCGTGGCTGCCGGAGACTGGGAATCGTTCTGAGTCCGGCCACATCGCCTTGAATGTCGCCTTGGCGGCGTTCAGGTCGGGAGCCCGGCAAGGCGCCGGGGCGGCTGCAAGGCGCAAGGCTTAGGCCTACAATAGCGCCCTTGTATACAAAAACAGACAGGAGCGATGCCGGCCGTTCACGGCGGCACCGCACTCCATGTCCCTCGCCGCAAGCGTTCTCTCTCCCCAGCGCCCATGACCGCCGTCTCCATGCCGCCCCTCCTGGCGGCTTCAGCTCCGCCTTCATCCGCCCGGTCACCCGCGACCGCGATCGCCTCGGCCACTTCCGCGTCCTCCGAGGCCGCGGACGCTGGCGGCAACCCTCGCAACACGGCATCCGTCCCCTCGCCGGTTCCGCCGGTACCGGTGATGCAGATCATTTTCGGGCTGATGCTGGCCATCCTGCTGGGGGCGCTGGAGCAATCGATCGTGGCCGTGGTGTTGCCGGAGATCGCGCTGCAGCTTAACGGTTTCGAGGAGATGGCCTGGGTGGTCTCGGCCTATCTGGTGGCCTCCACGGTGGTGACGCCGATCTACGGCAAGCTCTCGGATCTGCTCGGGCGGCGCTCGGTCCTGTCGTTTGCCATCGTGTTGTTCTTCCTGGCATCGATCGCATGCGCGCTGGCGCAGACCATGCCGCAACTGATCATCGCGCGCGTCCTGCAAGGGCTGGGCGGCGGTGGCCTGATCTCGGTGTCGCAGGCCACCATTGCCGATGTGGTGCCGCTGCGCGACCGCGGCCGCTACCAGGGGTATGTGAGCGGCGTCTGGGCCGTGGCCAGCATGGCGGGCCCGGTGATCGGCGGCTACCTGGCGCATTACCTGTCGTGGCGCTGGATTTTCTGGATCAACCTGCCGCTGGCGCTGCTCGCGCTGCTGGTGGTCCGCCGTGCGCTCAAGCACCTGCCAGCGGGCGGGCGCCGCCATCGCATCGACTACGTCGGCGCGCTGCTGTTCGGTGGTGGCCTGACCGGCGTGCTGGTGTTCCTGACCCGGCTAGGGCAGGGCCAGTCTGCCGCAACGCCGCAGACGCTCGGCCTGCTGGTGGCCGGGATGGTCGCCATGGTGCTGTTCGTGTGGCAAGAGCGCCGGGTGGCGGACCCGATGATCCCGCTGGACATGCTGCGCGTGCCGACGGTCACGATCTGCTGCATCACGCTGTTCCTGTGTTTTTTCCAGCTGATCGCCATGTCCGTGCTGCTGCCGCTGCGCTTCCAGGTAGTGGGCGGCGTGCAGGCCGACAGCGCCGCGCTGCGGCTGGTGCCGCTGACGCTGTCCATCCCGTTTGGCGCCTTTATCTCGGGCCGGCTGATGACGTGGAGCGGGCGCTACAAGCCGCTGCAGCTGGCGGGCTCGCTGGTTGCGCCGCTGGCGATTGTCGCGCTGGCGTTCGTGGATCCGCACGCGGTCCTGCTGACCGCGCTGGTGATGGTGATGCTCGGCCTGGCCATCGGGCTGCAGCTGCCAAGCGGCCTGGTGGCTACCCAGAACGCGGTGCCTGCCCACCAGGTGGGCGTGGCCACGGCGCTGACCGCCTTCTCGCGCATGCTTGGCGGCGCGGTTGGCGTGGCGGTGCTGACCACCGTGCTGATCGCACTGTTGCGCCATGGCGGCATGGGTATAGCGGACCTGGCCGGCGGCGAGGACATCCTGATGAGCATGTTCCATCGCGCCATGGTGGGGGGCGATGCGGGCACTTCGGCCGATGCCGGCGCGGTGCGCGCGGCGGCCGAGGTGGCGTTCCGCACTTTGTTCCTGCTCAGCGCCGCCGTGTCGCTGGTGGCGCCCTTCCTGGTGGCGCGTTTGCCGGAGGCCGCCTTGCGTGGCAGCACCAGCACCAGCGCGGCAGCCAGCATGGATTGACGGCGCACACAGACAGGTTGAGGCCGGGTGAGGCCGCGCTACCCGGCCAGGTCAGGGGCTCTGCGCCTCTGGCGCGCTGCTTTTCCCCAGGAAGCCGAACTCCACCGGCGTCTTGGCGTAGAACACCTGGACGTCTTCCAGGGCGAGGCGGTCGAACAGCCGCTGCACTTCCTCCTCCGTGGCAATCACGGTGATCTCCTCTGGCCGGTCGGCCAGCTCCAGGAAGTGCCAGGTGTGAAAGCGGCGGTCATGGCCGATGCCTTCGGCCGCCACCATATGCGTGGCGCCACGGATCTGCAGTTCGCGCAGGATCTGCAGTAGCCAGTGGGATAGCTGCTTGCCGTGGTGGCGGCGGTTTTCGATGGTGAACAGCGTGAGTTGGAAGCCTTGCACGGCAGCCCCCCTTTTGTCCCCTTGCGGCGGTGTTCGCGTGCCGCGGACGTGGCATGGACGGCGTGCGCCTGGTGGGGTGCCGTCTTTAGTTTAGGCGCGAAACCTGCTTCCCCAAAAAACAAGGGATTACCCTAGCCCCGCTGCGGGAAAGGGCGGGCTATATTTCCATTTGTCTCAATAGCGATTCATGGTTTTATATATAAAACAAAAACCAAAGAGTCACTCTTATTACGCCAACCCTTAGCAGGCCCACAGTGCGACATCCGAAGTCCGAAACCAACCGCAGGCGCGCACTGCGCCGGCCCGCCGCAGCCTGCCTCGCGATCTCCTGCCTGTGGATTGGCGCTGCACCAGCGGTGCGCGCCGCGCAACCCGCCTCTGCCTGCAGCGCACTGCGCATTGTCGTGCCGTTCCCGGCAGCCGGCCCGGCCGACCTGCTCGCGCGCACGCTCGCGCAGGGTTTGCACCAGCGCCGCGGCATGACCGTGGTGGTGGACAACAAGCCCGGGGCCAATGGCAATATCGGCATCGATGCGGTGCGCCGAGCGCCGGGCGATGGCTGCACCTTGCTGGTGGCGCCGGCCGGCAACCTGACCATCAACCCCACGCTGTTCCCGGCACTGTCTTATCAGGTCGAGCGCGACTTCCTTCCCGTGTCGCTACTGGCAAGCTCACCCAATGTCCTGGCGGTGCACCCTTCCGTGCGCGCCAGTTCCGTGCAGGAGTTGGTGGCGCTGGCCCAGCGCGCCAGGCCGCCGCTTGGCTATGCCAGCCCAGGCGTGGGCAGCGGCCTGCACCTGGCAGGCGAGCTGTTCCGCCAGCAGACCGGCATCGCGCTGCTGCACGTGCCCTACAAGGGCACCACGCAGGCGCTCAACGATGTGGTGGGCGGGCAGGTGCCGATCCTGTTCGGCACGCTGCCCACGCTGGCGCCGTTTATCCGCTCCGGCGCCTTGCGCGCGCTGGCCGTGACCCAGGCCACGCGCTCGCCCGCGGCGCCCGCGATTCCGTCGCTGGCTGAGCAGGGCGTGCGCGGCATCGAGGTCAGCTCGTGGTACGCGCTGATGGTGCCGCGCGCCACGCCGGCGCCGGTGGTGCAGGCGCTTTATGCCGACGTGCGCGAAGTCTTCGGCGGCAAGGCGGTGCGTGAGGAACTCGCGCGCCAGGGCATGGAGCCGGTTGCCAGCACGCCCGATGCGCTTGCCGTGCGTATCCGTCAGGAAAGCGCGAGCTGGGCCGAGCTGATCCGCGCGCGCGGCATCAAGGCTGAATAACGCAATAACGCAAGCCGGCGATGGCCGCCGGCTTGCGTCATCCCCCCCCTTCACGCCCGACGCGTCACTCCCGCCCATCCTCCGGCGCGGCGCCTTCGGCATCCAGCCCCTTCATGTTTTCCAGCAGCTTGAGCAGGTAGTGCAGCGTGTGGGTGATGTCGCTGGTTGAAAAATCGGTCAGCGCCCGCTCGTAGTAATCCCGGATCTTGGGCTGCGCCAGGCGCAACCACACGTGACGCCCGGTCTGCGTCATGGTGACCAGCCGCGAGCGCCGGTCGCGTCCGTCGGGCGCCATGCTCAGGTGGCCGTCGCGCTCCATGCGGCTGATCAGGCCCGACAGGTTCTGCCGGCTCACCATCAGGTAGCGCGCCAGGTCGCCCACGCTCATGCCGTCGGCCGCCTGTGGCCGCGACAGCGCGCCCAGCACGGCCCACTGCTGCGTCGTCAGGCCTTCGGCCTCGACCGCCCTTGACCCCGTTTTATGCAACATATTTGCGCATTGGTATAGGCGAAAGAACAACCTGTTTGCCATTTCCATGCGCGCGGCCGGGGCAAGATCATCATCAAAATCGGGGTTAACCATCATAAATTCCTGAGTAGCCGTACTTGCATCGGTCCAGCTGTCCGCCTAGTATACGTCAATATATTTACGTATTTAAACGCTGGCGCGCGACCTATCAGCCGCACGATAGCACCCTGGACCACGAAGGAGAACACTGTGCAAAGACTCGAAGGCAAGACGGTCATCGTGACCGGTGGTGGCGGTGGCATCGGCGGGGCAACCTGCCGGCGCTTTGCGCGGGAGGGCGCCGCCGTGGCCGTGCTCGACCTGAACCTGGCGGCCGCGCAGCAGGTCGCCGCCAGCATCCGCGAAACCGGCGGCCGCGCCGAAGCATTCCAGTGCGACATCACGGACCGCGCCAGCGTCGACGCCGCCGTGGCGGCCACCGCCAGCCAGCTTGGCCCCATCGACGTGCTGGTCAACAACGCCGGCTGGGACGTGTTCAAGCCCTTCACCAAGACCGAGCCGGCGCAATGGGACCGCCTGATCGCCATCAACCTCACCGGCGCGCTGCACATGCACCACGCGGTGCTGCCCGGCATGGTGGAGCGCAAGCGCGGGCGCATCGTCAATATCGCCTCTGACGCCGCACGGGTGGGTTCCTCCGGCGAGGCGGTCTACGCCGCTTGCAAGGGCGGCCTGGTGTCGTTCTCCAAGACCATCGCGCGCGAGCACGCCCGCCACGGCATCACCGTCAACGTGGTGTGCCCCGGCCCAACCGATACCGCGCTGTTCGAGGATTACAAGCAAGGCGCCGGCAACCCGGAAAAGCTGATCGAGGCCTTCACCCGCTCGATCCCGCTGGGCCGCATCGGCCAGCCGGAGGACTTGCCCGGCGCCATCGTGTTCTTTGCCAGCGACGATGCGGCCTTCGTCACCGGCCAGGTGCTGAGCGTGTCGGGCGGGCTGACCATGAACGGCTGAACCCGGCTGCAGCGGCTGCAGCGGCTGCCAAGGCAATGAAGACAACAAATGCAACGGAGACAACGACCATGAACTACGAAGACATTCTCTACGACGTGCGCAACGGCGCGGCCTGGATCACCATCAACCGCCCCGAGAAGATGAACGCCTTCCGCGGGCGCACCTGCGACGAACTGATCCACGCCATCAACCGCGCCGGCTATGACCGGGAGATCGGCGCCATCGTGCTCGCCGGCGCCGGCGAAAAAGCCTTCTGCACCGGCGGCGACCAGTCCGCGCATGAAGGGCAGTACGACGGCCGCGGCACGATCGGCCTGCCGATGGAAGAGCTCCACAACGCCATCCGCGACGTGCCCAAGCCTGTCATCGCCCGCGTGCAGGGCTACGCCATTGGCGGCGGCAATGTCATCTGCACGATCTGCGACTTCACCATCGCGTCCGAGAAGGCCGTGTTCGGGCAGGTCGGCCCCAAGGTCGGCTCGGTCGATCCCGGCTACGGCACCGCCTTCCTGGCTCGCGTGGTGGGCGAGAAAAAAGCGCGCGAGATCTGGTATATGTGCCGCCGCTATCCGGCTGCCGAAGCCCTCGCCATGGGCCTGGTCAACGCTGTCGTCCCCCATGAACAGCTCGACGCCGAAGTCCAGAAGTGGTGCGACGAGATCATGGAGAAGAGCCCCACCGCGCTGGCCATCGCCAAGCGCTCGTTCAACATGGACACGGCCCACCAGAGCGGCATCGCCGGCATGGGCATGTACGCGCTCAAGCTCTATTACGACACCGAGGAATCGCGCGAGGGCGTCACCGCCTTCCAGGAAAAGCGCAAGCCCGATTTCCGCAAGTACGCCAAGTAGGCTGCCATAGCCGCCATAGCCGCCATAGCCGCCATAGCCGCCATTGCGCTCGCAAGCAACGCGGACGCACGGTGCATCGCATCAGCCCGCCGTGCGGCAAGACCTCCCGGAGACGCCATGAACCCCTATCTCGACGAAGACCTGGCCGCGCTCGGCGACCATGCCCGCCGCTTCGCCACCGAACGTATCGCGCCCGGCTTCCTGGCGCGCGACCGCACCCGCGAGCTTGACCGCGCGCTGATGCGCGAAATGGGCCAGATGGGCTTTATCGCCCCCGAGCTGCCCGAGCAATACGGCGGCCAGGGCCTGGGCTGCCTGGCCGCCGGCATGATCCACGAAGAAGTGGCGCGCGCGGACCTGAGCCTTTCCTACATCAACCTGCTGGCCTCGCTGAACGGGCAGATCCTGGCGCATCACGCTGCCCCGGAGATCGCGCGGCCGTGGCTACAGCGCCTGACGCAAGGCGAAGCGCTGTTCGCCATCGCGCTGACCGAGCCGCGCGGCGGCTCGGACGCGGCCAACCTGCGCCTGCGCATGGAGCGCGCCGGCGACCACTACGTGCTCAACGGCGAGAAGACCTCCATCTCCGCCGCCGACCAGGCCGACGCCGCGGTAGTGTTCGCGCGCAGCGGCTCCGTCGAGGCGGGCGCGCGCGGCGTGTCTGCGCTGCTGGTGCCGATGGACCTGCCCGGCATCACCACCAACCGCTTCGACTGCCACGGCCAGCGGGCCATCGGGCGCGGCTCGATCTTCTTCGAGAACGTGCGCGTGCCCGTCAGCCATCTGCTTGGCAAGGAAGGCGAGGGCTTTGTGCAGGTGATGCAGGGCTTCGATTTCTCTCGCGCGCTGATCGGCCTGCAGGTACTGGCGGTGGCCAGGGCGAGCCTGGAAGAAACCTGGGAATACGTGGCCGAGCGCCAGGCCTTCGGCAAGCCGCTGGCCGCCTTCCAGGGCGTGTCCCATCCGTTGGCCGATTTCGAGACGCAGGTCACTGCCGCGCGCCTGCTGTGCCTGCAGACGCTCTGGCTGAAAGACCACAACCTGCCGCACACGGCCGAAGCCGCGATGTGCAAGTGGTGGGCGCCCAAGCTGGCCTACGACGTGGTGCACCAGTGCCTGCTGTCGTTTGGCCACGGCGGCTACGACCGCGGCCCGATGGAGCAGCGCCTGCGTGATGTGCTCGGCTTCCAGATCGGCGACGGCACGGCCCAGATCATGAAGACCATCATCGCCCGTACCCGCGCGGGCCGGGAAGCGGTACCAGCCTGATATCGCGAGCGAGCAGGCCTGAGCAAAACGACAACAACGAGGAGACACGCCATGGAATTCGACGCCATCCTGCTGCCCCCGCGCCGCGCGTCCAGCGTCGCGCAAGGCCTCTGGCCAGAGCGCACCATCAACGATGCGCTGGACGACTGCCTGGCCACCTGCCCCGACAAGGTGGCGCTGAGCGCATTGCAGGTGGAGAGCGGCGAAACCACGCAACTGACGTACCGGGAACTGGCCGGGCAGGCCGGGCGCATCGCGGCGGGCCTCGCCAGCCTGGGCGTTGGCGCCAACGATGTCGTGTCCTGCCAGTTGCCCAACTGGTGGCAGTTCACCGCGCTCTACCTTGCCTGCGCGCGCCTTGGCGCGGTGCTCAATCCGCTGATGCCGATCCTGCGCGAGCGCGAGTTGTCGTTCATGCTCCGGCACGCGTGCAGCAAGGTCGTGGTGATTCCAAAGCGCTTTCGCGGGTTTGACTACGAAGCCATGTTCGATGGCTTGCGCCAGGCGCTGCCTGACCTGAGGCACGTGGCCGTGATCGGCGGCGCCGGGCCCGATTCGTTCGAGACCTTGCTGGCCGGCGCCGGCGCGCCGGACCTGGCGGCTGGCCATCGCCCCGGCCCGGACGACATCACCCAGCTCATCTACACCTCCGGCACCACCGGCGAGCCGAAGGGGGTGCTGCATTCGTCCAATACGCTCATGGCCAATATCGTCACGTACGCCGAACGCCTGCGCCTGGGTGCGGACGACGTGATCCTGATGGCCTCGCCCATGGCGCACCAGACCGGCTTCATGTACGGCCTGATGATGCCGGTCATGCTGGGCGCGAGCGTAGTGCTGCAGGACGTCTGGGAGCCGCGCAAGGCCGTAGCGCTGATCCGGCAGGAAGGCGTTACCTTCACCATGGCCTCCACGCCGTTCCTCACCGACCTGGCCCGCACGGTCACCGAGACTGGCTGCGCCGTGCCCACGCTGCGCGCCTTCCTGTGCGCCGGCGCCCCTATCCCCGGCGCACTGGTGGAGCTGGCGCGCGGCGCGCTGGGCGCCAAGGTGATCTCCGCCTGGGGCATGTCGGAAATGGGCGCGGTGACCACCACGCTGCTCGAGGATGACGATGAGCGCGCCTCCAGCACCGACGGATGCCCGTTGCCAGGCGTGGAAGTGCGCGTGGTCGACGTAGCGGGCGCGGCGCTGCCAGTGGGCGCCAGCGGCCGCCTGCTGGTGCGCTCCTGCTCCAATTTCGGCGGCTACCTGCGCCGTGCGCACCTGAACGATACCAATGCGGACGGCTGGTTCGATACCGGCGACCTGGCCCGCATCGATGCGCGCGGCTACATCCGCATCGACGGCCGCAGCAAGGACGTCATCATCCGCGGCGGCGAGAACATCCCCGTGGTCGAAATCGAAACCCTGCTGTACCGCCACCCGGCCATCGCGCAGGTGGCCATCGTCGCCTATCCCGACGAGCGCCTCGGCGAGCGCGCCTGCGCCTTCGTCGTGACCCACGACGGCCAGCCATTCGACATGGCGGCGATGGTGGACTTCCTCAAGGCGCAGAAGATGGCCACGCAGTACATCCCCGAGCGGTTGGTTGTGCAAGGTGCGCTGCCTTCAACGCCAGCGGGCAAGATCCAGAAATTCAGGCTGCGCGAGCAACTTCGCCAGAGCGGGCAAGGGGAGGGCGCATCCAGTGACCGCGCATGAAGCCACGCCTGCGAGCGACGAGAACCTGGTCCTGCTGGAGATGATCGGCCGCGTCGCCGTAATCCGCCTCAATCGTCCCCGGCAGATGTACGCGCTTAGCGATGCGCTGATGGATGCGTTCGGCCTGGCGGAACTGAAGCTTGCGGTCATCCCCGGCGCGGGCGGCACGCAGCGCCTGCCGCGCGCCATCTCCAAGGCGAAAGCCATGGACATGTGCATGACGGCGCGCAACATGGATGCGGCTGAAGCGGAGCGCAGCGGGCTGGTATCGCGGGTGGTGGCCGCGGGGCGGTTGATGGATGAAGCGATGCTGAAAAAAAGGGGGGGGGGCACGTCCATTCCGCAAGGGCTCCAGTTTCCGGGAAAAGAAGTTTGAATGACAAGTCAACGGACGCTTAATACAAACCGTTTAGTGGAGAGCTGGTCGGTCAGGCTAGCTCAATGTTCGCGTGTCCACGGCTGCCCGGACGGTGGCCTTCCAAGGAAATGTCATGAAGAAGATTGTCGCTACCGCTTTCGCGCTGTGCCTTGGCGCAGCATCCATCGCCGCTCAGGCGCAAGGCAATGGCAAGGTTGATCCCTACACCCAGGGCGCCAAGGCTGGCAAAGCAGACCCGTACACCGATGGCGCCAAGGCTGGCAAGGCCGACCCCTATACCGACGGGGCCAAGGCCGGCGACAAGTTTGACCCCTATACCCAGGGCGCCAACAAGAGCTCGCGTGCCAACCTGACGGATTCGAAGGCGAAGAAGTCGCATAAGAAGCAAACCAAGAAGGCTGTGCCGGCGACAACTGCCGGGGCCTGAGCCGTTTTTCCGCGCATTAGCTGTTGCCGTATGCCTGGAAATGCCCGCCAAACCGGCGGGTTTTTTTCGACGAACCGGGTTGGCTCGCGGCCGGCGCCGCGGGCCATGCTGCCTGGTTTGCCTGCCTGGTCCCCGAGCGGAATTCAGGGTGTATCGCCGACAGGCATGATTGCCGTCGTATCGATGCGCTGGACCTTGCCCTGCTCCCGCACTTCCGTGCGGAGCACGAAGCGCTCGCTTGGGCAATACCAATCCGTGATCTGCATGACCGAAGGCGTCGTCATGATCAGCGTATCGACGAGCTGCGTCGGCCCAAGCGAGGCGTGTTTTTCGTAAGTGATCGGTATGCAATCCTTGCGGCCCAGCGCGGTATCAATCATGCGGCGCCGTCCAACGTGGCGCGAGCTGATGGTGATCGTGGCGTGCGCCGCGCGCAGCTCGCCCACCTCCTCATCCGTTCCGCGCGCATAGATCTTGAGCGTCACGCTCGAGTTGACCGTCTCGCCGCCAAGTATCGCGCCCTCGCGCAGATCTGCTCCCGCATAGTTGACCACGCCTTCGCCGACGCTTGTCGATGTGCCATAGAGCCGGGCATAGCGTGCTCTCGCGTTGATTTCCGAATGGATCTCGACGCGAACCGCCGATGGCGCAGCGAGCGGCGAGATGCTGACCAGGTCGCGCTGATCCGCAATGACCGGCGGCCCCATCAGCGCTGCCAGCGCGCTCTTCGAGTGAATATTGATGATCGCCTGGCATCGCGCCGGCGTGCTTTCCAGTAGCTCCTGGACCGTCATTATTGACATCGGCATGGCGCCGTCCGCCTCCATCCGCACCTTCGCATTCGGACGAGACCAGAGCGTTTCCCAGCAGTTTGCCTTGCCCGCCGATGGTGGCGCCGCGGCCGGCAGCGGTCTTTCGGGCAATGGGGATGATGCCGATGATTCGGACGGAATTGGCGCGTCGCTCGCGGCCCACGCCGCCACCTGGGTGGCAGACAGTGCAGCGGCGATGCCAATCGCAGCAAGCTCGCGCTTAACGCACACTTTCTTTCCCCGGGGGGCAAATTTCCATTTTACTGCCTGGGTGCGCAACCCAGGGGAGCCGGCCGTCTGCCGGGCCTGCCCAACGCTGCACGACGAAGAGGCTATCCGGAGTAAATATGCCTCGTTCGTCACGCCGCTTTTTCCCTCCTCCAGCAAGTTCTTCAACGCTTACTGTTTTTGCTATCGAAATAAAGTATCGATCTAAATAATAAATCAACCGGACGGTCGGTTTATAAATATACTGCGGCATCGGTCCACAGGAAAACGCCATGTACACCCAATCACTGGATATCCCGGGCAACGCCCAGCCGCTCGAAACGGTGCAAGCCGACATCTCGCCGGAGCAGGCGCATTTCGACGCGGTCATGGACGCTGACGGCAAGATCGAGGCGCAGGACTGGATGCCGGACGCCTACCGCAAGACCTTGATCCGGCAGATCTCGCAGCACGCGCATTCCGAGATCATCGGCATGCAGCCCGAGGGCAACTGGATCTGCCGGGCGCCGAGCCTCAAGCGCAAGGCCATCCTGCTCGCCAAGGTGCAGGACGAGGGCGGCCATGGCCTGTACCTGTACAGCGCGGCCGAAACGATGGGTGTGTCGCGCGACCAGCTGGTCGATGCCTTGCACGCCGGCAAGGCCAAGTATTCGAGCATCTTCAATTACCCCACGCCCACCTGGGCGGACGTGGGCGTGATCGGCTGGCTGGTGGACGGCGCGGCGATCATGAACCAGATCCCGCTGTGCCGCTGCACCTACGGCCCATACGCGCGCGCCATGATCCGCATCTGCAAGGAGGAGTCCTTCCATCAGCGCCAGGGCTTCGATGCGCTGCTGTCGATGATGAAGGGCACGCAGGCCCAGAAGGACATGGTGCAGGAGTCGGTGAACCGCTGGTGGTGGCCGGTGCTGATGATGTTTGGTCCCAGCGACAAGGACTCCATCCATAGCGGCCAGTCGTTCAAGTGGGGCATCAAGCGCATCTCCAACGACGATCTGCGCCAGAAGTTTGTCGACGCAACGGTCGAGCAAGCCAAGATCCTCGGCGTGACGCTGCCCGATCCCGATCTGAAGTGGAACGAGGCGCGCGGCGCGCACGACTATGGCGCGATCGACTGGGAAGAATTCTGGCGCGTGGTCAATGGCGACGGGCCTTGCAACAAGGAGCGCCTCGCCACCCGGGTGAAGGCGCACAACGATGGCGCCTGGGTGCGCGAAGCCGCGCTGGCGCATGCCCAGAAGCAGGCCGATAGACAGGCCGCCCGCGACCGCAAACAAGCTGCTTGAACAGGAGACAAAGATGAACAAGGAATGGCCAATCTGGGAAGTGTTCGTGCGTAGCAAGCAGGGCCTTGATCACAAGCATTGCGGCAGCCTGCACGCGCCCGACGCCAGCGGCGCGCTGCGCATGGCCCGCGACGTCTACACGCGCCGTCAGGAAGGCGTGAGCATCTGGGTGGTGCCCTCGGCCATGATCACGGCGTCGGACCCGGCAGACAAGGAGTCGTTCTTCGAGCCGGCTGGCGACAAGATCTATCGCCACCCGACGTTCTTCGTGCTGCCCCCCGAAGTCGACCACATGTAAGGCGGGACCCAGAACATGACCACGCCCCAACATTTGTCGTACGTGCTGCGCCTCGCCGATAACGCGCTTATCCTCGGCCAGCGCAACAGCGAGTGGTGCAGCCAGGGCCCGGCGCTCGAGGAGGACATTGCGCTGGCGAACATCAGCCTGGACCTGATCGGCCAGGCACGCCTGCTGTACTCGCACGCGGCTACCCTTGACGAAGCACTGAACGGCACACGGAAAACCGAAGACAGCTACGCCTACTTCCGCGCCGAGCGCGAGTTCGCCAACTACACCTTGGTGGAGTTGCCCCACTTCGGGCCGCTCGCCGGCACGGCCCGCGCCGAGCGCGACTATGCGGTCACGATCACGCGCAACTTCCTGTATTCCGCGCTGATGTGTCACCTCTGGACCGCGTTGCAATCGTCCACCGACACGCAACTGGCGGCCATCGCTGCCAAGTCGCTGAAGGAAACCCGCTATCACCTGACCCACGCCGCCGACTGGCTGATCCGCTTTGGCGACGGCACCGAGGAGTCGCACCGGCGCGCGCAGGCGGCGCTGGATTACCTGATGCCGTACACCCGTGAGTTCTTCGCGACCGATGCGGTGGAAACCGCGGTGGCAGCCGCCGGCATCGGTCCCCTGATGGCGGACCTTCAGCCCGCCTGGCAGGCAGACGTCGCCGCAACGGTGGCCCAGGCCACGCTCACGTTGCCGTCCGAGGCGAAACACATCACCACCGGCAAGCACGGCGAGCACTCGGAGCACATGGGCTACCTGCTTTCCGAAATGCAGAGCCTTGCGCGCCAGCATCTGGGCGCAACCTGGTAGATCAAGATGAACGTTGCAGACACGCTGATGGAGTCCGACGCCACGCTGGAGCGCGCCTGGACCGTGCTCGAAGCCGTACCTGACCCGGAAATCCCGGTGGTGTCGATTCGCGAACTGGGCATCCTGCGGGACGTACGCCGCGGCGCCGACGGCGTGCTCGAGGCCGTGATCACGCCAACCTATTCGGGCTGCCCCGCCATGTCGCAGATTGCCGAGGACATCGAGCAGGCCTTGAACGGCGCCGGGATCCGCCCCCATCGCGTGGTCACCGTGCTCGCCCCGGCCTGGACCACCGACTGGATGACCAGCGAAGCGCGCGACAAGCTGCGGCAATACGGCATCGCGCCGCCGATGGGCAACTGCGGCAGTGGCCATGCGCCGCAAGAGAAGACCATCCGCTTCGTGCCGCGCACGGCAACACACGATCAGCCCGCATGCCCGCAATGCGGCTCCGTGCACACCGAACGCCTGGCGCAGTTTGGCTCGACGGCCTGCAAGGCACTGTACCGCTGCCTCGATTGCCGCGAGCCGTTCGATTATTTCAAACCGTACTGACAAACCGTACCGACCTGGACCGACAACATGGCGACACCGCAATTTCATCCGCTGCGTATCCGCGAGGTACGGCCCGAGACCGCCGATGCGGTGACCGTCTCGTTCGAGGTGCCGGAGGCCCTGCGCGACGCGTACCGTTTCACGCAAGGGCAATTCGTCACGCTCAAGGCGCATCTTGACGGCGAGGAAACCCGCCGTTCGTATTCGATCTGCGTGGGCGTCACCGACTATGACCGCGATGGCGAGCTGCGCATCGGCATCAAGCGGGTACGCGGCGGCAGGTTTTCCAATTTCGCCTTCGACACGCTGCAGCCCGGCCACGAGATCGAGGTGATGACGCCCGATGGCCGCTTCTTCACCCACCTGAATGCCGATCTGTCGCGGTCCTACGTGGCGTTCGCGGGCGGCTCGGGCATCACGCCAGTGCTCGCGATCATCAAGACCACGCTGGAGACGGAGCCGACCAGCCGCTTTACGCTGGTCTATGGCAACCGCAGCGTCGACGCGATCATGTTTGCCGAGGAGCTCGAAGACCTCAAGAACCGCTTCATGAGCCGGTTCTCGTTGTATCACGTGCTGTCCGATGATCTGCAGGAGGTCGAGCTGTTCAACGGCGTGCTGGATCAGGCGAAATGCGAGGCCTTCCTGGCCACGCTTGTGCCCGCCGCCGAGATCGACGAAGCCTTCATCTGTGGCCCCGGCCCGATGATGGACGCCGCCGAGGCCGCGCTCAAGGCCGCCGGCGTGGCGCCCGAGAAGGTGCACGTGGAGCGCTTCGGCACGCCGCTGCCGCAAGCGGGCGTGCCGCCGATCGAGATCACCGACGACACGCCGGCCGCGGATCTGGAGCTGATCATCGACGGCAAGAAGCGCAAGCTGCGGCTGCCGTACGTGGGCGTCAGCGTGCTGGATGTCGGCCTGAGAGCGGGCCTTGCATTGCCCTATGCCTGCAAGGGCGGCGTGTGCTGCACGTGCCGGGCCAAGGTCCTGGAAGGCGAAGTCAAGATGGAAAAGAACTACACACTGGAACAGCACGAGATCGACGATGGCTTCGTGCTCACCTGCCAATGCCATCCGGTCTCCGACCGGGTTGTCGTCAGCTACGACGAACGGTAAATCGACGCACAGCAAGTGCAGTACCGCAATCCTTTAAAGAAATACGGCCCCCGCAATGAATCACGCCCTGTTTGACAAACACGAGAAGACGCTTGCCCAAGCCCTGGACGCCATCCGGACCCGAGGCTACTGGAGCCCCTTCAACGAGATGCCCAGCCCGCGCACCTACGGCGAAACCGCCGCTGCCGACGGCGAGGCGGCATTCAAGGCGCAACTCGGACGGCCCTTCGTGCTCGAGCAAGCCGGCAGCACAGGCACAGTCGGCGCGGAACATTCGCCATTCGGCTTCGCGCTGAACATCGGCTATCCCAACGCCGAGCCGGATGCGCTGATCGCGGCGGCGCAAGCGGCTCAGCTGCAATTCCGCAAGGCCGGCCCGAAGGCCTGGGTCGGCGTGAGCCTGGAGATCCTGGCGCGGTTGAACCAGGCGAGCTTCGAAATCGCGCACAGCGTCATGCACACCACCGGGCAGGCGTTCATGATGGCATTCCAGGCGGGCGGCCCGCACGCGCAGGACCGCGCGCTAGAGGCGATCACTTATGCGTGGGATGCCATGCGCGACATTCCGCAGACGGCGTACTGGGAAAAGCCGCAAGGCAAGAATCCGCCGCTCGCCATGGAAAAGCGCTTCACCATTGTCCCGCGCGGAATCGGGCTGGTGATCGGCTGCTGCACGTTTCCCACCTGGAACAGCTATCCCGGCCTGTTCGCGGACCTGGCCACCGGCAATGCCGTCATCGTCAAGCCGCATCCCGCCGCGATCCTGCCGCTGGCCATTACGGTACGCATCGCGCGGCAGGTGCTGGAGGAGGCCGGCTTCGATCCGAACGTCGTGACCTTGCTGGCCACCGCACCCAATGACGGCGCGCTGGTGCAGTCGCTGGCCACGCGCGATGAAATCCGGCTGATCGACTTCACCGGCAGCACCGCCAACGGCGACTGGCTGGAGACACATGCGCTGCAGGCGCAGGTGTACACCGAGAAGGCGGGCGTCAACCAGATCGTGATCGACTCGGCGGACGAACTGAAGGCGGTGTCGCGCAATATCGCGTTCTCGCTCGCGCTGTACTCGGGCCAGATGTGCACCGCACCGCAGAATATCTACGTGCCGCGCGATGGCATCAAGACGGCGCAAGGCACGGTCCCGTTCGAGGAGGTGGCCCAGTCCATCGCCGATGCCGTGCAAAAGCTGACCGGCGATCCGGCCAAGGCCGTGGAGCTCATCGGTGCGATCCAGAACAAGGGCGTGCTTGACCGGATCGAGCAGGTGACCAAGCTGGGCGCGCCGCTCCTTGCCAGCCAGCGCCTGGTGCATCCGGCCTACCCGGAAGCCAGCGTCAGCACGCCGGTCCTGCTGAAGCTCGACGCCCGGCGCGACGAGGATACCTTTACGCAGGAGTGGTTCGGCCCAATTGCGTTTGTGATTGCCACCGATTCCACCCGGCATTCGCTGGACCTTGCCGCGCGCATTGCTCGCACGCGCGGCGCGCTGACGCTGTCGGTCTACAGCACGGATGAACAGGTGCTCGATGCCGCTGACGAGGCTGCGGTGTCCGGCGGCGTTGCGCTGTCGGTCAACCTGACGGGCGGCGTCTTCGTGAACCAGTCGGCGGCGTTCTCGGACTTCCACGCCACCGGCGCAAATCCCGCAGCCAACGCGAGCCTTGCCGACACGGCCTTTGTCGCTAACCGCTTCCGCGTCGTGCAAAGCCGGCGGCATGTGCCGCAGCGCACCTGAACGACCGCGTACCCAGCACTACCGATCAGTAAGCAGGCACGTTGCCAACCTGGGCGGCACGACGGCTAAGACCGTTGACGCGCATGACCAGGTTGGCAGGCTGCCGCGTGGCGCCCCCGTTCCTGCCACCGTCCGTTCCTATTTTGCCGCGTCATTCTCAGGAGACAACCGTGGTCCAGCCAATTCCTCAACCGGGTGAACTCGAAGCCATCGAACTAGCCAGCCGCGACGAGCTCCAGGCGATGCAACTGGCGCGCCTCAAATGGTCGCTGCGGCATGCCTATGACAATGTGGCGCACTACCGCCGCGCCTTCGACGCCGCCGGGGTGCATCCGGACGACCTGCGCCAGCTATCCGACCTGGCGAAGTTCCCCACCACGACCAAGAAGGACCTGCGCGACAACTATCCGTTCGGGCTGTTTGCCGTGCCAAGGGACGAGGTGGTGCGCGTGCACGCATCAAGCGGCACCACCGGCAAGCCGACCGTGGTGGGCTATACGGCGAAGGACATCGACACATGGGCCAACGTGACGGCGCGCTCGATCCGTGCGGCGGGCGGCCGGCGTGGCGACACGCTGCACAACGCGTTTGGCTACGGCCTGTTCACCGGTGGCCTCGGCATTCACTACGGCGCCGAGCGGCTGGGGTGCATGGTCGTGCCCATGTCCGGCGGACAGACCGAGAAACAGGTACAGCTCATCCGCGATTTCGAGCCGTCCATCATTCTCGTCACGCCGTCCTACATGCTCAACCTGATCGACGAGATGGCGCGCCAGGGCATGAACCCGGCGGAGTCATCGCTGAAGATCGGCATCTTCGGCGCCGAGCCGTGGACCCAGGGCATGCGCAGCGAGATCGAGACCCGGGCGGGCATCCAGGCCGTCGACATCTACGGCCTCTCGGAGATCATGGGCCCGGGCGTGGCGTCCGAGTGCATTGAAAGCAAGGACGGTCCGGTGGTGTGGGAGGACCATTTCTATCCCGAGATCATCGATCCGGTCACTGGCGAAGTGCTGCCCGACGGCAGCCAGGGTGAACTGGTCTTTACCTCGCTATCCAAGGAAGCCATGCCGATGATCCGCTACCGCACGCGTGACCTGACCGCGCTGCTGGCGCCGACATCGCGCTCGATGCGCAGGCTGGCGAAGATCACGGGGCGCTCCGACGACATGCTGATCATTCGCGGCGTCAACGTGTTTCCGAGTCAGGTCGAAGAGCTGATTCTCGGCATTGCGCGGCTTAGCGGCAACTACCAGCTATGCATCACGCGCGACGGGCATATGGACTCGCTGTCCGTGTCGGTGGAGGCGCGCGCGGAGATCTGCGCCTCGCTGGCCGAAAGCGAGCGCGCGCAGCTGGCACGTGAGCTGCAGCACCGGGTGAAGACGATGATCGGCGTTTCCACGGCCGTGCGCGTCCTGAATGCCGGCGAGATCAAGACCACTGCCACGGGCAAGGCCCAGCGCGTGCTCGACTTGCGTCATCCCAGCGCTTGAGGCGGCAACTGCGGGAGGCGTGAGAAGCGAGCGAGAAGCAAGCCGATCGCAGCCGATTCACGCTGAGTGAAAAAAACTATTCAAAAACGCAAAAGGCTGTTGTACAATCCGGCCTCCGTTTCGATTGAGACGGAACTTGTTCCCCGATAGCTCAGTTGGTAGAGCGCCGGACTGTTAATCCGTAGGTCCCTGGTTCGAGCCCAGGTCGGGGAGCCAAAAAGCGGGAGTAGCTCAGTTGGTAGAGCGCAACCTTGCCAAGGTTGAGGTCGCGAGTTCGAGCCTCGTCTCCCGCTCCAGACATGATGTCCACGGACTTCCATCGAAGTCCGCTGGTCTTTGAAAAAATGGGGCTTCGGCCCCTTTTTTCATTCCAACTGCCGCAACGGCACAATTCTTCCAGGGCCGAGGCGATGGCTTTCGTCCATACGCAATGGCAAGGGCGCCAGGGTCCATATTCCTGAGGGCTCGTTCTCACTTGATCGTCGTATTGAGCTCCTATGTCCTAGCTGAAGCTGAATAAGCTTCGGGTTCTTCATGCGCTTTCGCGACGGTTGGTCGAAGAGGTCGGGTTAGTGCCTGACGAGCGATCCCTACGACTTGGGAAGGTCTTGCTGACGGGGCAGGCTTCACCACGTCACGCGATAGATGGCTTCAACGCGGGCGTCATCGACCGCTTCATACGGAAGGACGATCGCGAGGCAATTCGGCGCGTCGTGGACTATGTTCGGGAGCTTGAGCGAAAGGTGACGGCATCCGTCGGTGATGCGGCCTTGAGCATTCTGCAGCGGCAATCGCTTCCCTTCCTCGGGAACCCGGCATTGCTCGCGCTGCTCGCCGACGTGACGCGCGACGCCGAAGCTGTCTGGGTCACAGTCAGTCTCACGCCGCCAGGAGTTACCGCGATCGATAAGGCAGGGCGCTTGAAGCGCTGGCTCGTCATGGACGATGAGGCTGGAGCGTCCCAACTGGAGGTAGCCCGGGAGGCGGGAGCACCTGAGGCTTTCATGAGGGCAATCCTGCGCGGAACACATCTGCCATTTTTCCTTGGTGCGCGGAATGCCGGGGGGTACTACGAACATGGCTTGGAGCGGTCAGCGGGCTTGCACAAAATCATCGCCGCCGAGATCCCAGGGTTCAAGGTCGCGGAACTTCCAAGATGCTTCCCGGTTTGACAGAGGCGTTTCCGGAGCTGGAGTCGATACGCGGACGCCTGAAGGCGTCGGGACTTCGCCTCAGTTATGCGTCACCCGTCCGCTCACGCTTCATCAGTCACGAGTGTGGCTCGATGACCCGGAGCGCCAGATTGGCGGGATCGCAGTTTAGCCCTGCATACGCGACGTTGCCCACGGTCATAAGGCCGGGGGTGGTAGCGAGTGCGTATTTTGGTCCTTTTGGCTCGGCGTCGTGGTTGCTGGTCGAGCACGAGGAGCGGGCTGATCTGGAGGCCGTGCTGATCGGGCATGCTAAGTTGCACGTCTTGCTTGATACGCGGTATATGGCGGCGGCGTCCGCCTATTTCGGGAACCAGCGGCTGACGGAGCGAGAGGCGCAGGCCTTGTCTTTGACCGCGAACGGAAAGTCCAGCCGGGAGATCGGCGAGAAGCTGGGAATTTCAGCGCGGACCGCCGATCACTACATCGATGAGGCTCGCCGAAAGCTCGGCGCGCAGAGCCGCGCCGAAGCCGTGTTCCTGGCGATGCGATCGGGGTTGTTTCGTGTGGAACCTTGGTGCCGCTAGTAAAGGTTCCACGTGGACTTGCGGGATAGGAGAGTTCGAAGCGATGGGAGTAACTGTGTGATTCTGGGATCGGTCTGACGCCAGAGTTCGGCCAGGAGGCGTCGTTCGGTCGCTCCTCGGCTAAGACGTTCGGAGGGCCGGTATACCCGAAAAACTGCCTTCGAAGGCGACTACGTACTTCGCCCGGTGTGTCGGGCCATCGCAGCATGCGACGGGCCGCAACCGCCGACGGGCTTCTTGTGTTCTCCAACGAACGCACAAGCCCGCAGGCCCCAAGTAGCGTGTCGAAGAATGCGCAAAACATTGTCTACCACCATCTTCGCCGGCAACTTCAACGTGGCCGGCCAAAGACGCCTCGCTCCACCGAGCGGGGGCGTCTCCCCTGTTAATCCCTGTCAGCTTACCGGATTGCGTGCCATGACGATCCACGCCGCGCCGTTGATCATCACCGACCGCTCGCCGGGGAGGCCCGCGAAGGCGGCATGAACTGCGGCCGAGGCGCGGGCGCGGATGTCGTCGGGCTGACCAGCGAGCGCACGCGACAACGGGCCGACCTCGAGTGTCATCTTTACCGCGTCGTCGATCGCAGCGTCCCGCGTCCCGCCCTCGCCGAACGGGACGGAAGCGTCAAAGGGGGCGATAGCCATATCGGTGAAGCCAGCCGCCGTCAGGATGCGTGCCACGCGCCCCCGGTCGCCGAAGGAAAACGGGCCGGGCGCTTCGGGATCGGGCGGCGCGCTCGACGGGACGATGCCCTTGAGCGCGCCCATCGGCAGGCGCACCCAATCGTTCTCGGCCGCGCCGCGCCAGCAGACGAAAGCGACCCGCCCGCCGGGCCGGAGCGCGCGTCGCATGTGGGCGAACGCCGCTATCGGATCGTCGAAGAACATCACCCCGAAACGCGAAAACAGGATGTCGAACGCGCCCTCGGGCAGCTCTGCGCTGCTGGCGTCGGCCACCTGAAACATGGCCGGCGTATCCCGTTGCGCAAGCGCGCGCGCTCGGCCGATCAGCGGTTCGGATATATCCACGCCCAGCACTTGGCCCCCTGCGCCGACGCGGGCTGCGAGAGCCAGACTCGACGTGCCCGCGCCGCAGCCGATGTCCAGCACGCGCTCACCCGTCGCAGGCGCGGCGGCTTCTATCGCGGCCTGGCCGAACACCGCCACCATAGCGTCGAGCCGGGCCTGGTTGGCAACCCAGCGCTCCCCGCTTTGACCGTTCCAATCACCGACCTGATCGGCACTTTGCTCTGCCATGTCATCTCCTTGTTCTGATTCGTTCTTAACTAGCTACTCTTTGTTCGAGGCAAAGGGGAGCCGAACCGATGATCGGTGCCGCCTGGTGCCGGACCTCGAAGGACAACCGCTCCTGCCATTCCGTCAAACTCGACGATCCGTCCTACACCGCGCCGATCTACGCCAACCTTTTCGAAGGCGACGACGCAACGGGAGTAGGGAATCTGTGCTCTCAAACCAGCATCGACTGCTGGGCGAAGATTCCCGCCATCGCGCCCTGCGATGATGCCTGGGTGACCGAGGGCAAGAAGGGCGTGGCGAGGTCGCCAGCGGCGTAGATGCCGGGGATGCTTGTTTGGCGGCGCTCGTCGACTTTGAGGACGATGCCAGTGGGCGTATCGACCGTGGCAAGGCCCAGTGATTCATGCAGGCTTGCGGACGGTTTGTTGCGCGGATGGGCGAACAGGACGTCGACCGCGACATTGCGGCGGGTATCGAGATTGACGGTGGTGATATGGCCCTTGTGATGGGCGATCTCGACGATCCGGCCATCGACGACAGGTATGTTGCGGCGCGCCAGATCGGCCTGGATATCGGCCGCAATGTCATGACCATCGGCGAAGACAGTCAACTTGTCAGTCCAATCGCGGAACAGCCTGGCAGACTGGTGTGACTGTGGACCGGACCAGACGAGGCCCCAATGCTGGCCGGCGACTTCAAAGCCGTCGCAATAGGGGCAGGGCACGATGGACGTGCCCCAGCTTTCGGTAAAGCCCGGAACATCAGGCATCTGGTCGGCGAGGCCATAGCTCAGAATCACGCGGCGCGCCCTCAGGCTTTCGTGATCGTCAGTGACGACGCAGAAATCGTCGACGGCGCCAGACACCCGTTCGGCCCGGGCATTGACGAGGCTGATCGTTGGATAGCGCGCCAGTTGCTGCCGCGCCTCGACTAGGATGTCCAGCGGCGGCTTGTGATCGTGGCCCAGCAGTCCATGCGAGTGGCCGGCAAAGCGGTTGCGCGGCCGGCCCGTATCGAGAACGGTGACCTTGCGGCGGGCACGGCCGAGCTGCAGGGCGGCGGCGAGGCCGGCAAAGCTGCCGCCGATGATGATGACGTCATTCATGGTGATGGGCTCCGTGTTGTGGATGGAGGGGTGGGCTGGGCGTCATGTGCAATATCGTTCGGCGATACGCGCTTGAGACTGTCAGCGAGCAGGGCTTCGGCCTTGGCGAGAAAGCTGCCCATGCTGTATTGACCGGCCCGACAATGCCGCTCAATATCGCCGGGGGGCCCGGGGAAACCTGATCTGGACACAACCGGTTCAAATCCGCCCTTGGCTTGCACATTACGATACTGCGTGGTATCGTAGTGCATGAATTTAAATACTGTCAAGTACTAAAATTACGTGACCGAAAACAGTCAGGGCCGGCGCGGCCGGCCCGCCAACGAGGCGCTTCGCCAAACGATTGTCGACGCCGCCTGCGAACTCTTTGTGGAATTGGGTTTTCAAGCGACGACCATGGACAAGGTCGCGCAGCGGGCCAAGATATCCAAGCTAAGCATCTATCGGCACTTCGAGAACAAGGAGGCGCTGTTCAGCGCGGCCATGGTGGCCCACTGCCATCAATTTTCACCACAGGCCCTTTTTGAAGGCGTCGAGGGTTCGGCCGAAGATCAACTCATGGCGGTGGGATCATCCCTGCTTCGCACGCTACTGAGCCCGGACGTCCGCAGTGTCGAAGCCATGGTTTTGGCCGACAAGACGAATCAAAGGTCGTTAAGCAAGCTCCATTACGAAGCCGGGCCCGCCCATGTCATCGCCCAAATCGAGGCCCTGTTGCGTCAGTTGCACGCGAAAGCGATTCTGAACGTACCCGATGCTCTCAGGTCCGCCCGCTTGTTTGCTGCGCTTTTCAAAGGATCCGATCTCCTGCTTATTGCACGCTTCGATGAGGCGAGAGCCGAGGACGACGACGAAATCGAATCCTATTGCCGGTCGGCCGTCGCCATGTTCATCGCCGCGCACGGTGGCATCTAAAGGTGCGCTATCGCGGCCGATGAAGAACACGCAGCAATTGCATACGCTGTTCGCGCTCAGCAACCTATGGATGATGCGTGGACTACGCGTTCCGACCGACGTGCCCCAGCGAATGACCGTTTGACCTTGGGAGCCGCCAGAGGGGCTACGCCGAGTCGAAGGGCAGTTCAGGGTCGCAAGGCGTCATCTCGGGGGTGGGCGGTATTGGAGGGCACTTCGCCAAATCGTCGTTCGATGCGAGGAGAAGGTGGTGTCGCATCGCCTGTTTCAGGTCGAGCCGACTTACCAACCGCTTCCGCTTGATGTTCAGGGGCACCTTGGCGGGCCGCGGCGGCTCGCCGCGCAGCGTCCGTGAGGGCGCCGCGAAACGTCGGTTGTCGCGCAACGCCTGCACCTCGGCCGCAATGGCCAGTGTCCGGCCCAGCCGCTTATTGTCGACAATCGCGCCTTGGTCCACCTCGGCAAAGCTGTCGTAGGCGGTGTAGGCGATCGGAGGCGCCTGTCGCCCAAACTTCGACATGGCCATCGGGATACTCGGCCACCTCGATGTCTTCCAACTAGTACAGCACCTTGGCGTACCCCAACGTGAGGCACTGTGACACCTTGCGCCACTCCAGCCACTTGAGATCCGTGCCAGATCATATCGAATGCGGACCAGCCAAACAGTAAAGTGCTTGAATGTCGAGGTTTTGCTCAAATGTCGTACGGCCGGCCATTTTCAGTTGTCGGCGTGGTCGTGCAGTTTGTGGCGAAGCTGTGTCTTTGCCGGGGGCCGGCAGGGCGGCGGCTGGCCGGAAGCGGTCGAGCGCCATTCAGGGTGCGCGCACGATACCTGCCGATCGATGCCTTCCTTGAAGGATTCGAGATCTCCGAGCAGACCGAGATCTGAGGCCGTCGGCGGCGGCCGCCCCGGCATCGCGCTAAGGTGACCGCCTCGAGGGCAGCTATGTGGCGCACGGTCGAACTCGCAGGCCCAGCCATGAGCAGTCGTCTGACAGCTTGGTGAATACAGTCGAACTCGCCAGGGCGTTCACCCAGAAGGTCAGCCGAATTACGCGCCCACCTGCTTGGCGAGCTCTTGAAAGTGCGCTCCGAGCGCATCGACGAGGCCGGAAACGAGCGCCGTCTTGAGCCGTCCTTTCATGCTCACCGCGAAGAATTCGACTGGCACCACTGGCTCTACGAGTGTGTGCACCGTCACGTCGTAGCGTGCGCACGCAGGCACCACGAATCCGGGTAGCGCGGCCATTCCGTGGCCCGCCTCTACCATCGAGATCATGGCCTGGATGTTCTGGAGTGCGGTGGTCCGTCGCGGGGTGATTTCGAGGGCGCGAAGCTGCGTGTCCACGAGCTTCTGGATCGGGTTGTTGTTCGGGAGCACGATGAGCTCCTTGTCGTCCAGAGCCGACCACTTCACCTTGCGCCCCATTTCGAATCCGCGCCCGCGTGTCCTGGAATCCTTTGCCTTGGCCCTGACCAGCACCATGTCAAAACGGGCGAGCAACTGCCGGTCGATGCCCGTGGCCGGCCGGAAGAATGCACCAAGACCGACGTCAAGTTCTCCCGCTTCGATCCCCAACAGGATCTCGCGTCGGTCGAGGTCGCTGATCGAGACGCGGGCTGCGGGGTGCGTCTCATGGAACACCTGCAACCACAGGGGAAGCACGCTCGATGCAATCAGCGGCGTCGCCGCAAGGCAGACCCGTTGCTCCGCTTCCGCGGCGAGTCGCCCGACGTTGGATGTGGCGGCTTCCCAGTCCGCCATCATGCGGCGGGCGGTCGGCAGCAGTGATTGGCCTGCAGGCGTGAGTCGCACGCTCCGCGTCGTGCGGTCGAACAGCCTTGCGCCGACCTGCGCCTCGAGGTCCTTGAGCATGAGGCTTAGCCCTGCCTGCGTCACGAAGATTTCCTCCGCCGCGCGCGTGAAGCTGCCGAGGTGGGCGATCGCGAGGAACGCCTGGAGCTGGCGAGTGCTGACGTTCATTTCGTTTACTAATGAATTGATTTGATAGTTTAACTTCCAAAATCTCTGTGCGTGCGATGAAATTGACCTCTATCAACGCAGCGATCCCGCAAAAGGAGCATCCAACATGACGCCGCCCCTCCAAAGAATCCTCATTGCCGGTGCTGGCATTGGTGGTCTGTGCTGCGCACTCGCGCTGATCCAGCGCGGCTTCCGCGTCACCGTCCTAGAGCAGGCACGGCAGCTTGGCGAGGTGGGAGCCGGGTTCCAGGTCAGCGCCAACGGCGTCCGTTGCCTGGCCGACCTGGGCTTGGCATCGGAGCTGAAGGACATCGCCACCGAGGCGGGCGGCAAGCAGGTGCGCCTGTGGAGTACCGGCCAGACATGGAAGCTGTTCGATCTCGGTGCCGAGTCGGTGCGCAAGTACGGCTTCCCCTACTACATGATCTACCGACCGGACCTGCATGGCCTGATGGAACGGCATGTACGGCGGCTTCAATCAGATGCGATCCGGCTAGGCGCGAGGGTGGTCGGCGTCGAACAGGACGACGTCGGTGTCGTGGTGGAACTCGAAGGCGGCGAGCGCGTTCACGGTGACATCCTCATCGGCGCCGATGGCGTGCACTCGCGCGTGCGCCGCGCCCTGTTCGGAGCGGGCGACGCGCAGTTCACTGGCTGTGTCGCCTGGCGCGGTCTCATTCCGCGCGAGAAGATTCCGCACCATCTTCAGGCCAACGTTGGTACCAACTGGATCGGTCCCGGTGCGCACGTCATCCACTACCCGCTTCGCAATGGCGAACTCATGAACTTTGTGGGCATCGTCGAGCGCACGGACTGGCAGGTCGAGTCCTGGACGGAACGGGGCAGCATCGAGGAATGCCTGAAGGACTTCGAGCGCTGGCACGACGACGTGCAGGCGTTGATCCAGGGGATCCAGCAGCCGTACAAGTGGGCGCTTCTCAGCCGGCAGCCCATGGACCGATGGACCGTCGGCCGTTCCACTCTCCTGGGTGATGCCTGCCATCCCACGCTGCCTTTCCTTGCACAAGGCGCGGTGATGGCTCTGGAGGACGGCATCGTGCTTGCCCGCTGCCTGGCGGCGAACGCCGAACACCCGGAAGCGGCCCTGGCCCGGTACGAGGCCCTGCGGCAGGAACGTACCTCGCGCATCGTGCTGGGCTCGGCGGCGAACGGGGCGCGCTTTCACAATCCGTTGCTGGCAGATCCGGTGGAGGCCAGTCGCTACGTGGATGCCGAGTGGAATGAGCAGCGTGTGCGCGAGCGCTACGAATGGCTTTTCAGCTATGACGCTACCGCGGTCGACGTGTCCGTCGGTCACTCCACTGCGACGCAGGCTTAATAACCCAGTCAGGACCTCAACATGAAACAGCCAGAACCATTGCACGACCTCCTGCACGACCTGGTGCACGCCTTCCAGATTCTAGCCATGGATGGACAAGGCAGTGGCATCTCCGGACACCTCACAGCGCGCTTGCCCGGTGCGCGTACGTTCTGGAGCATTCCGTACGGATACGGATTCGAGGAGGCGACGGCAGACGCATTGATCGAGTCCGACTTCGACCTGCGCACCGTGAGCGGTACGTTGCCATGCAACCCGACTCTCAATATCCACACCGAAATCTACAATGCGCGTCCTGAGGTATGCTGCATCCTGCACACGCATTCGGAAGCTTCCCTGGCCCTGGGCGTGATCGGCAGCAACCTCAAGCCGGTGACGCAGAGCGGCGCGCTGTTCTACGAGGACATCGTGCTTTTCGACGAGTTCGAGGGCATAGTCCTCGACAAGAAGGAGGGCGCCAGCATCGCATCCAGGCTGGGCCCGAACCGGGCGATTCTGCTGCGCCACCACGGGTCCGTGGTCGTGGGCAATTCGATTGCCGACGCCACGATCGCCGCGACCGTCCTCGAATTCGCCGCACGGGTGCAACTGCAAGCCATGTCCGCAGGCACGCCCAAGTTGTTGCCGACCGCCGAAGCGCGGCAGACCAAGTCCTTCCTGCAGCGCCCCGACGTCGTCGATCTGCGGTGGCAGCTGCTGGTGCGACAGGCGCGCAGGCACAACCCGAACTTCTCGTACGAGCGAACCGTTTGAAGAACATGCAATCACCTTCGTCCCCCAAAGTCCTGATGCTGCTGTCGTCGGATTTCGTCAAGAGCCGCTACGAGGTACTCCGCTCCCGCGCCCCCGGTCTGCACGTGATCACCGACATCGAAGGCGCCTCGGATCCCGACGTCACCGCGCTGTTCGCCTTCAAACTGCCTGCCGGCATCGCACCGCGCCTTCCCAACCTGCGCCTGGCAGCCTCGGTGGGCGCTGGTGCGGACGGCATCCTCTCGGCCCCGGACCTGCCGCCCCATGTGAAGGTCACGCGCGCCGTCGAACCGGGCCTCGGGTTTAGCATGGCGCAGTTCGTGAGCCTGCAGATCCTGCGGCACTTCCGCTCGCTGCCAGCGATGGAGCGACAGCACGCGGCGGGTGAATGGAAGCGGTTGGCTGTCCCCGACGCCAGCCAGCTCACCGTGGGCATCATGGGGCTGGGTTCCATCGGCTCCGTCGTCGCCGACGCACTCTTGGCGCTCGGATTCAGGGTCATCGCGTGGACGCGCACGTTGGCACGAGAAGCGCGCGTTCCCGTTTTCGTCGGCGAGAGCCAGAAGGACGACTTCCTCGCGCAATCGAACTACCTTGTCTGCCTGCTGCCTTTCACGGCGGAGACCAAGGGCACTCTGGACCACGCCAGCCTGCGCAAGTTGCCTAAGGGCAGCTTCGTGGTGAACGTGGCGCGCGGCGGCATCGTCGTGGAGGAGGACCTGCTAGCCCTCGTCGACGAGGGACATCTCGCCGGCGCGGCGCTCGACGTGTTCGCGTCGGAACCGCTGCCCGCCAGCAGCCCCTTCTGGCACCACGAGCGGATCCTGGTCACGCCTCACGTGGCCGCGCAGCCGACGGTCGGCCCTGTCGTGGAGCAGTTCCTGGAGAACTTGCAGCGCCTCGCGCAGGGCCAGCCTTTGCTCAACGAGGTCGACAGAAGCGTCGGCTACTAGCCGACGCTCATCCCATACCCAATTCAGGAGACAAAAAAGTGAAGATCATCGAAAAGCTGCTTGCCTGCGGCGCGCTCGCCCTCGCAGCCACCATAGTGCCCACGGCAGGCATGGCCGCGGATGCTTACCCCTCCCAGCCGATCAAGCTGGTCCTGCCGTTCGCGGCCGGGGGCCAGTCCGATGTCGTCGCCCGCATCGCTGCGGAGCGCCTCACGTCTGCCCTGGGCCAGCCCGTGGTTGTCGAGAACGTCGGAGGTGCCGGCGGCATGATCGCGGCCTCCAAGGTGGCGCGATCGCCCGCGGACGGCTACACCCTCTTTCTCCCGAATGCCAGCACGTTGACCATCGCGCCCCATCTGCAACCAAGCTCCGGCGTCACGCCCTCGTCGTTCGCGCCGATCGCCACAGTGAGCCAGTTTCCGCTGGTGCTGGTCGTGAACAGCAAATCTCCCTACAAGTCGCTGGCGGATGTAATCGCAGCGGCCAAGAGCAAGCCTGGTAAGCTAAGCTTCGCCTCGCCGGGCGTCGGCACGACACCGCATCTTGCCGGTGAAACCTTCAGCCAGGAAGCAGGCATCACGATCACCACCGTGCCCTACAAGGGCGGCGCGCCCGCGCTCAACGATGTGCTTGCCGGGCAGGTCGATCTCTACTTCGAGGCACCCGGGACGATCGTTCCGCACATCCAGGCGGGCAAGTTGCGCGCGCTGGCTGTCACGGGCAAGAAGCGCATGGCGGCGCTTCCCAACGTGCCCACGGTTGCGGAGCAAGGCTTCCCCAAGCTCACCCTGGAGAGTTGGGCTGCATTTGTCGCCCCGAAGGGGACGCCCCCGGCCATCATCGAGCGTCTGCGCACGGAAATAGAGAGGGTGGTGAAGAGCCAGGACTTCACGCGCAAGCTGGAGGAGCGGGGATTCGAGCCGCTCTCCACGAGCCCGGCGGAACTCGCCCGCATGATCAACGAGGAGAGCGTGCGCTGGGGGCAGATCATCAAGGAACGTCACATCACGGTGAATTGATCGCTACCTGTGCAAGGCGAGCGCGCATGGCCCATGGATGACATCAAATATCAAAGCGGCTTCGGCAACGAGTTCGCGAGCGAGGCCGCGCCCGGAGCGCAACGAGATGCCTCTGCCCACCTTACTCACCGTGCGATCGTTCGCGCTTCACTGGCGTGCATGCGAGCGTGGTTCGAGCCCCTCGGTCGCTCGACCTGCGGCCCTCGCATACTCAAGCAAATCTATGCAGCCGGAGGCAGCTATCGGCCATGACGGGAGCTTCGCCGGACGCGTGGCTCCGACATTCAGGAGACCGCTTTATCCAGCAAACGGTCACTCAATCGCCCAGTGCCGGCATCGCGGGCGGATGACTGAGGGGGCTTGGAAATTGCCGTTGGGGCTGCGCGGGGCCCAACGGCAGTAAAGGGGCGGGCAGGAATCGACTGAGAGGCGTGGGGTGCGGTCCCTTCCCGGCAGTTCCGGTCATTCGACGCCGCCCCAGCGACGATTCGCCGAAATCGGGGCTATCTACTTCCAGAGAGAGATAAGCGGCCAGGTGCCGCAACGGCAAAAAAGACGCCCGTGGATAGCCGCCTGTTCAAAGATACTTCTTAAAAAACTTCTACTGCGTCCTAGCCAGGATCCCAATGATCATGGCGATGGGGAACAACACCCACTGCACATCAAGCTGATACGGTAGACAGACGAATACGAGGACCGAGGTGGCGCCCAGACTCAACTGGGCATATTTCGCGCGATGGTACAAGCCGGACGATTCGCGCCCAACGCTGGCGCGTCGGATCGAGCGTTCCACGAGACCATCGGTCATGCCACACCAGAAGGCCAGCAGAAGCACCGGCCAGCCGGTCAGCAGTAGCACCAGGCGGCTTCCGAAGGTCTTCACGGCCAGCGCTGCGATCGACATTTCCTCGAGCCACGGCCGCAGCAATCTCTCGCCGATTGTGGCGTCGGTCCCACTATTGGCAATGTTGTGGGGAAGCTCATCTACCTCGACAACAACCGGCATTACATCGTGAACTACGGTGACCGCTATCGGCATGGGGAGCGCATTGCATCAGGTTTTGTCGAGTCAGCCGTCAACCAGGTAGTCAGCAAGCGATTCGTCAAACGACAAGCAGATGGCCTGGCGGTCTCGATCCTCGGGATCGGAACTTCCCCCCCCACGACGGCGGAAAATTTCCGACCCCAAGCCCCCATCACTTTTGCCGTTGGATTAACGGCAATATCAAGGAAAGGCAACTGTCGAGATGGGCCTTAACGCTGCCAACCGGCAGCGGCGGTTGAACGCCGAGCGCGATCTGACGCAACGGCTCCGCAACTGCCATCGAAAGTAGTAGCTCTGCCAGCATGACTGCGTCGGGCACATGTACTAGCCGCCTTTCGTGCTGCACCGCGAGCCAGTCCGCGAGCATCCTCCGACCGCGCTCGACACCATTGCGTTGATATTGGGTGAGTAGCGAGTCCTTTCCAGGAAACTCAGTAGTCAGTAAGCGGAACATCCTCACCGCAGCGTCCGACAATACGTGCGCACAAATGCTCTCCAGGATTTCTCGCAGCACTCGAGGTACGTCCTGCACCGAGTCAGGTTGGACGAATAGTGCTGGCGCATACAAGTCTGTCCACTCGCGCACAGCCAGTCCAATCAACTCATCGCGATTTGCGCCGAATCGGTAGGCGGTCTTCTTCGCCACGCCTGCATGAGCTGCTATCGCTTCCATCGTCGTCGATTCGTACCCGACGTCCAACAATAGCTGCATCGCGCTTCGAACCACAAACTGCCGAATTTCCTCGTCTGGTTGCGCAGGCCGACCTCGCCCGCGTCGCGCTTTGACGGTCATCTTTACCCCTCATAACGATAGACGAGAGTATGCCTCATAGTTGGAAACGCTTAGCGTTTCCTATATACTCACCCTACCCCGTCTATGGAGTACACACATGGATTCGAAACGAAGCGCTACCCCTTGGCTCGATCATTCGGCACTTCTTGACCCGTCGCCGATGATGATTGAAACAGGTGTTCAACGTTTAGAGAGCGGTGCACTAATGGTTGCCGTGCGAACAGATTTACACGGCTGCAAAGGGCGCATGTTCGATTGGTGGTTCAAGTTCTTCGATACGACCCAACACATCAAATGGTGGCATCCGGTTGACCACGTCGAACACCGTGGGTGGGACGACAAGTGGCGCAAGGGCGAAAACTATTACGGCGCGAGCATTCACGCGGTTGAATCGCTCGCAGAGATTCCTCCGGTGGCCGCGAAGCTAAAGTTCCATGATCCCGCAACCATCTTCGACCCAATGAAGTTGAAGCAAGCACTGAGCGACGCGCACGTATCGGCGGTGGTTGCGGCCAGAATTGGCTTTGGCGAGCACGTGCAGCTTGATGATTCGGGTGACCCGCTCAATGGTCAAATGCTTCATGTTGCTCGCGACACCGATTGGGGATGCGTATTGCGCAGTCGTTTCGTGTTGGGCCTTGACGACCAATCCACGGGCAGTGGCCCGACGGATGCCATGGGCCTTGCGCTAATGCGTCATTGCTATACGGAGTTCACGTTTCTTTCGCGCTTTCTGCCATCGCTCTATTTTGGGGAGCGTGCCAACGGAGAAGTAGTACCTTTGCCGTGGTAGCCTGAAAAGGTACGCGAGATTGTCGATCTCTCTGTCCATCGCGGCACGCATGTCCTGCTCGACCCACAGCACTCGTCCGATCGAGAGCTGCGGGTTGGCGCCGCGATCACCAGCATAGCTGTCACGATAGTCTCCGAGACAAGCCTCGGGTGAGATGCGTCGTATGGCGATCAATTCAACTAGCAGAATTTTCGCGCAATAGTGCGTAACGCACGCCGGCCCGCTATACCAGGCTGGAGTTTGACTGCCCGCAACCTCGTACATTGCGAGTTACGATCAGTACCGACAACAAGCACAACCTCATAGGCGCGGATACAGGCGAACCATCACCGAGTTCCTAGTGTCCTTCATCAACTGCACGGGTGTGTTGGAAGCTACTTTATCAACGCCGAGTACAGCGCCCGTTTCGGCGCGGTGCAAGGGCAAATCGTGCCGGTAGCACTCACGTACGGGTTGATGGAAGGCATGTTGTTCCAACTAGCACTCCTTGAGTCACATCAGAAGGCGATCAAGCCAGTATGCGTCGGAGACGCGATTCGCGCGATTGTGGAGGTAACTGGAATCAAGCAGAGATCGAGTGGTTGAGATTGGCGTCGACCACCATCGTTTCGGTCTCAACGATGTTTTGATGCGCCGTTTTGCACGTCGCTTGGCGGCGCGGTCCCCATCGCTCAGCGCACGAATTAAGGAGCCGGCACGCACCGCACCAGTCCGCAACCTTGGTTCAGGATGGGCACGCCCACCGAGGTGCTGGCGCAATTCTCGCGCGACCTCCGCGACGATGGGCACGCGATGCTTGATGTGTTTGTGCGGCGCGTTGAGAAAGCAACAACCACGCAAATTGCAGCGAGCTGCAGCTTTTCCCGAAAGGAGGGGAGTCTCAGTACGTACCCATATAGTCACGCTTGCCAATTTCCACACCGTTATGGCGCAGGATCGCGTACGTGGTAGTGACATGGAAGTAGAACTGGGGCAGCCCGTAACTCAGCAGGTACGACTGGCCAGTAAATTTCTTCTCCTTCGGCGTGCCCGGGCGCGTAACGATTTGGCGCTCCTCGTTGCCATCGATCTGTGCCGACGTGAAGCCTTCGATGAAAGCCAGAGTTCTGCTGATAAGCGCTTGCAACTCCGCGAAAGTCTGTTCGGTGTCCTCGTACTTGGGAACTTCCACACCGGCAAGACGTGCAGACACGCCCCTGGCGAAATCGGCGGCAATCTGCACCTGGCGGATCAAAGGCAACATATCAGGAAACAGGCGGGCCTGCAGTATTGCGCTTGGATCGATGTTCTTCGCAACAACATGCTCTTCCGTCTTGGCCAGAATAGCGCTAACGCTGTTCAGCATTTGCTTGAAGAGCGGAACAGAGGTGGCGTACATGGAAATGGCCATGGAGCGTCCTTTAGTTGAATGTGACTCAATTATAGACAGGAACCGGCGGGCCCTACTTGTGTCGACTCGCCACACCTCCTGATTGCCGAGAGGAAGAACGCTCGGCAAGGGTGGTTTATTCCTGCCTTCGCTGCGGTCCCTCCGAAGCGGGTTACGCCGCAATCGGTGGCGTCGCTGAGCCGAACCTTCGCCTACTTGCTGGTTTCTATCGCGTTCGTCTATCACCTTGCGCACTACTACACGCTGCTGTTCTGGCAGGGCAGCCAGATGGTGAAGTTGGTATCGGATCCGGCCGGCGTGGGATGGAATCTGTTCGCGACCGTGCGGATGGATTTCCCGCCCATCATCCTCGGTGCCAGCGCGATCTGGCATACGCAGGTCGGACTAATTCTCGCGGGCCCTATCGCCAGCGTATTCCTAGCCCATATCGAGGCGCTGCGATTGTTCCGCGATACGCGTCGGGCGCTGCTGAGCCCCAGGGGTCTTCCAATCTTGTCTTCAAGGGAGTCGATTCATGAATGCACAATCCGGGCAGGGCAGGCAAATCTCCGCGGTCGCCATTGCCACCGTCGTAGCCGTCGCGAGCGTGGCGCTGATCGTGGGGCGGGTATTGGATGGCGCGTATTGCCGCTCAGCCGGATTCCGGCGCCGCGCAGGCTCGGCACGAGGTCCGTGTCCTGACGGTCAGGATTGGCGCCCCTGGCGGCGAACCGGGTGAGATTCCCGTCTTCAAGTTGACGCAGGGAGATGACGTGACGATACGGGCCACGTCGGCGCAGGGCGGGGTGCTGATGATCCACGGCTATACGCCGACCGGCATACCGGTGGCGCAGGCACAGCCGGCGACCGTGGTATTCGCCGCCGTGCATGCGGGACACTAGGCGTTGCACCTGCACGGCGACGACGGCAACCATCGCGAAGTGGCCGCGCTCGAGATTCTTCCATGGCAGGCAGCTTCGCGAGCGGCCTAGGTGACTGGTTGTACTGGACAGTTCCTTATCGGTGGGGGCATGGGATGGCGACGGGTCCTCCGCTGGCTCCACCGTCCCGCGGATAGACCGCAAAGGTGCGGCACCGGGTCATTGCGGTGGCGGGCGTGGGGCAGGTCAGCATGGATGCGGTGGTGCGTGCTTCCGTTCATGCTCGCCGAGTCCGTGGTCATGTTCATCATGGTGCTGTTCCCGAAGCTCGTGACCGTGCCGGCACACTGGAACGCATAGCCGGGCAATGCAGAGCAGAACCTCGATGATGAGCCAGGCCAGGAACGTCGCACTCGGTTCCCGCCACGCGATGGCGATGCCGACCGCGATGGTGTTGAGCACGACGCCGGCAAAGATGGGGAGCATGCCGAACAGGCTTCCGATCAGCTTCACATGGATGTCTTCGGGAACGTTCGGGCCGGGATTGCATAGGCCAGGCCGTAGTGCGCGCGCAGCAGGGTGAATGTCGCTGAATTCTTGTACATCGATTCTCGTGAATCCCTGCGAACAGGTACGCCGCTCTTGATTTGCCTGACCTGAATGGCCCGAGGGACGGGCCAATTACAGGGCCGGGAAGCGACATGCGTCGCCTCGCGCGGCCTGTTCCCGCCAGGCCGACAGGCTTATTTGCCTGACTGCGCCGTCAGCTTGCCGAAGTCGGCGTCAAGCCGGGCCAGCGACGTGTCAATGTGGGTACGCCGTGCCTTTATCCACGCATCCTGCGCGGCGAGCCGCTGCCTGGCCTCGGCCAGCATGCGGGTCATTTCCGCGGGCTGCGGGCCGCCGCTGGTGGCCCGGTTCTTGGTGATGGACAACGGATTCAATGCCGCGCGGAACTCGGCCTCGGTCATCGGCAGCTCACCCGAGGCATAGCCCTTGTCCTGTCCGGCCGCGCGATATATCTCCCGCGCCTTGGCGTAGGGGAAGTCGCTCGGCTTGATGTCGTTCGCCTTCGCGTAATCGACGATCTCCGACGCGAAATGGTGGCCGGCGCGGAACGGCAGCTTGTACTTGCGCATCAGCAGATCGGCCAGTTCCTGAGAGGCGGTCCAGTCGCTGTTCAGCTCTTCGAGCGCGCGGTCGGGATTGAGCACCAGGGCGCCCAGGATACGGTCCCAGTCTTTCAGCACCGTGATGCCACTGCCGACCATTTCGCTGTTGGGCTTCACTTCCTTGGCGTCGGGCATGCCCGGCGGAATATTGTGGGCCTCGATCACCGGACCCATCGCCAGCGTGATGGCCATCGACGCGTTATGACGCGCGTTGTTCAGCAATCCGGGATTGCGCTTCTGTGGCATCGCGCTCGATACGTAGGTGTTGCCGCCCCCTTCGGACAGCAGGATCCACGGGCGCGACTGCGCATACTGCGTCATTACGTCTTCGATGAAGCTGCCCGCCTGCAGCGCGATGGTCGACACGATCGCGCCCACTTCGACCGGGGCTTCGGCCGACGAGATCTGTGCCGCGTCATAGGCGTTGTCGACCAGGGCCTCGAAGCCCAGGTAGTCCGCCATGCGCTTGCGGTCGAGCGGCCAACTCGTGCCGTTGAGCACCGTCGTTCCCATCGGCGAGCGGTCCACGCGAACATAGGCCTCGCGGATGCGCTGCGCATCGCGGTCGAGCGCGGCCGCGAACCCGAGCAGGTAGTGGCCGTAGCTGTTCGCCTGCGCCGCCACGCCGTTCGTGTAGTTCGGCACCATCGTCGCGGCATGCTTGTCGGCGAGCCCGACCAGCGTCTTCGACGTCCGGTTGAGCTGGTCGGCCAGATTGAGCAGGTTGTCGCGCATGATCGCCGCGCGGTAGGTCGCGTGCATGTCCTGGCTCGAGCGGCCGGCGTGCAGCAGCGTGACTTCGACGCCGGCTGCCTGGATCAACTGCGGCTCGAACGAGATGACGGTGGACGGACGCCTGGCGCCTGGCTGGTTGCCGTCCTGGATCACCTTGGCGACGCCTGCCGCTACGCGCGGCGCCACCGATTTGTCCAGCAGTCCTTCGTCGGTGTTGATGACGGCCGTGGCCTTGTTCATTTCACCCAGCCAGAAAAACTCATCGCGTTTCGCGGCGGTCTGGGCGCTGGCGCCTGCCGTGTAGAGGACGGCGAGCAGGGCAATGGTGCGGATGCGGGTGGTTAGGCGTGGAGTGCGGGCGGGAACGCGGCGCGCGGGCGCACGCTTCTTGTAGTCGCTCATGTCGGTATGTATCCAATGGGTTAGGTGCCTGTGCACGCGCTTCGCTGCAACGGATCACGAGTCGCGATTCTACGTGGTGCGAAGACCTCTTGTTGAAGCCGGCGGGCGGCCAGTTGGCAATCCGGCAACATGGATTCTGGCTCCCGAGTCCCGTATTCAACGGATGGCCCCCTGGGAGGCGGAACCCACGAAATCGTCGAGAACTCGCGCCTGCGTCGCGACGGTCTGCGCTGCGGTCCTTGGGGTAATCGTCCTTCTCCTGCAGATTGATACGGTTCTAGCCAGTCCCGATGGTGTGGGTTGCAGACCATTCGCCTGACCTTATTGCGGCCATCCGAGCACTAGGGTGAGCTGCGACAGGGTCGCCGGCCAGAGTTCACTTCAAATAGCGTGGCTGACGTGCCAAAAAGCCGTTGCTGCGCCAAAGAATCGTCTATCGGTTGCTTGAATACCTGTTAGGAAGTAAAGTTACTGAATAGTAGAAATATTTACCAACTAGTTTTTTGTCCGCCCAAAGCAGATCGTCCGAGGAGAAACACGATGCGCTGGTCCACGCTTGGAGTCCTGATCGGAGCACTGCCAGGCCTGCTGCTTGGAGGCTGCAGCGCCGTTGGCTTGGTAAATGCATTGGCGCCACGCGATACCTGGCACGTTCTTGCGGACCAGGCCTATGGCACCAAAGGCCAGCGCCTCGCTCGCCACACGACTCTGATAGTCGGCGCGCTAGCAGCAACATTGCGCGGATTGGCGCCAGTGCTTGATGACATGGAATCCTTCCTGCGTCCCACCTTCCAAAATCTGCTCGCATTGCGGGCGCTCTTTTAATTGGCGACGCAAATGGCGCCGAGATTGGGACGCCGTGAAGTACTGCAGCGAGCGCTGCCGTCGAAGCTCTCGGATGCGCGGAGCGCTGCGATGAGGCTGGCCATGTTCACCCGGAGGTCCCGACGGTGACGACACTTCGACTGGTCCTTGGCGACCAGCTCAATTCCCGCCACAGTTGGTTCGCACACGTAGACCCCGAGGTGGTCTATGTGCTGATGGAGATGCGGCAGGAGACGGACTATGTCTTGCATCATGCGCAGAAGATCCTTGCCATCTTCGCCGCCATGCGGCGATTCGCTTGGGCATTGCGCGCCGCTGGGCACCGCGTGCACTACCTCGCCATCGATGCGCCAGACAACCACCAGCGTATCGACGCCAACCTGGACGCACTGATCCCCCGTTTCGCCGTGCGCCGGTTCGAATACCAAGCCCCTGACGAATGGCGGCTGGACCAGATGCTGGAGCATTACGCAGCTAAGCTACCCATCGCCGCGCAGATGGTAGAGAGCGAACACTTCCTCAGCGCACGGCGCGAGGCACTGTCACTGTTCGGCAGCCGGGAGCGCTGGCTGATGGAGCGCTTTTACCGTCACATGCGCCTGCGCCATGCGGTATTGCTCGAAAGCGGCAGTGAGCCGGCTGGTGGGCGCTGGAACTTCGATGCGGACAACCGGCGCCCCTGGCGCGGCACGCCGCCGCTGCCGGCTGACACCCGCACACACCACGATCACGCTGCCTTATGGAAAACTATCTCAGCGGCCGGCGTGAACAGCTTCGGTGCGCCGCAGGCGCATTCGCTTCCGTGGCCGCAGGGTCGCGCCGAGGCGCTGCGGCAGTTCGAAGCTTTCGTCGCCTACGCGCTGCCTCACTTCGGCCCCTATCAGGACGCCATGCACAGCCAGGCCCCGCGGCTATTCCACGGGCTGCTATCGTTCGCCCTCAATACCAAGATGCTGGCGCCGCGTGAGGTCATCGTGCGCGTCGAGAAAGCCTGGCGTGCCGGCGCGGTGCCGCTGGCCAGCGCCGAAGGCTTCATACGCCAGGTGCTTGGCTGGCGCGAGTACGTTCGCAATGTCTACTGGTCGCGCATGCCCGGCTACGCACAAGTCAATGCGCTGGACCATCGGCGCCCGCTGCCTTCTTGGTTCTGGAATGGACGCACACATATGCGCTGCCTAGCGCTGGCGATAGGGCAATCGCTTCGCGAGGCCTATGCTCATCACATCCAGCGCTTGATGGTAATCGGAAACTTCGCCTTGCTGGCGGAACTGGACCCGCATGCTGTGCATCGCTGGTATCTGGGAGTCTACATCGATGCGTTCGAATGGGTCGAGCTGCCGAATACGCTTGGCATGAGCCAGTTCGCCGATGGCGGACTGATCACCACCAAGCCGTACATTGCCGGCGCCGCCTACATCGATCGCATGGGCGACTACTGCAAGGGCTGCCGCTACGACCGGCGTGCCCGCACCGGCGCCCGTGCCTGCCCCTTCAACGCGCTCTACTGGCAATTCCTCGATCGTCACCGGGAGCGCCTCGGCACGCTGCCGCGTCTTGCCATGGCCTACCGGCAGTGGGACCGCTTCAGCACTGAAGCGCGCGCCGCAGTGCGGGAGCATGCCAGACTGACGCTGGAGCAACTGGATACGCTATGAAGCGAGCGCATTCGCCCCGCCTTCCGGGCAGCAGGCTCCACCGCCGAGCCGCCCCGCTGTCCGGCATCGTCAGGCCGACGCCGGACGCGCCGCCGAGCGCCGCCCTGCTGCCTGCGGGCCTGGAGCCGCTTCGGGAAGTGGCCCGCGCGCTGCCGCGTGCCCCGGGCGTCTACCTGTTCCATGGCGAGCGGGGCGGACTGCCGCTTTATATCGGCAAGAGCGTCGATCTGCGCTCGCGCGTCCTGTCGCATCTGCGCAATGCCCAAGAAGCGCGCATGCTGCAGCAACTGCGTCGTATCGACCATGAGCGCACCGGGGGCGAGATCGGCGCACTGCTGCTGGAAGCGCGCCTCATCAAGGAGCAGTTGCCTCTATTCAACCAGCGTCTGCGCCGCCAGCAGCAACTTTGTTCGCTGCGCCTCGTCGACGGCATGCCCGAGGTGGTGTACGCGAACCGCATTGACTTCGCGCACGAGCCCGACTTTTACGGCCTCTTCGCCGGCCGGCGCGCGGCGCTGGACCATCTGCGCGAGCTAGCCGACGCACATCGTTTGTGTCTGCACCTGCTGGGCCTAGAACGGCCCGCCGTGCGCGGGCGCTGCTTTCGCGCCATGCTGGGCCGCTGCGCCGGCGCCTGTGCGGGCGCCGAAACCGAGGCCGCGCACCGAGACCGCCTCGTGGCCTCACTGCAAGCAGTACGCGTAGCCTGTTGGCCCTTTGGCGGCGCGATCGGCCTGCGCGAAGACGATGGCGAGGTCGCCCGCATCCACGTGGTGCGCAACTGGTGCTATCTGGGCAGTGCTCCCGATCTCGCCCGCGCACGCGCGCTGCGCCGGGTCGCCCCCGCCTTTGACGCTGACGCTTATCGCGTGTTGTGCAAGCCAATCCTCCTGGGTAACCACGACCTGATCAAACTATGACCGCTCCTCTGACTGCCCCCAGCTCACAAACCGCGGGCCGAGTTGGCGCCGCTCCGCAACGCTTCCTCGTCACCGGCGGCAGCGGTTTCATCGGCCGCGCTCTGGTGCCCCATCTGCTGATGGCCGGCCACACTGTCACCGTGCTGTCGCGCCAACCGACCAGCGCCGCGCGGCGGCTGCCCGCGGGCTCTCGTATCACTGAAAGCCTTCAGGCGCTGCCGGCCGATGCGGTCTTCGACTTAGTGATCAACCTGGCCGGAGCGCCCATCTTGGGCTCAGGCTGGACGACGGCGCGCAAGCGCGTGTTGGGGACAGCCGGATCGGCCTGACTCAGCGGCTGGTGGTCTGGCTGGCGACACGCCTCCAGCGCCCGCGGCTGCTAGTGAGCGCCTCGATGATGGCGTCACACACATGCGCTCAGCCACTACCCTAACGGCGACTAGTACAACAGGTGAGTAGCCCCGGGGAGTTTCGTCTGGCCCACTGCTCAAGCCTTCGGTCAACATAGCCAATGCGAAGGGTTTCTCATTCGTACTACGTGGGCGTGCTGGCCTACTATGCGGCGAAGACTTCCGGATCGAGTTTGGGAATAGCTGCGAAAGCAGGCTTCGCAAAGAAATAGCCTTGCATCAAGCTGACCCCGTACGCGATAAAAAAGTCACGCTCCCCTTTAGTTTCGATACCTTCAGCCACCACCCGAATACCGAGGTCATCACATATCGATAGCACGCCTCGCACGATCCGCTGGCGCACCGTATCGGTGTCTATGCCGCGCAGCAGAGCCATATCGAGCTTGACAATATCGGGCTGAAAATCTACAAGCAGGGCGAGCCCGGAGTATCCAGCGCCGAAATCATCAATTGCAGTCAGGAAACCGAACTTCTTGTACGCCTTGAAAATCTCGACAAGGCGTGCACGATCACCGATATGCTCCCCCTCGACTGTCTCGAAGATGATTCGCTCAAGAGGAAATCCATTCTTCTGGGCGGCCTCCAGGGTGGTGCGAATGCAAACCTCCGGGCGATAGACGGCATTCGGCAGGAAATTGATGGACAGAAAAGCATCCAGACCGAGTGCGGCAGCGTTGGCGATAGCAACTTGACGGCAATGCTGGTCAAATCGATATCTGTTCCCGTCATCGATTTGCGACAGAACGGAATATGCGGATTCGCCTTTTGCACCACGCACGAGCGCTTCGCATGCGTATACAGACTTGGAGCTGACGTCCACGATTGGCTGGAACGCAAAGCCAATTTCGAGAGGCAATGGCGTTTCATTGCCACATCCTGCGCATTGTTGCGCCTGTCCAGCCAGTTCTTCCTGGCTATGAATCCTAAAAGAGTCCATCTTTCCTGCGTTCCGGTGTTGTAGTTATTCGGTGCGATTGTTCCGCTTTCTGGCCGTCACTAGGCTATAGGTCTGCCGGTGCTTTACTGTCTTCGCAGACCTCGCAATCGAAAACCGCACTAGCATTATCGATGTGGCCGATACGCACGCAGTTTCGCCCCGCGCCCTTCGCCTCATAGAGGGCGCGGTCGGCGACTGCCAATAAGATTCGAGTGTCATGGTCGTATGACCTAGAGACGCCACGCCAAGACTGACCGTTGCCTGCAACGGGCCGGCTCGCGTATCGATGTACGCGCTCTCGACGGCAGCCCGTACGCGTTCAGCCACTGCAGCCGCTTCGTTGGACGTCGTGGACGGCAGTAGCAGTATAAATTCTTCTCCGCCAAGCCTCGCGACGATATCAGACGAACGTAGAATCCCCTTCGCTTCCGCGACAATCCGTTTCAAGACCTCGTCGCCGGCTTGGTGCCCTGGCGTGTCATTGATACCTTTGAACTGGTCGGCGTCCAGCATGACGACTGACAGTGGGCGGCTATGCCGTCTGGTCCGAAGCCAATGATGCCGAAAGCAAAGGCGTTTAGGGTATCCGCGTCAGCGGCGATAGGTGTCTCGAGCGACACATCATCAAAATTCTGACACACGACTAGTCTCTCAAGGTATTTGCGATGCGGGGGGGGGGGCGGGCGTCGCAAATCCTACCGTCGCTGCGCCAACGGCATAGATGATACAGCGGACTCTAGCGAACTCGCTTGCTGGGCTCATGCTGCAAAAGATCTTCCTTTACCCGCGGCGCTTCACGTTTCTTCAAATAGGATG